>NZ_CP009621.1:3465000-4130845 GCF_000973725.1 Pontibacter korlensis | reverse complement strand
TGTTGCCGGTGCTATGGATGGCTTCGAGGCTATGCCCCTGCCCTAGCCCTTTTATCTTGATTCGGTTTGCCTCTTTCAGGTCCAGCGAATCAGAGAAGTATAACTGCGTGATGAGGGTGTTACGGACACCGGAATCGAGGATGAAGTTGAGTGGTTGAGAATTGTTTATCTGTACAGGTATAATAACAAGGTTGTGCACGAGCCGGAACGGCATGGTTATTTTCTTACGGTCAGAAGTAAAGTAAACCGTATCGGAGGATTGGGAGAGCTGCACCTGCGCAACAGTTTCTGTAAGCAAAAGCAAGAGGCAAGCGCAGAGCAGGGACGTATAACCGGCTATCCTCATAGGCAAGTAAGTAACGGGTAAAAATTTTCCTTACATCATACTATAAGTATACGCATATTACCTCTCATGCAGGCTATTTTACACCCTGAAAAAAAAGATGTTGCAACAGATAAAGTAATGCAGCACTTGAGTTACAATTTAATCACTTAATCTGACCTTTTGAATCGACTTTTATATTGGCTTCTAAGCCCTGCATCAATATTTAGCTAAACCTATATTATAATTGAACTCATCTAATAAAGTTAGTGCCTTGGCTGTAACTAAGCACAAAGCTAATGAAGAAGGCAGTTAGCAGCTTTTTGCACAAAAATTATACTTTAGATTCTTCCAATTCTCCCGAAAGCCTAGGTTAACGTGCTTAAACCTTCAATATTCCTTTTTTATTTATTATATTGACGTATAACCCTTAATTGCCCTTAATCTTTAAATTAGACTTTTCTTATAGATGCACTACATAGACCTTTCCATCTTCGTCCTTTATATGCTGGCTATGCTTGGCGTAGGTTTTTATTTCCTGAAAAAGAACGAAGGTGCTGAAGATTATTATGTAGGAGGCCGCTCCATGAGCAGTGGGCATATAGGCTTGTCTGTGGTGGCAACAGATGTGGGTGGAGGTTTCTCAATTGGCCTCGGCGGCCTTGGGTTTGCCATGGGGCTCTCAGGGTCCTGGATGCTTTTTACAGGCCTGCTTGGAGCCTGGTTAGCTGCAGTTTTCCTTATCCCAAAGGTTAAAAGCAATCCTGCTTTTGCTAGTTTCCTTACATTCCCACAAATTTTCGGCTACTACTTTAATGCCAGAGTAGCGCTACTTGCAGGCATAATTTCCGCAATCGGTTATACCGGCTTTACTAGTTCGCAAATCTTGGCTGGTGCCAAACTTGCCAGCGGTACGTTCATAAACCTCGATTTGAACACAGCCCTGCTAATTATGGGGATTATTGCAGTGGTTTACACGGTTATGGGTGGCTTAAAGGCGGTGATCTATACCGATACCGTTCAGTGGGCAATCCTGATGGGCGGTCTTATATTTATTGGCATACCGGTTTCATTTCTGGCTGTGGGTGGGATGGAGAAGCTGAGTTTCTCCCAAATTTTCAATCCTGAATATTTAAGCAACCAGTCCTCCAGAAGTATAGCCGCCATACGCACCACCCTGCCACCAGATTTCCTTAGCCTTACCAACATTACCTGGCAGCAAATGGTAAACTGGGGCATAACCATCATTCCTATATGGTTTGTGGGGATGACGCTGTACCAACGTATTTATGCCTGCCGCGACGAAAAAACGGCTAAGAAAGCCTGGTATATAGCCGGTCTGTTTGAATGGCCTATCATGGCTTTTATGGGCGTTAGTTTGGGTATACTAGCACGTATTGCTGCAGAACAAGGCATGTTTGAAGCACTGGGAGCTGGTGCCGTAGTAGACCCGGAGACGGGGCTACCGATGCTTCTTCGCTCTGTATTACCTGTGGGGTTGATGGGACTGATGCTTTCAGCTTACTTTTCTGCTATACTCTCCACGGCAGACAGCTGCCTGATGGCTTCCTCTGGTAATATTGTAACTGATGTACTAAGCCACTTCTTTAAGTTTGATCAGGACTCTCCTAAAGCTTTGCGTTTGTCGCAGCTTGTAACCTTGCTGGTTGGCGCCTTTGCCCTGTGGCTGGCCACCATGATGACCAACGTGCTCGACCTGATGCTTTACTCCTATGCCTTTATGGTGTCCGGGCTCTTCGTGCCAGTGATAGGTGCGTTGTTCTGGAAGCGCCGTAGTAGTGTTGCAGCATTTTGGGCCATGCTTGTAGGAGGTATCGTAACGGTGGTGCTGCAGGTTTTTACCCTAACTACGCCTGCTCCTGGGTCAGACATTATAAACCTTGCGCAAGCAATACAGCCATATTTCCCTGCGACGGAAAATCAAAGCTGGTTGGCAATGAATGAGTTTGAACTGCGTGAACTGGTAGGAAATACACTTTCTGCCCACAGTATCGTACATATACCCTGGCTTAAGGTAACTTTTGCCCTGCCGTACAACCTGGATCCTAATCTTTTCGGTCTTACGGCTTCCCTAGTGCTTTATATTTCGTTAACATTTTTATATCCTGATAAAACTAAGAAGAAGACATGGCAGAAAACAACGGTGTCAGCTACCACACCTATACCCCAAACCAGCACGAAGAGCTAAACCGCGACGAAGTATTAGACTTCCTTTTTGAGCATCTGGATGAATATGGCGATCAGCGCCAGGACATAGCCAAGTGCATGGATTATGCTTTATCTGATGCGGAAGGTAAAGGCGGTGCTGTGCACGTTGCCCGTGAGAATGGTAAAGTGGTAGGCGCACTGATTCTGAACAACACCGGCATGAGCGGCTATATACCTGAAAATATACTTGTGTATGTGGCTGTGCACGGCAGCACCCGCGGAAAAGGCGTGGGCAAACAGCTGGTGCAAATGGCTATTGATAACTCACAAGGTAGTATAGCCTTGCACGTAGAGCCGCAGAACCCTGCTCGCCACCTTTATGAGAAGGTAGGCTTCACGAACAAGTATTTAGAGTATAGACTAATTAGATAAGATGGCAGTTCTGAAGCTATACCGGCAGAAGCTACAACATAACTACAATCACCTGAACAAGGTGTTTAAGGAGCACGATATTAGCTGGGGCATCGTAACAAAGCTGTTGTGTGGCCATGAGCTATACCTGAAGGAAGTATTGGCGCTAGGCCTAAAAGAAGTGCACGACTCCCGCGTCACAAACCTGAAGACTATCAAGACGATGGCTCCTGATGTACAGACCGTGTACATCAAGCCAGCTCCAAAGAAAAGTATACCAGATATTATCCAGTATGCGGACGTGAGTTTTCAGACAGAGCTGGATATCATCAACATGCTTTCGGAGGAAGCGGTGCGCCAGGACAAGCTGCATAAAATCATCATCATGATCGAAATGGGCGACCTGCGCGAGGGAGTTATGGGCGAAGAGCTGGTTGACTTTTACGAGAAGGTCTTCGAGCTTCCGGGGATCTCTGTCATTGGCTTAGGCGCTAATTTTAACTGTTTGCACGGTGTAATGCCAACCCAAGACAAGCTGATTCAGCTTTGCCTGTACAAGCAGATTATCGAAGCTAAATTTAACCGTGAGATCCCTTGGGTTTCAGGCGGCACATCTGTCACAATCCCGCTTCTCTTCAACCACATACTTCCTAAAGGTGTTAACCATTTCAGGGTTGGCGAGGCATTGTTCTTTGGCCTTAACCTGTTCACCAACGAGACTTTTGAAGGAATGCAAGATGATGTATTCGAGCTGGAGACTGAGATAATTGAGCTAACGGAAAAGCCAATGGTGCCAAGCGGCATATTGGCAGAGAACCCAAGCGGCGAGAGCTTTGAGATTGATGAAAGCCTTTACGGCAAAAAGTCGCACCGTGCTATCATTGACGTAGGTCTGCTAGACATCAATCCGAAATTTTTGATCCCGAAAGACGATAATATCTCAGTAATTGGAGCAAGCTCTGATATGCTTGTAGTGGAGTTGGGAGTGAACAGCGACAATTACAAAGTGGGTGATGTCTTAAGGTTTAACCTGCGCTATATGGGCGCACTAAGTGTGCTCAACTCCCGCTACATCAACAAAGAGGTAGTATAAAAGTCTAGGAGTAATACATATTCAACAGCCACAGTTTCAAGAGGAGCTGTGGCTGTTTTGTTTAGTTGAGCTTTAAAGGCAACCGGAAGAATAGCCTTATGCAGGCAGAGTGCTTCACTAAAGGGAGTAGCATAACTTTTAAAGTACCAGGCTCGTCATTATGTGCATGTTCAACTAAAAGAAGCAGAATTGAGCGAAACAACTACAACCAGACCCAAACTATACAATCGCATTCTGTACCCACTCCTGGAGTTCATTAGGGCAGCGTCTTTTAGTGGCATTTTGCTGATGGTGGTCACAATTATTGCAATTGCCTGGGCTAACTCCCCCTGGGCAGAGAGCTATGCTAAGGTCTGGTCTACCCCATTTACCATTGCCTTAGGCGACTATGGCCTTACCAAGGCAACGATACTTTGGGTTAACGATGGCCTAATGGCTATCTTCTTTTTTGTGGTGGGCCTGGAGATAAAGCGGGAAACAATGGTAGGTGAGCTTTCCTCCATAAAAGGTGCCGCATTTCCTGTTATGGCTGCATTGGGAGGTATGATAGTTCCGGCAGGTGTTTTCGTGCTGCTTAACTTAGGCGACGAAGGGCTGTCAGGTTGGGGCATACCTATGGCCACCGATATCGCCTTTGCCTTAGGCATTCTTACCCTACTCGGAAACCGTGCACCTTTGTCCTTAAAGCTTTTTCTGATAGCCTATGCTATAGTAGATGACATTGGCGCTGTACTGGTTATTGCTTTGTTCTATACTTCTGAAGTTAACTTTCTTAGCTTATGGATTGGCTTTCTGTTGTTTGGCCTTTTGTTGATAGGAAACGCACTTCGGATGCGCAATATTTGGGTATACATACTTATTGGGGTGATTATGTGGGTTGCCTTTCTGAAATCCGGAGTACATGCCACTATCGCAGGTATATTATTAGCTATCACTATACCTGGACGTTCCAAAATATCGGAGGAAGAGTTTGTATCAAGTACTGATGAAGTGCTGGAAGAGCTGCGAATTAGCCAGCAAGCCGAAATGTCTGATCCTGATACAAATCCCACAGATGAGGATTATCAAGGGGCAGTATACACCATAGAAAGTAATTGTGAGGAGGCGCTTTCACCCATGCACCGGTTAGAACATGCGCTACACCCATGGGTAGCTTTCGCCATTATGCCAATTTTTGCCTTGGCTAACGCAGGTATTGCCATAGATGCAAACTTAGTAGAAAACCTTAATGCAGCTCTCCCAATGGGAATTATACTTGGTCTTGTACTAGGTAAGCCAATCGGTATTTTGATGTTTTCCTGGATCGCCTCGGCTACAGGCATAGCTGCAAAACCTACGTCTTTCAACTGGCTACAGCTGATAGGTGTAGGCTTGCTTGGTGGCGTTGGCTTTACCATGTCAATCTTTATAGCCAACCTGGCCTTTGCCGACTCCCCTATGCTGCCGTTATCAAAGTTAGCTATACTCTGCGCTTCGCTTGTAGCTGGAATTATAGCTTACATCATATTAAGGTATGCCGGCAGCAGATCACCTAATAGAACAGACACAGTATAAAAAAGCCCTGGCTTTAAACTCTAAAGCCAGGGCTTTTCGTGATAGGAAGAATATCAAGGTGATAAAAGCGCATCCAGAAAGCCCATATCTTCATTGCGCTTCTTGAATACCAGCAGTGGGATGTCCATGTCGTGTCGCAAGATCTTTTCGGTAACGCTACCGAGAACAAAGAGAGCCGCTGCCGACATACCCTTGGCTCCCATAACGAGCATATCTGCTCGTAGGCGCTTTGCCTCCAGTACTACCAGTTCGCCAATATCGTCATCGCCTTCCTGTCGCACCAGCACCAACTTTGCGCGCTCACGCAGCTCCGGAAAGTGTGTAAGCAATTGATCATACTTCTGCTGTGCGAAATCACGCATGCGTTGATCAAAAGCTTCATAGGACATACCCAGGGTAATATACCCAGTAGGCACCTGGTAAGCATGCAGGCATATCACATTGATATCTGGTTTTGCTGCTGCAACCTTAAGTACCCGCTCAAGTGCCATCTCGCTGTACTCTGAGAAATCGACACTTACCACGACATTATTCAGCCTTGGCTGGAATGTTTCAGGCACAAAAAGCACGCTTATTCTACTTGTACGGAGTAACTTCTGGGCCAGAACGCCTGTGCCACGCATGCGTAGTTTACGCCCCATCAGTATCAGGTCTATGTGCTTGACTTTAGCCCAGTGTAGCAACTCCTTCACAGGTGTACCTTCCTCTACCAACACTTCAGCTTCTATATGAGGTATCTGAGAGAATACAGGTCCTACCTTCGTCATGATCATTTCCCTGATTCCCTCATCGGCAGGCACATTGTTCAACTGTAGATTTCGCATTAACTCGCCAGGAACCTCAAGGCTCTTCTCCACATGGATGAAGTACACCTTTTCTATTTGCAAGACCTGGCTTAGGAATGCCGCATAGTCTACCATTGTCTGGTCCATTGCAGTGAGATCTAGCCCCACCATCAGTCGGTTAATCGTGTTCATTGCAGTATATCGTTTGTAGGTTTGGTTCCCTCATTCACCGTCGGCTTGTCCGAGGCAGTACGACCTCCGTAACTATATAAACGCAGGCTGGTAAGTATGTTTATTAGTACATACGCCAACTGTCTTAAAATATATTTAAAAAACTTTATTTGATGCTGTTAGCTATCCTTATCGGACTTTTCGCTGCCTTTTCTGCTCCGGTTTTATACCGTTACCTGAGAAGCGCAATCGTGATTCCGATGGTACTTGTCCCGCTTGGTATTTTTGTCTATTGCTGCACCCTGTTACCCGAGGTGTTACAAGGTCATACACTGGTTCAACAATGTACCTGGGTACCGGAGCTGGGAATAAACCTGCAGTTCAGGATAGATGGCTTAAGCCTGCTCTTTGCCTTTCTTATCACCTTTTTCGGAATGCTGGTTATGTTCTACGCCAGCGGATACCTGCGTGACGATCCGCTGCTTGGACGCTTCTACCTATACCTAACCTTGTTCATGACAGCTATGCTGGGGCTGGTAAGCTCAGACAATATCTTTGGCCTGTTTGTCTTTTGGGAACTGACCAGTATTAGCTCTTATCTACTGATTGGGTACAAACAAGCAGAGAAGGAAGCGCGTGTTTCTGCCTGGCAAGCGCTGCTGGTAACAGGTAGTGGTGGGTTAGCCATGATGGGCGGTCTTCTCTTATTAAGTATTGCAGCCGGGTCTTATACCTTCACAGAATTACTACAACAGCGTGCAGCTTTACTGCAGCACACTTTCTACCTGCCGGCCGTGGTGCTCATATTGCTGGGCTGCTTCACCAAATCAGCTCAATTTCCTTTTCACTTCTGGCTACCTAACGCTATGGCAGCCCCTACACCGGTTAGCGCTTACCTGCACTCTGCCACTATGGTTAAAGCAGGTATATATCTCCTTGCCAGACTTTCGCCGGCACTTGCAGGCCCTGATGTATGGCACTACACCCTGGTGATAGCAGGAAGCCTCACAGCTATACTGGGCGCACTGCTTGCGCTGCAACATTCTGATCTGAAAGCTATACTTGCTTATACTACCATTAGTGCGCTGGGATTGATGGTAATCATGATAGGCATTGGCTCAGACTATGCCATAAAAGCCATGCTGGTATTCTTGCTGGCGCATGCCCTCTATAAAGGAACCTTATTCTTGGTGGCAGGAGGTGTAGACCACAGCACTGGCACCAGAAACCTGCATAAGTTGCACAGGCTGGGCAGCCATATGAAAATCTCGGGCTTGGCTGCCACTTTAGCTGCTCTATCCATGGCAGGTGTTATACCTTTTCTTGGCTTTACAGGAAAGGAGTTGCTGTACGAGGCGTCGCTCTCTAATTACCTTCTGCTTGCAGTAAGTATGTTTACGGGCATAACCTTCGTGACTGTAGCGCTGCTGCTGAGCTACCGTATTTTCTGGCAGAGAGGGCAAGACAAAACACCGCTTCTACATGATCCATCCTTTGCTTTATACTTTCCGCCAGTAGTACTATCAGTGGGAGGATTACTGTTGGGGATATTGGTCAGCTCTGTTTCTGCGCCCCTGCTGCAGCAAAGCTATAGGTATGTTCTTGACGACCCTGCCTTAGAGATGGAACTAAGCCTATGGCATGGTTTTACTCCTGTTTTAGGTTTAAGCTTGCTGACACTGCTACTAGGATACATACTTTTCTTAGCGCTTCCAAGGCTACAGCAGCGTTCTAATGCTCTTGCACCTATCTACAGGTATGGGCCAAATGCTTTATACCATAAGCTTTTCGAGCTCTTTCTGCATAGCTCCAAAGTGTTTATTCTTTGGCTACAGAATGGCTACCTGCGCAGCTATGTCATGTACATTATGTACTTTTTCTGCGGTTTGCTTTTATACACGCTCTGGCTCCACTCTCCTGGTATAGACATGACAGAGCGGATTTACCAGCTACACGAAATGCGGCTATATGAGCTGGTAGTGATGTTTCTTGTTATTGCAGCACTCTTCTTCCTGCTCGGTACCCGCTCCCGCCTCACCTCTATTGTGGTTATGGGGCTTATTGGTTACTCTGCAGCCTTATTTTACATCCTGTTTGGAGCTCCTGACGTTGCCACCACACAGCTCCTTATCGAAACGCTTACGGTGGTAATATTTGTGCTGCTCTTGCACAGGCTTCCAGCTTTCACCTATGTGTCACATCAGTTCAAGAAGTACAAGTTTATTGCCATTTCTGTCTTTTTTGGTGGACTGATGACCTACGTTATGTTGCTGGTGCAGCAACAAGCTGTGGATTCTGAGTTGAAGGAGTTTTATGGGCAGGCAAGTTACCTGCAGGCGCATGGCCGCAACATAGTGAATGTTATTCTGGTAGACTTTAGGGGATTAGATACACTCGGAGAGATAATAGTACTTGCCGTAGCAGCACTAGGTATTTTCTCCCTTCTGCGCCTTAACCCTGAGAAAGGAGATAAACCATGAGAACAATCATTCTAGCAACCGCGATACGATACCTGACCCCACTCTTTCTGTTATTCTCGGTTTATATTCTGCTTAGGGGCCACAACCACCCGGGCGGCGGCTTTATAGGTGGGTTAATTGGTTCTATCGCATTTGTGTTTCATGTACTGGCTCATGGTTCGGAGCGCACAGTTAATGCTTACTTTCAGTTGAATGTGTACCACAAAAGCAGGCAGGCTTACCGCAACCGCACCGAGCATATATGGAACCTGCTAAAGGCTAACACCTGGAACCGACCCAAAGGGTTTAAGGAAATTCCTTGGCGCTACCACCTGATAAAAGTGCGCCCAGCTTACATGATGGCAGCAGGCTTATTTCTGGCTGCCACAAGTGGCGTTGTAGGTTTGTTCCTTGGTAAGCCTTATATGTCAGCTCTATGGTCAGAAGACGGAATAGCCATTATTGGTGCCTTCGGAACCCCCCTGTTGTTTGACATGGGTGTGTATCTACTGGTGCTGGGTATGGTGCTAAAGATGGTCTTTACAATGTCTAAAGAATAAGCATGGAAACACTTCTCCCCATAATGATAGGCACCCTTTTCGCCACCGGGCTATACTTTATTCTGCACAGGCACTTGTTCAAAGTTATACTCGGCCTGATACTTTTTGGACTAGCCACCAACCTGTTTCTTTTTGTGATTGGGGGCATTACCAGGGGCAGTAGCGCTATCATCAGCGAAGACCAAAAAGTTGCAGCCGAGCCATACGCTGATCCGGTAACACAGGCCCTGCTACTTACCGCCATTGTGATTGGATTCGGCATTCAGGCTTTTGCCATTGTGCTTATTAGGCGGGTATACCAAACCTTTAAATCCAACAATTTAGACGAGCTCAGGAAAGAAAATGAGGAGCACCATTAGTCATGCAAATTCCATTAACTTTCTCGACTCCGATAAAAGCAATATTAAACGATAGCTAGCACCCTCCTTTTATGTCATCAGACTTGCTACTTATGCTGCCTTTGCTTGTGCCCCTTTATGGGACACTGTTGTGCCTTATGTTATGGCAGCAGGAACGCAAGCAGGCAATTACGGCGGGGCTGTCGCAGGTATTATGGCTTGCTTCAATCCTATTGCTCATGAGACAGGTGTTAGAAACAAACGTAGTTTCCACACAAGTTGGTAATTGGCCTGCACCTTATGGCATCACGTTAGTGGCAGATATGTTCAGTGTGCTTATCCTGCTGAGCGGCGCTATCATAGGGTTTGCTGTTTACTTGTACTCCTTGCAAGGGTTAGATGTCACCAGAAGGCGATTTGGCTATTTCCCGCTGCTCTTGTTGCTGCAAATGGGTGTCAGCGGCGTTTGCCTCACTGGCGACCTTTTTAACCTGTATGTTTGGTTTGAGGTGATTCTTATCTGCTGCTTTGCAATGTTAAGCCTGGGTGGCACAAAGGGTCAGCTTGAGGGTACACTAAAGTATGTCACCATCAACTTTATTGCCTCTGGCTTACTGCTAACCGGTATAGGTATTATGTACAGCCTTTATGGCTCGCTTAACTTGGCTGAGCTAGCGGTCCTCGTGCGGCAAGCAGACCACCCGAACCTGCCGCTGCTCTCCATGGCGAGCATTTTCTTCCTGGTAGGTTTTGGCATAAAGTCTGGCATCTTTCCTTTGTTTTTTTGGCTACCTGCCTCCTACCATACGCCTCCCATTTCCATCTCGGCTTTTATAGCCGGGCTCATCACTAAAGTAGGAATGTACACGCTGATCAGGCTATTTACCCTGCTTTTTGTTTCTAACTCTGATTTTATTCTACCACTTCTGGCAGTTTTGTCCGGATTAACAATGGTGATTGGTGTGATTGGCGCTGCAGCCCAGACTGATTTTAAGAAGATTCTATCATTTCATATCATCAGCCAGATTGGCTATATGCTTATGGGTTTGGCCATTTACACACCATTGGCCATAGCAGGAAGCATTTTCTTCATCGTGCACAACATTCTGGTAAAAACCAACCTGTTTTTAATAAGCGGTGTGGTGGCACAGCGGCACCGTACATTCTCCCTTAAAAGGCTCGGAGGAGTGTATCTGCTTCAGCCGACACTTGCCCTGCTTTTCCTCTTATCGGCACTAAGCTTAGCAGGCACACCGCCACTTTCTGGCTTTTGGGGAAAGCTGATGCTTGCCAGAGCGGGATTGGAGGCTGGGAAGTTCACGTTGGTAGCAGTGTCACTCTGCGTGAGCCTGATAACCTTGTTTTCAATGACTAAAATTTGGAATGAGGTTTTCTGGAAGCCAAGACCAAACACCTATAAAGCAGAAACAACTATGACCCCGGTGAACCCACAACGGCTACGTATGATCTACCTGCCTATAGTTATGCTACTTGTATTCATCTTGTTTATTGGCATTTATGCAAGTCCGCTCATTCGCTTGTCTGAGCGTGCAGCTGCGGGACTGCTGCACATCGAAAACTACACAGAAACAGTACTATCTAATAAAGGCACTGAACAAAACAGACATAAAGCGCAGGCACATGAGGTTACTTCTCATCCATAGCATACTTGCAGGTCTTATTACCTACACGTTTTTCCAGCGTGCTGATGTAGGCATAGAGTACAATGCACTCACTACCTTGATTCTTTTTTCGCTGTTAATGTCTTTGCTTTGGATCAGCTCATACTTTTACCATCGCTCCTATTTCTTTAAACTCCCAAAGCTTATTTCTTTTATCCTGTACTTCTGGAAAGAACTACTGCTAGCTAACCTTAAGATCGCACACGACATCGTAACTCCTCGTTACCGGTTACAGCCCACGGTGTTTGCATTGCCTCTTGAGGTTACTACTGACCTGGAAATTTCTATTCTGGCTAACATTATAGGCCTTACCCCCGGTACATTGAGTATTGATGTAAGTGAAGACCGAAAGCTACTCTATGTACACACCTTGTACCTGAAGCATAACGATATAGAGCAGCTAAAGCAGCACATCAAGCTTGGGTTTGAAAAAAAGATTTTAGAACTGACAGCATGAGCATATTTCATATTACCTTGATCATTGCCATGGTGATGCTCAGCATTTGTTTGCTACTCACCGCCATCCGCTTCTCGATAGGCCCTACCCTGCCTGACCGCGTAACTGCTTTTGACTTATTTGTAGCCAATGTCATTGGCATAATAATCATATACACAGAGCTAACCCAAAATGAGGACTTTATAGATGTAGCAATGATCCTGTCTCTTTTCGGCTTTCTGGGCTCTATCTCGTTTGCGTATTATATCATGAGGATAACCAAATAAGGCAATGGAAACAGGTATAAACTGGCAATTGGTAAGAGAAATTATAAGCTGCGTGTTTATCCTGGCCGGCGTATGCTTTATGTTAATTGCCTCCATAGGTTTGCTTCGCTTTCCTGATTTCTACATCAGGATGTCAGCCATCACAAAGGGAGCAACACTGGGATTAGGTTTGATTTTGCTAGGAATGGGTATCTATTTTAATCAGCCCGGAATCTTATTGAAAGTGGTGGCTATCGGGGTATTTACCTCTATCACGGCACCTGTGGCAGCTCATGTTATAGGGCGCACAGCTGTACAGAACAAAATCCCCTTCTGGGAGAAAACTGATCTCAGTGAGTTTGAAGAATACTTAGCGAAAGAGCACCTGGAGCAACTAGTTAGCCACGACAAGTATAAGGAAGAGGCGCCTAAGAGGGAGAAGCCTGCGGATGAAGCTGCTGGTAACGAATAAATGGCCTTACAGACTCTGCATAGGTATGGCGTGATACAACAGTGGTAATAACATGATCAGGATAGGTAAGCGCAGTAAGACTACCCCCAAACACGCAGCCGGTATCAATGTTAATCGTATTATTCCGCCAAATAGGCTCATGCACAGGCGTATGGCCATAAACTACAATGGCTTTGCCACAGTAATCTGCTGCCCAGTCTAAGCGCACTGGAAGGCCTTTTTCATCTGACTCTCCCGTTGTAGGGCCATAAAGGCAGAGGTTTCTTACTCCTTTTGTATTGCGCCCGTGCAGCCTTTCCTCTAAACCTGCATGGGCAACCACAAGTCTTCCTTCATCAAGAACAAGGTGGTGTGGCAGGTTAGCAAGGAAGTATTTTACGCGCTCCCGAAACACGGCATCGTAGGACTCGAGTTGTGCCTTTGTTAGTTCCAGTCCATGTCTAATCTGCACATTTCTTCCCAAAAGCATGCGAAGTAGCTTATCGTCATGATTACCGGTTACACAATAAGCAACCTTTTGCTCCACCATGTCCATTACTAGGCGCAACACTTCCGGGGAATTAGGTCCTCTATCTACTAAGTCTCCTACAAAAACAGCTTTACCGCTATCCGGGGACGAGACTAAGTATTTTACCTCATCCTTATCAAAAGCTATCTGGTACCCCAGATTCTCCAGTAGTTCAACAAGCTCCTCAAAGCAGCCGTGCACATCGCCGATAATATGGAAAGGCCCACGCTCCTCCGGGAGCTCGAGATTATAAAATTCTTGCTCTATATTATTATTCATAAATTAGTATATCTCACCTGAAATGCCCATTTATATACGTAGCCTTTAGTTAAACAGTGAAATAGAGGTTGAGGTTAGGCTACGGGTAAACATTTTTTTGGTAGGTTTAAGTTAAAAGAGTGCAAATATTAATTGGCCTTCGCCTTAGCTCTTCCTAATTTTGTAGGATCAAGTACACGATTAGATCAGGTCCTCCTGCCAAATGCCTTATTCCTATAAAAAAATAAAGATTCCTTTACTGTGGCTTCGCCGCCATACTTCCGACAGAGAGTTTATGCTAGTGTCGAGTGTGCTGGTGGGGCTAACAGCTGGTTTTGCTGCTGTTGTGCTCAAAACACTGGTGCACTACATACAGGCTCTGCTCGCTTACGGAAACCGCTTGTTAGACCAACCCTACTGGCTGGTTGTTTTCCCGCTGATAGGAATTCTTCTGACGGTACTGGTGGTGACCTTTTTCTTCCGGGGAAGTATTGGGCGGGGTACCGCTAATATACTCTACAATATTTCACAAAAATCGAGCCTGGTTGAGCGACACAAGATGTACTCTCATGTACTTACCAGTGCCATTACAGCAGGCTTTGGGGGGTCGGCTGGTCTGGAGTCTCCTATCGTGGTCACTGGTTCGGCAATTGGTGCTAACTACGGGCGGGAGTACCACTTAAATTACCGTGATAGAACTTTATTACTCGCATCTGGTGCCGCAGCCGGTATAGCTGCTGTGTTTAATGCTCCCATAGCAGGGGTACTCTTCGCCATCGAGGTGCTGCTTACCGATATTAGTATTTCTGCATTCATTCCTCTGATTATCTCTGCAGTGGTCGGAGCTCTTTGCTCGAAGATAATTCTACAGGAGGACATTCTTTTCAACATCGGCCAACGTGAATTTTTTGCTGCTGAGCACGTGCCTTTTTATGTGTTGCTGGGAATCCTTTGCGGCATGGTATCAGTCTATTACACCCGCACAGCCCTACGGGTAGAGGAGCTATTTGAGGAGTATCAAACAAAAATTTTAACCAGAGCCATTGTAGGTGGTGCTTTACTAGGCCTGCTTATTATGCTGTTCCCGCCACTTTTCGGAGAAGGCTACGATAGTATCCGACTGCTGGAGGCTGGGCATGCAGAGCAACTCTTACAGGATAGCTGGTTAGCTTTTTTCGGCACAAACGAGTGGCTTATACTTTGCTTTGTTGGCGCATTGGCACTGGTTAAAGTCTTTGCTACTACCATAACCATTGCCTCAGGTGGTAACGGTGGAAACTTTGCCCCTTCTATGTTTGTAGGGGCCAGTACCGGGTTCTTTTTCTCCCGTCTGGTAAACCTGCTTAACATCAGCAATCTGCCTACCAGCAGCTTTGCTATGGTTGGGATGGCTGGCATACTTAGTGGGGTTATGCATGCACCGCTTACTGCTGTCTTTCTAATTGCTGAAATCACCGGTGGTTATACTTTAATGATTCCGTTGATGATAGTGGCAGCTTCTTCTTTTGCCCTGGTGAAGTATTTTGAGCCCTACTCGCTCGACACGAAGAAGCTGGCTCAAAAGGGGCAGCTGCTCACGCACAATAAGGACCGCACCATCCTGCGCATCATGAAGATTCGGCACCTGATAGAGACTGAGTTTCAGCCGGTTTCGCCAGAGGCAACTTTGGGTGAACTGGTGGAGGTTATTGCGCACTCCCGCCGTAATTTATTCCCGGTCGTAACTGCAGGCGGAAAGCTGGATGGTGTTATACTTCTTGAGAATGTACGGGAAATCATGTTCAAGACTGAAAAGTATGAACTGGTAAAGGTAAAGGAGCTGATGGTGAAACCTCCTGCCACCGTGCAGTATGATGATAGTATGGCCGATGTAATGAAGAAATTCGATGAGTCTGGTGCCTGGAACTTACCTGTACTTCATGGAGATGAATACCTGGGCTTTGTTTCTAAATCCAGTATTTTCACCAAGTATCGCAGGCTTCTGATCAAGACGACGAATGTGAGCTAAGCTTTCAGCCTTCATTGTAGAGTGGTGTTTATGTAAAACAGCCATAGCTCAATAGATCATAGGCTTATCTCCCATTCTTTTTCATCCTCATACCACAGCTCTCCATTCACAATATGCAGCGGCGAAGGAATGTTATTGTGATAAAGTTGGCCTGTACCCAAGCCTTGGGGCTTAGTAATGTTGTGCGCTGCAGCAAACTGGCTAATGGCATTTAGCCCAATGTTCGACTCCAAGGCGGAGGTCATCCACCAGCCAATGCCGCGCTCTTCTGCCATTCGTATCCATGCTGCACTTGCCGTGAATCCTCCTACTAAAGTTGGTTTCAGGATGATGTACTGCGGTTTAACTGTCTCCAATAGTGCTGCCTGCAGCTGTGCATCCTGTACCCCGATTAGCTCTTCGTCCAAGGCAATAGGTACAGGGGTATAAGCACAGAGCTGCGCCATCTCTTGCAACTGCCCCTGCTTGATGGGTTGCTCTATTGAATGCAGCTCATACTTTGCCAAACGCTCCAGTTTCTTGTAAGCATCCTGAGGCGAAAAGGCACCATTAGCATCTACCCGTACTGTTAACTGATCTGCACCTGCCACTTCTCTTATACTTTGCAAAATCTCAAGCTCTGTCTTGAAGTCGAGGCTACCGATTTTGAGCTTCAGGCAACTGTAGCCTTCTTTCAGTTTCTTTTCGATCTGCTCCTGCATAAACGACCTGTCTCCCATCCAGATAAGCCCGTTTACAGGTATTCCCACCTCCCCACGGCTGAAGGCATTATCAAAGATTTGGCGTTTGCCGCCATGCTGAAGGTCCAGCAATGCTGTTTCAAGCGCAAAGCGCAAAGCTGGCCATTCCTGCAGTTCTAATTCCTCTGGCAGTTCCCCTCCTGCTTTCAGCGCTACTTTACCTTTATTCACCAGGTCAACAACCTGCTGAAGCTTCTCTTCCAAATCCGGTCGAAAGTCTATACTTAAACCCGCTAAAGGAGCACATTCACCCAAGCCATAAACGCCGGGCATAGAAGGTTTCCATACTTTTAAGAAATATACCTGGTGCGTTTTTATGGCTCCACGGGATGTACGGGCATCAAACTTAAACTGTAAAGTATGCGGGCTAAAGCTAAGATGAAGGCTCATGTTTTTATACTATATGAGGTGGCAAGATAAACCATTCCTGCCGGATTTGTCGTAAATGAGGAACGAAGTACAAATTCAGCTACTAAACTATATATTCAACCTCACTTTAACTCAGAGCTTTAAGTCTGCTCTAACCATTCACACGCCACTGTGGCCTAAACTTAAGCATCCATGAGTACGCTAACCGCATCCGCCTCACAAACACTTCTGCTGCGTTACCACCACACACGTGCGCGTACAGAAGCAATTTGCAAACCACTGGAGCCTGAGGATACAGTTGTGCAGCCTATGGTGGACGTGAGCCCGCCCAAGTGGCACATGGCACACACCAGCTGGTTTTTCGAGACACTTATACTTTTGCCTCACCTTTCAGGATACAAGGTGTTTCACCCGCAATACGCTTACCTGTTTAACTCCTACTACAACAGCCTCGGAAGTCGAGTACTACGCCACCAGCGAAGTACTATTACTCGTCCGCCATTGCGAGATATTTATGCTTACCGTCAGCATGTTGATGAGCATATACATAAGCTACTACAGCAAACACCTGAGGAAGAGCTTGTCAAGTTTCTGCCTATCTTGGAGCTGGGGCTGCAGCATGAACAGCAACATCAGGAGCTGCTCATAACTGATATAAAGTATATTTTAGGCACCAATCCTCTGCTCCCTACTTATAAAGAGCAGCCAGCGGGAACAATCAATTCAGACGCTACTCCGGGAAAGTTTTTAGAAGTGCCTGGCGGCCACTATACAATCGGCTATACTGGTGAGGGCTTTTGCTTTGATAATGAGCAAGGAGTACATGAGGTTCAGATTGATGATTTCGAAATCATGAATCGCCTGGTTACCAATAGAGAGTTCCTTGAGTTTATGGAGGACGGTGGCTATAAAGACTTCAGGCATTGGTTGGATGAAGGATTTGCGCTGGTAAACCAAAATCAACTAGAAGCGCCACTCTACTGGATGAAGCAGGATGATGAATGGCACCGTTTCACCATGCATGGGCTACAGAAAGTTAACCTGAACGACCCTGTTTGCCACATTAGTTTTTACGAAGCCGATGCTTATGCTAATTGGGCTGGAAAGCGCTTACTTTCTGAATTTGAATGGGAGGCAGCCTCACAAGTATACCCACCGCAAGAGGGCAACTTTGTAGAAACCGACTTACTGGAGCCTTCTGCAGCGAACCCTGCTATTGAGGGGGTGCAGCAGCTCTTCGGTGACCTGTGGGAATGGACTTACAGTGCTTACCACCCTTATCCTGGTTACAGCAAAGCGCTTGGTGCCGTGGGAGAATACAATGGGAAGTTTATGATTAACCAGATGGTGCTGCGAGGTGGCTCCTGCGCCACACCAGAAAGTCATATCCGTACCACCTACCGTAACTTTTTTCACCCGGACAAACGCTGGCAATACAGCGGCATAAGACTAGCATCCAGAAGGTAATATGATAAAAAACGAGAGTGTTACTGAACTTGTAAATCAGCAGGTAAGTATTCCGGCAAAGGTTGCCTTTGCTCGTGATGTGGATGAAGGTCTTAGCAAGGAGCAAAAAACACTTCCCTCCCGCTATTTTTATGATGGAACTGGCAGCAGGCTTTTTCAGCAGATAATGGAGCTGCCTGAGTATTACCTTACCCGATGCGAGCAGGAAGTATTAACAACTAACAAGCAGGCAATGGCGGCTCTCTTTGCCCGCGGGAGTTATTTTCACCTGATAGACCTTGGTGCTGGCGATGCCTTGAAAACTAAAGTACTTTTAGCAGAGCTCACGCAACAAAAGCTGGCTTTTGATTATGTTCCTGTAGATATATCAGGCGATGCCATGCAGCAGTTATCAAAAAGCCTGCACAATGAAATTCCTAACCTAAAAGTGGAAGCAGTAGTTGGTGAGTACTTTCAGTCGCTGGATTGGCTACAGGAAAATAAAAGTGAAAGAAAAGTCGTACTGTTTTTAGGCTCCAACATCGGCAACTTTGAGGAACCTGAAAGTATACGTTTCCTGACAAGTGTGCGCAGTTACCTGCAACCCGGAGATCAGCTCCTTATGGGTGTTGACCTAAGAAAGGATCCAGAGATGATACTGAAAGCTTATGACGATGCCTCGGGTATCACGGCTGCTTTCAACCTTAACCTGTTGCAGCGCATAAATAAAGAGTTGGGCGGAGATTTTAACGTCAATCAGTTCCGACATTATGCCATGTACAACCCGTTAGAGGGCGTGATGCGCAGCTTCCTGATTAGTCTGTCAGATCAAGATGTACATATACAGGGATCAAACAAAACGTATCATTTTAATGCTTGGGAAGCCATACATACAGAGAACTCCCATAAATACACAATCCCTCAGATCAAAATGCTGGGCCAGTTGTGTGGTTTCAGAATAGAGAAGGTGTTCTATGACAGTAAGCAGCTCTTTGCGGATGTGCTTTTCGCTGTTGACCAGTAAAGAAATTCATGCACATGGTGTTTAATTCCTTAAATAGTATTCTGCTATCTTTCACCTCATAAACCCTATCTTATACCACAAATACGCTATAGGCAAACCATGGAAATAATCTCACTTGCTGCTGGTAGCAGTTATTTTAAATCACCCACCACGGCTACCAATGCTGCCATTACGGCTTTACAAAGTGGCCAAACAACCTACGGACCAACTGAAGGAATTCTAAAATTACGCAGGGCCATTAGCAGCAAGTATAAAGCAGAAGGCATAGAGGTACAGCCCGAGCAGGTGCTGATAACCCCGGGTGTCAAACAGGCGCTTTACAACCTGTTTATAACACTTCTTCGGCAGGGTGATGAGGTGGTGGTGCCTACCCCCGCTTGGTTTGGATTTCATGAACTGATAAGGTACAGCCCAGGTAAGCTTGTTCCATTACCTACTCACTTAGCGGAAGGCTATAAACTTATGCCAGAGATGCTTAGTAGTGTACTTACTGAGCGCTCTCGTATACTTCTGTTAACTAACCCTGGAAACCCTACGGGCCGTATTTATACAAAAGAAGAACTGGAAGCTTTGTTAGAGGTTACTAACCAGTACCCAAACCTTTATGTCATTTGCGATGAAATATATGACCTTGTTACTTACAGCAGCCCTGTTACTTGTATCCTTACCTGTAAAGGGGCAAAAGCGGCGAGAACAGTCGTCGTAAACGGCTTCTCAAAATCTTTCGCTATGTCTGGCTGGAGGCTTGGTTTTATACTTGGCCCGGCGGACTTGGTAAATAAATGCATCGATTTTCAGGGTGCTACACTCTCTGGGGTGAGTACTTTTATACAGGAGGCTGCTCTGGCCGCCTTAGAAGCCTGTGATCAGGAGTTGGCTCCGATGCTGGAAATGCTGGAGCAAAATCGAGAGATAATGCGAGAAGGCCTGGATGCAATACCGCATGTAACATACTTCTTACCTGAAGGAGCCTATTACTTTTTCCCGGACCTGAGCTACTACCTAAACCGAACAAGTATAACCGGCGCACAACTTAAAACAACACCTGACCTCTGCCGCTATCTACGTACTTGCTACAATTTAGAACTGGCTCCCGGAGATAGCTTCGGTGTGCCTGGTCATGTACGTATGTCATTTGCCGTTGAAACACACCGTGTGAAGGATGCTATGCAACGCCTCCGCCAGGGGCTTGCCCTTCTATTAGCAGATTAAGCACTTGCAGGGATTAACTACAACAGGTTAGGGCTAAAATTTCGGGTATAGATAAGACCATAGCTATCAAGCCTATACCCTTTATCTTTATTCTTCTGCGGTTAGTGTCGGTAAATTGTGCTAATTTTGCGGCCATTTACTCCAGATTTTGCGCCGCATGGATACTGTTGCATATAAAAAACACTTTTCCAGAAATTTTATACTTGCCTACCCAGTTGTGCTTAGCCAGTTGGGGCATATACTGGTTAGTGTATTCGACAGCTTGATGGTAGGCCAAACGGGTACTATGCCTCTTGCTGCGGCCTCACTTGGCAATAGCATCTTTACCATCACCCTTGTATTTGGCCTTGGTGTTTCCTACAGTATTACACCTTTGATTGCCGCTGCCGATGGCCGCCGTAATTACACCCGCATATCTCTTCTGCTTTTAAATGGACTAGTATCAAACATACTGCTGGGGATTTTGCTGTTCATTGCCGGGTATTTTCTGTCGCCTTACATCACGGTGCTTGATCAGCCGCCAAAGGTTGTTGAGCTGGCGATTCCTTATATCAATATTCTGTTCCTGTCCATGGTGCCGCTAATGGTATTTCAGGCCTTTCGGCAATTTGCTGAAGGCTTATCGCTTACGCGGCAGGCTATGTATATTTCTATAATCGCGAATGGTCTGAATGTGGTGCTTAATTATATCCTGATCTTTGGTAAGTTAGGTTTTGAGCCCATGGGTATCCTGGGAGCTGGCTGGGCAACTTTAATCTCAAGAATAGTAATGGCTATAGCCATGGCAGCTTGGGTGCTTTACGCAAAGCGTTTTGAGGTTTTCCGCCACTTCTTAAAACTGCGCCACCTCTCGTTCATCCACATGTACCGGATATTTAAGCTGGGACTTCCAATATCCGGACAAATGATTTTTGAAATGGGTGCTTTTAGCTTTTCGGCCGTAATGATTGGTTGGCTGGGTGCCAAAGAGCTTGCAGCACATCAGATTGCCATAAACGTGGCTTCTGTTACTTACATGATGGCTAGTGGCATAGCTGCTGCTGCAACCATCCGTGTTGGGAATCAGAAAGGCCTGGGCAACTATAAAGATATGCGCATGGCAGGCTACAGCAACCTGGTGATGGGAATCATTTTTATGATAGGCAGTGGTCTTTTGATGATACTCTTCAAAAACGTTATTCCGGTACTGTATATAGATGATCAGGAAGTAATACAGTTAGCATCAGGATTACTTATCATAGCGGCTCTATTCCAAATCTCTGATGGAGTTCAGGTGGTAGGCTTAGGTGCCTTACGTGGCCTTGAAGACGTACGAATTCCTAGTTTAATTTCGTTATTGGCTTACTGGGGAGTGGGACTGCCAGTGGGATACATCCTTTGTTTTAAAGCCGACTTTGGTGTAAACGGAATTTGGCTTGGTTTGCTAGTAGGGCTTTCCGTAGCAGCCGTTTTACTTACACTAAGGTTTAAAGTTTTAAGCAAAAGACTGTTAGTCAGGTAAAGTACAAATTTAGGGCACTTTTTAGATTTGGCTGCTGTTCCCCCTCCAGAAACAGTATCAACTTTTAGCCGAAGTCCTGATGTTTACGATTACCCTTTTCCTGTCCTTATGGACAAGATTACTGCAACCAGCACTGCATGCGGATGCATCTACTGACAAAAGTAACACTTCAAGCTCCTCCTTTGATAATGCTATTACAGAGCAGGTTACATGGTCTGTAGATCGCAGGCTTACCTGGAGCGATTTCAAAGGCATGCCCGATGATGCTAACCCTCATCACGCTCTCACAGCTGCTAACTTGGCTGTTAATGCGGGGTGTAAAAACAATCAGTATACCTACGAAGTTAAATGCGTTTTCCTGCCACAGCAGTCCTGGACCAAGAACAAAACATCTGAAAAATTACTGGCGCATGAGCAACTGCATTTCGATCTTACCGAGGTACATGCCCGACAACTGCGCCAAGACCTACAACAGCTTACTTGCTCCAACCTGAAAGGCAACCTAAGCACTGTAGTTAACAATGCTTTTAAGAAGTGGAAAGCAGAGCAGGACCTTTTTGATGAAGCCTCCAGACACGGTTTAGATAAAGAGCAACAGCAAGCTTGGGCCGCCTCAATAAATGAGCGTCTTAATAAGCTAGAGGCTTACAAGTAGGGTCTACCTATAAGCCTCTAGCTGCACAAACTTCTATAATAAATTACTTAGCCGGGCCCAGATCGGTATTGGCTGGGCCTGTCACTACTTTCCCGTACGGATCAAAGCGTGATCCATGGCATGGGCAATCCCAGGAGCTTTCTACACTGTTCCAGCTAACAACGCAGCCTAAGTGCGGACATACCGCTGAATGCTGATGACGTACCCCATTTGGGTCGCAGTAGACAGCAACTTTAGTAGCGCCTTTTCTTAAAATACGACCAGTACCTGGTAGCACCTCCATCTGATCATCTACCTCACCAGGGGTAATATGGTCCTTCATTTGAACTGCTACATTCAGGTTCTCTTTCAAGTACTCCCCTACACCTTTAAGTCCTGATCGACCCGGATCATACAACTTTGCCCAAGGGTTAGGTCGTTCCATAATCAGGTCTGTGATAAGCATGCCGGAGATGGTACCGTGTGTCATACCATGGCCAGAATCACCTGTTGCTATGTACACGTTATCTTCGTCACCAGGATTTCTGCCTATAAAAGCAAGCCCATCTACAGGCTCATATACTTGGCCAGACCAGCGGTAAATTACCTGTTCAGCCATCGGGAATTTTAGGCGTGTCCAGCGCTCTAGCTCTTCAAAACATTCTGCCGGGTTATCATGCTGTCCTGTCTTATGATCCGCACCACCTACAATCAACAAATCAAAGGTCTCGTCTCCCGCTGTTTCTTTCTGCAAGCGCACATAGTGGTACGGATCTTTCAAATCCCAATACAGCGCGTCCGGAACTGAGTCTTTTGGAACTTGTACTCCTACTACATAAGTGCGGTAAGGAGCTTGCTTAGTATGAATAGCAAACTTATCGTTAACAGGTGTATTAGTCGCCACCACTAAATGATTTGCTGATATGGAATGACCTTCTGTTGTAATAGCCGTGGCGACAGCACCAGATTTGAATTCTTTAACGTGTGCACCGGAATAAATCTGCCCCCCTTTATCCTGAATCGATTTGGCCAGCCCATTCAAATACTTCATAATATGAAAGCGGCCCTGGTTAGGAAAATGCAGGCAAGGATAGGTTGATAGGGAGTCTACAGGGCAATGCTTACGCAAAACAACCTCTGGCCACCCTATCTGCTGAACCGCCTCTAACTCCTGCATCAGTTTATCCTGTTCCTCCGGAGATGTTGCAATCAGGTAACCATCAACCCGGTGAAAATCGCAGTCTATATTTTCCTCTTTTGCAATCTGCTCAATTTTGTCGATGGCACGGGCATGGCTCTGGCAGGCAAGGCGGGCACCATCCTTCCCAAAAAGCTTGATCAGGTTGTAATACTGCTCGTCTAAAGCATTTGAAAGGTGAGCCGTAGTGCGACTACTTTCCCCACCCCCTATTTCTTTTGATTCCAGCACCACGACCTTTTTTCCTTCCCTTGTCAGCAGGTAGGCAGTGGTTAGCCCCGCTATACCTCCGCCAACCACACAAACATCACAGGCTATGTTTTCGCGCAGCACTTGTCTGACAGGTGCTTGCTCATGGTTCATCCAAACAGGTAGAGTGGCTCCGGATTCCTTTTTCATAGTTTTGTTTTGTACAAATGGCAGATTACAGTGCTTTACTTAGGCAGCAAAGCCGGATGCATAGGATTACGATGCAGAGGTGCTTATGTTGCTAAACAGGCTTTGAGTAGTAATAAGCTTATATTTTATACCTGTAGATAAGCATTATCAGTAGGTGTTTTTGGTGCCGTTCCATACTTATACTTATCTTCATCCCGAGATATAACTAAACCATTTGAGACATGCATGCACCTGAACAAACGATGGAACAGATAAGCTGGCAGGAATTTGAAAAAACAGATATACGTGTCGGTACTATTGTAGCTGCAGAAGACTTTCCGGGGGCGAGAAGGCCAGCCTATAAACTACAGGTCGATTTAGGGCCACTAGGGATAAAAAAGTCGAGCGCACAAATAACCAAGCTCTATACAAAAGATGAGCTCGTAGGCAAACAGGTGCTTTGCGTAACCAACCTGGGCAAGAAGCAGATTGGCAGCTTTATGTCAGAGGTACTAGTAACAGGATTCGCTGATGAGAATGGTGCTATTGTACTTGCTCAACCTGCCAGTAAAGTGCCTAATGGCAGTAAGTTAATGTAAGAGGTACTACTGCTGGGCTTGTTCAGGGTTACTACCCGATTTGATCTGAGCCTTAGTTTCGCGCATGCTCAAGGTATCAACTACTGTTTCGTAAAGAGCATCCATTTCCGCCAGGTTTTTCAGGTAATAGTTATAAGAATCCTTGAACTGTTGTTGCGTAACATCATACTTCTCAAATATTTCCTGTTGCTCCTGGTTGAATATCATCAGGGCCGTATCTGGGTAAACTACCTTGGTTTCTATGAGTGCCTCTATGGTATGAATATCCGCCAGTATGCTAACCATTTTGTCTTTTGGTATCCTATTGGACGGCTTTTGTCCGTTCTCGCTCTGGCAGCCAAGCAGGCTTAGGCAAAAAAGTATGTAGAAAAGTTTTTTCACGGATGCATATTACGAGTTTATAGCTTAATTTTAAAATCAGACTGCAGTTTACCTTTTCATGAAAGAGCTTGTAAAGAAGCTACGAAAGTACGAAATACGCATCCGAAAGGCCATCACTACTCAAATGCAGGGAGATTTTCATTCTGTATTCAAAGGTACAGGCCTGGAGTTTGATGACGTAAGATCTTACCAGTATGGTGATGATGTACGCTCCATAGATTGGAACGTATCGGCCAAAGGCCATGGTACTTTCGTGAAAACTTATCGGGAGGAAAAAGAGCAGTCTGTTTTTCTGATGCTGGATGTCAGTGCTTCGCAGCGCATAGGTACTGGCCTGCAGCAAAAGCTGGATGTGGGAAAAGAGATCTGCGGGGTACTGGCTCTGTCAGCTGCACGGCAGCAAAGCCAGATAGGCATAATCTGTATCTCAGACAGAAAAGAAAAGTACCTGAAACCTGCCAAAGGTATACAGCAGGCTTATTCCATTATCAAAGCTGTTAGCGAATTGGAGCCTAAATCTGCTAAAACGGATCTGGCAGCTGGTATAAAACTCACGCTCGACATCATCAGGCGCCGCAGCATTATTCTGCTCCTCTCCGACTTTATAGACATCAACTATGAAAAAGAGCTAAGTATGCTGGCTCGTCGCCACGACTTAATTGTATTGCACCTGCGCGACATCCGGGAGCAGCAGTTGCCGCCAATGGGTATAGTGCCTATACTGGATAAAGAAACTGGCCGTACCGTCTGGCTAAACACATCGGGAGAGGAATTCCAGAAAAGATACCTGGCGCAGTACCAGGAAAATCAGGAGCAACTCATGCGCCTTTGCCAGAAGTACCAGGCAAATTACCTTGCTATCGATACAAACGAAGATTATGTGCCACAGCTGGTAAACCTGTTCAGGTTACGGAATAAGTCTACAAAGAAAAGTGCATAAACTGCTTATACTTCTGCTGCTGTGTTTCTATTACTCGGCAGCTATGGCACAACAGCCGCAACAGCCTGCAGGCAGCTTTAGCCGGGATACCGTTCGGCTCGGAGAGTTAGTGCAGTATACGCTGGTGCACCGCCACCCGGATTCTATGGAAGTTGTTCTGCCTTCCGCAAAGTTCAACTTCGCTCCTTTTGAGCTGGTGCAAAACAACTATTTCCCTACCAAAACGAAGGACGGACTTAGTACTGATAGTGCTGTTTATACTTTGCGAACTTTCGAAACAGATGCAGTACAGCAACTATCGTTACCTGTGTATATACTTCGCGACCAGGACACGCTGCACCTTTACGCACCTACCCGTGCAGTTCATCTACAGCAAATGGTGCAGTCTGTCCAGGAGCCACTAATCGTTCGTGCCGACACGACGCTATTACCGGTTGAGGAGCGATTTAACTGGCCTGTAATGCTGCTGTGGCTCGTTACAGTTGTAGCGTTTGTAGGTTTAATTTGGCTTGTTTTCGGACAGTCAATCAGGCGCAGGTATAAGCTGTACCGTTTACGCAAAGACCATATTTACTATACATCCCGCTTCAATTCTCATAAAGACAGGTTCCAGAAATCCGGAGTACAATCCAGCCTCGAAAAGGCCGTGTCGCTTTGGAAAAACTATCTAACGAAGCTGGAGCGAAGCGCCATCAACTCCTTCACAACAAAAGAGATTGTGGAATTTTATAACGACGATGAAGAAGTGAACACAGCACTCCGCATCTGCGATAAGGCCATCTATGGTAACCTACAGACAGAGTCGGAAGGTGAAGCCAACCTTGCACTAAGTATGCTGCGCCGCTTCTCGCGAGAGCGGTACCAATTACACCGGGAACAGATTAAGAATGCTAGAACTAAATAGTGATTTATGGGAATGGCTGAACCCGGAATGGTTTAGTATAAGCACACTCCTTTCATTTGATTGGGTATACCCAGTGGCACTTTATGCTTTGCCGGCTATACCTTTGCTGTTCTTGCTGAAGTCCATACTGCGCCGTAACACCCGCATTAAGCTTGATATGGCCCTTTTTGAGGGGCGGGTAAGCTGGCAGTGGAGCAGCCTGTTGCGCTTTGTGCCACGTATCATTTTCATGCTTTTTACAATACTGGTAATTTTAGCGCTGGCAAGGCCTCAACGGGTAAATGAGCAGGTGGAACTTACATCAGAAGGTATCGACATTGTGCTGGTACTGGATGTGTCTGGTTCTATGGAGTTACAGGACTTTAAGCCAAACCGCCTTGAAGCTGCTAAAGAAGTGGCACTCAACTTTATAGATGGGCGTGTGCAGGACAGGATCGGTATGGTTGTTTTTGCCGGCGATGCCTATTCGCTTGCACCACTTACAACAGACTACGACCTGCTGCGCGAAAGTATAAACTCTATTGGCTTTAAGATGATACCAAATGATGGTACAGCTATCGGTAGTGCCCTGGCGGTAGCCATTAACCGTATGCGGGATTCTGATGCCAAGAGTAAGGTGATTATTCTTATCAGTGATGGAGAGAATACAGCCGGGAGTCTTGACCCTGAGCTGGCCGCCCAGTTGGCCTATGGATATGGTATAAAACTTTATACCATTGGGATTGGTAAAGATGGGCAGATACCGTACGACGTTGATGGCTCTGGCCAGATACTGTATGTAGAAACGCTGATGGATGAAACAAACCTGCGAGAAATCGCACAGATCGGCCAAGGGCAATTCTTTAGGGCAGACTCTAAAGATGCCTTGCAGCAGGTGTTTCAAAACATCAACCGGCTGGAGAAAACAGAGGTTACTGAAAAGCGTTTCCGCGATACCCGTGACTATTATCAGGTGTACCTAAAATGGGCATTGCTACTACTACTCATCTGGATGCTCCTGAAAAACACCTTTTTAGCCAATGTGCTGGAAGACTAACTAAACCAAGCACTACAGAGATACAAAAAGAACCTATAGAAACTATGAGCATAAAAGAGAACATTTTATACTTCGACGAACAGCTAAAGAATACTCCTTGCCGCCTGGTGGGCGTATCCAAAACACATCCTGTAGAAGTCATCAAAGAGGCTTATGATGCCGGACACCGTCTTTTTGGTGAAAACAAGGTACAGGAACTGATAGATAAATATGCAAAGCTTCCGCATGATATAGCCTGGCACCTGATAGGCCACCTGCAAACAAATAAGGTGAAGTACATTGCAGAGTTTGTTGATACCATACAGTCTGTTGACAGCCTCAAGCTTCTGAAAGAGATAAACAAGCGCGCTGAGATGTTTGGCCGAACACATCCAATTAACTGTATGCTTCAAATTTCTATCGCTGACGAGGAAACAAAGTTTGGTATGACACTGAAAGAAGCCGAGTCACTAGTACAGTCAGAAGAATTCCGCAGCATGCACTACATTCGCCTGACGGGTGTGATGGGCATTGCAACCAACACAGACAATGAGGAGAAACTTCGCCAGGAGTTTCGTCAATTGCGTAGCTGCTTTGACCGCTTAAAAGAAACCTACTTCTTCGCCAATAACGACTTTAAGGAGATATCTATGGGCATGACTTCGGATTGGAGAATAGCAGTTGAAGAAGGAAGCACCATGATCCGGGTAGGCAGCGGCATCTTTGGTGCCAGAGACTACAGCAAGAAATAAGGACTTAGCAGCGAAGTCGAGGATATATCTATAGGTACTGCTACTTGTTAAGTAATTGTAAAGTATAGCTCCTGAGGTTTTATTTCGATGCAGAGTACCTCATTTTTGTGCCAGAACAAACTTCTTAACCATGTGCCGTATCAGATCCTTTTTTTTCGCTACCCTACTCCTGCTCATAGCATGCACCACCAGTAGTATGTCACAAAACAAGCCAACCCAGCAATCGTCTGTAGCGTTACCTGCCTTTGATAAGGAAGGTCACCGTGGAGCGCGTGGACTGTTGCCAGAAAACACCGTTCCGGCCATGCTGAAGGCCTTGGACTCAGGAGTTACTACGTTGGAAATGGATGCACATATCAGCCAGGATGGGCAGGTGCTTCTCTCCCACGACCCTTTCATAAATCCGGAGCATGAGTTGCTGCCCTCGGGTGCGGAGATTCCGGCTGCAGACGCTAAAAAATATGTGCTGTACCAAATGCCGTACAGCCAGATTCGTACTTTTGATGTAGGCTCTAAATACTACAGCAAGTTTCCGGAGCAACAGCTGATGAAAGCATACAAGCCTTTGTTATCAGAGGTGATTGATTCAGCTCAGGCATACATTAAGGAAAAAGGTCTAGCGCAGGTATTCTACAACATTGAAACCAAGTCAAAACCTTCCGGAGATGGAATATACCACCCAGCACCTGAAGAATTTATAGATAAGTTAGTGGCTGTTATTGATGAGAAAGGGATAAGACCGTATGTCATCATTCAATCTTTTGATCCGCGTACGCTTAAAGTGCTGCATCAGAAGCATCCGGATATAAAAACGGCTTTACTGGTAGAGAACCTGAAAGGTCTAGAGAAGAACCTGGAACAGCTGGGGTTTACCCCTACCATCTACAGCCCATACTTTAAACTTGTTACTCCTTCCCTTATAAAGGCAACACATGAGCAAGGCATGAAGCTGGTACCTTGGACGGTGAACGATCTCAAAGAAATGCAGCGATTAAAGCAGTTAGGAGTGGATGGAATCATCTCAGACTATCCAAATTTGTTCAGCCAGCTGTAACCACTCCCCCTTCACATAAGTTTGAAGTATATATATTTTTTGTATTTTGCCTGCAAATAAAATTTCTCACCAAAAACAGAGCGCAAACATGACACAGCATGCGAGTACAATTGAGCAAAAATATAAAGCCTTTATCCAGCATGTTGTACAAACAGAAGAGGTGTGGGGCTTAACTAAGAATGACACATGGGCAACTTCCAGCTCCTCAGAATTTGAGGATACAGAAGTAATTTTGTTCTGGTCTTCTAGAGATGGTGCAGCAGCCTGTGCCGATGATGAGTGGTCTGACTACAAACCTGAGTCAATTTCCCTGGTTGAGTTCCTGGAGAACTGGTGCGTAGGCATGTATGGCGATGAGCTGCTTGTAGGTACCGATTGGGACAGTGACCTAACGGGAAAAGAAGCTGAACCGCTTGTAGTAGCTTTGGACGTGGTAACACAACTCAAAGCAGAAAACAAAACACTGGAGTTTACGCAGTACGATAGCCAGGAAGAGTTTGAAGAACAGCTGATTGAGGCCCTGGAGGCGGAGTAATAAATAGGCTTTGGGTGCTTTTTAGCCCTCACTGTTGTACCTTTACAGGCACCTGTTATAAGGCAGGCATACGCAAATATTTAAAACAGTGACGCAGAAAACTATACTACTTATTGCCAGTGCCTTTGGTGCACTGACTGTTGCTATTGGTGCTTTTGGTGCTCATGCGCTTGCGCCTATGCTGCAAGCCACCAACCGCGTTGACACCTTCGAGACTGCCGTAAAATACCAGATGTACCATACTTTGGCGCTCCTGGCGGTAGGTTTGTTGTTATTTCAGGTACAACAGCCAGCGCTACAGGTAGCTGCTTGGTGCTTCTTTCTTGGAGTGCTGGTATTCTCTGGTTCTCTTTATGTACTATGCGCTACAGGCATTACCTGGCTGGGAGCCATCACGCCTATTGGAGGAACACTCCTGATAGTTGGCTGGGGTGCGTTGTTTTATGCTATTTTGAAAGCACTTTAAACATAAGCTGCTGATTTCACTTGTAAGGCAAAGTATGTACGTCATACTTTGCTTTTTTTTTGCTCCCTGTCAGCCTGTGGCTCAGCCCCACGTTCAGTAGCCCTTTATACCCATAGCCCATTTCAGCAAAAAGACCGGTGCGCTTTGTCGTTCTAACTCCCAAAGCAGTAAGGTGATAAGACGCACGTATTACCTCTTCTCTTATATGTTCATAATCTGTATCGACAGCCGTAGCATAATTTACACCTAATGATATGCCACTATAAGCCTCTACTTTGTTCTTTTTTCCAAAAAATACGAGACACTGTGGCATCAGTGTATAGTACTTGCTGCGATAGCTCAGCGTGTTAGAGGTTTTATACCGCGTACTGATCTGGACAAAGGAACCAGTGACTCCTACTACAATCCTGTCAGAGACATGGTATTTATATTCTGCTGAAATTGGGCCTAGTGCCTTTAACCTTGTATTGTCACTAAATAAGTGCCAGAATGCATTAGTAATAAGTGGAGAAGAGGCAAAACCATAGGCTATGTTTACGTCCTGTTCTGCTTTTTGAGCTTTGGCTGGCTTGGTGGCGATACAGGATAGGAATAGAAAGGCAGTTATAAGTCTGTTCTTAACCATGAGATGGACTGTGTTTATATAAAGATAACAATATGTATGTCACCTCTAGGTTAAGAAAAAGAAAAGGCCACCCTTTCAGGTGGCCTTTATACTTTGATAAGCTTTGAGGCTTAGTTCTTAGCAGCGCTAGCTGTGGTCTTTTCTTTGATGTTCGTTACTATGTACACGTACTTAGCGCCATCAGCGGCATTAGAGTGTACTGTAATCGCTTTCTTCTGCTGGCCTAATTTGCCTGCACTGTTAAACTTAGCCGTAACATAACCAGTTTTACCAGGCATAATTGGCTCTTTAGACCAAGCTGGAGTAGTACAACCGCAGGTGACATCCACACGCTCAATTACAAGAGGCTGTGTACCTGTGTTCTTAAACTTAAAAGTGTGCTCCACTACATCGCCTTGCGTAATGTCGCCAAAGTTAAATTCTTTTTCTTCGAATGTCAGGGCAGGGCCATTTGTAGCTTGCTCCTGAGGGGCAGTTGCCTTAGGTTTTTCCTGCGCTACAGCGCCACCAGCAATAAGGGCTGCGAATGCAAAAGAAAGGATTACTTTTTTCATCTATGTAGAGGGTTAAAGTTTATGCGATAAAGTATATACTTGTTTTATATCAAAAACGATGCAAAATAAGATTTTCTTTTGTCAGTCAACTAATAATTGTTCGTTAAAGTTCAGCAGATACAGCTCTTCTGATGAGCGAGTAAGGGCTGTGTAAAGCCATCGGGCAAACTCTTCGTTCACCATATCCTCTTTCAGAAAGCCCTGATCCACAAAAACGGCCTGCCACTGACCACCCTGCGCTTTATGGCAGGTGAGGGCATAGGCAAACTTAACCTGTAATGCATTAAGGTACGGGTTTTTCTTCAGCTCTTTATACCGCTCTTTTTTCGTCTTGATATCCATATAATCCTGCAGCACTTCCTCATAGAGCTTCTTGTTCTGGTCAGCTGGCAAGGCAGGAGCGTCAGAGTAAAGCGTATCAAGCATTATTTTCACCTCTTCCTCCTGCGCATCAGGGTAATCTACAAAACGAATACGAACATCGGCAAACCGGAAGCCATACATGTCTTCGTAGCGGATAATTTTGGTTACCTCTACAAAGTCTCCATTGGCCATAAAGCCAATATCAGAGTCCTTTGGCAGCCAAAAATAGTTGTTCCGCACAATCATCAGGTAATCGCCTACACCTAACTCATCTTCTGCAAAGAAGATTCTGCGGCGGATGTGCTGGTTATAGAGATTAGCATTTTTATTTGATCGGCAGATAACAATGGTGTTCTCGATACCGAACTTGTCATAAGCATAGCGGAGCCCGTCTTCCAGTTTCTCGCCAGTCATCCGGTAGATGTCACGCCAGCCCTTGGTAAAGAGCTTTATATCCAGCTTTTCCTGCTTCATGCGGTCGCGCAGTTGCGTCGCATTCATGAGTATGCCCGATGCCTCAGCCTGACGCATTACCTGGCGCAGTTCAATTTGCTGCACATGGCAGCGGAAGTTCTGCTTCAGGTACTCTGCATCTAAAGATGGACTCAAGGCCTGCCCTACCGGCGGCAACTGTGCTGTGTCGCCAATCAGTAGTAGTTTATTGTTCTTCTTGTCGAATACATATTGCAGCAAGTCCTGCAGTAAACCGTTTTCTCCGAAGCCACTTTCATCAGATATCATAGAGGACTCATCCACTATATAAACAGTGTTATCAGACTTGTTTGGTTGGCGGGTAAAGGAAAGTCCTTCTGAAAAAGGATTAGCCGTCTGTCGATAGATCTTCTTGTGGATCGTAAAAGCCGCGCGGCCACTATAGCTGGCCATTACCTTAGCTGCACGCCCAGTTGGGGCAAGCAACACATACTTATACCCAAACGAGTTGAGTATTTTTACCAAGGAGGTAACAACTGTCGTTTTACCAGTACCGGCATATCCTTTCAGCAGGAACACCTGTCGCTCCTCCCCTTTATTCAGAATGAACTCATCGAGTTTAGCAAAAAGCTTCGCCTGGTCTTCAGTCGGTTCAAACGGAAAATTATTTCGTAAGGCTTCTACCGGGCGCATGGTGTAAGTTAAAAAAGTTAAAGGGTTAGAGAGTTGAGTATAGAACCCTCGCCTGTACAACAAAATTAGTTACTAAAAGAATCAGGAGAAGGAGTTTAACCTGTTATAAAGATGTTATTTAATTATCCTTCTGACTTCTTAACTCTCGCAATATCTTCAGGGGTGATAGTAGCCATAGTTGTACTTGCCTTGGCTATCAGTAAGGGTTGCTCCTGGCCTTTAACCGCGTATACCTCTGCTTCACAAAAGTTTAGCTTTCGTCCTTGCTTCACAACGTATCCTTTTGCTATCAATTTGTCACCCAGGCCTGGGTGGAAGTATGAAACTTTGATTTCGGCAGTTACCACATGGTGATTCTTTGGCACGAGGCTTACAGCTGCAAAACCTGCAACAATGTCTGCCAGTGTAGCAATTACGCCGCCATGGGCAAAGCCTTTATGCTGCCGATGCTTTTGCTCCAGTGTTAATTCGCCTTCTACCCTACCTTCTTCTATCTTTGTTACGTTAAAGCCCATGAGCTTCATAAATTCCTGCCGCTCTAGCTTCTCACGTATGTCAGCTTCAAATTCTGGATTATACGTCTTAATCATACTGTAAATTTACGACCAAAACACCCGTAAACCAACCATGCCAGATTTAAACCCTAATGCTGCCGCCTATGCTGATAAACTCAGAATACGCGTATGCGGTATCTGCATTAAAGATGATAAATTAGTAGTAGTACGACACGGAAAAACCATTGATAACTATGCGTTTTGGGCACCACCGGGAGGTGGACTACAGTACGGCGAAAGTATGCAGGACTGCCTGAAACGTGAATTTTTAGAGGAAACAGGACTGCAGGTAGAAGTTGGCCGGTTTCTTTATGTGAACGAATTTCTGCACCCGCCGCTACACGCTGTTGAATTTTTCTTCGAGGTGCAGACTCTTGAAGGCGAGCTGGCAACTGGCTATGACCCAGAGGCACAAGCAGAAGGCCAGCTAATTGAACATGTGCAGTGGATGAGTGTAAAAGAACTACAAAACATACCCAGACAGGACAAACACAGGGTACTGCAGCTCTTGCTTTCGTTAGACGACTTACTGGGATTGCCTCATAATTTTATGCCATAGTATACCTACCGCTGCCTTTTGCCATAATTTTTATATACTTGCACTAGGGCGGTTATGCCCACCATCGCTTACACAGGACGACAGGATACCTTGAACACCATCAACACACACTACAGGCTCTCACACAAGATTCAAGATGAGGCTTTCTCGCCCTCACAGGCGAGTCAGTGTAATCTTTACATAGCACTCAGCCAAAAAGCAATACGCATTGCAGTAGCCAACACAGAGCGTAACAAGTTTGTGGTGCTGGAGGATTACGAGTTGATAACAATCTTTTCTCCAATGCAGATTGGCGAGCAGCTGCGCCTGATAGCGCAGGAAAACCCACTTCTACAGGAGCAAAACTGGAACCTAGTACGTGTTTCGGTGAGTAACCAGCATTTCACCCTGGTACCGGAAACCCTTTATGACCCGGCACACCTGCAGGACTACCTGCGCCTGCATTCAGATATCAATCCTGTGCAGGATGAGGTGCTTTACTACCGTCATAATGGCCTGGAGGCAATAAATATCTTTGCCATAGATAAAGGATTGCACCAGGCACTGCAGGATTTATTTCCGGAGCAGCCGCTGCAGATAGTGCACGTCACCAGCTCCCTAATCCGGAGTATATTGCACCAGACACCGCGTACTAACCTTCGCAGCATGTATGCCTTTGTGGAGAGGAACTACGTGACCTTGCTGGTGATTGGCCCGGGAGGACTGGAGTTTTGCAATATTTTCAATTATGTAAGCCCTGAGGATTTTATATACTATATCATCTTCATTATGCAGGAGCAGAAGATGAACCCTGAGCAGGAGACTTTAACAGTTTGGGGCGACATCACGCATGATTCTTCCCTGTTCAACATCCTGCAGAAGTATATTCGCCAGATTAAGCTAGGCAAAAAACCTTCAGATATAGAGTATAGCTATAAGTTTCACGACCTGTTCGAGCACCGGTACTTTGAGCTTTACAGCCTTCATCTATGTGAATAGGCCTGCTGATGCTTTTCAGGTTACAGGAGAAACCTTTTAAACAATATCACCCTCTAAGTAATTAAAGCTTTTGTAGCAGATGCTGATTTAACAGCTTTAGCTCCATACAAACCCTAGCTCATGAAAAGAATTGCCCTTTTTCCTGGTTCCTTTGATCCTTTTACTAATGGTCATTATGATGTGGTAATGCGTGGAGCGAAGCTTTTTGACGAAGTTGTAGTGGCTATAGGTAATAACAGCAGCAAGCAGCGATACATCCCGATAGAGAGGATGCACCAAGTAATGACAAGGCTTTTCGAAGACCAGCCGAACATCAAAGTAGAGACTTTCAAAGGATTGACAGCTGAATACGCCCGTGAGATAGGTGCTCAGTTTTTGCTACGCGGATTGCGTAACACTACCGACTTTGAGTATGAAAACACTATTGCGCAGGCAAACCGTCATGTAAATCATGACCTGGAGAGTGTATTTCTGATTACTTCACCACACCTTGCCGCCATCAGCTCATCAATCATCAGAGAGATTCATCGCTTTGGCGGCAACGTGGACGAATTTATACCTTTCCGGTTTTCAGAGATTGCAGATAGTGTTGGATGATGAAGGCAATAGAAGTATAGGCTTTTGGCAGCACTTCCATCACTTCTTCAGGACTCATCCAACGTACTTCCTCAATAAACTCCTCCGCCTGCGGCTTCATTAAGCTGTCGTCGGTACACTCCATCCGGTACCAGCTTGTTTTCTTCAGTATCTTTTTGCCCTTGTAGGCATAAGAGTGCCAGGTCTTTGGTAGCTTTTCTGCTATCTCAACCTTTATATTACACTCCTCCTCTACTTCTCGCAGGGCACCTTGTTGTACTTTCTCTTTCTTCTCTAGCTTTCCTTTTGGCAGGTCCCACACGCCCAAGCGGTAGATCATCAAAATCTTTCCGTCTTTCAATACCAAGCCTCCGGCAGCTTTTACTATTTTAAACTGATCTTTTAGGTGCTCAATCAGTTTCTTTTTCTTGTCAGCCACAAGCGTAAGCGACCGAAGCTTTTTTAGCTTCTTTACTTCCATCAGCCGCACCAGGCGGTCTATCAGCTGCGGATCCGCATCTTTGATCAGCACATCTCCTACAAGGTCTTTAGAGGTAAAGTGTTCTGAGGACTTAAGAATAAGGTCATACTCATGCTTATAAACCTTGTCCGTAGCTTTTTTTAGGATTAGCGGAATATCGTTGATAAAAACGTTCATTCAGTTTGGGTGCTTCAGCAGAAGCATATTTTATACAAAACAAAAAATAAATCGGCTCAAACAAAATACGCAGCCTTAAAAAGGAAGATTATTTATGTATTTTCGGGCCATGGATTCTACGACAACAGCACATCAGGTAGCCTCATTCCTGCTCGAAACTGAGGCCGTGAAGTTAAGACCGGAGCAGCCATTTAAATGGAGCAGCGGCTGGAACTCCCCAATCTACTGTGATAACCGCGTTACGCTTTCTTTCCCGTACATACGCAGCTACATTAAACAACAGCTAGCTGAGCTTGTAAAACAGCAGTATCCCGATGCGGAAGCCATAGCTGGTGTAGCCACTGCAGGCATTGCGCAGGGTACACTGGTAGCTGATTTACTGGAAATGCCTTTTCTTTACGTTCGTCCGGAGCCTAAGAAGCATGGAATGGGTAATCAAATTGAAGGGCGCCTGCTGGAAGGCCAGAAGGTGGTAATGATCGAGGACCTGATCTCTACCGGTGGCAGTTCGCTCAAAGCTGCCGAAGCAGTTAAAGCTGCAGGAGCTGAAGTAGTAGGCATGGCCGCTATATTTACGTATGGCTTTGCCCTGGCAGAAGAAAACTTCCATAATGCTGGTATTCCGCTGCACTGCCTGAGCAACTACAGCGCATTAGTAGAGGCTGCCGCTAAACAAGGATACATTCAGGAATCTGCTATGGATACTTTGGCTGAATGGCGCAAATCTCCAAATACCTGGGGAGTATAGTTTAAAATATGAACTTTTAAAATAGAAGGCGGTAAAGCATCTGATGCTTTACCGCCTTCTGTTTTATAGTATTCTCATCTCTATCCGCCGATTCATCTGCCGATCTTCCTCGGATTTATTCGGTTTTACAGGCCTTGTCTCGCCGTAACCTTTGTGTCGGAAGCGCTCTTTGCTGATACCGTGGCTGGCTAAGTAGTCTACAACAGACTTGGCACGACGCTCTGACAGGACCTGGTTAGCCTGATCGGAGCCAACATTATCCGTGTGGCCAGAGATTTCAATCTTCACTTTAGGGTTTTGCTGCAAAAAGGTAACCAGCTTGTCTAACTCCGTCTTAGACTTTTTCTCAAGCGCATATTTACCTGTATCGAAAAAGAGATTACTAAGCACCATGGCAGCTCCTGATTTGATAGGTTCCAGGTAAACATCCAAAGCTATAGGAGATAAAGCTTTGGAAGAAGTATAATCGAAGCTTCGGCTATTCATCAGGTAGTTAGGAGCCGACACATATAAGGCATACTGCTTACCCTGCGTTAGTACTACAGTATATTCGCCTGAAACCTTATCTGAGCCAACTTGCTGCACCAGAGAATCTGCCTCTACATCATACAGTTGTACTTGTGCGGAAATAGGTTTCTTTGAATCAGCATCAAATACGCGGCCTTGGGCATAGGTACTGTTAACACGGCTGCGCCATTCTGTCGGCACATCAAAGCGGTACAGCTGAATACCTGGCACACCGGCATCTGTGTTTACTTGCCTGGAGTAATAACCAATTTCACTATCCGGAGTAATGAAGAGGGACCCCTCGTCAGCATGGGTATTCAACGGATAGCCTAAATTTTGTGGTTCAGTCCACTTCCCGTTCTCCTTTAGGTTTGTTTTAAAGATGTCTAGCCCACCCAGCCCAATGTGGCCATCACTTACAAAGTATAAAGTTGAGCCACTCATGTGAATGGATGGAGCCATATCACGCCCGGTAGAGTTAACTTCTCTCCCAAGGTTTACCGGCTTCTGCCAAGACCCATCATCGTTGCGGTGCGTTACCCAGATGTCCTCTTTTCCTACACCGCCACCGCGCGTGGAGGTAAAGTATAACGTTCTTCCGTCGGCAGACAAACTTGGCTGGGAATCCCAGGCTTTGGAATTTACAGCCTTACCCATATTCTGAGGCTTGCTCCACTCACTGCCTGTTCTAAATGAAATATAGAGATCGCAGTCACCCTGGGTATCAGGACGGTTGCAGGAAGTAAAAACCAGTGTTTTACCATCGCCAGAAATTGTAGCAGCACCCTCGTTAGCTGGTGAGTTAATATTATCAGAGATAGAAACGGGTGCCTGCCACTCCTCTCCCTTCCTCTCGCTTACATAAATATTCTCATCATGGTCAGGGCGTCCACTTTGCCTGGCGGTATAGATAAAATAACGCTGATCGGCGGTTGTGTAAGGGAAATACTGAAGACCAAACCTGTTCAGCGTACCTGGCAACTGCTCCGGGTTAAACTGTACAGGCTGCTCCATTGCCTCCTGCGCAAAGGCGGCTGTCTTAATCTGACGTCGCGCCCACTCTACTTGCTTTGCATTAGTAGAGCCTGTTTTCAGGAATGTTTCATACCATTCCTTCGCTGCCTGATAATTCCCTCTGTCGAAATATAATTCAGCGAACTCATAGTAATTGTTTGACTGCCCCTTAGAAAATGGAAGCAAGGGCAGGCCTTTTTCCAGGTTTTCAAATGCAGCTGCTTTGTTGCCCAAAATCTTATATAAGCTGGCCGCGCGGATGTATGCCTCTGCAAACTTCGGATCCTTTTCAATAGCTTCGTTCAGGCTCTGCAGTGCTCTATCAAAATCTCTTGCCCGCACATAGGCATCTGCTTTTTCGTATAAACGCTCTGCCTTAGCTGAGGTGGTGCTGAGTTTTGATGTTTGCGCCATGGAGGCTGTTCCCAGCATCAGCAGGAAAGCGGTTAGCAGCGGTTTATACTTCATCAGGATTTACGGAATGTCCATGTACTTGTGTGTCTGCAGCGAGACACGCCATTTCGGATTGTTTTTTACGTACTCAACAATGAGCGGCGTTATTTCCTGGGCCTTGCTCCACTCCGGCTGAAGGTAAAGACTACAGCTCTCTCCTACCTTGGCAGCATGCTCCTCAGCCCATTTAAAGTCACTCTTGTTAAAGATAACTACTTTTAGCTCATCTGCAAAAGGATATACAGAAGGGTCAGGCTGTTTAAATTTCTTAGGAGAAAGACAGAACCAGTCCCAGTTGCCGCTTACAGCGTATGCCCCTGAGGACTCTATAAACGTTTTAATGCCCCGTGCCTGTAATTGCTCTGTTAAAGGAGCCAAATTGTAGAGCAACGGCTCGCCACCTGTAATTACAACTGCCTTACCAGGGTATGCTGCTGCAGTTTCCACTATGTCCTCTATAGGTGTAAGCGGGTGCTGTTCTGCATCCCAACTTTCCTTTACATCACACCAGTGGCAACCAACGTCACAGCCTCCTAAACGGATAAAGTATGCAGCTGTACCAGTGTTACCTCCTTCTCCCTGAATTGTATAAAAAGCCTCCATTAGTGGCAACAGACTGCCATCTTTCGGCACCTGATGTATAGAGGCGGTCTTAAATGTTTTTGTCTCTTCCAATGCTATTCTTCCTCAGGCTGTATTAACTTGTTAAGTACAGCCATTTATACTTGTTCTGGTGGTGTATATAGTTTATTTATGCTTAACCAAGCAGAACCCGTAAAGTTAATCAAAATAGCAACAAGGCATAGTGTATGTTCTGTTCCGGGGTGATGCTGGAATGAGCGTGTACAATGACAGTTGGTTAAGTAGGGGCAACAAAAAACCCTCTCCTGTTTAAAGAGAGGGCTTCGAAATGGTTACCCGTAAACTTCTTTTTTCGATGCTCTTAAGGTATTTGTCATCAGCATGGCAATGGTGAGTGGTCCAACACCACCTGGTACAGGCGTTATGTAGCTGCACTTCTCTGCAACATTATCAAAATCAACGTCACCTCTCAAGCGGAAGCCTGACTTGCGGCTAGCATCAGGTACGCGGGTTGTACCAACGTCTATCACCACGGCTCCTTCTTTCACCATGTCAGCGGTTATGAGGCCTGGCTGGCCAACGGCAACAATAATAATATCTGCTTGGCGGGTATGATAAGCTAAATCAACAGTGTTGCGGTGGCAAAGCGTAACGGTGGCATTGCCTGGGTAACCTCCCTTAGCCATCAAAATACTCATAGGAGTACCTACGATATTGCTGCGTCCAACAACAACGCAGTGCTTGCCTTTGGTATCGATTTCGTAGCGCTGCAGCAATTGCAGAATACCAGCAGGAGTAGCCGGAAGGTAAGCTGGCAAGCCAGCGACCATACGCCCTACGTTTGTTGGGTGGAAGCCATCAACATCTTTCTTTGGGTCAATTGCCTCGATCACTTTTTCGGTATCGATGTGCTTTGGCAGGGGCAGCTGTACTATAAACCCGTCTACCTCCTCATCCTCATTCAGCTCTTTGATTTTGTTAAGGAGTTCTTCTTCAGTTACTGTGTCTTCGTAACGAATAAGTGAAGAGCCAAAACCTATGCGCTCACAGGTAGCAACTTTATTGGTAACATAGGTAACAGAGCCGCCATCGTTACCTACAAGTACGGCAGCCAAATGAGGTATCTTTCCTCCTTTTGCTTTAATGGCAGCAACTTCGGCCGCAATTTCATTCTGAATGGCTTCGGATGTCTTTTTTCCGTCGAGCAGGGTCATTTGTTGTAGTTATTGTTTGGATTGATTGATTTAGTGATTTGGTTAAGAAGTACAGGATAGTCTTCCTGTACGAGGTCCTCATCTTCCAGCTGAAGCAGCTCTTTCCTACTTTCACACAGCTCCAGCAAGTGCTCCAGTCCATAGGAGCCGTCTATATCCAGCGCCTCTACCTCTACAAAGTAACCAAGGGTTTCAAGCTGGTCCAGGTGTACCTTCAGGTTATCATACACAAAGGTTTTCCGTAGCTTTTTAAGCTCTACTACAGGTTGTGGACTTCCGTACAAGGTCTCCACAAGACCAGAAGAGGGACGCTTTAAGTATAGCAGCACCTCATTGAAGAACATATTCTGGTGCTTTTGCTGCTGATAATGCACTAAGGCGTTTTCTAAACCTCCTTTTATCAGCTTAAGCTTCCCCTGCTCCACCTTATAATATGTTTCTAACTGCATAGCAGCATCCAAAAACCTTACCTCCTGTTCCAGAAGTATAGTTTGGGCCTCAGCAAAATCAGATAGGCGGGCTTTGAAAGAAACAGAGGTATACACAGTGCTACACTTACTGATATTAAGTAAAAAGCCCCGACACGCAGGGGCACGTCGGGGCTTGTTTATAGGTTAGTCGAGCTTAAGCACGGCTAAGAAGGCTTCTTGCGGTATTTCCACGTTACCTACCTGGCGCATGCGTTTCTTACCTTTCTTCTGTTTCTCGAGGAGCTTACGCTTACGAGAGATGTCACCGCCGTAGCACTTGGCCAATACGTTTTTACGCATGGCTTTTACTGTCTCACGGGCAATGATTTTTTGACCAATAGCTGCCTGTATGGCGATCTCGAACATCTGACGTGGCAACAGCTCGCGCAGTTTTTCGCACAGGCGCTTGCCCCAGTCATAAGCTTTGTCACGGTGAACAATGGCACTCAAAGCATCCACTTTCTCACCATTCAACATGATGTCTAATTTCACCATGCTAGACGCGCGAAAACCGATCAGCTCATAGTCAAGCGAGGCATAACCACGGGAAATAGTTTTCAGCTTGTCGAAGAAGTCGAACACGATCTCTGCCAATGGCATCTCAAAAGTCATTTCTACACGGTCGCTGGTTAGGTACGTCTGGTTCTTCAGAATACCCCGCTTATCCATACATAGGGTAATGATTGGCCCCACGTAATCGGACTTTGAAATGATTTGAGCTTTGATGAAAGGCTCTTCGATATGGTCGATATAATTAGGGTCCGGCATCTCCGATGGAGCATTTACCTTCACCATTTTCTCTTTAGTAGTATAGGCATGGAACTGCACCGACGGCACGGTCGTGATCACCGTCATGTCGAACTCGCGCTCCAGACGCTCCTGTACGATCTCCATGTGCAGCATGCCAAGGAAGCCGCAACGGAAACCAAAGCCTAGGGCAGCAGAAGTTTCAGGCTCCCAAACCAGCGAAGCATCATTCAGCTGCAGTTTTTCCATAGAGGCTCGCAGCTCTTCGTATTCGCTTGTTTCTACTGGGTAGATACCGGCAAATACCATCGGCTTCACATCCTCAAAGCCCTGAATACCTTGAGCCGGACGATCTACGTGCGTGATGGTATCACCTACTTTTACTTCTTTGGCATTCTTGATACCTGAAATCAGATAACCTACGTTACCGGCAGCCATTTCCTGGCGAGACTCCTGGTTCAGCTTCAGTACGCCAATCTCGTCAGCCTCATAGGTTTTACCGGTGTTTATGAACTTCACCTTCTCCCCTTTCTTCAGCGTTCCGTTAAAGATTCGGAAGTATACTTCTATGCCTCTGTAAGAGTTAAAAACAGAGTCGAAGATCAAAGCTTGTAACGGAGCCTCAGGGTCACCCTTTGGAGCTGGGATACGGTCGCATATAGCATTCAGAATTTCCTCGATACCGATACCGGCCTTACCGGAGGCATGGATAATGTCTTCTCTGTCGCAACCGATTAGGTCGATAATCTGGTCAGACACCTCTTCCGGCATGGAGTGTGGCAAATCGATCTTGTTCAGAACCGGTATGATCTCCAGGTCATTTCCGATCGCCAGGTACAGGTTAGAGATAGTCTGAGCCTCTATACCTTGGGAAGAGTCCACGATCAGGAGCGCGCCCTCACAGGCGGCAATTGAACGGGAAACCTCATAAGAAAAGTCTACGTGACCTGGTGTATCGATCAGGTTAAGCACGTAATCCTCTCCCTTATAATGATAGTTCATCTGGATGGCGTGGCTCTTAATGGTAATACCGCGCTCACGCTCCAGGTCCATGTTATCGAGCAGCTGGTTTTGCATTTCACGCTCAGCCACGGTGGAGGTAAACTCCAGCAGGCGGTCGGCCAGGGTACTCTTGCCATGGTCGATGTGGGCGATGATGCAGAAATTGCGAATGTTCTTCATAAATCTTTATACGAGTAACAAAGTTAAGAAATCTTCTACTCTTGTCAGAAGATTTTGCAGCGACATCAAAACAAATAAATAGCTTAGGAGCATCCAAGGACAAATATCCCTCTAAAACCAACCTGTGCCAGAGCAAGGTTAAGCCTAGTTCTTGAAATTTAATCATCCTGAAATTGGTTAAGATGAAGCAATGCATCCTAAATTAGCATCATGACACAAGAAGAGTTTGACGAAAGATTCAGGGAGACGCTGGATGAGCTATTACTGGCGATAGCAGAAAGCTCAGAAATTGACCTGAATAAATTTTACAGTATGACGTGTATCCTGGAGAACCTCCGTTTCTTTAGCCCTGTGCTCTACGGAGCCATCGCTAAGGCAAAAGAGTAATATATAGTATCACTAATTAATTTATATCGCCTGCTCCCTGGAGCGGGCTTTTTTGTTTTATTAGGTTTCAACTTACATCCAACCTCTCATGCTGCAGGTTTTCAGTCCAGTTGAAATATGAACCCAATTTTTTACCTCAATTGGTGCGCTTGTTTACTAGACATAAAGCTGAGGCTTACCTATCCTGTTCGCTACTGCGTAAGTATAAATGAGTACAAAATGCTGCAGTTCCCATGCCTTTGGCAGCATCTGCATTCTGCTACAAAATGACTATATTCGCATCAAATCTGGAAAAAACTTGTTAAAATAAGTATGCAATTTACCAAAGTAGAGCCATATAAGCCGGTTAACCATATCCGTATTGTTACCGCCGCGTCTCTGTTTGATGGCCACGATGCTTCGATCAATATCATGCGTCGTATCATACAGGCCTCTGGCGCAGAGGTAATTCACCTGGGGCACAACCGCTCTGTTCAGGAGATTGTTGACTGCGCCATTCAGGAAGACGCACAGGCCATCGCTATTACTTCTTATCAGGGAGGACACCTGGAGTATTTTAAGTATATGTACGACCTGCTCAGCGAGCGCGGCTGCGGACACATCCGCATCTTCGGTGGTGGCGGTGGTGTTATACTTCCAACCGAGATTGAGGAATTGCACGAATACGGCATCGCCCGCATCTACTCCCCTGACGACGGCCGTGCCATGGGCCTGCAGGGTATGATCAACGATATGCTGCAGAAGTGCGACTTCCCAACAGGCAAAGACCTGAACGGCGAAGCAAAGCATCTGCGTGATAAGGATCCTAAAGCTATTGCCAAATTAATCTCAGCCGCCGAAAACTTCTCGGAAGAGGCAAGAGCCATACTTAACGAAGTAAAAGAACAGGCTAAGGATGTGAAGACACCTGTTTTAGGTATAACTGGTACAGGTGGTGCTGGAAAGTCTTCTTTGGTGGATGAACTGGTGCGCCGCTTCCTGCTGGACTTTCCAGAAAAGAAAATTGCTATTATCTCTGTTGACCCATCCAAGCGCAAAACCGGTGGTGCCTTGCTGGGGGATAGAATCCGTATGAACTCCATCTCTAACGAAAGAGTATACATGCGCTCGCTGGCAACCCGCCAAAGCAATTTGGCCCTGAGCAAGTATGTACAGGATGCTGTGGATATTGTAAAAGCTGCTGATTTTGACCTGATTATCCTAGAAACTTCCGGTATTGGTCAGTCTGACACGGAGATCATCGAGCACTCTGACATGAGCCTGTATGTGATGACACCGGAGTACGGTGCCGCTACGCAGCTGGAGAAGATCGACATGCTTGACTTTGCCGACGTGATTGCCTTGAACAAATTTGACAAGCGTGGCGCACTGGATGCCCTGCGCGATGTAAAAAAACAGTACAAGCGCAACCACCAGCTGTGGGATGTGAACGACGATGACATACCGGTATTCGGTACCATTGCTTCTCAGTTCAACGACCCGGGCATGAATCAGCTATACCGTGCTATCATGGCGAAGATCTCTGAGAAAACGGGTGTTGAATTTAACTCTAACCTGCATACTTCTAAGGAGATGTCGGAGAAGGTGTTTATCATCCCTCCTAGCCGCACCCGTTACCTTTCTGAGATTTCTGAAACCATCCGCAACTACGATAAATGGGCTAATGATCAGGCCGAGGTAGCGCAGAAACTGTACGGCATTAAAAAGTCTATAGAGGCGGTGCAAAGTATAGACGTTGAAGATAAAGACCGCCTGGTGAAGCAGCTGGAGCATGCTTATGCCGAAGTAGAGCTTAACCTGGACGGGCAGAACAAAAAGATTCTGGAGAACTGGAAAGAGAAAGTACAGGCCTACAAGAACGAGTTCTATGTCTTTAAAGTACGCGACAAGGAGATTAAGATAAAGACGCACACCGAGTCGCTGTCGCACCTGCAGCTACCGAAGGTGGCTACACCCAAGTATGAGGCTTGGGGTGACTTGCTGAAGTGGAACCTGCAGGAGAACGTGCCAGGCGAGTTCCCATACACAGCTGGTGTGTTCCCGTTCAAGCGCGAAGGCGAAGACCCTACCCGTATGTTTGCCGGCGAAGGTGGACCCGAGCGTACGAATCGCCGCTTCCACTACGTAAGCTTAGGCATGCCAGCCAAGCGCCTCTCTACGGCTTTCGACTCTGTAACCCTCTACGGCGAAGACCCTGACTACAGACCAGATATTTACGGTAAGATTGGCAACTCCGGTGTTAGCATCTGCTGCCTGGACGATGCCAAGAAATTATATTCTGGCTTTAACCTGGCTGATCCGAAGACATCGGTATCTATGACGATCAATGGTCCGGCTGCTATACTAACAGGCTTCTTCATGAACGCTGCTATAGACCAGCAGTGCGAGCTCTACATTAAAGAGAATGGCCTGGAGGAAGAGGTGAACCAGAAGATCGAGGCGATTTATAAAGAAAAAGGCGCTGAGCGTCCGAAGTACCAGGGCAACCTGCCGGAAGGGAACGATGGCTTAGGCCTGATGCTACTTGGCGTGACTGGTGACCAGGTATTGCCGGCGGAAGTATACGAACCAATCAAAACACGTACGTTGGCTGCAGTTCGTGGAACCGTACAGGCTGATATCTTAAAAGAAGACCAGGCACAGAACACCTGTATCTTCTCCACGGAGTTCTCGCTGCGCCTGATGGGTGACGTGCAGCAATACTTCATCGACAAGAACGTGCGCAACTTCTACTCGGTGTCCATCTCGGGTTATCACATTGCTGAGGCCGGTGCCAACCCAATCACGCAGCTTGCCTTCACGCTTGCTAATGGCTTCACGTTTGTGGAGTACTACGTGAGCCGCGGCATGGATATCAACAAGTTTGCGCCAAACCTGAGCTTCTTCTTCTCCAACGGTATTGATCCGGAGTATGCGGTAATCGGTCGTGTTGCCCGCCGTATCTGGGCGAAGGCAATGAAGCATAAGTACGGTGCCGACGCCCGTTCGCAAATGCTGAAGTACCACATCCAGACGTCCGGCCGTTCACTTCACGCACAAGAGATCGACTTCAACGATATCCGTACTACGTTGCAGGCGCTGTACGCGATCTACGACAACTGTAACTCGCTGCACACAAACGCTTACGACGAAGCTATTACAACACCAACTGAAGCCTCGGTTCGCCGTGCTATGGCCATTCAGCTGATCATTAACCGTGAACTAGGTTTGGCGAAAAACGAGAACCCACTTCAAGGTTCTTTCATCATTGAAGAGCTGACCGACCTGGTGGAAGAAGCTGTACTGGCTGAGTTTGACCGCATCACAGAGCGCGGCGGTGTACTGGGTGCTATGGAAACTATGTACCAGCGCGGTAAGATACAAGAGGAAAGTTTATACTACGAGACGCTGAAGCATACGGGCGAGTATCCAATCATTGGTGTAAACACCTTCCTTTCTTCAAAAGGCTCACCTACGGTCATACCTACTGAGGTGATACGTGCTACAGAAGAAGAGAAACAGTACCAAATTAAGATGGTGCGTGCCCTGCAGGAGCGCAATGCCGATAAATCAGCTCAGATGCTGAAGAGAATACAGCAAGTGGCTATAGAGAACGGTAACATCTTTGCAGAGATGATGGAAACCGTGAAGTATTGCTCTCTTGGACAAATCACCAATGCTCTGTTTGAGGTAGGAGGTCAGTACCGCAGAAATATGTAGCCCTACAGTTAAACCATAAGTATAAAGCCGGACCAAAAGATCCGGCTTTTCTTTTTGTGTACCTCCTGAGTTTGTTACTAAACAGCTGTACCTGAAAGCTGCAGTAGTCGTAAGTAACAGTTTAAAAGTTCTACGACTATGAAAAGAACAGAAAAAGCCCCACTCCTATACTTTGTCGGCACTATCCTACTAATAAGCACGGCAGCCTACTTTTTTATCTATAAGTACTTTGATGAAGAAGACTTTGAGTTCGACACTTACGATGAGCATACCGAAGACTACTTCTAACAATGCGACTTCTGAAAACTTCTTTGTATTAAGTGGAGCGAAGAAGCATCTCCCAAAAACAACACAGCCTGCCAGGTGCTGGTGACCTGGCAGGCTGCTCTTAAGTCATATCCAAACTGAGGTTACTGAACCCCTTAGTTCAGAACATAGTTTCTGCTAACATCAGCAGCTGTTGTCCTTTTAGGAAAGTACAGCTCTTTAAAGCTCATGTTTCTTCCCTGCTCTACCCTCCTGAAAATCTTATCTGGCGTAATGCCTTCTAGGCTTTCAAACCCACATGCCTCCATTACTTCTACAGTAGACTTAATGGTGTTGCCATGGAAATTTGCAACACGCACACGCTTATCAGCTACATCAAGCCCCTGGTACAGGTTCTTATCTTGAGTGGCAATTCCTACAGGGCAACGTCCTGAGTCACACTGTAGCGCCTGAATACAACCTAAGGCGAACATCATTCCTCGGGCACTGTAGCAGATATCAGCACCTAAAGACACCGCTTTAATGATATCGACTCCCGTGATAATCTTACCTGCCGCAATCAGCTTTATTTCATCACGCAAACCATACTTGCGCAACGTAGACTGAGCATACGCCAAGGCATCGTATAGTGGCATTCCAAGGCTGTCGGTAAATTCTAGTGGTGCCGCACCAGTACCTCCTTCTGCACCGTCAATAGTGATAAAGTCTGGAAGTATTCTGTTATGCATCATCTCCTGGCAAAGGCGCTCAAACTCCTGCTTATTGCCAATACAAAGTTTTATGCCAATAGGCTTACCGTCTGAGAGTACACGCAGTTTCTCTATAAAAAGCAGCATGGTGAACTGATCTTTGAATGCTGAATGCGCCGGAGGCGAAGCAACGGTTGTATGAGGCTCCACCTTACGGATGGCAGCAATCTCAGGCGTGTTTTTAGCTGCCGGAAGTATACCACCGTGACCAGGTTTGGCTCCTTGAGACAGCTTTATCTCTACCATCTTAATCTGCGGGTGTGCTACCTGCTCTCTAAACAAATCCTCTGAGAAGTTGCCTTTCTTGTCACGGCAGCCAAAGTAACCAGTACCAATCTGCCAGATTAGGTCACCCCCGCCCTCGATATGGAACGGGCTTACACCACCCTCACCTGTGTTATGAGCAAAGCCTCCCAATTTGGCACCTGCACTAAGAGCTCTAACAGCAGTCTTGCTCAGCGAGCCATAGCTCATAGCAGAGATGTTATAAATACTGGCACTGTAAGGGTGCTTACAGCGGCTGCTTCCTACCAGCACACGAAGATTCTCCTCTTTTACATGCACTGGAAACATGGTATGCGCTATCCACTCATAGCCTACTTCCAAGCTATTACTGTGCATGCCGAAAGGCACAGTCTGACGCACATTTTTTGCACGCTGATACACGATAGAGCGCTGACGGCGGCTAAAAGGTTTGCCATCTGTGTCAGACTCGAAGAAGTATTGGCGAAACTCAGGTCGGATACTCTCAAAAAAGTACCGCAGGTAACCAATTAACGGGTAATTGCGCAGCAAAGTGTGCTTCGCCTGGCGCAAGTTATACTGGAAGACCAGGTGCAAAGGCACTATTGCTAGCAGGAGCCACAGCATCTGCCTGTCGAAGATAGAAAGGAAAAGCGCCACAAGGTAAGCACCTGCAAAGGCGTACGAAAACGTGCGCCTAACGCTAATATTTGTTGCCATAAATAAAAATGGATGTAAAACTGACTTTGTATTTATAATCTCTTATCAGATGCCTTACCCAGAGTAGCGTATGCAACATACGGCTGTACGGAACCCTGGAAATATCAGCTAAAGTCTTTTGGGGTAGTGTAGAAGTGTAGGCAATAACCATTCAGCTTATCACAAAGCGACACATGGTGAGAGGTAGACACCATACCTGTAGCACTTGCGGGGCAAGTACTAATATTATCAATATTTAGTCGCTGCGGATGCATAGCTGATTTAGGCTGCAAAGGTATGATAAACTTTCTGAGATAAACCAGTTAATGCTGCACAAAATATTTTAAAAACCAGCTTTTATGCATGTTTTAGGAATATTAGACCATGCCTGACGCACTAAACTTATAATTGTTGCTTTCTACTTTTCAGTACCAGGTAACACTGGTTCAACACCCTAAACAAAAGCTTAATTGTATGGTAACACCTAGGTTATATGGTTTAGCAACCTTCGCACCTGTTAAGCGTTCTAAATGCAAGTTCAACACTTATACTCCTACAATTATGAGACAGTTCGCATCCATCTCCTCTCTGCTCTTACTAAGCACATCGGTTGCGCTTGTAGTAAGAAACTGGCTAGCGCCTTCTAATATATCCATTGACTTATCAGACGAAGATTATCACCTGTATTTGTAAGCAACAGCAAAGCAGAAATGCTAAGAGCCGCGACTGCTTGTTGCGGCTCTTTTTATTTGTAACCCTCTAAACAACATAGCAGATTCGACCTCTGCATACTTACTTGTATATCACTCCCGTACATTTCTTCGTAGAAACTCTAGTGTAGCAACGCTAGCCAACAGCCGCCACTACTTTGGTTCTGGCTTGGGGTTCGGCCTCAAAAATGGTAGCTTTGCATATACTGCGTACTTCATTTGAACTTTCAAACTAAACCGCACCAAATGGTGCACAATCACATATTATGGATTTAAAAGAAAAGATCAGCTACATCATTGGCCGCGACATGGCTACCAACCTGAAGAAACAAGGCATTGAAGTGGAAGCCGAGTCTTTCATGAAAGGCCTGAAAGATATACAGGCTGGTAATGCTTCTGCCCTGTCTCAGCAAGAGGTTCAGGAGGCGATGATGGCGCTGCAACAGGAAATGGCACAAAAGCAAAGTGCTGCTGGCTCCGCAAATAAAGAAGCCGGTGAGCAGTTCTTGGCTGACAACAAAGGCAAAGAAGGGGTACAAACCCTGCCTAGCGGACTGCAGTACATGGTATTGAAAGAAGGTACGGGTAAATCTCCATCAGCTAGCGATACTGTAACAACACACTACCACGGTACTTTGATTGATGGCACCACCTTTGACTCTTCTTATGAGCGTGGCCAGCCAGCTACTTTCCCGGTAAATGGTGTCATAGCAGGTTGGACTGAGGCTCTTCAGAAGATGAAAGAAGGTGCTAAGTGGAGACTTTTCGTTCCGGCAGAACTGGCTTATGGTGCACAAGGTGCTGGCGATGTGATCGGGCCACACTCTACTTTGATATTTGATGTAGAGCTACTTCAGGTTAAGTAAGCCACACAAACTTTATATAATAGCCCGGACCAAGTTAAATGGTCCGGGCTTCTTTATTTATATCTTTTTAGGAGACTTTGTTAGCCCCCAGCTTAATCATTTCCATTTCATTCAGCCAGCGCTGTCCTTCCTCCCGATACATAAAGTTCTGCATAATCAGGAAGTTACCCTTATGCATTAACTCATCACCACTCAACTCACTGACAAGTTCATTCAACATAATAACAGGGACTATCACAGCCATGAAGACATCATCATTTACAGCACGAAGTACCTTAGGCAGGAAGTTTTCAAAAATCCAGCGCTGATCCTTTTTCTTTAACTTATCGCGTTTGGTTAAGTCGAGTTGCCACTTTCGTGGTCTTAGCCTATGCACAAGTTCCAGCAGCTCATCATACCCATTCCTCAGTTCTTCTGACTTAACTTTGCCTTTCCAGCCCACAATAAGTGTCTTTTCCTCTGCAACGTATTCCACTACCAGCTTTTCAGACTTAAATAGTTTAAGAGTCTCACCTAGTGGCCCAACTCCTGAAAAACAATATGGATGTACACTTTTCATAGTTAACTACTTTGATACATTAACGTCAGGAATTTTGTGAAAGCTTTGTACAACATCCGCTACTTAAAAAGTAACCACGGGGATGATATTATATAATGAAAGTACGGTAAAATTGAGGAATACAAATGTATAAAACAAGCTTTTTGTATTTATTAGCTAAATATTATAATATAAGCATTTTAAAGTATAGACTTAACTTATTCATACACAGAAGATCTATAGGTTCTTTCGTGACAAGAAAAGAAGGGAATAGAACAAATAAAGTACACAACCGTTCATAAACCCATTAATCTATCATCCTTAAAAAACACTTGTATGGCAAATACAGCTAACGAAGGCAAAAAATTCTTAGACAGTGTCCATCAGTATTTCGACCACGCTGCCAGTTACTCTAAACTTAGCCCAGGCATTCTGGCTCAGATAAAGGCAACAAACAGTGTATACAAAGTTTCATTTCCTGTAGAGATAGAAGGAAGAATTGAGGTGTTTGAGGGAATACGGGTGCAGCATAGTCACCACAAATTGCCCTCAAAGGGTGGTATTCGATTTAGCATGCAGGTAGATGAGGACGAGGTGAAAGCCCTTGCTGCTCTTATGACATTTAAATGTGCTGTAGTGGATGTTCCTTTTGGAGGCGCTAAAGGAGGCGTAAAAATCAATCCTCGCACCAGCTCTGTAAAGACACTGGAGAAAGTAACGCGTCGCTATGCAGCAGAGCTTATTAAAAAGAACCTAATCGGACCTGGTATGGATGTACCAGCTCCTGACTATGGTACAGGCAGCCGGGAAATGGCTTGGATAGCGGATACCTACCAGGCGCTTAAGTATGGTGAGACCAACGCTTTAGGCTGTGTAACGGGTAAGCCAGTGGGGCAAGGAGGTATAAGAGGTAGAGCCGAAGCAACTGGCTTGGGTATATACTTTGGCTTGCGTGAGCTATTGGCCGACTCTGACATACTGAAAGGAAGAGGCTTAAGCGGCAACACTATGGAAGGCAAGCGCATTATTGTGCAGGGCTTGGGAAATGTGGGCTATCATGCTGCGTATTTCTGCCAGCAGGATGGTGCGATTATAACAGGTATCGCCGAACGCGAAGGTGGTATCTATAACGACAACGGCATTGATGTAAAGGAGGCATTTAAGCACCGTAGTGAGAATGGTTCTATACTTAATTTCAAGGACTGCAAGAACTACGAAAACTCAGAGGAAATGCTGGAGCTTGAATGTGATATACTGCTACCTGCTGCGTTGGAAAACGTCATTCATATTGGCAACGCAGGAAACATAAAAGCCAAAATTGTAGCAGAGGGTGCAAACGGGCCTGTAACACGTGAGGCGGAGGATGTTCTACTGCAAAATAACATTCTAATACTGCCCGATCTGTACTTAAATGCCGGTGGTGTAACCGTATCATACTTTGAGTGGCTAAAGAACCTGTCTAATGTACGCTTTGGCCGTATGGGCAAACGTGCAGAAGAAGCAAGCTACCGCCGCTTGGTAAATGCCATTGAAACAAGCTCCGGAAAAAGTATGACGGCTAATGAAAGAGCCTTCCTAACGCAGGGAGCGGACGAAATTAGCCTAGTACGATCTGGTTTAGAAGACACGATGATCAACGCCTATCATGAGATACGGGATGTGATGATACAGAAGAACACTCCAGGCTTACGTACGGCAGCATTTCTAGCAGCAATAGAGAAAATTGGGGTGAGCTATGAGGCGCTCGGTATTTTCCCTTGATACTGTATAGGTAGATTAGTATGAAGTTCTAAAAAGGTCAGCAGATGGCGCACGTGCAGCTATCTCCTGGCCTTTTTTTACGTCTGATAACCACTGAAGAGCTTCCTGCAGGCAAGCAAAGTAGTTGAAATGAATGAAGTGTTGTGGAAGTGGTGTCGTAGCTTGATAATGCGTTACAATGGCTTTGAAATGTGCATCTGAAAAGACAACCGCAGCATATATTTCCCTTTCGAGGCATCGGTATACACTGGGGTAAAAGTCGTGAAGTAGCCAGTTTTCCAACTCCCGGTCTAACGGCCCAATCACAGATTGATCGGTGCAGAAGTATAAAGTATTTGGGTGTTTGCATACAAATTGCAACCCATTAAGATATGCATCAGCCATCATAACCATATCTGGCTGATGAAGCCACCGAATCAGGATAAGGCTATCCTGTTCTTGAAAAGTAATATTGACGCTAGCTGTATCGTATATTACCATGATAGCTAATTTATAGCTTGATAACGTCTAAATTTACATACCTATAAATTAATAAACAAATACTTACAGTGCAGCAAATTGTTAGCTTTGCGATGAAGCACCTATAAATACAGAGGTATACCTGCTTATTTGTATTATACTATTCACTATCCTTAAAAACTATGAACAAAAACAACCTCTTGCTGCCATCGCTTGTGCTAGGCATTAGTTTTATTGTCTGTGCACTCCTGCTAACACTTTTCCTTAAATCCCGCGACCAGGCCAACCAAACCATCAATGTAACAGGCTCTGCTAAGCGGGAGATCACTTCCGATTTGGGCATACTTCGCAGCAGTATCCAGGCTTCAGCCCCTACTGCCGATGCTGCATACCAGCGCCTTTTAGAGCAACGGCCTGCTGTTTTAAGCTACCTAAAGGAAAAGGGGTTTCCTGATACCGCTATCAACCTAAATACAATCAACCTGAACCCTGTTTATGAGATAACAAGCCAAGGCTATAGCACCAGCCACATTATACAGTATAATGCTAATCAGATGGTAGAAGTTACCTCTGCAGATGTTCAGAAAATCAAAGAAGTATCCCTGGATATGACTTCTCTTGTAAACAAGGGTATAGATATCAATGTAATGCCACCGGAATACTACTTCACCAAATTAGCAGATTTGAAAATCGAGATACAGGCTGATGCTGCAAAAGACGCTTTGCATCGTGCCCAGAAAATAGCTGAGGCAACAGGCAGTGATTTAGGAGCCATAACCAATGCCCGAATGGGAGTGATACAAATTACTCCAGCAAACTCAAACATGATCTCTGATTATGGCATCAACGATGCTACCTCGATTGATAAAGAGATTACAGCTGTCGTAAGCGCTTCTTTTCGATTGGAGTAAGAAAACCGCCTTAAAACAAAAAGGCTGAAGTAGATACTTCAGCCTTTTTGTTTTGCTCAACCTTATTTAGCTGTTACTTAAGTTCAGCCAGGTAGTAAAAATTTTTTTCTGAAGAGGTGTAGGATTGTCAACAGGTACAAAATGATAGCGCACACTGTTATCCTGCAGCATCTTAGCATTTAGTGTAATCAGCTTTCCATCGCGAGCTACAACAACCTCGGCAGTATCGCCCACATTCATTGATGCAATTTGTCGCTCCAGGTCATCTCCTGCTCTGTAACCATTAACAGCAACTATCTCATCATTTACGTTGAGGCCGGCCTCCCAGGCGCTGCTGCCACGGCTTACACCACGAACAAGTAATTTTCCTCCAGACATAGAGGTAGAAGCTCCCCAGTTGATAGCTGTACTGCCCTCATTTGAGTTTACCAACTGCAGACCGGCAGCATCAAAATACTTGTTATAATCAGGAGTCTCTGTGCCATTTATATAACTGCGGAAGAACTCGTCCATGTTACGGCCGGAGATTTTCTCAACTGCCTCTTTAAACTCTGCTTCAGTAAACCCACGATTTAGCTTTTTGTAGTAACGCTGGTACATAAAGCGCATCACGTCATCAAGGCTCTTCTCCCCTTTGGTCGCTTCCATTACCTCCATGTTCAGCAAGTGCCCTAGCACTCCACCTTTAGTGTAGTAAGATACCTCAGCGTTATTAGAATTTTCGTTGCGGCGGTAATACTTAATCCAGGCATCAAAGCTAGATTCTGCCACTGTCTGTACTTTGTTACCAGGGGTATTTTCCACAGAGTTGATGCTACCGGCCACTATACCTAAATAACGATCAGGAGAATAAAAACCTGCACGGCGAACTATCAGGTCATCGTAGTAACTAGTTATACCTTCAGAAACCCACAGCAAGCGTGTGTAGTTTTCCTTATTATAGTCAAATGGCCCAAGTGGCTCAGGGCGAAGGCGTTTTACGTTCCAGAGGTGGAAATACTCGTGTGCCACTAATGCCAGAAACCCATGGTAGCTACTCTCGTTCCCATAATTCCAGCGGGAGGTCTGCAGGGTGGTTGAGTTCAGGTGCTCAAGGCCACCGCCACCGCGCTCCAGGTTATGCACTATAAACACGTAATGGTCTACAGGTAGCTCTCCCATTACCTTTACAGCCTCCTCAATCACTTTGGTCATGTCGGCCATCAGTTTTTTAGGCTCATAGTTGCCGCCACCATACATGGCTATTTCATGAGGTACTCCGGCAGCAGTAAATTCATACACCTCGTGGGTGCCGATTTCTAGCGGTGAGTCTGCCAGTATATCGTAGTTAGGGAACGTGTAAGTAAATTTGCCAGTGCTCTTCAAGCCGGTAGATACTTTGTCCCAGCCATTATATGGCTTTACTACAAGCGTACCGTGCTGATTTTGGAACCCTTCGGGGTACATAAAGATGCTCGTGCCGTTGACATAGCCATGAGATGCATCTAAAAAGCTGGTGCGTACGCTCATTTCGTAGGCGTAAACATCATAAGAGGCACGTACTACGTTAGCTTTATTGCTATAAACGCGCCAGGTGTTCTTATCTATCTTCTCGCTTCTAAGCGCCTTTCCAGAGCCATCTGTTGCCTTAAAGTCTTCCACGTTTTTGGCAAACTCGCGCACCAGGTAAGAGCCTGGCGCCCAAACAGGCATAGTAAAGTCGATATATTTTTTACGGGTACCACTTAGCTCAGCCTCCACTTCAAAGTAATGAGTGTGTGGCTCAGGCATAGATAAGGTATAGCGCAACTCTGCAGCAATAGCAGAGGCAGCGTTGCCGAGACAGATAAATAGGATTATTAAAAGCGGGAGTTTAAATCGGTTGTGTTTGAGCATGTTTAAGTTAAGGATGATTGGTTATAGCCTGGCATTTTACAACAATTACGGTGCTTTTCAAAATGCTATAACTGCTCCCCTGCCCTAAGAAGCCTGCGATGCTTCCTTACCATCCAACCAGCTTTCTGCATCAACCAGATGACAGAAAACCTTGATAATGACCATTTCATTATAGCTTTCTAACCCAAAACTACCTGATTGTTCTTCCATGTTTCTGTAGCATCTGTTAGAAAGCACCATAGCCACGTAATTACCCGTGCCTAACTTACTCATCAAACAGGGAAACAGGTAGCGCTGAAGCCACTCCTCTTCCTCCTCGTCCAACTCTCCTATCTCGCGTAGGTCCAGAAGCCATTGTTTTATCTGGTGTGCCTCTGCATGCTGCAGCGCTTCTACCACTCCCTCTCTAAACTCAATAGAATTCAGCTTGGCCCTACAGCGCAGGAGCAGTCGCCTGTGGCTTTCGCCGGTGCTTACCTCAAGAGAGACAGATTTGTAGACGTTCATGACTAAGGCTGGAAAGAAACATATACTCTCTATTTTAAACGTCATATTATATAGTAGTATACTCTCTTTATTTGCTATTGATAGCGCTACTTTGTGAACGTTAAACTTTTAACTATCAATGCCGGAAACCTGTAGGTAGAACTTTATACTTTCTGAAATCTGTTATGATGGAAGTGAAACAGGAAGTATGAACTTTTGCTCTTCATAAATCTGATTGGCATGAAGTTTTCTTACTTCTTCCTAAAAACCTACTGCTATGAAAAAGAACGTGCTGATCATACTCTCACCTATAGTCCTGCTGGCGTTGCTTGTACTATTCAGGCCAAGCCATTTTACTTCCGCAACTTCTTCTGATACCCTGACTACCCCATACACACCCAGCAATGAAGTAGCAATTGCTGATATAACGGCAGAACCAGATCAGCCTGAGCAATTAGAGCTTGTTGAGTATGCCATGAGGCTAGTGGGATCTCCGTACGTTTGGGCAGGGGAAACTCCTGAGGGATTTGACTGCTCAGGGTTTATTACCCACGTATATGACAAGTATAATATAGATTTACCACATTCTTCTGGTCTACAGGCTGAAGAAGGAAACTACCTGCCAAGGGAGGAGGCACGCGCCGGGGACCTGGTTATCTTTACAGGCACTAACCCAGAAGTGCGTGAACCGGGGCATGTTGGTATAGTGATCTCAGGGCCAAGTGACACGATTGAGTTTGTGCATTCGTCTTCTAATGGTGGTGTAAAAGTAAGCCAGGTAGAGGGCAGCCGTTATGATCTGCGTTTCTTACAAGTACGCCGCATATTGTAGTCTGTAAAACTCTTCTTTATTTTCTCGTACAAACAATCATAGCTTGCAGAGGCAGAGAGGCCTGGCAGTAAAATATTATTGGCTATGGTACATCCTTACGTAATTAATACTTTCAACGCACTGGTGCTGGTAGTGGCTGGTCTCATTCTATATTTCGGAGATCCTGCCCGATCACCAACATATTTAACTGCTCCTTTTATAGGACTCTTACTGTTGGCTTGTACGCATCACCTGCGAAAGCACAATCGCTTTGTGTTCAACACGGTTACGGCCTTAACCCTTCTTGTAGGTCTGCTGGTGGTGTGGCAAATAGAGCCAGAAAATTTTGAGTGGAATCGACAGAGTATCCTGCTGCTACTGATGGGGTTCAGCAGCTTTATTGCTGTAGCCTTTTATGTGGGTACCTTTGTGCAAGAGCGGCGCATGCGCAATAACAGCATTTACAAGGATGATTTGTAGTCGTAGTTCTCTTTAAATGGCGCTCTTTAACTCCTAAGTTGGACAGAAAAAAAGAAACACCTGGTGTAGCCCGTCAAAGTACACCAGGTGTTTCAGGAATCCTTCAATTTCTCAGCAAGCGGCGCCCTGTTTTTCAGTTTACCATCTTCTTAAGAAGACCAAAGGTAAATCGCTATCTGCGTAAGCAGTAGCCAGTACTGCTTACTAAGCCAGCTCACCTTTTACGTGAACATTATTACCTTGGCTTACTAAGACGACCGATGGATTAGACATAGCACCTCCTTTCTCTTTAGTCCGACATAAACCTCACAACCTGCCACTGTATCTGTTGACCAGTTTAAGGTATGAAGGCCGTGGCACTCGCCACTTACTTTTGTATAAAGTTAAAAAAACGGTTAAAAGTTCACAAAGTTGGGCTTTGTTTTTACCCTTTCGCAAGACCTTCTCCTGTACATCATGGACATATGATTATATGGGTTATCGAACGCAACCTCAACCTACTGATTAGCAGAAGCCTATAAATAAGTGCAAATTCAAATCGATCTGAGATGGTCTTTGAAAGCCCTGGAAAATAAATGAAAATTTTGTTTACCCAGGACCTTAAGGCAAAAAACATCTCGTTATTTTTCCTATATTTCGTTGCAGACAAACATCAAAACTATTTCCCATGAAAAAGCACCTATTACTTCTGGTAATGCTCATGTTGTTTTCTTCAGGCGCATGGGCTCAGCAACTTTCACCTGTTGGAACCTGGACAAATGAGGAAGGTAAAGCGCGTTTCGAAATCTTTAAATGCGGTGACAAACTATGTGGCAAGATTGTAACGTTAAAAGAGCCGCTCCGCAACGGAAAGCCAAAGCTTGACGAGAACAACCCTGATAAAAAGTTACGCAACAGACCACTGGTTGGCTTACGGTTTATGCAGGGTTTTGAGTATGAAGGTGACAACAAATGGGATGATGGTACTATTTATGACCCGGAGAGTGGCAAAACTTACTCCTGCTACATGAAAATGACAGGAAAAGATAAGATGGAGGTAAAAGGATATATTGGCATTTCCCTTATTGGCCGCACTCAAAACTGGACAAGAGTAGAATAGCCTCCCATACAAAAAATGAAAAGGGTTAACCGAACAGCTAACCCGGGAGTGTAATCTAAACTGTGTCATTTCCTTATCATATCGTTTACTGGCCCTGTTGGTGTACTGGTGTGAATCCTTACAGCAACAGGGCCAAACTTTTGAAGTGCGTCTCACTTCAAGTCCAGCTGCATCCTGTCCCCAAACCAGATTGACAACTGCTGGGCTGTCTGGCTCCAGTTGGCAAGGGGCATGACCCACTTTCGGCTGATGTTCTGGTGCGAGAGGTAAATCAGCTTCAACAGGGCCATGTCGGAGGGGAAAGCTCCCTTCGTTTTGGTCACCTTGCGCACCTGGCGGTGAAAGCCCTCGATGGTGTTGGTGGTGTAGATCAGGTGGCGAATCGGCTCGGTGTACTTAAAGTACGTGGAGAGCTTGTCCCAGTTCCGCTGCCAGCTCTCGAGCACCTTGGGGTATTTCTTGCCCCACTTCTCCTCCAGCTCCAGCAGCCGCAGCTCGGCCAGTTCCTTTGACTCTGCCCGGTAGACGGGCTTGAGGTCCCGCATGAACTCCTTCTGGTCCTTGGAGGCCACATACTTGAGGCTGTTTCTGATCTGATGCACGATGCAGCTCTGCACTTCAGTTTTTGGAAAGACACTGGTAATGGCCTCGGCAAAGCCCTTGAGATTATCAATGCAGGCGATGAGCATATCGGCGACGCCCCGCTGCTGCAGGTCCGTAAGCACACTGAGCCAGAAGGTAGCCCCCTCGCTTTCCGAGACGTACACGCCCAGCAGCTCCTTGTGGCCGTGGCGGTCAATGCCTAAAATATTGTAGACGGCCTTGGAGACGGTCCGCCCTTCCTGCCGCACCTTATAGTGCATGGCGTCCAGCCAGACGATGCAGTAGAGCCTGTCCAGCGGCCTTGCCTGCCACTCCTTGACCTGGGGCACGATCTTCTCGGTGAGGGCGGCCAGGGTGTCGTGGGAGATGTCCATGTCGTACATCTCCTTGAGATGAGCAGAGATGTCCCGCAAGCTCATCCCCAGACCGTACATGCTCAGGATGCGGGGCTCGAGGTTCTCGGCCAGCACCGTTTCCCGTTTCTTGATGATCTGCGGCTCGAAGCTTGCCGAGCGGTCGCGGGATGATTCCACCTCGATCACGCCGTCTGAGGTGCGGACCTGCTTGCTCACCTTTCCGTTGCGGCGGTTGCCTTGCTGGCGCTGCTCAGCATTCAGGTGCAGGTCCATCTCCGCATCCAGGGCGGCCTCTAAGAAGTGTTTCAGCAGAGGGCCCAGGGCGCCGTCTTTGCCGAAGGTGGGTTTGCCGCTCCGGAACTCCTCCAGGAACTGGCGCTTGATCCTCTCCAGATCCAGCTCGTTTTTCTCTTCCATGTTGACTGTGTTAAAGGTAATACTGCTAATCCTTTGACACAGTTTATTTTACAGCCTCGCTAACCCTTTTTTTATTAACCCTTTACCTTCCTTTAAACTCCAAATCGAGGTTTTGGGTTGTGCATTAAATAAGATTAGAATAATTTTCTAGAAAACCTGCAATACCTTATAGCTTTTGTCTCTGAAAGTGAAGGTTTCACCTGCAGTTTTGCCAACCATTGCTTTAAATAATGGAGACATGCCAGAGATAGCATAATAAGACTCTCCATCGAGTTTTATCTCACCCAAACTCACGCCGATAAAATAATTCTGCAACTCAGTATGCACTACTGCCCCAGGCGACACATCTGTATTTATCTTTGTAGCATTGATTCGGCGTAGTATGCTCTGTGTAGTCATCAGTTCATCAAGCTGCCTTGCGTACAAGTCGCGCTGTATCTGACAATTCTCCCGGAATGACTCAAATTTGTCTTCCATCGCCCCTTGGTGGTCATTCGCGCTCTCTTGGGCCTCATTCATCGCATCTTTTGCCGCCTTTATTTGCGCACTAAGCAGCTTGGTACACTCCTGTAACAGGCGCTTCTTTGTCTCGAGTTCTTGTGTCAGTATTTCCATTTCTTTTCAGCGTTTGCAGCAGCGTTAGCCACGGCCGCAGGTAATTGTCCGGCAATTAAGCACGCAGCTGGCATTAATATATAGATTTTAAGCTGTTATTAACTAAGATTCTTACAGGTAATACCGCCCGAACAAGCAATGGTATCAATACAGCAGTAAACTATTTTGGGCGACATGTGTTTAACAGGTAAATTATCAGATGCCATTTAACGATTTTTTCAAGCGATTGTTGGGCTTAAAAAGGAATAAACTCACGTGTAGCCCCGTGAAGCGTTCAGCTAAATATGTAGCCACCTACCACAAGTGGGTAGAAGCACAAACGTATTTAAACTGGACTGCTCCGTTTTACACGGCTTACCACTATAAAAAAGCTGGCTTACCCTGTAAACTGAGAGTTCAACTGATTGAGGTAGAAAGCCTGAGGGGGGCCGTTTTTTTTTATGATCCTTCCATAGGAGCGCATAACTTCGGCTTCTTCTTCGAACTTCTGAGCGACCGTGTAAAACAGCACGGATACACCTTGCATAGCGAGAATGAACTGCAGGTGCGCCACGAAAGGTACACTGAACAAGTAAAAAAGCTTTTGTTTACTCCTCCGGCTTCAGATGTACCTGGCTCCAGCTTATGCAACCAGCTTTATGGCAATGTTCTGCTCGATTATGTACAGGTGAATAACTATCCTGGCTATATCCGTTTTGCTACCAACAGCTACCAGGATACCTTTTTCTCCAAGCCACTCCCATTCGAGGAGTTGTTGGAAAAAATCTTACGGCCACAAGAGAAAAAGAAGTAGCTCACCTTCTGCAACAGGAGCAACCGCAGTCAAGTATAATCTTTTGGTTATTAGTGTTATAAATTCCCGAATAAGGTTATATTTAACACTGAATTATACTTAATGCTTGGTTAAGCCTATGCAGCACCGTATACTACTCCTGTTCTTCTTGTTTGTTTGCACCTCCCTTACAGCAAGTGCCACGCATATTGTGGGCGGAGAATTTGAGATGCAACACGTGAGTGGCTATAACTACAAGCTCAACCTTAATCTCTATTTCGATGTAGTGAATGGTAGTCCGGGAGCCCGCGATAACTACGTTTCAGTAAACATCTTCAGCAAAGCTAACAATAGATATATATCCCGGCAAAACCTGCCTCTTACCAGCTCTAATAGGGTACCTTACACCAACATAGATTGTACCGTTGGTCAACTGGTTACAGATAAGTTAATTTATAGTTCAAATATATACTTAGACCCGAGCATTTATAATGATCCTGCCGGATATTATGTAACTTGGGAAAGATGTTGCCGCAATAGTACCATCAACAATATTATTCGCCCACAGGACGCTGCACAGGTGTTCTATATGGAGTTTCCGCCTGTAATCAAAACTGGTCAGTTCTTTCAGAACTCCTCTCCTATTCTTTTTCCTCCTTTAAGTGATTATGCCTGCGTAGGTGAGCTGTTTTACTTTGAGTTTAACGGTACAGACCCAGATGGTGACTCTCTGGTCTATGACATGGTTACGCCATTGAATGGATATACTACTCCAGCCATGCCAGCCTATTATTATACCTTGGCGTTTCCACCAGCTTATAGTACACCTCCAATGCCAGCTCCGTATGCCACCATACGCTGGTTAACCGGTTACAACACCGAGAACCAAATACAAGGCAGCCCGGCTATCGACATTGACAAGCAATCTGGGTTGCTAACTATGCGGCCATCGCAGAAAGGATTGTTCGTGTTTGGTATTAGGGTTCAGGAGTACCGGAATGGGGTAAAACTGGGCGAAGTGCGTCGAGATTTCCAGGTACTGGTGCTTGACTGCCCTAAAAACCAAACACCTGTTGTCGTGGCTCAGGAGCAAGGTAAAAAGAACCTCTACCAAGAAGGACAGGTAATACGCATCAACTCTTCGGACACAAACCGCTGCCTTAACGTCTTATTCACTGACCCAGACAGAGGGGAATACGTGGAGCTACGTGCAAGGCCGGTAAATTTCTCTTCTAACCAATACTCCTTTTCAGGTGCCACAAGAGGCACAATAAATCAGGCTTCTAGTCAGGATACATTAAGTGCCACAGTATGCTTTAACGAGTGCTTTAACACCGAGGGGAAAGTATACATGATCGACTTTATAGTGAAAGATGATGGCTGTAGTCTCCCGCGCCAAGATACTGTTAGGGTAAGCTTCGTGATCGAGCCAGCACCCGATGCACCTCCTTCCATTTCACTTTCAACGAACAGGCGTGTTTTCGAGGTGCAGGAAGGGGACCGTATTAGCTTTGATGTCCTAGGTCTAGACCCGGATGAAGATATTGTTTCGCTGACTGCACAAGGAAGAGACTTTGATGTAGCGTCTGAACAAATCAACTTCGAGAATACAAGTGCACCTGGTGAGGTTAGCTCTCCTTTTAGCTGGGATATAGGCTGTGAAACCTTGAAGAAGGAAAACTATACTTTAGACTTTGTCGTCAAGAGTATGGTTTGTGATAAAGAGATAACCAGAACCGAAACTATAGAGGTTAGGACCAGGTCGGACAACAATGAACCTACCATAGGTTCTGATCAAGCCGTAACTACCATCGAACTTGTGGTTGGCCAGCCTTTTACGGCGAATGTATTCGGCCGTGATATAGACCTGGACATGCTTACTCTTTCTGCAGCAGGCGAAGGTTATACTTTGGAGCAATACGGAATGGTCTTTAACAGCTCAACCGGAGCTGGAGAAGCAGATGGCATTTTCACCTGGACGCCGACCTGTGAAGCATTTCAGAACAACAACCTGCGGGTAAAGTTTACGCTGGCAGAAGATGCCTGCGACTCCTCACCTGACAAGGAGCTGACACTGGAATTTGTAGTGAAGACGCAAAACAGTGCACCAACACTTACCTCTGATCAGTCTCTTAATGCCTTTACACTTCAGTTGAACGAAGCCTTCGAGGCTAACTTTGATGGCTTAGACATTGACTTGAATAACCTGATCATAACTGCGGAAGGTGACGGGTTCAACTTAGCTGATTATGGAATGCAGTTTACCGGCACAAATGGAGCTGGGCAGGCGAAAGGCCTTTTTACCTGGACAGCTATTTGCCCTGCTTCTGAGGATGAGGTGCTACGCGTAAACTTCTTACTCCAGGAGGATGCATGTGATCCTAGACCGCAACGTATCACGATGGAGTTTAAAGTGGAAACACCTAAGGTGGCAGACTACATACCACCCAATATTTTTACCCCAAATGGAGATGGCAAAAACGACTTCTTTGAGATTCCTGGTCTGCCTCCAGAGTTCTGCTCTGCCACTTTTACCAGCATTAGTATCTTTAACCGCTGGGGCCGCGAAGTATACAGGAGTACAAACAGTAACTTTAAATGGGATGGAAGCGCTGTAAATGACGGTGTTTACTTCTACGTCATCGACTATGGCACTACATCCTATAAAGGAAGTGTAACGTTACTACGCTAGTTGGAAATGATACATAGATGGATGGCAGTAAAGCTTTACATGTGATAGCACATAAGATTATAAATTAGCTAACTACCTCATGCACCAACCTAAAACTTTATAGGGAACAAGGCAGTGGCCTCTGAGCTCAAGAGTTAAGCAACAAAAAGGAGAACAAGGTAAAGGCCGAGCCAGAGGAAATCCATAAAATGCCAGTAGCTGTTCAGCATAGAGAGTTGAAGGCGCCTGTAGGGGTCGCGGATAAAAATGAGGCTACGCACTCCATCGCTGTTTACGTATATGGTCTTAAATACCATGAAAGACAGGAAGATGATGCCTCCTAACAGGTGGAGAATGTGCAAAGCAGATATCAAATAAAGATAGGTACCTGAGGACTTACCAGTAAAGTATACCCCCGAACTCGACATCTCATTCCAGCCTATTAGTTGCGCTCCAATAAACAGTACACCTAAGCCCAAGGTAATACTAAGATAACGGGCCATTTTTTTAAGCTTTTCCTTCTTGTAAAATCTGGGAACTTTAGAGATAGTATAGCTGCTAAATAAGAGAATGACAGTGCTGATGCTAAAAAACTTTGGCAGTTCAAACTGCCCTTCGGGGAAACCTCCTGTGCGGGCAAAGGCAACTACCAAAATGAAAAATAGTACACCAATGCCAACCATACTTAGGTACAGCAGCATCCGGATAGGATGCATTTTCTCAATCCTCTTAAAGGCTGATCGCTGCTTATGGTTTACTTGATTCTTTTTATCCTGGTTCATCCTCTGCTCCGTTATCATGCGCTACTACAGCTACTTTAGCCAAAACACATGCTGTACCCTGTTTAAGTGTAGTAATTTATACTTTTACAGCCCAGTTATAGTTTTGTAAAAGGCATGTTAATTTATGCTGCTACCTTATCCTCTTGTTTAACAACTGAAGAAACCTTTTGTTGTACCAAATCTTACAGTTAAAGTATAGCCAATTGCATACCACCATTGTAACATCTTTTGCGTTATAGGATTGATTATTACCACTAAACACATTCCTTATGAAGCAAAAGTTACACCCGATATACCTCCTGTTATTGTCATTACTAATCCTGCAAAATAACCAGGCAGAAGCACAAATAAACCGGACACCTTATACCGGCAGCAACAGAGTTTTAGTGGCATTAGAGGGTACAGAGAGTCGGTACGAGTTTATGTCTGACCAGATGTTGGTACGCTACAACAGGGAGAATCAACAACTAGAATGCATTTTACCTGTCTCTACCCTGGTGCCGCTTCATGATACCATACCTGCCAACATGGCAAATGAAGTGTTATTTGAGGCGAAGTATCCTCAGCTGTTTATAAGTATGGCAGCACCCGTTCAGGAGATCAACGCAGGAAATCTCTCCCCCGAAACAATGAGACGCACCACTTCCATTAGACTTCAGGGCATCACAAACCAGGCTGTTCTTCCTGTAAGCTTTATAACCGAAAGCCGGTCCTTGTACTTTTCTACCTCTTTCGACCTGATGCTGGATAATTTTCAGGCTTCACTCCCTGTTGCATACCTGCCACTTCTAACAGGGCGTATATTCATTACCATTGATCGGGCTAGGCTGGTAGACCTCGAACCACGTTAATAAATGATTTTGTACTCTTGAAGCTATACTTAATCAAAAAAAGCGTAAGCATTTATCTTCATGATCTATATGTTCATGTTACCCCAAAATAAAAACCCTTACAATCTATTCTGCTCTAAATTCAACAAATCTTAAAGAGTATCTGCACAGCCCCTTGTTCTATCAAGAGGATGGCTTAATTTTGATTAACTAACAATCTAAAACGGCTATAATGAAAAAAAATCTCTGTCTTTTACTTGCAATTGCTCTACTACAAGGTTGTAATCAGAAGCAGCCTATAGCAGAGGAAGGAACAATAGAACAAGCAGCCAACACTAGCACTACGTATGGGGCCGCCTTCGAAGAAGAAAATGTGATTCCTGCCTCTGAGCTGGTAAAGGCTGTAGCTGACAAAGACTCTTTACAGGCTACCGTAGCGGCAGAGATAAAGGAAAGCTGCCAGGCCAAGGGCTGTTGGATGGATGTTAAGCTTGCCGATAGCAGCAACATGAAAGTTACCTTCCGCGACTATGGTTTCTTTGTACCGTTAGAGAACCTGGAGGGGCGACAAGTGGTGTTTACAGGAACGGCAAAGAGAGAGGTAATTTCAGTAGAAGACCAGCGTCATTATGCTAAGGATGCCGGAAAATCGGAGGCTGAGATTGCTGCCATAACAGCACCTAAAGAAGAGCTTCGTTTTATTGCAGACGGAATTATACTCAAGTAGCTACTGAACAGACTAAATGAACAGGCTTCCAGATCGGTAAGCCTGTTTTTATTTAGGCAGATCTGAAATACTGGTGAAAAATTATCGGCATTAATGTGCTGGGTAACAATTCTTCCCCCATGTTCTGCATGAGGCTTCTTTTCTCTAAGGGGATAAAATAGCTTTTTTGCAGCTATGTATTTAAAACTGCACGTTTAAGCGTATGCAGCTTTTACTAAACCTTATTTATAACAACTCTATTTATGTACCGGAAACAGTTATTTTTACTTTCCCTACTACTCATGCTGCTGCAAACAGCAGCTTTTGCCCAAAATAATAAGCTTCGCGTTGAGCCATCATTTTGGTGGACCGGAATGAAAGATTCAAACCTGCAACTGATGCTGCACGGCAATAACATCAGTACTATGCAGCCTGTCTTCAATTACGCAGGTGTTGAAGTTAAAGATGTAGTCAAAGTAAACAGCCCTAACTACTTGTTCCTTAACTTAAATATTTCTGGTGCTAAACCAGGAAAGTTTAACATTCAGCTCAAGCAAGGCAACAAAACTGTTCACCGCTATTCATATGAGCTGAAGCAAAGGGCTGCCGGATCTGCTAATCGGCAAGGCTTCACAAGCTCAGATGTTATGTACCTGATTACTCCGGATCGTTTTGCCAACGGCAACCCTAAGAACGATTCTGTAAAGGATATGGCGGACAAGCTTAACCGCAACGACAGAAGTGGTAGGCATGGTGGTGACATTGCTGGTATCATCCAGAACTTGGACTATATAAAAGATATGGGCTTTACAGCGCTATGGGTGAACCCTGTACTCGAAAATGATCAGCCAAAAGTTTCTTACCACGGTTACTCTACCACAGACTATTATAAGGTGGACCCACGTTTTGGAAGCAATGAAGAGTACCTTGAGCTTTCTAAACAAGCAAAGCAACGTGATATAAAGTTGGTAATGGACATGGTTTTAAACCACATTGGCTCTAAGCACTGGTGGATGGATGACCTACCCACTGAAGATTGGTTGAACTTCCAGGATGAGTATAAAACCACCAACCACCGCCGCGAGGCCATTCAAGACCCGCATGCCTCTGAGTATGATTACCAGCTGCAAACAGAGGGCTGGTTTGTGGAATCGATGCCAGACCTGAACCAGGAAAATGAGCTTTTGGCAACATACCTTATCCAGAACACGCTGTGGTGGATAGAATATGCAGACTTGGGAGGTATAAGAATGGATACCTACTCCTATCCTGACCCGGAGTTTATGAGCGAATGGACCCGACGCGTAATGGACGAGTATCCTAACTTCAACATCGTGGGCGAAGAGTGGTCTTTAAACCCAGCCATTGTTTCTTACTGGCAGCGGGGCAAAAAGAATTACAACGGTTATGTGTCTTACCTACCAAGCCTGATGGACTTTCCTGTGCAGAATGCAATGGTTGAGGCTCTGCGAGACGATGAAAAGAGCTGGGACACTGGCTGGTTAAAGCTTTACAATACATTAGCAACCGATTTCCTGTACCCAGAGCCGGAGAACCTGGTAGTATTTCCTGACAACCACGACATGGACCGAATATACACCCAGCTTAACCAGGATGCAGATTTGACTAAACAAGCCATTGCCTATATTCTTACAACACGAGGCATTCCACAACTATACTATGGTACTGAGATTCTGATGCACAACAGCGAGAAAGGCGACCATGGTATTATCCGGACGGATTTTCCTGGGGGATGGTCTGGAGACAAGGTAAATGCTTTCACAGGCAAAGGCTTAACAAAGGAGCAGCTGGATATGCAGCAGTATATGAAGAAGCTACTTAACTGGCGAAAGGATGCGAAGGTAATCCATACAGGAAAACTGACGCACTACGCACCATACAAAGGTGTATATGTATACTTCCGCCACAACGGCCCTGAAAAAGTAATGGTTATCTTGAACAAGAACGAGCTGCCATATGAGTTGGAGCTGGAGAAGTTTGCTCCGCAACTGCAGGGCGTCAAACAAACCACCGATGTAATTTCGGGCAAGGCTTATAACCTTAACCAGTCAAAGTTAGCCTTACCGATCAAGGCACCTCTTATCCTGGAACTGAAATAGCTTAAGCATCTCAACAACTCCGGCAAATAAGCCAGGGTTGTTTGTTTAAATAGCTACAACTTATACACTTATCTGTTTTGGGTAAAATAATATATTTAACAGCTTTGGGAGCAACAATGTGTGGATATACAGTTTGCCGTAGTTGCAACTATGCACATCAACATAGAGCTGTTACTATCTTTTCACAGTTTTGTCCGTATGCCTTACTTGTTGTTACACCACTACCTGTTTGGTGGTATCCGTCCTCACTAAAAAAACAGAATGCTTCATGAATGACATTTTGGAAAGGGAATTTTTTCACAACTCTCTACAGACATACTTGATTTTGATAGCCTTCATTATTATTGGTGTTGCGCTCATCAACTTTTTTAAAAACAGTGTCTTAACACGTGTTGCTCGACTTACCGAGAAAACCAGCTCAAACTTTGATAACCACCTTATAGAAAGTATAGATCGCTTTGGTGTACCTGCACTCTATATAGCTTTAGTCTTTGCGGCACTAGATTACCTGGCTCTTCCTGTAAGGGTTAACAACATTATACAGTTTGCCACTACAGTAGCCCTTACCATTCTGGCAATACAGTTTGTATCTAATACTATTCTGCTCTTGCTACGCTCCTACGTTGGCCGGCAAGAAAACGGCGAAGAAAAAGTTAAACAATTAGGTGGTGTCATACTGGTCATTAACATAATTGTCTGGGGCATTGGCTTACTTACGTTACTCGATAACCTTGGCTATGATGTTACGACAGTCGTGGCTGGTTTAGGTATTGGTGGTATAGCTGTGGCCTTAGCCGCTCAGAACATACTTGGCGACCTTTTCAACTACTTTGTAATCTTCTTCGATAGGCCATTTGAGGTTGGGGATTTCATTATTATAGATGATAAGATGGGAGTAGTAGATAAGATCGGAGTTAAAACAACCCGCATCAAAAGCTTATCTGGAGAACAGCTGGTGTTTGCAAATTCAGACCTTACAAACTCCCGGATCCACAATTATAAGCAGATGCAGCAACGCCGGGTGGTCTTTAAGATCAATGTGATTTATCAAACTTCCTATGAGCAGGTAAAAACCATTCCAGGTTTGTTGCGGCAAATTGTGGAAGAGCAGCAGCTTACCCGCTTCGACAGAGCTCATTTTGCCTCCTATGGTGATTCCAGCCTCGACTTTGAGGTAGTTTATTATGTGCTATCATCTGACTACAATGTCTATATGGATACACAGCAAAGCATTAACCTGCGCATATTTGAGGAGTTTCAGCACAGAGGAATTGAGTTCGCCTATCCTACCCGTACCCTCTTTGTTGTTAATGATGAGCAGAACCATCAGCAATAGTTGCAGTAAGGTTGTGTTTTAGCTTGATTTAATGCCTTAAAAGGCGAGCCACTTTAGCAGTAGCTCGCCTTTTTTAGATTATAAAATATTACGATTAAATGCCAAAGAAAGCCCTCGCACTTGGGTCTTTAGCCAAGGGATGAATTCGGCTTTATTCCCCAACGCTTGATGTGGTGCAGCATTCCTTCACTTTTGTTGGGTTCGATCTTACCCTATGTTCTACCGCCTGCACTTGCCGGCTGTTACCTTTGCTGCAGCAAACATGCCCTGCACCGGGCAAGGCGCCAGAAGAACCAGTGAACCAGATCAAGACATACCGTTTCAAACTCAAACCCACCAGGGCGCAGGCACAGACTTTCGCCCAGTGGCTCGGTTCGTGCCGGTATGTCTACAACCTGTGTCTGGACTACAAGAGGCAACTCTACTCGAACCACCAGCTTTCCATCAGCAAGAACCAGATGCAGCAAGAGCTCTCTGCTATCGCCAGGGACGTGGAATGGATCGGGTGCGTGCACTCTTTAGACACTGCAGGAAGTGACCGATAGGCTCTTCAAATCCTACGAAGGTTTCTTCAAGCAGGGCAAGGGATTCCCCAGGTTCCCCAGGTTCGCCAGTATCGCTCCTTCACCTACAAGCAGGGGGTGAAGCTGCACGAGAATACCTGTACAGTCCAGCTACCTAAGATCGGGAAGGTGAAATACCGCAAGTCACAGGATGTGCAGGGGGTTATCAGGACAGGCAGCGTTGTCAAGGAAGCAGATGGGTGGCATGTGACCCTGTGCTGTGAGGTGGAGATAGCACCGCTTCCACAAACCGATAGCGTGGTAGGTTTGGATGTTGGTATAAAATCCTTCGTTGTCACGTCTGATGGTGTTGTTGTAGACAATCCTAAACACCTATACCGCTATCAGCACCAGTTAAGGAGAGCGCAACGTGCTGTATCGAGGAAGAAGAAAGGTAGTAGCAACAGGCGAAAGGCTGCCGCAAAGCTGGCCAGGTTGCACCTGAAAGTCAGCAACACCCGCAAGGACTTCCACCATAAACTCAGCACGCAACTCATTCGCGAGAGCCAAGCGATTGTTGTTGAACAGCTTCAAATACAGCATATGGTTCAGAACCACAAGTTAGCCAAATCAATATCGGACGCTGGATGGTATCAGTTCGTGCAGATGCTGGAATACAAGTCCTGAGTGGTATGGTCGGGAGCTTGTGAAGGTAGCCCCAAACCATACTTCTCAGGATTGCTGGGTTTGTGGTTGGCGTAACACCGACCTGAAACTATCAGACAGGTATTGGACCCAGAGCTAACGGACATGTCCTGGACAGGGATGTGAACGCAGCTAGTAATATAAGAAATAAGGCGGTCGGGCAGACCGTTTCAGCTTGGGAGATATACGGTCGCAGTAGCCAGGTAGCCCAAGAATCCCACCTGCTTTAGCGGTGGGAATGTCAATTACCTCCTGCTCTATTTACCTCGTCTAGATTAACGTTCCTCTTACTAGCTTTGAACTCTGCCCCCTTACTAAAACGATAGCGAAGATTTACCCTGAAGCTTTGTGAACCTGTGTATTGTTTGGAGGCTATAATGTTCCCATTGATGTTCGTACCGCCCTTAATTCTGCGTGTCTTAAAGATGTCCGTTATACTTAAGCCAACATCCAGTTTATCATTAAAGAAGGATCGCTTCAAACCAGCATCTATACCCCAATTAGCATCGATATGATACATACCATAGGCTACGGGACCCTGATAAGCAGCATTTAGCTCCAGCCGTACTTCTTTAGGCAATTGAACATGGTGGCTCGATTGCACAGAGAATGTGAGCTGCTCATTTTCCAGCGTCATGTCTTCTATTTCTTTGCTAAAGTGCTGGTAAGCAAGAGTAGCACTGTTGTTCATCTGCCATCTCACGGAAACCTGTATAGGTGCCACCAGTGTCGCGTTCCATGTTTTCAGGTCCTCTACATTCTGCTGCATAAAAACTGTTGTTTTAGCTTCAGGATCCTGCTCGGGAATCTCAGTCATGTAATCTTTAGTGACAGCATAGCCAAGTGTAAAACTGTAGGCTTGATTTACTACCTGTGTTACTGCAAAAGAGTTAGTATACTGCGGCTTTAAGCCTGTGTTGCCAGTAACCCAGGTATATGGGTCCAGGTAAAATATGAAGGGGTTCAGGGCGCCATAGCGTGGCCTGTTTATACTTCTGTTGTAGCTGTAATTGATCTGGTAGTTGTTGCTTATCGTCTGTTGAAAAGAAAGGCTTGGGAACAAGTCGAGGTACGATCTTTCAGACTTCTGATTTAAAGTAGTTGAGTTTCCTGTGGCCTTTGTCTGCTCAGCACGTAAGCCGGCATTTATTTTCCACTTCTCTCCTAGCTGTGTTGCATAAGAAGCGTATGCCGCGTAAATGTTCTCTTTATAGATGAAATGGCTGCTTTTAGTATCATTCAATGTTTTTTTGCCATCAAATACACTATAGAACTGTAGCTCATTATCAGCAACCACATGGCTAACCTTGGCACCCAGATCTAATTTGCCCGCCTTACCTATCCGTTTAGAGAAATCAGCTTTGGCAGAGTATATATCGTAGCTATTAGGGTTATCAGTTAACAGTTGCTCCACCAACACGAAAGAGTCGGTGCCCAGGCTATCCCAATGGTTCAGGAAGGATGCTCTATCTTGGCTCTTTAGCCTCACATAGTCCAGATCAAACAAAAGGATTGATCCCAATGTGTCAAGCTTGCCTAGGTAGTGTAGGTTAATCGTGCTGTTGGTATTAGCAGACTTGGAAATATTTCGTGCATCAATAAAGATATCCTCCGCTGTGTCACCATTATGCAGCAGTGCTTTTGTTCTCAGATTATCCTCCGTCTTATAAATAGAAATACCTGCGAGTAGTCCCAGGGAGTGGTTTTTGTTCAGCTCATAGTCTGTTCCGAAACGCATGGTTGGAACAAAACGAGTACCTTCTTCACGTATGTTCTGGTTCAAACGGCTGTCTTTTTGCCCATCAAACTCACGCTGCATTAGATTTGTGCGGAAGTGGGTTCTTTCTGCAACATCTACAGTAGCATAAGAACTCCAGGCTTTAAGCTTATAGTTGATCTCAGCCCCTGCCGTGTAACCATGCAACTCACTGTACCTGTAGCCACCATACACACTGCCATTAAACCCTGTCCCTTCATGTTTTTTCAGGTTGATGTTAATGACACCGGCTCCACCTTCAGCATCATACTTAGCAGAAGTGTTTGCTCTAATCTCCAGATCCTTGATGTTATCGGCTGACATGCTCTGTAGCAGGTTTTGCAGCTCTTTTCCGCTTAGGTAAGACATTTTACCGTTGATCATGATTTGTACTCCGGCCTTACCGTTCAGCTTTATGTTTCCGTCCTGGTCTACCCACACACCTGGAGACTTGGAGAGTACTTCGTAAGCGGTACTGCCACCTGCAAGTGCAGTATTCTCAACACTAACCACAACTTTATCGGCATAGGCTACTACTGTTGGGCGCATGGCCTGGACTGTTACCTCTTGCAGCAGCTGTGCATCCTCTTGCATTATCAGCGTACCGAAGTCTCTGCCAGGACTCGCAGCAGTAATCTCAAACCCGGCAGTTAGTAATGTTTGATACCCGACCATGCTGATCTTTAATTTATACTTGCCAGGAGACGGAGTTGCAATTACAAAGCGTCCCTCTATATCGGCAATTGCCCCTGTCACTACGGCACTGTCCGCAGCCTTAACCACGGCTACATTAACAAAACCAAGGGGCTGATTTCTACCATCCAAAACCTGCCCTTTCAAGGAGCCATCCTTTGCCGCAAGTGCCTGATTGGTCAGGCTGAGAAGTAAAAGGAAAATCAAAATGTGTAAAGATTTCATAGTTATATAGCTTTAAGGATTTACAACCTGTAAGGCAGTTTTGCTGCCGACAGTACAAAGGTGTGGTACCCAAAGCCTATATGAAATCAGGTTCTGATGAAATGGGATAAGTGCCTACTGAAATGGGATATCGGGTAGATGAAACGGAGATACGGTTTTTAGCTTGATTGATATAGAAGCAACAGAGAGCAGCAAAGCTACTTGTATACCTTATGGTTGGTTTGTAATAAGCTGTAGAATTCTTTACTTGTACAGCAGAAACCACAAAATAAAAAGGATTCAGGAATGCCTTTAAAATTCAGCTCAGTTGGTAGAAAAGCAGGGATAGCAGCACTTACAGCTATAGCCTTCTACTATACCTTTGTTTTTATAAACCTTGGCACCATTTGGGTTTTAAATATGGGCATCTTGAAAGAACTCATACTAGTATTCCTGTTTTTACTATCCACCTTCTGGATGCATGAGCATATTTCTAGGTTCTTCAGCTCAAAACTTTTTCCTGGACTCCCATCCTACCTAAGTGATGCTATTGAAGCAGCAACTGTTATAGCTGTATGCCTGCTGCTGTGTTTAGTGGTTGTCTACATACCCACCTATGTGTTGTACCCTGAGATGGAGATCTTGCCAATTCGGGTAAGGATCGGTACTACAGTAGGTGCTATCATATCTTTATTCTTCTACTACTTTGTACAACGGCATCGGGAGCGAAAGCAGCTTCAGGAAGAGTTTATAAGGTCAGAACAGTTGCAGAAGGAAAGCTTTAAGGCACAGCTGGAAACGTTAAAGACTCAGGTAAATCCACACTTTCTGTTTAATAGCTTAAATATATTAAACTCTTTAATTTATAAAAACCAGAACCAGGCAGCACAGTTTCTGGAGCAGCTATCGGAGGTATACCGGGCGCTGCTGGATAACGGACAGAAAACACTGGTGTCTTTACAAACGGAGTTGAAATTAGCGGAAGCATACATGTACTTAATGAAAACCCGCTTTGGAAGTAAAGTTGAATTTCATTTAGATGTTCCGCAGGAAAGGATGCATTTATCACTTCCGCCTACTTCTTTACAGATGCTCCTGGAGAACGCTATCAAGCATAACGGCTCAACCGCTCAGAGACCTCTACATATACATATCTATACCTCAGAGGAAGCCCTTGTTGTCCAAAACAACCTGCAGCCACGCCTCGAAGAAGTTAAATCAACTCAGTTAGGGCTGGAAAATATAAAAAAGCGCTATGCTTTCCTGACTGATCGAGAGGTAGAAATAATACAGAATGAGGATGAATTTATTGTTAAACTTCCTTTGCTAAAAATTGAGCAGTATGAAAATAGCTATCATCGAGGATGAGGATATTGCAGCCGAAGCGTTGGGTGCAATCATAGAGAAGTTACGCCCACAGGCTGAGGTGCTGGCCATACTTCCCTCCGTAGAGGAAGCAGTAGAATGGCTAACGCTTCAGCCTAGCCCCGACCTCCTCTTTTGTGACATACACCTTTCAGATGGCAACAGCTTTGAAATCTTCCGGCAAGTGGAGGTCAAATGTTCAGTCATCTTTACGACGGCCTATAACCAGTATGCTATAGAGGCATTTAAGGTAAACAGCATCGACTATTTACTTAAGCCAATTAAGCCAGTTGATGTTGCCAAAGCACTTAAAAAACATGAGGAGTTGCAGCACCAGGCTCTGACACAGCAATTGAGCAATTTAAACCAGTTGGTTCAGCAACCATCACAACAGCAGAACCGCTCTCGCTTCCTTGTTAAAATTGGGCAATCTATCAAAGCAGTACCGGTAGAGGAAGTAGCTTATTTCTTAGCTGAAGAGGGTGTTGTTTTCCTGGTGACACATGCAGGAAAGCGCCACATCATCAACTACACTTTAGATCTATTGGAGGAGCAGTTAAATTCTTCTGATTTTTTCAGGGCAAACAGGCACCTGATGGTACACATAAATGCAGTGCAGGAAGTAAAACCCTATTTCAAAGGTCGCCTGGCGCTGGAACTACACCCTAAAGTAAACAGCGAACAAACTGTCAGCAGTAGCCGTGCGGCTGATTTCAAGCAGTGGCTGGATTTATAAAAGTAAAAGCGGGATAAGAGAATTAGCTTCTCTTATCCCGCTTTCAACAACACAAAAACCTATCCTGTTAAAGGCCTCCTTCATACTTAAGAATGACGCCACTGCTGTTCTTATTACCCTCGCTGGCGATGTATAACTCTCCGTTCTGAGTAATGGCCAAGCCTTCTGGCTGCCTGAGCAGGTCTTTATCTAAAGTAGCTGCACGACTTATTTTGCCATTTTTCTCCACTACCATGATTTTTTGGTTCACAGCATCTAGCAGGTAATAATCGCCTGTCTGTGGGTGCACCTCCAAAGAGGAAGGCTGTAGTAAATCATAGCCTTTCTTCTTCTTTCCAGCTGATTTTTTCAGCACCTCCTGGTCCATCGGAATTGTAACCACTGGCTTCGGATTCATTTTACCAGAGGCTAAATCGATGGCATAGATACCTTTGTTTTGGCCAAGACGTTTATCATAGCCCTTACAGGCAATCAAGAGCCGGTTATTTTCCTTATCAAGTGCCAGCCCTTCAGTGTTCTGGCTACCAGCCAAAACGGAAGCATATTTCTTTACCTGTGGCTCGTTAGTAGTAAGGTCAGCTACCTCGAACACAGTACCATCACTCCGTAGGATATAAGCCTTTTTACCATCTACGGCTATACCTTCATAGTCTCCAGGGCTGCCGAACCTGACTTGGCCCTCAATTTTCTTAGAGTCCAGGTTAAAGATAAATATGGTACCCTGTTCATCCTGCACACAGGCCATACGGCCATCTGGCAAGAAGGCTATACCTGATACTTCCTTCAGCCTAGACGGCAGCTCCCATTTTGTTACGGGCTTAGCAAAGGCATTTTCATTAAGCGTGGCAGCACCAAAAGAGTCTGCAATAGAAGCAAATTGGGCAGAGACTTTACTGTTTTCTATTTCTTCCTGCTTTAGCAGCTGTCCTTTTTCATTGAAAGTCAACTCCAGCTTATCTTTCTGGTAATCCAGTTCAACCACATAGGTAGTCTGCTCTCCTGTCTGAACCCTGCGGGCTTCTTCCAGTTCATACTTGTCGTATTGGCGCTGCATAAGTGCTAACGCCTCCTCTGGAAGGCCTTGACTTTCTATCTCCTCGTCTATTTTTAGCAGCTTCCCCTGCGCGTCAAAATGTGCTGTTCTGGATCTCCCGCTCAGCTCAAAAGCTGCTTGGTAGCCACCTGGGTTCTCATCCCACTTCAGCTTATCTACTGCAGGGTACAAATTGTCAAACTGCGTTTGCACTACTTCCGGCACATCCACGCTTTCCTGAAAGCTATCGCAGGCAGTAGTGCTAAGTGCCAAGGATAAGCCTAATATTATCTTTAGTTTTTTCGTTTTCATTGTAGTCTCATACTCTTGATTATCTTCGTAATTGGGTATACGCGAAGATTTTGAAGAAATTCTGAAGGATATTGAGCTATAGTAGCATTTAGGTAAAATAAACACACAAGCTATGCTCCCCAGCAGAAAAGCTATACTTCGGAATATGGCCGTACAGGTTACAGATTTTTTTTACCAGGGCAAGACCGATTCCTAGCGACTCTACTGTATCGTGGCCGGTATGAAAACGGTTGAACAACCTTTCGGGCTGATCCTGTGGGGCTTCGCCTGTGTTCTTGATACAGAGCTTATGTGATGTAAGTATAACCTTAATGCTGCCGCCTTGATGATTATGCTTGATTGCATTATTGAGGAGGTTCTGAAGCAGTATATCTGCCAGTCCGCTATTCATGTACAAGTATACTTCCTCCAATGCCTCAAGCTCTACCGTTAGGCCGCGCATACTTATGATGTCCTGTAAATGCGTAAGTTGCTCTTGCAATAGCCTGTGTAGAGGCACTTGCTCTTTGCTTTTAAACTCCCTGTTTTCGATGCGGGTAAGCAGAATAAGGGATTTGTTCAGGCGGGCCAGGCGGTTTACAGCACCATACATATCCGATAAGAGTTTGGCCTGCTCCTCCGTCAAGTTTTCTGACTGCATAAACAGCTCCACCTTACTGCTAACTATGGCTAAAGGCGTTTGAATCTCGTGCGACACATTTTCTGTAAACTCCTTCAGATTCAGGTAATCACTATGGATTTTACCTGTCATGCTTTGAAGCACCTGATTCAGCTCTTCAAACTCCTTCGTACTACTAGGCTGCAGCTCAAGAGGCTTCTGCCTGCTTAAGGTATAACTTTTTATCTTTGCCAGTGTATCGTAAAAGTGGCGCCAGGTATACTTGTTAATGTAGTAGTTTACATAAACCAAACCCACCAGCAGCAACAGGAAAATCCAGAACATAGCCAAAACGGTACTTTCGGTCAGGTCCTGAAAATCCATCAAAGATTTAAAGATGGTGTACTCATAAGGTTTTCCCTGACGGTACACCGTAAACGTCAATTGCCGGAAGGGAATATCCTCCTCATCATAGGAGCTATAAATGAGGGTATCGGAAAGCTGCTCCATGATCAGGTTATCTGGATCAGCGTCCCTTACAAGTATAGCCTCGGAAATACCAGAGGTCACATTTGGTAGTCTGTTGTGCTGCCGGATGTAAGAAATGATGTTTTCTTTATCCGTGAAGAGCTGGTCATCTACCTCATCGTAAATTTCCTCGCGAAGCATGAGGTAGAAAGAGGTACCGCCTACTGCAAATACCACCAACGACACTAACAGATAGTATAAACTGGTCTTGGTTAGTACTCTCATGGGCTCGTAAACTTATACCCTAGCCCATAAACGGTATGAATATAGTCTGCGCCGCCTGCCTCTACTATTTTGCGACGCAAATTTTTGATATGCGTGTACACGAAATCCAGAGAATCCAGCATTTCTATGTGGTCCCCCCAGAGGTACTCAGCAATAGACTCTTTTGTGAGAACGCGGTTGCGGTTTGACACAAAGTATAGCAGCAGATCATACTCTTTGCGGGTAAGTGTAAGAGGCTTTCCTGCTACTGTCGCCTCGGCTGCATCAGGCTGCACCTCTACTTCCCCTACGCGCAGCACTTTATGCCCGTTAAAGTTTCTTCGGCGTAGCACAGATTTTATCCTTGCATTGAGCTCAGATAAGTGGAATGGCTTTGTGAGATAGTCGTCTGCTCCTACTTCCAACCCAGTTATTTTATCATCCAGCGCATTCTTAGCCGAAATGATTATAATTCCTGTGTTTTCGTAGTTTTCTTTAAGTGAACGGACAATATTAAGACCGTTACCGTCAGGTAGGGTGAGATCGACCACCACACAGGCGTAGTGGTGGGAAGCTGTTTTAAGAAGTGCACTCTTATAATCTACTGCAGCATCACAGAGATAGCCCTCCTGCCGCAGGTAGGCCACAATAGATTCTTTTAGAGCCTCCTCGTCTTCTATAACAAGTACTTTCATAGATTTCTTCAGAAACGGTAATTTACTGAAGAAGTCTGAAGGAATTCTGTACAAGGAGAGATTTTAGCTACCTCCTATATTTAGGAGATTGATGATACCCACTCAATGCTTATTCTATGCAGGAGCTTTATGAAGTATAAACTTCACCCTCTTTAGGAGTGTAAAAACGTTTGCGAAGCCATTGGGCTACGTTTACCAGAAGGATAAGTGCCGGGACCTCTACCAGTGGCCCTACCACTCCGGCAAAAGCCTGGCCTGAATCAATTCCAAAGACACCTATCGCCACTGCAATAGCTAGTTCAAAATTGTTACCTGCTGCTGTGAAGGAAATGGCCGCGTTCTGAGAATAGTCTGCTCCCACGGCTTTACCTGCAAAAAAGCTTACCAGAAACATAACTGCAAAGTAGATACACAGCGGCACAGCAAGTAGCAGCACATCGAAAGGTATACTTACAATAGTATTGCCCTTAAGGCTGAACATGACCACTATAGTAAACAGTAAGGCAACCAAAGTGATGGGACTAATGGCTGGTAAGAACTTTTGCTGATACCACTCCTCACCTCTCAAGTTCTTGAGCACAAGTCTTGAAATAAAGCCTGCAGCGAAAGGTATGCCTAAGTATATGGCCACACTCTCTGCCACTTCTCCCATACTTATGCTTATCTCCTCCGCTTTGATTCCTAAATAAGGTGGCAGTACTGTGATAAACAGATAGGCAAATAAACTATAGAACAACACCTGAAATATGCTGTTAAAGGCAACCAATCCTGCAGCATATTCCCTGTCACCCTCAGCCAGTTCATTCCATACTATTACCATGGCAATACAACGCGCCAAGCCAATCATGATTAGGCCTACCATGTACTCAGGGTATTCGCGCAGAAACAGAACAGCCAGAGCAAACATTAGTACAGGCCCCACGAGCCAGTTTAGCACCAGCGAGACAGATAGTACCTTAAAATTTCGGAATACTTTCCCCAACTGCTCGTACCTTACTTTTGCCAGCGGCGGGTACATCATCAGGATTAAGCCAAGTGCGATGGGAACATTTGTCGTCCCGCGCTGGAATTGGTTAATAAAGCCTTCTACACCTGGTATAAGATAGCCAAATGCCACGCCCACTCCCATAGCCAGAAATATCCAAAGGGTGAGGTAGCGGTCTAAAAAGGAAAGGCGCTTGCGTTTGTATGTTGGGTTACAAGTAGACATGACACAGAAATAAAAGAGGTAAAGATTAATATGCCTGCCGTAGCATATCGGCAAAGGCATTAGGCAGCGGGCTGTCTTCTACAGCCTTAGCAGCCTGCTCCACATCGTAAGGTACTCGCACAAAGTCTGCTTTAATACTTTCTGCCACGGCAGAGCTACTACGCTCATCCAGCTCTAGCATAACATAACAGGCACGGGTGTCACCGTCTTTTGGTTTGCCCACAGAACCTAAGTTTATGGCGTGCCTAAATACTCCCCCTTCAGATGCTAACTGACGGTGAAAGGGTTTGTGCGTATGCCCAAAGAGCATGATGTCGGCATTAGCCTCCTCCATCATTCGAAGCAGGCTTTTCTCCGGCCTGTCTTCAAACAAGTACTCGTTAATCTTGCGAGGACTGCCATGCACCAGTAGTATACTTAGCTTTTCTCCCTCCTGAGGCTGAAACTCAATTCTTAAGTGGCGCGGTAACTGACGAAGATAGCTTCTGTTATCCTCACTTATTATGCTGTTAGTATAGGCAATAGATTGGTTACCTCTGTCTTTGTCTTCTTCAGTTTTGTAGGCACAGCCACAGTCACCGCTGTTTAGCCCCACTCCCTCATCGTAATTACCTGCTATTGTTGGAATACGGTGTTGCCGGATAAGCTCAACCACTTCGTTTGCCCAAACATTATACCCCACTAGGTCGCCGAGGCAGTATACCATGTCAGGCTGCTTCTGATTCATATCTTGTAGTATAGCCTCAAGAGCAGGCAAATTAGCATGTACGTCACTAAAGAAAGCAATTTTCATATTTCAAGTATGACTAAGAGATATCGTTTATTTATCAGTGGTAATCGAATGTTATCACAGGATTAGCAGCAGCCACTATCAGGTGCGCAGCAAGAAATATTATCGTCAAACATAAAGCTGATATCTGTTAGCTGCACCTTAGGCTTTTCATCCTTAGCTGGTGGCATACAGCAAGCACTTGCATCTGAGAGCTCGTAGTGCGGGTCGTTGAATTCGGCATCTTCATGAAGGTAGTATACCTCCCACTGCACCCCGTCCGGGTCATTAACCCAAAACTTGTCTTGAACAGCATAGCAGCAAGCGGTGCCAATCTCCTCCTTCGAAAGAAGGCCATTGGTTCTTGCTACCTCCAGTCGCTCCTCCAGCTCTTGCTTTGTCTCAACCTGGAAACCTAAGTGGCCGAAGTTCTGCTGTACCCTTTCAGGGTTCTCTACAAAGGAGATAATAAGTGAAGGATTATCGAGAACAAACTTAGCGTAATGTGGCTTAACTTTAACTGGCTCCTGCCCGAAGAATGCGGTATAGAACTCAGCTGTTTTGCTTATGTCGGACACGTAGAGGCTCACGTGCATGCGAGGGAAAACTGAAGTAGTCATAATTTTTACTCTGGTTGATTCCTTATGTTTAGCAACCACACCCATCTGCGCAGCATGTACTCTTTATATTTGAGAGTATTGCTTCTAATAAATGCTTTGCCTTTTCAAATTGATCCTGGTCGATGCAATAACAAACTGTAAGGCCATCTATCTCTCCTTTTATCAGTCCTGCATTTTTAAGCTCCTGCAGATGCTGCGATACAGTAGTGCGGCTTAGCGGCAATGCATTTGAAATGTCGCCTGATATACAGGTTTTGGTTTCTGCAAGGTGCTGTAGTATAGCAATACGGGCCGGGTGAGACAGTACTTTGGCAATACGTGCTACCTCCTGCTGCTCTTGGCTGAACTGTGTGGCTTTAGTATAAGTCATACATTGTGTAGTATGACGTAAACATACGACATAGTTTTCCCGATGTCAAGGACATTAGAATCTTTTTTCTTACCTCTTGTTTTCCCGTAGGCAGATTTGGTAGAAAATAAAGGCATAAAAAAAGCCACAGCTCCTGCTGCGGCCTTTTTCTCAGATGGAAATTTATACAATGTACCCCTTCTCATTCAGAATGGTTACATAATAGTGATGCAATTACCTGTTATAGCCTCCAAAGTGGCCATAGTAGTTGTTGTCTGTTTTGTCCCGGCTGCCATAATGATCGTCGCCGAAATCTCTGAACTGGTCCATGTTGCCATAGCCTGGATCATGACGGTAACCATGGTTGCCCCGGCTATCAAAATCGCGGTACATGTCACCTTCCTCGGGATTATCGTAATTAGGGTTGTAGCCCATGTTGTAAGCGTAATGGCGCGGGCGTCCAGCATAAGGACCCTCGTTGTAAGGGAAGTTACCTACATAATCTAAATCATTTTCTGCACCTCTAGGTAAGCCATAGTCGACTGACCGTGGATTGTCCGTATAGTTAGAGATGCCATAAGTTTCGTTATAGGCGTCTTCACGTGTGCCTGCTGGGCCTCCCCTACGACCATAGTCATCGCTGTGTTGAATGCGATAACGTTCTCCGGGCTCGTTTCGGGTATCACCAAGGTGGGCATGTTCACGACCATGGAAGCGCCAATGGTTGTGATTATCATGGCCTTCCTGCCTGTACTGTCGGCTAAAGTCGCCGTAATGCATATTATCTCTGTCGTTTCTCATAGTTAAAAAGTATGAGCGGCTGCGGGCATGAGCCCACTGCCGCTATTAGTTACATAATCTAATATTCTGCTTTAGCGTCTGTCACGGTCTCGCATATAGCGCTCGTAGTTCTGGTCGCTTTGCCCCTGCCAAGTGTCCATATCGCTATAGTGCTGTCCTTCACGGTAGTGTTGCTCACCGCGAGCATAGTTACGGCCGGCAAAGCCTGTACTATAGTCATTATCATACATGCGGTTGCGATGCTCATAGCGACGATACGATTCATCATCCCCACGTGATCCGCGGGCCCAATTGCCTTCATTGTCTCCTCTGCGCACATCATGGCCGAACCGCTCGTCCGCTAAGCCATAGCGGTAGTCTGACTGACCTCTTCTACTCAGATCATCATAATCTCTATCTGAATAATCTGCTTGTGGATCATAATGTCGGCCGGAATTATGGTCATCGTTCGGCACGTAAGTCATACCATATGGATTGTCGCTGTTGTTGTTGCGTGTATAGTCCTTGCCACTATATTGGGCGCCACCAGACTGGAAACGCCCCTGTGGATACATCTGCCACTGATCGGCGTTACTATTAAAACTTGTAGGATCGCCATACTGGCTAGCTCTATTAGTACCATAGCCACGGTTAAAATGGGTATCTACAGTGAAATTTCCGCGGTCTGAGTTTTGCCCATGGTGGTGCCCATGCAGCCAGCGAGCATCCGGATCGGTATGGTAGTTATCTCTATCTCTGTCTCTGTAATTATCTCTTCTCTCGTCTCTCATAGCTTGAATAGGTTTAACAGTATGAAATTACTTCTATATGTTATTACGGTATTGACCTGCCAATAGGTTAAGCATGTCCTAAACCTCAGGGCATGACATGCGTTAAAAAGTATACAATTCAACCAAAACGCTATTAATTATGGAAGGAAACTATTGGAATCGAGACGATGATAGAGATAACAGGGATCGCTACGATAACCGGCAAAGGACAGATGAGGATAGTTACCGTGGCGCTTACCGCTTAGACACTACCAGCGACCACAGAAATGAGTCTACCTGGGATGGTTTCGATAGCCGTGATCAAAATCGCCGCAGAGGCAATGACTATAATCAAAACTATAACAACGACTACAACCGCAACTATAACCAGGATTACAACAGCTATAGCCGCGGCAACGACCGCAACCGTGGTTACGACCATGATAACTATAACATGAACAGCCGGTACCGCGATTCTAACAACAGGGATGAGCATTATCGTTCAACTGGTGGTTATGGCACCCGATTTGGCGGTGATTCAAATCAACAACATCGCAGTGTACACGATCGCATAAGTGACCGCGACGGATATAGCGCTTCAGGTAACTTTAATCCAGATTACGGTCCTGATTATTACGGACAAGGCGGCGGCGCAAACTATGGCAACCAGGCAGGTTCCCTTAGCTTTGGATATGATGGGTCCAGCAACTACGACAGAGATTGGAACAGACATTATGACCCATTGACAGGACGCAGACATAGCTACCATGGCAATTATACCAGTCGGCATCCGGAGCAGAATGAAAGAAACAGAAATAACAAGGATGACCGCTACTAAGCCATAGGTTAAGGCTATACGCGGACACCCTAAGAAGTATAATAACTTTTAAAACTAATAATTATGAACACCAACGATAGAAATAAAGACAAGCTCAAGAACGAAGATCTAAACAAAACCATCAATGAGGGAAACAAAGTACCTCACATCAACCCTACTGGTGAGCGCAAAAAAGTAGACAATGACGATGTGCTTAGGGGAGAGTTTGGTGGGGCTCCTTCTCAAAAAAGTGGTAGCCGAGGTAGCGCCGATGTTCAGGACGGCGGCTCTGATATTGGAAGCAGCGCAGGCAGCCACTAGGGTTAGGCTACTAGCAAAATAAATTACCTGAAACAAGAAAGCCACCTGCATGGGTGGCTTTCTTGTTTCAGAAGTATATTAATAAAGTAATTCAAGCTATTGTAGTTCCTCTTGCTCCATGTATTCCCACATGGCATCTTCGCTGGCTCCGTTCTTAACCGCGTAAATTAGCATAGTTGTATAAACACCAATCAATAAGAAGCTAAGCGGTATTGAGAAAACAAACGATACAATCAAAGTTTTAATTGGATCCGGCTTTGAGCTCATTTTGGTAGATGCATACCAAAAGAACAATACATTAAAAATACCGGAGAATGCAATTAAGTTGATAATGTCTAGCATTGGCTAAAAGTTAGATTGTCTTATAAAGGCTGAAGGCTGCACAAGTAGTAAGCATCTGTACTTTGTTCAGCATTATTTTAAATGTTTTAACTAACTGTCGTCTGTTTATGTAGCATTTCCCAGTTGTCTTATCCTGGATTGCTTGACGCAAGTTAGAAGACTACTGCTGAAAATACAAATTACATTTAATAAAATTTCCTTGAAAAAGAATCCTTATAAATTAGCTTTCAGATATATATGAATTTTATGATCTATTCTTCAACAGGATAAATTTCAGTATCTCTTTCTGCTTCACCTAATTTAATCCAAGTAGGTGTATTGCAAAAGCAGGCCTGCTAAAGTTTGCGCTGCATGCAGAACATATGTATAAGGGAATTAGTGCAACAGGTACATTTATTTTTGAATTACGGCAAATTAGCTTTTGTGGCAGAAGCAACTAAGCCAGGTGGTATAACTTGTGTGTAAAACCACTAGTTTAATAAGTTAATATATATATTTGCGACAGTAGTATTACTCAATGCTCTCAAAAGGCATGAAAGACACTGCCAGTAAAATTTCCCCTAAAAGCTTACTCCCTATGGTAAATCCTGATAATCCCCGCGACAGAATCATAGCCGAAGCAAAAGTTATGTTCTTTACTCATGGCTACAGCAAGGTGCTTATGGCCGACCTGGCAAAAAGGCTTGGCATGAGCAAAAAGACGCTGTACCAATATTTTTCTGGCAAGGAGGATATTCTGAATGTGATTATCAAGCAGCATGGTCAGGATATACAGCACGAGGTGGAGCATACTTTAGCCAATGAGCAAATGCCCTTTCCTGAAAAGATCAGTCATATTTTCAGTTATGTAGCTACTAAACTCCATGACATAAACCCGGGATTCGTGCTGGACATAAAGAAAAATGCTCCTTCTGCCTGGCAGCAATTACAAAAATATAAGGCAGATGCGGCTTTCCTTCGCTTTACCACCCTCTTAGATGAAGGCTACAGAAAGGGCTATGTACGCACAGATATTAGCCGCACTATGGCTGTGTTACTTTATGCCAGCGCCTTAGAGACTATCCTGAACCCTGACTTCACCGAGCAAGTGCCAGCAGAGCTACTGCAGGATATGCCCAAAACGCCTGGAGCTGTTTTCGACGGTTTGGTGAAGATTATCTTCGGTGGTATTTTAGATACAAAGGCTATCGAACAAAATAACTCATAAAAAAGCACCCGTACCTATTCATACGGGTGCCAAGAATTTATTTACGAGAAAATGCCAAAGAAAGCCCTAACACTTGGGGCTTTAGCCAAGGGATGAATTTGGTTTTCTTTTTGAACCACTCGATGTGGTGCAGCATCCCTTCACTTTTGCTGGGTTCGATTTTACCCTATGTTCTACCGCCTGCACTTGCCGGCTGTTACCTTTGCTGCAGCAAACATGCCCTGCACCGGGCAAGGCGCCAAAAGCAGCCGTGAACCAGATCAAGACATACCGCTTCCGACTCAAACCCACCAGGGCGCAAGCTCAGGCTTTCGCACAGTGGCTTGGCTCGTGCCGGTATGTCTACAACCTCTGCCTGGACTATAAGAAGCAGTTGTACACAAACCACCGGCTTTCCATCGGCAAGAACCAGATGCAGCAAGAGCTCTCTGCTATCGCCAGGGACGTGGAATGGATCGGGTGCGTACACTCACAAACTTTACAGGAGGTGACAGATAGATTGTTCAGGTCCTACGATGGTTTCTTCAAGCAGGGCAAGGGATTCCCCAGGTTCGCCAGGCGAGGCCAGTATCGCTCCTTCACCTACAAGCAGGGGGTGAAGCTGCACGAGAATACCTGTACAGTCCAGCTACCGAAAATCGGCAAAGTCAAGTACCGCAAGTCACAGGATGTGCAGGGGGTTATCAGGACAGCCAGCGTGGTCAGGGAAGCTGATGGGTGGCATGTGGCCCTGTGCTGTGAGGTGGAGATAGCACCGCTTCCACCAGTGACAAACGTGTTGGGGCTGGACATGGGTATCAAGTCCTTTGTGGTCACCTCAGACGGTCAGGTGGTGGATAATCCCAGGCACCTGTATCGCTACCAGCACCAGTTAAGGAGAGCGCAACGTGCTGTATCGAGGAAGAAGAAAGGTGGCAGCAACAGGCGCAAGGCTGTCGCAAAGCTGGCCAGGCTGCACCTGAAAGTGAGCAACACCCGCAAGGACTTCCACCACCAGCTGACCACGCAACTCATTCGCGAGAACCAAGCGATTGTAGTTGAGAACCTGCAAGTGCAGCATATGCTCAAGAACCACAAGTTAGCCAAATCAATATCGGACGCTGGATGGTATCAGTTCGTGCAGATGTTAGCCTACAAGTCCAGGTGGTATGGTCGGGAGTTTCATAAAGTAGCCCCCAACCATACCTCCCAGGACTGCTGGGTTTGTGGTTGGCGCAACACCGACCTGCAGCTATCAGACAGGTATTGGACCTGTGTTAACGGACACGTCCTGGACAGGGATGTGAACGCAGCTAGTAATATAAGAAATAAGGCGGTCGGGCAGACCGTTTCAGCTTGGGAGATATACAAGGACAATGGTTCGGTAGCCCAAGAATCCTACTGCCTTTAGGCGTGGGAGTGTCAATTTTAAGTTGTTTTACTCCAGCTCGTTCGTCATTTCTTCTATTTCACGTGCCATTTCAAGGTGCGCCTCGAGTAACGGAAGAGTTTGTTCGGCAAAGTTTCTTAATTCTTCATCATCCAGCTCATCTGCAGCCTGCTCAAAAAGTGCAACTGACTCTATATGCGACTGAACCTGAACATCCATATAGTCTTGATCAAGAGGCACGCCTTCCTTACCTTCTAATCTCTGCACTATTGCTTGTCTGTCTTGTGGAAGTGATGTCGGCACGGTCAAGCCTTTAGCATCAGCAAGAGCTTTCAATTCGTTTGTGGCGGCTGTATGATCTGCTATCATTTGCTCCGCAAATTGGCGAACTTCAGCTGTCTCTGCATCGTCTACAGTTACTTCGCTTGTTCTAATTTCAAACAGGTTGTTGATACCTGCTTGTTGCACAAAGCTCTCCTCTGTTAGTTGATCTAGATCAATGTCATCATCGTCATCATCACACGATGTCGCTACTATCAATGACATCATAATAAGTAGCAACATCTTTCCTTTCATCATCAGTTTGTTCATAGCAAAAAAGAAGTTAGTTAAACAATAAGCTATAACTGCTTAAAAGCAGCCAATTTCTTTAACGACTATAACAAATATGTGTTGATTATTTAGTACAATTATATCAAAGATAATAAATACCGATATTTGATTATAAAAGGATAGCAAAAGACAATTATCAAGTGATAAAAGACTTATAATGAGCTAAGATTGCTACTTGCTTCTAGTGTTCAAAAGCCATAAGAAGACTTGATTTAAACTGTTGCTTGTATTGCTTCTCTTATAAACCACACAGAAGAGTGTATCTTCATAATTTAATATAATTGAAGATGCACTTTTTCGATACTGTTCCGAATATTGCTTGACAACAGTCAAAAGTAGTACAATTACCTTCTAAAGAGTATGCTTTATTGATAAACAGATTATAAGCAAAAAGCAGCCGGAGTTTTAGCCCCGGCTGTTCTTTTATGATGAATAGATAGTTGAGGAACTATAGGCTCAACATCAAGATCTGCTTTACATCTTCAATTTGTATGTCAGCGCGCTCACCTAGATCCTTCACTCCGCGCTCTTCGAAGCGACGGATGATGGTGTCAATTGTATCTTGGCCAACTTCATAATTACGTAGTTTTGTCTGTACCTCCAGCGATTCAAAGAAGGCAATTGTAGCTTGTATAGTTGCCTCAATGCGCTCATCTTCTGTACCCCTATCAACGCCCCATACTCTTTCTCCATACTGCAGTAGCTTCTCTTTTTTGTCCTCACTCTTGTAGCGTAACAGAGCTGGGAAAACAACAGCCAATGTTCTTGCATGATCAATACCATGCAGAGCAGTAAGTTCATGAGCAATATAATGTGTCGCCCAGTCAGTAGGCACACCTACACGTATAACACCGTTTAGCGCCATAGTAGCGGCCCACATAAAGTTGGCCATAGTATTATAGTCTTGAGGATTCTGCACAGCCTTTGGCCCCTCCTCTTTCAGTGTTAAGAGAACAGCTTCGGCCATACGGTCCTGAAGAGGTGAGTTAACAGGATAAGTCAGATACTGCTCCAGCACATGCGAAAAAGCATCTACAACGCCATTGCTGATCTGTCGCTTTGGGAGTGTAAAAGTGGTCTCAGGATCCAGCACAGAGAACTTCGGAAATGTAAAAGGGCTTCCGAATGATAACTTCTCTTTTGTGGATACACGTGTCACGACGGCTCCTGAATTCATCTCAGATCCTGTGGCAGGCAGGGTAAGTACTGCACCAAAAGGAGCTGCCTTTGTTACACGCTCACGCTTTGCCAGAATATTCCACGGATCTGCCCCCTCATACTCTACAGCAGCAACAATGAACTTAGTACCATCAATAACAGAGCCTCCACCAACTGCCAAAAAGAAATCAACCTGCTTTCTTTTTGCTATATCTACGGCTTGCATTAATGTTTCGTAATGAGGATTAGGTTCAATACCTTGAAATTCAAGTACCTCATAATCCCTTAAAGCCTCCATTACCTGGTCATAGACTCCGTTCTTCTTGATGCTGCCACCACCATAGGTTATCATGACACGTGATCCAGCAGGTATTTCCTGTGCTATGGCACTGATCTGCCCTTTGCCGAAAAGTATCTTTACTGGGTTATAAAAGGTGAAATTGTTCATATAGGTTAATCTATTATATTCTTAAAATTCGGTAGAAGTCAGCTTATAGTCTTTCACAAGAGGTATTACCTGAGGTATAAGCATCTTGCAAAACCGCTTATATTAAACCTCCCGCTCTGCTACTTTTACTAACTGTTTGCCTGTGTTCTGCCCACTGAAAAGGCCCAGAAATGCCTCCGGTATATTTTCGAAGCCTTCTGTTATAGTTTCCTGGTACTTTAGCTTCCCTTCTTTAACCCACGCAGACAAGTCTTTTGCTGCTACAGCAAAGTCCTTTGCATAATCTCTGACTATGAACCCTTTCATTAAGGCGCTCTTTTTAAGCAAGATTGGTTCTACACGCATGCCAGTGGGCACAGTAGTGCTGTTATAATACGCAATCTGACCGCAGACAGCAATACGGGCAAAGTTGTTTAAACGGAGGTAAACAGCGTCTGATATCTCTCCGCCAACGTTGTCGAAGTAAACATCTATCCCATCAGGACAAGCATTGCTGATGGCCTCTTTTATACTACCGGTTGTTTTGTAGTTGATCGCTTCATCAAAACCTAACTCATCCTTTAGATAAGCGATTTTATCTTCTGAACCTGCTACCCCAACTACGCGGCAACCTTTCAGCTTTGCAATTTGACCTACTACTGTACCAACAGCACCTGCTGCCCCTGAAACTACTACTGTCTCACCCGGCTTTGGATCACCAATGTAGAGCAGACCAAAATATGCTGTTAGACCAGGCATACCTAAAATGCCCAAATGATAGCTGAGGGGTGCCAGATTAGGATCTATTGGGATTAGTCCCTCACCAGCATGTACAGAAAACTGTTGCCATGGCAAGGCTCCTTGCACCACTGTTCCTTTTGGCAGCTCCGGAATCTTACTTTCAATTACTTCTGCTACCACGCCACCCACTATAGGCTCTCCTACTGTATAAGGGGCTACATAAGATTCCGCATCACTCATACGTCCACGCATATAGGGATCAACGGAAACAAACAGGGCTTTCAGCAGTACTTTCCCCTCCTGCAATGTTGGCACATCACGCTCTTCGAACTTGAAGTTCTCACTAGTAGGCATACCCATGGGTCGGCTAGCCAGCAAAATAGTTTTATTATTCATAAAGGCACACTTTAATTAACTCTTAAGTACACCACAACCAGCCTACTTGTTATTTTGTTTAAAGTACCTGGCATGTTGACTCTATATGATCGGAGTATAAAACTGTAAGACAAGCCTTTGCTGCTGAAACAAAAATCCCTGTGCTATAAGAGATAGCACAGGGATTTTTGTTTATGTACGTTTCACATTAAAGTGATGAAACGCTTGAGCATATTGTCTCTTAAATTAGGTCAAACATGTTCTTTACGCCAATGAAGCGTTCTTTCGTAAAGCCTTCCCCGTAGGTTACTCCAATTGCATGGCCTAGCTCCTTTGCTCTTGACTCCACAAAGTCTAAAAACTCTGGAGACGAGATATAGGTGTTAGGAGAAGTGTCATCAGGGTTGAAGAACTGGGACTTGAAGGCACGAATAGCATCCATCTTCTTTTCCCAGTATGGCGTTACATCCACAACAAAGTCTGGCGTAATAAGGCGATCCTGAATGTAATGATAAACCACCTTTGGTCGCCATGCTTCCTGCTCCTCTCCTGCCTCGTTCTGTGTTTTGATCATCTTCAAACCTGACTTGAAACAAGACTCAGTTAGCAAAGCAGAACCTCTGCCATGATCAGGGTGACGATCATGTATAGCATTGGCAATTACAATTTCTGGTCTATACTTCCGCAGTACCTCTATAACTTTAAGTTGGTGCTCGCGGTCATTCTGGAAGAAACCGTCAGCCATTCCTAAGTTATCCCGTACACTGATGCCCATTACTTTAGCAGCATCGGCTGCTTCCTGTAACCGTACCTCAGGAGTACCACGCGTTCCAAGCTCCCCAACTGTCAGGTCTACAATACCGACTTTATATCCGGCATCAACATGAGAAATTAATGTTCCCGCACAGCCAAGTTCTATATCATCGGGGTGTGAGGCAAAAGCAAGTATATCTAATTTCATTCTTCTTTAGTTGTTATCTAATACGCAGCGATCGCCCAACACGAAGCGTAGTACGGGTAGTGATGCCGTTCAGCTTTGTGAGCTGGCTTACAGACACCCCATACCTTTTAGCGATGCCTGAAAGCGTATCGCCACTACGTACCTTATGATATGCTGCCCTGCGACCTGCACTGCTGGTTCCACTTCTCGCTCTGTTAGCATAGTTAAATACTGCGGAAGTGATTTGATAGCTTTCTCCTTTAAGCAGGTAATCCGGGAAGTCATATATATTTTCCGGGTCCATAGGATTTCCCTGATAACGCACCTCATAGTGTAGGTGTGGTCCGGAGCTACGCCCGGTACTTCCACCCAAGCCTATCACTTCACCAGCCTTTACAAAGTCTCCTGGTTGTGAGATGGCTTTACTCATGTGCCCGTAAAGTGTCTCAAGACCGTTATAGTGGCGCACCACAATATAATTGCCGTAGCCGCCACCATCCCACTTATTGATTCTTACCACTCCATCAAAAGCAGCATAAATAGAATCCCCTGTATCAAGATCTATATCAGTACCATAGTGCCAGCGGCCTCCACGTGCACCAAAATGACTTGTGATAGGTGTTTTATCAAGTGGCATCTTATACTCCCTGTTGTTAGCAGGATCATACAGCTTGATGTCTACAGTATCCTTCAACTGCCGGGCATCCATACGATATGGGTTGATATTTCTGGTGTCCCAGATAGCATAGTATCCGGCAATCCTGATCCAGGTAGAATCAACCAATACCTCCTCCGACATCTCCACGATATGCTGCTCGCCCAGATCTAGTTCAGTAGTATCCTCACTAACTATAGAGAGCTCCTTCTTCGGATTGAAATAGATCGACTGATCTGCATCAGAGTCCTCATCAGGAAAGTCCTCATATTTGATAAGGATGGTAGTATCAGGACGTACATAATCTATCTTCGGAGTCTTTACCTTGAACAGATCTTTAACTTTACCCTGCGCTCGGGCGCTCCCGGTACTGCACAGCATACTTATTGCAAACAGTACAAAAATTAAGGGTGCTTTTATTTTCAGCATTTGCATCAAAAGGTTGGCTGTGCTGCCACTCCGCAACACATCTTTCGCTAAATAAAACTGCAGCTCAGCCATTTTATTGTGGTACACCTAGGGCCACTTAACACAAGAAAAGATGAACGCTAGTGCAGTTCAGGTATCATATTTTAGTGCAAACCCTTTGCGGCCAAATAGCGCTCTGCGTCAAGCGCAGCCATACATCCGGAACCAGCAGCCGTAACAGCTTGGCGGTAAGTGAAGTCCTGCACATCACCACAAGCAAATACGCCATCGATGTTCGTTTTGGCAGTACCCGGAATGGTTCTTATGTAGCCATTTTCATCCAGGTTCAAATAATCTTTGAAAATCCCTGAGTTAGGCTCGTGACCGATAGCAACGAAGAATCCCTGCACTGGTAGCTCGCGCGTTTCATTAGTCACCACATTCTTCACACGCACAGCTTCAACAGCGTCTTTACCTAAAATCTCATCTGTAACTGTGTTCCACAGAATCTCAATATTAGGAGTTTTCTTTACACGCTCCTGCATGATTGTAGAAGCACGCATTTCTTCGCGGCGTACCAGCATATATACTTTCTTGCAGAGGTTAGAAAGGTAAGTTGCTTCCTCAGCAGCAGTATCACCAGCGCCAACTATCACTACATCCTGTCCACGGTAAAAGAAGCCATCGCACACGGCACAGGCAGAAACCCCATTACCATTCAAACGAGCTTCTGATTCCAGGCCTAGCCATTTAGCTGATGCTCCTGTAGATATGATTACGGCGTCAGCTTCTATTGTTTTTTGGTCGTCGATAACAACCTTATGTGGTTGAGAGGAAAAATCCACGGTAGTAGCTATACCATAGCGTACGTCCGTACCAAAACGCTCAGCTTGTTTCTTGAAGTCTTCCATCATCTGCGGTCCCATAACTCCCTCAGGGTAACCTGGGTAGTTCTCTACGTCGTTGGTGATGGTAAGCTGGCCTCCTGGTTGTAACCCTTGGTAAAGAACTGGGTTAAGTCCTGCTCTAGAGGCATAGATTGCTGCAGTATAACCAGCAGGCCCTGAGCCAATGATAAGGCATTTTACTTTTTCTATTTCCATTACTGTCTTTGGTCTAAAAGAAATTAGGTTGCAAGTATACAAAATTTCTGTGCCTTAGCCTGCATCCGGTCAGGCAAAAAGCCTATATTCTGTTATGTATAAAACAAAAAGCCCTGGCTTTTGGCCAGGGCTTTTCAAGATTTTTTAATGCAATTAGCCTAGGTACGGCTTCAATGCTTTGCTTCTGGAAGTATGGCGAAGTCTACGGATAGCTTTCTCCTTAATCTGACGCACACGCTCGCGTGTCAGGTTAAACTTCTCACCAATCTCCTCTAGTGTAAGAGAGTGTTCACCGTTAAGCCCGAAGTACAAAGTAATAACGTCAGCCTCGCGTTTAGTCAGAGTAGAAAGGGCACGCTGTACCTCTTTACGAAGTGAGTCGTTCATCAGGCCCATGTCTGGAGACTCCTCGTCTTCATTCTCTAACACGTCCAGCAAACGGTTTTCTTCACCCTGTACAAAAGGTGCATCCACAGACACGTGGCGGCCAGAAATTTTCAAAGTGTCTACTACCTCTGCAGTAGTCAGTTCCAACACTTCGGCTATTTCTTCAGGCGATGGCTCACGCTCAAACTTTTGCTCAAGCTCTGAGAATGATTTAGAGATTTTGTTAAGTGACCCGACACGGTTCAGGGGCAGACGAACAATACGAGACTGCTCGGCAAGTGCCTGAAGAATTGACTGACGGATCCACCATACAGCGTAAGAAATGAATTTGAAACCTCTTGTTTCGTCGAATCGCTTAGCGGCTTTAATCAGACCGAGGTTACCTTCGTTGATAAGGTCGCCTAGTGAAAGGCCCTGGTTCTGATACTGCTTTGCCACCGATACCACAAATCGCAAGTTGGCTTTAGTTAACTTCTCAAGCGCAAACTGATCTCCTTCTTTAATTCTCTGTGCCAGCGACACCTCTTCGTCCGGAGTAAGCAAATCAACTTTACCAATCTCCTGCAAGTATTTGTCCAGTGACTGGCTTTCGCGGTTCGTTATCTGTTTGCTTATCTTGAGTTGTCTCATCAGAGTATGTGTTATTCAAAAAAATGTAAAAACTTAGGTTTTGGCTCGGTGACTTAACATCAGAAAATCGCGCAAAGTTCTTACATCTTAAGAATAAAATCAAGATGCAGTCTTCGGCGATTGAGAATAAAAACTCTTGGTGCCTATCGAGCCACTGCAGCCAGGCACCAAGAGTTATACTATGTCAGGTGTTATTTGTTCTCCTCAGCACCTGGCTTCGGAAGGATAGCCTTACGAGAGAGCTTGAACTTACCAGTCTTCTTGTCAACATCGATAAGTTTCACTTTTACCTCCTCGCCTATTTCCAGCACGCCGTCCATGGTTTCAAGGCGCTCGTGCTTGATCTCAGAGATATGTAGCAAACCATCTTTACCAGGCATGAACTCTACAAAGGCACCGTAAGGCTGGATAGACTTAACTTTACCGATGTATGTTTCGCCAACTTCAGGCTGAGCTGCGATACCACGTATTTTGGCAACAGCAGTGTCCATAGACTCTTGGTTGCTGGCAAAAATGTTCACGTGACCTTTCTCGTTCTTCTCTTCGATGATGATCGTAGCACCAGTATCTTTCTGGATCTGCTGGATCACTTTACCACCTGGTCCAATCACAGCACCGATAAACTCTTTATCAATCACCATGTTGAATGAACGCGGAGTATGTGGCTTGTAATCAGGGTTAGGAGATTCAATTGTTTTAGCCATCTCGTTGAGAATGTGCAGACGACCAGCATTTGCCTGCTGCAGCGCCTGTGTCATTACCTCATGTGATAAGCCTTGAATTTTGATATCCATCTGGCAAGCAGTGATACCCTCTTTTGTTCCTGCAACTTTGAAGTCCATATCTCCTAGGTGGTCTTCATCACCCAAGATGTCAGATAGAACAGCAAACTTACCAGTCTCTTTGTTTGTGATAAGACCCATTGCAATACCAGAAACAGCACCTTTAACAGGAACACCGGCATCCATCAGGGCCAAGCTACCAGCACATACTGTAGCCATAGAAGAAGAACCGTTAGACTCCAGAATGTCAGAAACAATTCGGATAGTGTACGGATTCTCAGACTCTGGTGGAAGCACTTTTTTCAGGGCACGCAGTGCCAGGTTACCATGACCAATCTCACGACGGCCTGGACCTCTGTTTGGTCTTACCTCGCCAGTTGAGAAAGCCGGGAAGTTGTAGTGCAGCAGGAATTTATTTGTACCAGATACCATCGCGCTGTCGATCATTTGCTCGTCAAGCTTAGTACCTAAGGTTACAGTTGTCAAAGACTGTGTTTCACCACGGGTAAAGATAGCTGATCCGTGTGTTGCTGGCAGGTAGTTGATTTCAGACCAGATTGGGCGGATCTCATCCAGCTTACGGCCATCCAGGCGCACACGCTCATCAAGAATCATGTTACGCACGGCCTCTTTCTCTACATCGTGGTAGTAAGTTTTGATCAGTGACTCATCGTAGCCATGCTCCTCTCCCAGAGATGCAATGAACTCCTCAAGAACTGATGCAAAGCCTTCTTTACGCTCAGCTTTGTTCGCGCTTCCACGTCTAGCTACAGCATAAGCTTTCTCATAAGTAGCATCATAAACGCGCTTGCGCAGTTCCTCATCATGTGTTTCGTGCACATACTCACGCTTAACAGTAGAACCTACCATTTCGGCAAGATCCAGCTGCGCCTGGCAATGTGACTTAATAGCATCATGAGCGAACTGAATAGCTTCCAGCATTTCTGCTTCAGAAACCTCATTCATTTCACCTTCAACCATCACCACGCTATCAATAGAGGCACCAACCATTAGGTCGATGTCAGCGCGCTGCAGGTCCGTTACGCTTGGGTTGATTACCAACTGGCCATCAATGCGAGCTACACGAACCTCAGAGATAGGACCGTTAAAAGGAATATCAGAAACAGCCAGTGCAGCAGAAGCAGCTAAAGCAGCCAGTGCGTCCGGCATGATCTCTGTATCAGCAGAGATCAGATGTATTGTCATTTGAGTTTCTGCGTGGTAATCATCCGGGAACAGCGGGCGCAGTACACGGTCTACCAGGCGCGAAACCAATACTTCATAGTCAGAAAGTCTTGCTTCTCTTCTAAGGAAACCTCCCGGGATCTTACCTGAAGAAGCAAACTTCTCCTGGTAGTCTACTGAGAGTGGCAAAAAGTCAACCCCTTCACGGGCTTCTTTGTTTGAAACAACAGCCGCAAGCAGCATGGTGTTACCCATTTTCACTACTACAGATCCGTCTGCCTGCTTGGCTAATTTACCAGTTTCAATTGTTATCTCCCGGCCGTCCGGAAGAAAAATAGTTTTACTAATCGCGTTGTAGGACATCTTCAATTATCATTATCATCAAAAAAGACAGCATCACCCATTGCAACACTGTCGGTACTGGCAATTCAGAGGAAGGGAAAGGGGGTGCTTAAAAAAAAGATTAGGGAATTCCTATAATGAATTCCCTAACACAATAAGCTTATTTACGGATACCCAGCTCGCTAATGATAGCTCTGTATCTTTCAATATCGTTCTTCAGGAGGTAGTTAAGAAGTCTTCTTCTCTTACCTACAAGTTTCAAAAGACCAAGACGTGTGCTAAAGTCTTTCTTGTGGATCTTCAGGTGCTCGGTCAGGTCCGCGATACGTGTCGTGAACAGAGCGATCTGAGCCTCAGGAGAACCTGTATCAGACTTAGACTTGTTGAAACCGTGCTTTTCGAAAATCTCTTGTTTCGCTTCAGTGGTTAATCTCATTGCGTAAAAATATCAATCTGTTTTATCTTGCAAAGCTTGCTATACAAGCCACAAAGTTATAAAATTTACTTTTACAAAAAAAACTTTTAGTAATTCTTTATATAGTGTTTTCACAGTTTATTGCGTCGTAGGCGTGCCATAAGCTTACGCCAGAAGTCCATCTCCAGCAGGCTAGAGTCGTTTCTTGCCTGGTACAGGAAGAACAAACCTATCGGCAAGAGTATCAGGTTAGCTGCCCACATACCTGCCCCGACTGACACCAGCCCTTCACGAGCCCACTTCTCACCAAGTATGGTCATCACATACATGGTAATGAAAAACACAATGGAAATTACCACTGGCACACCAAGACCACCCTTTTTAATGATAGCTCCAAGCGGCGCGCCAATCAAGAACATGATGATGATAGAAACAGACTGTGTATACTTGCGCCAGATTTCCACCTCATAGTTATTCGCTTCACGGAGAGTATTGCGTACACGCTCCACATAACTGGAAGTAAAGCTTTTAATGTTTCTGGCCTTATTTGTAGCCAGCACAAGTGTTTCTGAAGTTAGTTCAGGCAATTCGCGCTGCACCTTTTTCTCATGCATACGGATACCGTTCTTTACCTGCCCGGTATCGGCCTTAAAGTACATGTAAAAAGGATCTACATTAGGGGCATATAGCTTCTTCTCCCGTTCGCTGTGCCTACGCAAAGAGTCCGTTACTACGTTCAACTCTTTGATATTCTTCATCATTTTGTTGTCGGAGAAGAGTTCCTCACGGGTACGGTCGAAGTTAAAAGAAGCCATGCTCAGCATCAGCTTACTCTTGTCAAACTCCTGACGAACAAACTGCTCATTGGAATTGCGGAAGGATGAGTTATTCTGATCTACATAAGTATTACCCCGAAACAGCTCCAAGACCAGATAGCTGTCGTTATAATCCATGTACATCTCACCTGAATCGGCCAAGATAACCGTGGTATTATTACCGCCCTTCGTGTGGTCATAGATCATCACCTCACGCAGTGTCTGCCCATCGTTCATCTTTTTATTCACTTTGATGCTATAGCCTGGGATGCCGTTATAGAACGCCCCTTCCTTAAAGTTCATAGCAGGCTTTTTCTGACGAATATCCCACAGCAAGCTATAAGCCTTGAGATTAGCCTTTGGAACCACCTTGTTGTTGAAGAAGAAGGCACCTACCGTAATAAAGGTTACCACAATCAGTACGGGGCGCAGCACGCGGGTAAGAGCCACACCAGAAGTTTTGATTGCCGTCAGCTCGTGGTGCTCCCCCATCGTACCGAATGTCATGAGGGAGGACAAAAGCACTGCCAATGGCAAGGCCACCGGTGCCATGTTTACACTGAAATAGAAGAGCAACTCGCCAAACACCTCTGCGCCCAGGTCTTTACCAACCAGTTCGTCGAGGTACTTTAGCATATACTGGGTGAGCAGAATAAACTCCACCACAGCAAAGGTTAATAGGAAAGGACCAAAAAAAGCCCGGAGTATAAGCTTATCAAGTTTCTTCATGCGCAAAAACTGTGGGCAGCTACTCTAAATAATTTGCTGCCTTTCTCTGACTATTGTCAGCAATTACCGTGCAAAGATACGCTTTACTCCTGCAAACTAGCTACCCTCCTACTAATTCCCGCAGATTTTGCAGCAAATTATCCCACAGTTCTTCCAATTCCTCCTCATCATCTTCGTTAGAATAGTCAACCACTTTCAGAAACTGCTCCTGCGTTAGCTCGCTGGACTCGATTATGAAGTCGATGTAAGGTCCGTCAGGCGTATGCTTTTTGTTCTCGTTCAGGAAAAGAAAGCGAACAGACCTGTTGGTGCGATGCCCTGTCATCTCGGCGTAGTGGTTACGACCATCCCAGATGAAGTTGAAGATATTGCTCTCATCCACTCTTGCATCGTCGCAGAACCATTGCGCAAGGCCACCTGGTGTGCTCAGGTAAGGGTAAAGCAGCTTAGCGGAGGCGTTTATTGGATACTCGCGCACAAATTTCAGCTTCGTCTCTCTCGTCATAGGGATATTGTAAGTGTCTGAGTAAGTATAGTATTAATTCTTCAAAGTATGTATATCTGAAAAACAAAATATTTTTTTTTAGACAAGATGCTTGCATATTCAAAAACCTTTCAGCTATATTTGCACCACAATTCGGCGGGGTAGCTCAGATGGTTAGAGCGCAGGATTCATAACCCTGAGGTCGGCAGTTCGATTCTGCTCCCCGCTACTAACGAAAAAGGCTTGTAGATGTAAATCTGCAAGCCTTTTTGCTTTCTAAGCTGCACCTAATAGCAAAGCAGTTTCTTGAACAGCTCACCAGCCTCTGATTTCGCCCCTCGATGTATGCTTATCTATTTGTGATAGAAAGTAGTTCTATAGCCACGTTACACCAAACAACCCTCTTCATTCATAGCCTTAGAAAGTTCAGCTGGTCATACTGTCCCACCAAGCACGAACGAGCTTTTTACAGGCTGGTTGAACAAAGGGATTATTTCTTTTGTAGTATATAGTGTCTTCCAGACAGAAGCTTTAGCCATACTATATGCAGTTTGAAATCAACCAGTTTTTAGAAAGACTACACCATACAGCACAATCTAAAGAAGAGGCTGCCCAAATGATATACCACGAAATCAGGATGGCAGAAAATCAAAAAGTTGGGTTCTTAGACCAGGCCGTAGAAAGCCCTGACTTCTACAAGTTACTAGGCAGTAAAGTAGACAACTATATTACTTACCTAAAGGTGCTGCACAATAAGATTAGACCAACAGGCTCCAAAGAACCAGATGAACAAGTTTACCAACCAGACAAAGACATCATCAACCTTACAATGAAGCTTGTAAGGCATTTAGAGCAGGTTGAGGAAACAAGGTTAAACAAAAGTATAAGCGGCACCCCCAAAAGTAATCTTAATATTACAAAAGAAGACTTTAGCTAAGTTCTTCCAAACACCCGTGTAAGTTAGCAGCTTTACTCTCTTCAAAGGGCATAAAGAAGGAGCCGAACACTAGTGTTCGGCTCCTTCTTTATGTGTGTTAGTCCCTCCCCCAAGGGAAAACGCGTCTACCCTATTCGCTTTGGCTACTATCTGCGAGCGTGGTCTTTCAGAAAAGTTGCCTTATGCAATGGCTTATCTTTGTGGCTGGCATATGCTGCACAGTAAGTCTGCCGGCAAGATGAAAAAACAACTACTGCCAGTACAAAAAGAAGAAGCTTTGGTAAAAGTGTTTTCATAAAATAATAATTTGTTGTTTATGTGTTTAGCTGTTATTTCTGACTTAAAAGAAGTAAAAAAGAGCCCTTGGTATAAATGAGGGCCTTATTTGTAAATGCAAATATATGAAGATATAAATCAATGCAAATAAGTATTTTTCTACATTACAACAACAAAATACAAAGTACAATAAATGCTTGTTTTTTTGAGCTTGCCTGAAGTATTAGCCTTAGAATTGCAATAAAAATATTTTTGGTTATTTCTTCACTTGCACACAAAAACCATCCTACTCACCTGTGTTACTTACTACTACAGGCGGCACTGCCACCTTTACTAAAACCTTCTCTTAGGTTGGTACTGCATCTCAATCCGGATGCACCCTATGTTAACTTACTACTTGAAGAAAATTGACTGTATCAGATAAAGCAGCATCAGAAACCTGAGCGGTGTGCTTATTTCCTAGAATGATATCTCCATAAGCCTGCTTGCGTAGATAGCTAACTAAACAAATGCGAGCTATATACCTTTGAACTATGAAGCAAGAACAGCAGTACCTTTGGTGGCAGTCAGGCACAATTTATCAGATATACCCCCGCTCCTTTCAGGATTCTAATGGAGACGGCATTGGAGATTTGCAGGGTATCATCAGCCGGTTAGACTACCTGGAGTGGCTTGGTGTCACTGCTGTATGGATATCCCCAATATATCCCTCTCCCATGGCAGACTTCGGCTACGACATATCTGATTACTGTGATATCCATCCCCTCTTCGGAACGCTTGATGACTTTGACCAACTAATACAGGAAGTGCATAAGCGTGACATGAAGCTAATACTAGACCTGGTTCCTAATCATACCTCAGATCAGCACCCGTGGTTCCTGGAGTCCCGCTCTTCAAAAAACAACCCAAAGCGCGACTGGTACATTTGGCATGATGCTAAGGAAGATGGCTCTGAGCCTACTAATTGGCTGAGCGTATTTGGCGGCAGCGGATGGGAATGGGATGAAAAAACTCAGCAGTACTATTACCACGCCTTTTTAAAGGAGCAACCCGACCTGAACTGGCGCAACCCAGAGGTACAGCAAGCCATGTTTGATGTAATGCGCTTCTGGCTCGACAAGGGTGTAGACGGCTTTAGAGTAGACGTAATGTGGCACATGATTAAGGATGAAAAGCTGCGAGACAACCCTTCTAACCCCGATTACAAGCCACACCAGGCTACCTATGAACAATTGATACCTGCATACTCTACCGACCAGCCAGAGATACATGATATCGTATCCAAGATGCGAAAAGTGACTGATGCCTACAAAGCGCGTGTTTTGATCGGTGAAATATATCTGCCTGTGCACCGCCTAATAATCTATTATGGCACGAACAACAAAGGAGCACACTTGCCTTTTAACTTCTCGTTGATAACACTTGACTGGGACGCGCACAAACTAAGTTCGCATATCAGCGAGTACGAAGGTGCTCTGCCAGAGGGAGGATGGCCAAACTGGGTAATAGGAAACCATGACCAGCCACGTATTACCAGCCGTGTAGGGCAAGCTCAAGCAAAGGTGGCTGGTATGTTACTCCTTACCCTACGTGGCACACCTACCTTATACTATGGCGATGAAATTGGAATGCGAGATGTGCCTATTCCACCGGATAAAGTACAGGACCCACAAGGCCTGAATATGCCCGACAAAGACCTAAGCCGTGATCCTGCGCGCACGCCTATGCAGTGGGACAGCAGCAACAATGCGGGCTTTACAACCGGCGAGCCCTGGCTTCCACTGCCATACAATTTCCAGCGGATAAATGTGGAGGCGCAAAGAGAGGACACATACTCTATGCTCTCCTTTTACAGGCGAATATTACAGCTTCGCAAGCAGGAACCTGCGCTTCACATAGGAGATTATGAGCCAGTTGTAACCAACGGGTCACTTTTAGCATTTATCCGTAAAACCGAAAGCAAAAAATACTTGGTGGTGCTAAACCTGAGCCATAAGCCATGTATTTTCAGACTTAACACGCAAGAGTACAAAGGGACAATTGTACTGGCCACCTCACCTGAGCGCGAAGGTAAAACTATAGAAGCAAATATTAGCCTTTATGGTGATGAGGGTATTTTGATCGAACTGGACTAAGCTTTCTGTAAAGGTTATACTTTAAATATACCTCCCAATGAAGACAATTGGAGCAGCCTACTTAGGTTCGGGACGCTGCCGCTTTACTGTGTGGGCTCCACTGAAAGAAAAGGTCTCTTTACTCCTACTGCACCCCGAAGAGCAGGAAGTAGAGATGCATCAGGAAGATTGGTGGTATTTTACAGTTGAAGTTACCGACATAAAACCAGGAGCCAGATACCGTTTTGTCCCAGGTACTGGCAAAGAAGGCTTTCCCGATCCTGCATCCTGTTACCAACCAGAGGGTGTACACGGTCCATCAGAAGTTGTAGACCACTCAAGTTTTGAATGGACCGACGGGAATTGGCAGAATATTCCCTTGTCGGAAATGGTAATTTATGAACTGCATGTCGGCACCTTTACACCAGAAGGCACCTTTGAAGCAATAATTCCGCGCTTGGAGGAGCTGAAAGAGACCGGAGTAAACGCTATAGAGTTATTGCCGGTAGCGCAGTTCCCCGGCAACAGGAACTGGGGCTATGATGGTGTATATCCTTATGCAGTGCAAAATACCTATGGTGGTCCTACAGCACTAAAGAAGCTAGTCAATGCCTGTCATAGCACAGGTATAGCCGTACTGTTAGACGTAGTGTACAATCACTTGGGGCCAGAAGGCAATTATCTCGAAAAGTACGGGCCATACTTTACAGATAAGTATAAAACTCCCTGGGGAAAGGCCGTTAACTATGATGGCGAGTATAGCGACGGCGTGCGAGACTATATTTCTCAGAACCCAAGGTTTTGGCAGGAGCACTACCATGTTGATGGACTTCGCCTGGATGCTATTCACACCATCTTCGATCAGAGCGCAATATCCATATGGGAGCTATTCAGGCAGGAGGTGGGAAGCATGGATAAACCTTTTTACCTGATTGCTGAAAGTGACCTGAACAGTCCCAGGGTAGTGCAACAGGCAGAAAGCGGCGGCTTTGGATTTGATGCACAGTGGCTGGACGACTTCCACCATGCCCTCTATGTGCTGCTAGACAGGAAAGGACAGAAATTTTACGTGGATTTCGGCAAAATTGAGCAGCTAACCAAAGCTTATAAAGAGGGCTTTGTACATACTGGAGAGCATGTTGAATTCAGGAAAAAGACCTTTGGTACATCTTCGCGCCATGTAAAGGGTGATTGCTTTGTGGCTTTCACCCAAAACCACGATCAGATTGGCAACCGCATCAATGGCGAAAGGATGAGTACTTTGGTAGACTTTGAGCGCTTGAAGCTTTCTGCTGCTGCACTCCTGCTATCGCCTTACATACCGATGCTGTTTATGGGCGAAGAGTATGGTGAAGAAAATCCTTTTTTATACTTCGTTAGCCATACTGACAAGGAATTAATCGAAGCCGTACAAAAAGGTCGTAAAGAGGAATTTTCAGGGTACAAGTGGGAAGGCGAGCCACCAAACCCACAGGATGAGAAAACTTTTGAGAAATCTAAGCTCCAATGGCAGAAACGTAGCAGCGGAAAGCATCAGGTACTGCTAAGATGGTATCAGAAACTAATCAGCCTGCGCAAATCAGAACCGGCACTGCAGAACTTTGATAAAGATAATATTCAGGCAGAACCGCTGGGGAAAGAATCTTTCATACTTAAGCGACAGAGTGAGCAGCAGAATCAAAAGCTCTTTTGCCTGTTTAACCTTAGCGAACATACACTACAGTACCAATTTCCAGATATTGATAGCAGCTATAAGCTTATACTTAGTTCCAAGGATGAACAGTGGATCGAGGAGAAAGCAGAGGCTGTCACTTTGCCTGAAGAACCTGAAAGAGGCACATCCATTACTTTGCCCCCTCTAAGTATATGCATCTACAAGAACAAACCTTAAGTCATAGATTAAGCAATTGCAGAAAAAAATTTAACAATCAACACATTGATTGTTAAAAACTGTAAATCTTAGAGCAGAGAAACTATTGATGCAATAAAGTAAATAAGCTTTAAGAAAAGCAAAAAAGCAACGGCGAGTCTGTAAAACAAACTGTGTCAAAGGATTAGCAGTATTACCTTTAACACAGTCAATATGGAAGAGAAAAACGAGCTGGATCTGGAGAAGATCAAGCGCCAGTTCCTGGAGGAGTTCCGGAGCGGCAAACCCACCTTCGGTAAAGACGGCGCGCTTGGCCCCTATTAAAACACTTCTTAGAAGCCGCCCTGGATGCGGAGATGGCCCTGCACCTGTCGGAAGAGCAGCGAGCGAAGGGCAACCGGCGCAACGGCAAGCTTCGAGCCGCAGATCATCAAGAAGCGGGAAACCGTGCTGGCCGAGAACCTGGAGCCCCGCATACTCAAGCATGTACGGCCTGGGGATGAGCCTGCGGGACATCTCTTCGCACCTGAAGCAGATGTATGACATGGACATCTCCCATGACACCCTGGCGGCCCTCACGGAGAAGATCGTGCCCCAGGTAAAAGAGTGGCAGGCCAGAGCGCTGGACCCGCTCTACTGCATTGTCTGGCTGGATGCCATGCACGACAAGGTGCGGCAGGAAGGGCGCACCGTCTCGAAAGCCGTCCACAACATCCTCTCGCATTGACCGCCAGGTCACAAAGAGCTGCTGGGCGTGTACGTACCGGAAAGCAAGGGAGCCACCTTCTGGCTCTCGGTGCTCACCGACCTGCAGCAGCGAGGCGCAGCCGACATGCTCATTGCCTGCATTGACAACCTCAAGGGCTTTGCCGAGGCCATCAGCAGTGTTTATCCTCAGGCTGAAGTACAGAGTTGCATTGCCCGCCAAATCCGCAGCAGCAGCAAGTACGCGGGCTCTAAGGATCAGAAGGAGTTCATGCGCGACCTGAAGCCCGTATACCGGGCAGAGACTAAAGAACTGGCCGAACTGCGACTATTGGAGCTGGAGGAGAAGTGGGGCAAGAAGTACCCGAGGGTCATTGAGAGCTGGCAGCGGAACTGGGACAAGCTGAGCACGTACTTTAAGTACACCGAGCCGATCCGGCGTCTGATCTATAGCACCAACACCATTGAGGGCTTCCACCGCCAGGTGCGGAAGGTGACCAAGACAAAGGGGGCCTTCCCCTCGGATATGGCCCTGCTGAAGCTGATTTACTTATCCCATCAGAACATCAGCAAAAAGTGGGTGATGCCGCTAGCCAACTGGAGCCAGACAGCCCAGCAGCTCTCGACCTGGTTCGGCGACAGGATGCCGCTGGACTTGAAGTGAGACGCACTTCAAAAGATGGCCCTGTTGCTGTAGGGATTCACACCAGTACACCAACAGGGCCAGTAAATGAAAAGAAGGAAATGACACAGTTTAAATTACACTCCCGCAACGGCACCTGCTATTATCAGGTACCATTGCCTTTGTACACTAAAAATGATATTGCTACTTAATCAGCGAGCTTCGTTTCAAGCTCTTCAGCTTCTATCATCAGGCTCTCCCACTCTTCCTGCTTCTTATCCAGCTGATTTTTTATACTTTCAAACTCTTTGGTTGCTTTCTGCAACTTGTCTATATCACCGAATACCTGTGGGTCTGCTAGGTGCTTCTCCTGGGCCGCAAGCTTTTGTTCCAGAACCTGTACTTCTTTCTCCACCTCATTCACCTGCCTATTTACTTGTTTAAGCTGGTTTGTCAACTGGGAAAATTCGCTTTTATCCCGAGACTGCTTCTCTACCTTAGCCGCAGGAGCATTAGCTATTTCTTTTTTTGTTTCCTTCTCTCGTTTCTCCTGCCAAGCTTCATACTCATGATAGGTACCAGGGTACTCCTTCAACTGATAGTCTTCGATGTACCAAATCTTGGTAGCTACATTCTCCACAAAGTATCGGTCGTGAGAAATAACTACAAAAGTACCTTCATACTGCTCAAGCGCCTGAATAAGGATATTCACCGATTGCATATCCAGGTGGTTGGTAGGCTCGTCGAGCATCAGGAAGTTTGCTTCTGAGATAAGTGTCTTAGCCAAGGCAACACGACTCTTCTCCCCACCAGACAGCACTTTAATCTTCTTGAATACTTCATCGCCTGTGAAGAGAAAAGAGCCTAGTAATGAACGTAACTCTACTTCCGACTTACCGGATCCTGCCTGCTGTAGTTCTGTCAGCATGTCGTTCTCCACGTTCAACGACTCAAGCTGGTGCTGCGCATAGAATGAGAGTATAACGTTATGCCCAAGCTCCCGCTTACCCTTAACAGGCTCTGAACCGGCAATAATGCGCAGTAAGGTAGACTTACCCTTACCATTTGCACCAATCAGAGCAATCTTATCGCCACGCTCAATATGCACGTTTGTATCCCGAAAGATAACCTTATCGCCATAGGCCTTGCTCATATGCTCAAGTCGTAAGATATGGCGACCCGGCTGTGTATTAAACTTAAAGCTAAAGTTCACCTTAGCGGCTTCTGGTGCCACTTCATCAATGCGTTCCATGCGGTCGAGCATCTTCTGGCGGCTTTGTGCCTGCTTGGCTTTAGTGGCCTTAGCTTTGAAGCGCTCAATAAAACGCTCAGCCTGTCGGATCTGCGCCTGCTGGTTTTCATAAGCACCTTTCTGTATCTCGTTACGCATAGCCTTCTCCTCTAAATAGAAGCTATAATTACCAGCATATACATTCAGTTTAGCACCAGACACTTCCACTGTCATGTTAGTGGTGCGATCTAAAAACTCCCTGTCGTGCGATACAATAACTACAGCACCTTCATAGCGCTCCAGGTAGGACTCCAGCCATTTGATGGAAGGTAAGTCCAGGTGGTTGGTAGGCTCGTCGAGCAGAAGCAGCGAAGGTTTCTGTAAGAGAATCTTAGCGAGCATCACACGCATGCGCCACCCACCAGAGAAGGAAGCTAACGGCTGTTGAAGCTCCTCTGTAGTAAATCCCAAGCCTTCCAGAATCGCCTCTGCTTCGGCTTGCATTGTATAGCCACCCAATGCTTCAAAACGCTCTTGCAAGGCCGCCAGCTTATCTACTAGGTCATCATGAAAGTTATTTTCAAACTCCACCAGCACCTTATCAATCTCAGCCTGCAAGCTTATAGCTTCGCTAAAGGCCTGCATGGCAACAGAAAGTATGCTTTCGTGGGTCTGGTAGCTTAGTAGATCCTGATTTAGGAAACCAATAGTTGTCTCCTTACTCATCTGTATACTTCCACTGTCTGGTGTATACTCACCCACAATCAAGCGCAGCAGTGTAGACTTACCTGTACCATTAAGGCCTATAAGACCAATTTTATCTTTAGGTTTGATGTGCAGGTTAGCATCATCATACATGCTACGGCTGCCAAAATGAAAGTTCAGGTTGTTGATAGAAATCATGCGACTCGGTATACTTTAAGAGGCAAAGGTACTTAATTTTACCTGTGAGATAAAAACAACAGCTATCCTTAAATGGTGCACCTTAATACAAGTATAAATCTTCTTAAATTGAGCACCAGAATTAACATGAGCTATAATAAGACACAGGCTTTTGGCAATAGTCATGCAATAAGCCAGATGGAATAGCCAAATATACAGCAGAATGTTTCTCCAGAAGATTCTACCCTTACTCAATCAGTAGAAACAACTGGCTATTGATTGAGTAAAACAATATTGACAAATATACCGTTTAGATAATTTATGCAATTGCCGGGGCATAAGTTGCATCGGCAGAAACTGGTACCGAAAGCTTTACTATATGATCGCGATTACCTCGCTTTTAGACAAGCAGACTTCCGAACGTGTGTCAGAGCTAACTCAGCTCTTAGAAGATAAATTCGGATTGAACGGTGTTAAAATCACTCCATACCCGCACCTGACACTTCTTACCGCTGAAATTCCTGACATGGAAGAGTTAAAGCAGTACCTGGAGTTAACCTGCTATGAAGCGCAGAACTTCAAGATACGCACCACAGGACTAGGCATTTTTCCAGGTGAGCACCCCGTCATCTACATCCCAGTATTGCGCACGCCTCCTCTAAACCAGTTTCATGGTCGGCTGCACAGCGATGTTTCTGAAATGAGCACTGAAATGGGCGTATACTATAATACAAACCTGTGGCTGCCCCATATTACTCTTGCTCTCGGCGATACAACACCTCCAATACTCGGACCTGTCCTCTCCTTCCTTTGCCAGTTCAACTTTAACTGGGAAATCACTCTTGATAATCTAACCATACTTCAAAAGTGTGGCGAATACTACTTAAAAGACGAAGAATTTCGCTTTGGGAGGCGTGAGTTAATCTACTAGCTTGTCTATAGACGCACTCTTACTGTAGCCCCTCTGACTTTAACGGAATTTACCTCAAAAAAAAGCGACTGAAGGATTATGCCTATAATCCAAAGTACACCTGCCAAAAACAACTTTCATCAACTAAATAAAAGCTGTAGCTTATTCTAAGCAATGCATTATATAGTAACAGTTTGAGGTCTTCTATCTGGCTTTTTCTTAAGTACAAGCTAATAAACTGCTCCTGCAGCAAAGCTTCATTTTTTGACTTATCCTCTTATACTTCTATTTTAATACTGTTTTAATACAAAGTAAAGAAGGTAATCTTCAACTCCTTGCAAGTCACTAACGTAACCACAAAAGGACACACATTCTACTCTAAACTTACAGTGTTGGTACAGGTGCATTACTATCAAGTCTCTGTTCCCCACTCTAAACCACCGTAATACATTATTAATTAGTACCCACTATGAAAGAAAACGAAAACAAGGACGAAAAGCAGTTCGATCCTTCACGCAAAGTTGACCAGAACACGAAGAACCACCAGCTAGCATCTTTTAGGGAAGACCCGAAGGACCAGTACATGACCACTGATCAAGGTGTAAGGGTTAACCACACCGATGACTCCCTCAAAGCAGGCTCACGTGGGCCAACTATTATGGAAGACTTTCACTTCAGGGAAAAAATGACACACCTGGACCATGAGTCTATTCCGGAACGTGTGGTTCATGCCAGAGGCTCAGGGGCACATGGCTACTTTCAGCCATACAATGACTCCATGAAAGAGTATACCAAGGCAAAATTTCTGACAGACCCTAATTCTAAAACCCCTGTGTTTGTAAGATTTTCTACTGTTGTGGGCTCCAGGGGTTCTGCGGACACAGTGCGAGATGTACGAGGATTTGCTACAAAGTTCTATACTGAAGAGGGCAACTACGACTTAGTAGGCAATAATATTCCGGTATTCTTTATCCAGGATGCCATCAAATTTCCCGACTTAGTACATGCCATCAAGCCAGATCCTGACAACGAAATACCACAAGCCTCAGCCGCACATGACACTTTCTGGGACTTTGCTTCGCTGATGCCAGAGACAAACCACATGCTGATGTGGGTGTTATCTGACAGAGCTATACCACGAAGCTTCCGGATGATGGATGGTTTTGGAGTACACACCTTCCGTTTTATAAATGAAGCCGGCAAGTCACGTTTTGTAAAACTCCACTGGCGCTCGCTGCTGGGAGCACATTCCTTGATGTGGGATGAGGCACAGAAGCTAGGTGGCAAAGACTCCGATTGGTTAAGACGAGATCTATGGGATGCCATTGAGAAAGGTGATTATCCAGAGTTTGAGTTAAGTGTTCAGATTGTGGAAGAAGAAGACGAGTTTAAGTTTGATTTTGACTTACTGGACCCTACCAAGATTATTCCGGAAGAGCTGGTGCCACTGCAGCCAATTGGCAAGATGGTGCTGAACCGCAACCCTGATAATTTCTTTGCAGAAACAGAACAAGTAGCCTTCCACCCCGGAAACCTGGTGCCAGGCATAGATGTAACAAACGACCCTCTGCTGCAGGGTCGCCTCTTCTCCTATATCGACACCCAGCTAAACCGTTTCCATAGCTCTAATTTTGGTGAACTGCCAATAAACAGGCCAGTATGTCCGGTACACAACCAACAGGGAGCAGGTTTTATGCGGCAAACCATCAACAAAGGCAAAGTAAATTACTGGCCTAACTCCCTCGGAGGTGGCTGCCCTATGATGGCACCAGAAAACATGAATGGGTATGTACATCATATGGAGATGGTAGAGGGCCATAAAGTTCGCGCCCGAAGTGCAAGCTTCAATGATCATTATAGCCAGGCCACGATGTTTTGGAACTCCATGACGGAACCAGAGAAAAAGCATATCATAGCCGCCGCTCATTTTGAATTAGGCAAAGTACAGTCTAAAGAAGTGCGGGAGTGTATGGTAGGCCAATTCCATAAGATAGCACCAGAGTTCGGTAAAAGCGTAGCCGAGGGAGTAGGCGTAGAAGTGCCGACAAACTTTGAACAAGAGTTGACCGGGAACTACAAAGACAATGAGGCTTCTAAAATGATGAAAAAAGGGAAATCGGTTAAAGAATCCCCGTCAGTTAGTATGGAACGCAACAAGATCGAAACCGTTAAGACGAGACAAGTTGCTATACTGCTAGAGGATGGGTTTGACTGTAACGAGTTGGTTCAGGTAAGGCAGGCGCTAATGGATGCGGGGGCACAAGTTAAAATTGTTTCAAAGTTTCTGGGGATGCGCAAGGCCAGCAATGGTGAAGAGGTAAAAGTAGATAAAAGCCATATCACAACAGCCTCTATCATGTATGACGCACTCTACATACCGGATGGCAAAGCAAGTATAGAAATTCTTATGAAAGAAGGCGATGCGCTGCATTTCATAAATGAAGCCTTTAAGCACTGCAAAACTATAGCCACTTCAGGTGATGGAATTAGGCTGCTAGAAAAATCTGGCATTGTCGGAGTGCGTTATGCCGACAAAACATCGCAATCTGTTAAGGATGATACAGGTGTAATAACTGCTGGTAATGATGCTGATGCCGATGAGTTTGCCGAAATGTTTATGGCAGCCATCAAGAAACATCGCCACTGGAACCGAGAGGAAAGAATGATGGTACCAGCCTAATGAAACAACCATAAAGTAAAAGCGGCTGCAGTAATAAACTGCAGCCGCTTCAATTATCAAGGAAGAAAGATTCCTTACATATCAAGTACAATCGCAAAGATCAATGGTGCCACGATCGTAGCATCCGATTCGATCACAAATTTAGGAGTATCCTTACCTAGCTTACCCCATGTGATTTTCTCGTTAGGCACAGCACCAGAATAAGAACCATAGCTGGTAGTTGAATCTGAAATCTGCGCGAAATATCCCCAAAGCGGAACACCTGTACGCTGTAGGTCCTGGTGCAGCATTGGCACAACGCATATAGGAAAGTCACCGGCTATACCTCCACCAATCTGGAAGAAACCAATTGTAGATTCTTCACTGGCAGTTTGAGTATAATAGTCAGCAAGGAACATCATATACTCAATGCCTGACTTCATGGTATGCACATTCTTAATATCGCCGCTGATTACGTGACCTGCATAGATGTTACCTAGTGTTGAGTCTTCCCAACCTGGGCATATGATTGGCAGATTTTTCTTGGCAGCCTCCAGCATCCAGCTGTTCTTAGGGTCGATCTGGTAATACTGCTCTAAGTCGCCGCTTAACAGCATTTGGTAGAAGAACTCATGCGGGAAATAAGACTCCCCTGCCTGATCAGCTTTTTGCCAATACTTTAGCACTACGTGCTCCAGACGACGCATTGCTTCCTCTTCCGGTATACAAGTATCTGTTACACGGTTCAGGTGACGCTCCAGAAGAGCCTCCTCATCGGCAGCTGAAAGTTCGCGGTAATGCGGCACGCGCTCATAGAAATCGTGCGCTACCAGGTTAAAGATATCCTCCTCCAGGTTGGCACCTGTACAAGATATAGCATGTACCTTGTCCTGGCGGATCATCTCAGCCAGAATGATACCAAGCTCAGCTGTAGACATAGCACCAGCCAGCGTAATCAGCATTTTACCACCATTCTCAAGGTGTGCCTTATACCCTTCGGCAGCGTCTATCAACGAAGCCGCATTAAAATGTTTGTAGTGTTTCTTTAAAAAATCTGTTACCTGCATAGTTGATCAATTTGTCCTAAAAGCTGCCCAACCTGGCAGCTCGGCTCGGCAAGTTATTAAATAATTACTGATTTATACCTTACGGCATATAAACAGCAGCTGTTCGAACACCAGACAAATGCAGGTGGAATGATAGCCGGTATATAACCTTCAGTTCAGAAGCTAAACACAAAGCAGGAAGAAAAATTCAAATAACAGAAGCTAAATTTCCTGCAATTCTTCACCCTACTGTACAGCGCTATTTAGCTGGTTTTTCGATGATGAGGTTGTGGTTAGTATAGATACAAATATCAGCAGCTATATTGAGTGCTTCGCGCACCATTTCTTCTGCCGATAAGTGTGGCGCGTGCTTCTTTAATGCCAAAGCGGCAGCATGAGCATACATACTTCCGGAACCTATGGCAGCAATCTGGTTGTCCGGCTCCAGTACATCTCCTGTACCTGAAATGATCAACAACTCTTCTTTGTTAGCTACCACCATCATAGCTTCCAGCTTGCGCAGGTACTGATCTTTGCGCCAGTCTTTCGCCAATTCTATGGCCGCACGCTTCATATTGCTCTGGTAGGCATTCAGCTTCTCCTCAAATCTTTCCAGCAAAGTGAAAGCATCGGCAGTAGAGCCAGCAAAGCCAGTTACAATTTTACCATCCAGCAACTTACGGATCTTCTTAACATTGCTCTTAGCGATGTGCTTGTCCATAGTTGCCTGCCCGTCTGCGCCCAGTGCTACTTCTCCATTGTGGAATATACCACAAACAGTGGTTGATCTTATTTTAGTCATTTTTAAAGGTATCCTTTGTAAGGTTATACATGAGCAACAACTGCTTTGAGTATAGCGCTGTTGCCAATAAAGCTACGGTAAAAGCAAACAAAAAGCCAAAGCACAAAGGTGTGCCAGATTGGCGGTTCCTAAAATATAGCGCAGGCCAAATAATATAGTTGAACGCCTCATTTTACAGCAAAACATACTTGAATATTAAGAAAGATATTCCTACGCATGATGCATATCTGTTCCATAAATGTCAGGTTAATCAAATAAATCCAGTACCTTTGCAGTCCATAAGACTTAACCTAACTTATGGCTACGAAATATATTTTTGTTACAGGTGGCGTAACATCTTCATTGGGAAAAGGAATCATTTCCGCATCTCTTGCAAAACTGCTTCAGGCAAGAGGCTACTCTGTAACTATCCAAAAATTTGACCCTTACATCAACATCGACCCAGGCACGCTAAACCCCTATGAGCATGGCGAATGCTTCGTAACTGAGGACGGTGCTGAGACAGACCTCGACCTGGGCCATTACGAGCGCTTCCTGAATGTTGCAACCTCTCAGGCTAACAATGTTACAACGGGCCGAATCTACCACCATGTAATTACGCAGGAGCGCGAAGGCGCCTACTTGGGCAAAACCGTGCAGGTAGTACCGCATATCACTGATGAGATTAAGCGCCGTATGTTGCTGCTTGGTGAATCCGGTGAGTACGATATCGTGATTACTGAAATAGGTGGCTGTGTGGGCGATATTGAATCGTTGCCATTTATTGAAGCTGTTCGTCAGCTGCGCTGGGATTTAGGCGTGAATGAGACATGTGTTATTCACCTGACGCTCCTGCCCTACCTGAAAGCTGCCGGTGAGCTAAAAACAAAACCTACGCAGCACTCTGTACGCGACCTTTCTGAGGCCGGCGTGCAACCTGATATCTTGGTTTGCCGCTCAGAGCATCCTATACCATCAGATCTTCGCAAGAAAATTGCACTGTTCTGTAATGTCAAGCAAAACTCTGTTATAGAATCTATAGACGCTGAGACTATTTATGACGTGCCCCTGCTGATGCGCAAGGAGAAGCTGGATGAGCGCGTGATTGCCAAGCTGAAACTAACACATAAGGCTGATCCTAATCTTGACACCTGGAAGGAATTCCTGGGTAAACTAAAGAACCCTACTTCTGAAGTAAACATAGCTCTTGTAGGTAAGTATGTGGAGTTACCAGATGCCTATAAGTCTATTATCGAGTCTTTCGTGCATGCTGGTTCTGCCAACGAGTGCAAGGTGAACATCAAGTGGTTTCAGTCTGAGAATGTTAACGATGAGAACGTAGCAACCCTGCTCCAGAACATGGACGGAGTACTTGTTGCTCCTGGCTTCGGAGAGCGTGGCTTCAAAGGCAAGCTGGAGGCTATCCGTTTTGTTCGTGAGAATAACATTCCTTTTATGGGGATATGCCTTGGTATGCAATGCGCGGCCGTAGAGTTTGCCCGTAACGTACTGGGCCTTGAAGGAGCTGCCTCTACAGAGATGAATCCGGAAACTCCACACCCTGTGATTGATATGATGGAAGATCAAAAACAAATCACGCAAATGGGTGGCACAATGCGTCTTGGTGCTTATACTTGTGAACTAAAAAGAGGTTCTAAGGCTTATTCTATTTACGGGAAGTCAAAGATTTCGGAGCGTCACCGCCACCGTTACGAGTTCAATAACAAGTATTTACAGGCTTTTGAGGAAGCTGGTATGCATGCTACAGGCATTAACCCGGACACAGGCTTGGTAGAGGTGATTGAGTTGCAAAACCATCCATGGTTTGTGGCTGCACAGTATCATCCGGAGTTAAAGAGTACCGTTCTGAACCCTCACCCGCTCTTCGTGAAGTTTGTGAAGGCGGCTATTAATTTTGCTAAATCTAAATAAGCGCAATACACACAATTCAAAAAAAGTAAATGGATAGAAATCAAGCAATTGGCTTCGGATTGATTGCTGTGCTGCTTTTAGCTTACTCGTTCTTCTTCGGGAGTACAGAGCCGCAGCAGCAGGCAGTACAAGAAACAGCCAAGGTAGAGCAGCTGCAAAGTGCACCAGCAACTGCTGAGAATGACTCGCTGGCACAGGCTCGCAGAGCGACAGCTCTGGGTGCTTTTGGCGCTGCCGCAACCGGCGAGGCCAGTACTGCTACACTCGAGAACGAGAACATCCGCGTTACCTTTAATACCAAAGGCGGACAAGTAGAAGAGGTACTGCTAAAGAATTACAAAACTTACCAAGGTGAGCCGCTTGTGTTGTTCGACAGCGAGAGCAGCACCACTGATGTAGCTTTTGCTACAAACGATGGCAAGAGAGTGCAGCTATCTGACCTTTACTTCACTGCTTCTGAGGTAAAAGAAGTTAAAACAGAAGACAAGTCAGGCAAGACCATTACTTTCCGTGCAAGCTTAGGCAACGGCCAGTACATCGACCAGGTGTACACGCTCTACAACGAAAACTTCCTGATGGGCTATAAGCTTGACTTTAAAGGCTTGGAGCAGCTGGTATCTGGCAACACTCTTACCTTCACATGGAATGATAAGTTAAAGCAGCTGGAGCGCGACCTGAAGCAGAACCGCGCTAAATCCACTATTAACTTTGCTACAGTAGAAGATGGTTACGATTACCTTTCTATTTCTGAAGAGACAGAAACAGTAACTGTTCAAGAGCCTCTTAAGTGGGTAGCTAATAAGCAGAACTTCTTTACAGCAGGTATCATAGCAGGAAATCAGTTTGCTGGAGCAAAAATGGAAGCCTCTGTTGACCCTGCTGACACTACGATTGTAAAAGCCTTATCATCTCAAATACTGATCCCGACACAGGATGTGCTTTCTGGCAAAGGTGAGTTCATGTACTACTTTGGTCCGAATGATTACAAGATCCTGAAGAACATCGGAAACGATTTCGACAAGAACCTTGATTTAGGTTGGGGTATCTTCTCATACGTGAACAAATGGCTTATCATTCCTGCGTTTGACTTCCTGGAGAACTATATCGGCAATTACGGTATCATAATCATGCTGCTGGTTCTCTACATCAAAACCATTCTCTTCCCTCTGACATACAAGTCATACTTGTCGATGGCGAAGATGAAAGTGCTGAAGCCTGAGATTGACGCCATCAAGGAGCGTAACGATGGTGACATGCAGAAGACGCAGATGGAAACCATGAAGCTTTACCAGGAGATGGGCGTGAATCCGCTGAGTGGCTGTATTCCAATGCTGCTGCAGATTCCTATCCTGTTCGCGATGTTCAACTTCTTCCCGAACTCGATAGAATTGCGTCAGGAGGCTTTCCTATGGGCTAATGACTTGTCTACCTATGATGTGTTTGCCAAATTGCCATTCACAATTCCTTTCTATGGTAGCCACGTAAGTATGTTTACGTTGCTGATGACAGCATCTACCATACTTTATACTTGGTCAAACAACCAGATTAACTCTCAGATGCAGGGGCCAATGAAGTTTTACAGCTACTTAATGCCTGTGATCTTCATGTTTGTACTTAACTCCTTCCCTGCCGGTCTTTCTTTCTACTACTTTGTTTCCAACATTGTAACATTTGGTCAGCAGGCTGCTATTCGCAAGTTTGTAGATGATTCTAAAATCAGAACCAGACTGGAAGAGAACAAGCACAAGATTAAAGAGAAAAAGAAAAAAGGCGGTCCTTCTTTCACAGAGCGTATGCAGGAAGCAATGCGCCAGGCACAAGAACTGGAGCAGCAAAAGCGCAACAAAGCAAAGAAGTAATCTTCTAATCATATTTAATAAAAAGCCTTTCCTGCTTAGGAAAGGCTTTTTTTATGTCTAAAGCAGTAGATTTTCCGTATACACACTATATATGAAGGACAGAATTAAATACAAACTATCACCCTTACTACTACTCGTACCGCTAAGCATAATAAGCTGCCAACAGGACACTCAGAAAGATAACGGCCTGGCCGGCACACACCCCGAGTTAGCCGAAGATCTTGCTGAGGACTCAATGACAGTGCCTTATAATGATTCCAGTGACTTGTATAACCGGTATCGTATATCAACAGAACAATACATGAATAGCGGCGATTATGGCGTAGGAAACATGTACAGAGGCAATCTAGCTCCCCTAGATGAAAAAAGCCATGAAGATGCCCGCACTTATAGATCTATGCTTCGGCAAGGACTTGAGGAAGGAGTAAACTTTGCCGGAAAGTATACGGTGGTAAGTATAGGATGTGGCACCAGTTGCCAGCAGCATTTTGTGGTAGACCGCGAAAGCGGTAAGGTGCTGGATAAGGTGCAGAGCAGCATGGGCGCAAAATACAGCACCAACAGTCGCGTACTAATCGTAAATCCCCCAGACTCGGCTGTAAATTACAACGAATGCAACTACTGTACTCCAGAGGCCTATGTGTTTGAAAATGGTAAGTTTCGAAAACTTGAACAGCAGCAAAAATAAAGTATAGCATGCATCAGCCTTTGCACTTATTCTTACAACTTACTATTCCTCTACTATGGATATTTCTTGTGAGCAGCTGCACCAATAGCACCGCCCGAAGCAATACACCACAGGAGCTGTTACTGTTTCAGAAAACACCATGCTACGGCACATGCCCAGCTTATAACGCCACCTTTTACAGCGACGGTACTGTGTTGTATGAAGGCCTTCGCTACGTCCCCGTGCAGGACACACTAAGCCTTCGCCTCACCAAGAACCAATTACAAGAAGTACAAGCAACACTTAAGGATCTAAACCATACATCACTAGAAAACAATTACTTATCCACTTTTACAGATATACCTTCCTCCTACCTAACTTTCTACAAAGACAACAAAGAGGTTAAACGAATAAAGCATCAGCAGGAAGGCCCGGAGAAACTGCAGCAAGTAATTAAGCAGTTGCACGAGCTTGTAATGCAGCTACTGAATGAGCGGCAAGAATAAGCAAAGCAGAAAAACCATGCTGGCTCCTTTTAAACAACATTTCAAGAAATAAATTGAGTCTTACTTCTAGTCAACCGTTGTTCACGCTACTGTACCTTGGAACAAACAAACTATGACCGAGTGCTGAAATCCCGAAGGTAAATAAAGAAGCACGTGTAGTGGAAGAGGAAAGGTCAAACAAAGATCTCATCGAGCAACAGAGTAAGGTGCCTAAGGAGCATGTAAAAGTAGACAACCTTTACCCGCGTAACCAGCGGCCAAACTCTCCCCAACTACATAAAAGTACTGACTAATTCTTACTATAGGATTTATAATTAAGATTATAAGAGCTGTGAATGATTAGCAGTTAGCTCCCTTTCTTTAAATTTATACTTTAGATTAATTGCAGAATAAAAACAAATATACATCTCACAACTGCCGCCTTATACTTGTTTAGCCTGACTCAAGTAAGTACTGCCTCTAGAGATGAAGCTTACACCTGCCGCTTATAGTGAATAGGCTCATCATTCCAGCACACTTTGACCAGACCCAAAAGTGGCTAAGCAAGATGCCAAAAAGCCTTTAGAATGTGGATAAATAAAGGATAACTGGTATAGAAGCCACAGACAAATTGGCCAAAAAAATGTATCTTTGTAGAAGTTTAAACTATCTTGCGTAGGCATATACAAGCTAAATTCGATAAAATTATGAAAATAACGTACTACGGCCAGTCTTGCTTTTTATTCGAAATCGGAGAAAATCGTGTGTTGTTCGATCCCTTCATCTCCCCTAACGAGTTAGCATCCAGCATCAACGTAGACGATATCAAAGCTGACTATATCCTGCTGTCGCATGGCCATCAGGACCATGTACACGATGCAGAACAGATAGCTAAGAACAACAACAGCACCATTATTGCCACTTTCGAAATTGTTAACTGGTATGGCGCGAAAGGAATCGAAAAACTACACCCAATGAACACAGGTGGGAAAGTTACGCTTCCTTTTGGAACAGTAAAGATGGTAAATGCTATCCACTCGAGCTCTTTGCCAGATGGTACTTACGCTGGTAGTGCGGCAGGCTTTGTGGTAGAAGCCGAAGAGAAAACATTCTACTTCGCTGGCGATACCGCACTTACTTACGATATGAAGCTTATACCAGAGCAGTTTGATGTAGACTTCGCCCTACTGCCTATCGGTGATAATTTCACTATGGACATTCATGACGCGATGATAGCGGCAGACTTTGTACAGGTAGATACAGTTATTGGAATGCACTTTGATACATTCCCTTACATACAGATAGACAAGGAAGAAGTAAAGGAAGTGGCGCAAATGGCAGATAAGGAACTTATTTTGATGGAGATAGGTCAAACTATTGAACTATAGGTATAACATGGGAAAAATTATTGCGGTTGCCAATCAGAAAGGTGGTGTAGGTAAAACCACTACAGCCATTAACCTTGCAGCTAGCCTGGCAGCCCTTGAATATAAAACGCTTTTGGTGGATGCTGACCCGCAGGCCAACGCTACCTCAGGTCTGGGTTTTGACCCGGCTACCATTACCAGCAGCATTTATGAGTGCATGGTAGAAGACGTGAAGGCCGAGGATATTGTACTGCAATCACCTAGCATTGAATTTCTTGATCTCATCCCGTCACACATCGACCTGGTGGGTGCAGAGGTGGAGATGATCAACATGCCGAACCGCGAGGAGAAAATGCGTGAGGCGCTGAGCAGCTTAAAACAGAAGTATGATTACATCATTATCGACTGCTCCCCTTCACTAGGTCTTATAACGGTTAATTCCCTTACTGCTGCTGACTCAGTGGTGATACCGGTTCAGTGTGAGTACTTCGCGCTGGAAGGATTAGGGAAACTCTTGAACACGATCAAGATCATACAGTCGCGCTTGAACACCGAATTGGCCATTGAAGGCATATTGCTTACAATGTATGATGTGCGTCTTCGTTTAAGTAATCAGGTGGTGGAAGAGGTGAAAACCCATTTCCAGCAGATGGTTTTTGATACCATTATACCAAGAAACGTGAAACTGAGCGAGTCGCCAAGCTTTGGTATACCTGCCCTACTGCATGATGCCGAGAGTAAGGGTGCCCTAAGCTACCTGAACCTGGCGCGTGAGATAGCAGAGAAGAACAGCGTAGTGCTGGCGAAATAACAATACGAGTACATGTCTGATAATAAGAATTCTGCAGCGAAACGTAAAGGTGGCCTCGGTAGAGGTCTTGGCTCTCTTTTAGAGGGCAACAAGTACACAGGTAAAACTGAATCTTCCACTTTAAACGAAGTAAATACCATCGCAGACATAGCCATTGACCAAATACAGACTAACCCTTACCAGCCGCGTACGCATTTTGATCAGTCGGCACTGGAAGAGTTAGCAGAGTCTATCAAAGTACAAGGCATCATTCAGCCTATCACTGTTCGCCAATTAGGCCCGAACAGCTACCAGTTGATTTCTGGTGAACGTCGTTACCAGGCCTCTAAGATTGCTGGCCTAAAAGTTATACCAGCCTTTATCCGAAAGGCAGATGACCAGCAGATGCTGGAGATGGCTTTGATCGAGAACATTCAGCGTGAAAACCTGAATGCTATAGAGATTGCCCTCTCCTATCAGCGACTCCTTACAGAATGTAGCCTGAAGCAGGAAGAATTGGGTGATCGTGTAGGTAAGAAACGTACCACTGTTACAAACTACCTACGTTTGCTTAAACTTCCGCCAGATATTCAGATTGCACTTCGTGATAATGTGATTTCTATGGGCCATGCCCGTGCGCTCATCAATATTGATACTATAGAGCAGCAGCTGGATGTATTCAAAGAGGTAGTAGCCAAAGAACTTTCTGTGCGTAAAGTAGAGGAGTTGGTGCGCAACCTTCAGAATGCTAAAAAGAAGCCAGACCCACAGCAAAAGCTACAGTTTGGCAAATATGATGAAGAGCTGAAAACAGTAGAGAGCAAGCTCACGTCACAGTTTGGCACCAAAATACAGGTAAAAGCTAATAATGATGGAAAAGGTGAAATCAAGATACCTTTTGTATCGGTAGATGAGCTTAACCGTATTTTAGAAATTCTAAACTACTAAGGCGAATGAGGCTGAAGTTTGGCGCTATGGCATGGTTGCTGGGCTTGGTTTTATACTTTGCACCAGCGCAAAGTCAGGGACAGGTAATGACTGTTGGCCCTGATTCTGTGCGTGTGCCGCTTCCGACTGATACAACCACTGAGAAACGTTTCTTCCTGAGCCGTTGGGATAAGCCTGCCAAAGCTGCCTTCTTCTCAGCTGTAATTCCGGGGGCCGGGCAATTTTACAACAAAGCCTACTGGAAAATACCTATTGTTTACGCTACTGGCGCTGTATTAACTTACTTTTACATCGACAACAACAACAATTATCAGGATTACCGGGAGGCCCTGCTGATACGTCAGGATAACAACCCTGACACAAAGGATCAGTTTGCAGATCTTCCTTATTTAGGTGAGGCCGAAGGTCAGCGTGCTATTAATAACCTGAAGTACCGCCGCGACTTCTGGCGCCGCAACCGCGATCTTACTATTATACTTTCAGTGGCTGCTTATTCGCTCCAGATTGCCGAAGCGTATGTGCATGCACACCTGAAGGATTTTGAAGTAGGTGAAGATTTGGCTTTGCGTGTGCAGCCAAACCTCGTGCCAATCCATGCGCAGCCTAACTCCTTTACTCCCGGACTATCCCTTACACTTTACACTCGAACTAAATGAAAATCCTTTTGATTGGCTACGGCAAAATGGGTAAAACCATTGAGCAGACAGCTTTGGCCAAAGGCCACGAGATTATTGGCAAAATAGACCATACCAATGCAGAGGAGCTCCAAAATTATACCTCTGAAAATACTGATGTAGCTATCGAATTCACTCACCCAGAGTCTGCTTTCGGCAATATTAGCTACTGCCTGACACACGGCATACCAGTTGTTTCTGGCTCTACAGGTTGGTTGGATAAGTTTGAAGAAGCTACAAAGCTTTGTGCACAGTATGGAGGATCTTTCTTTTATGCCTCTAACTATAGTGTAGGAGTTAATCTGTTCTTCCATTTTAACGAGTACATAGCCAGTAAAATGAAGGACTACCAGGAGTACCAGGTAGCAATCCGTGAAGTGCACCACCTGCAGAAGGTAGACAAGCCTAGCGGAACAGGCATTACTACGGCCGAAGGTATACTTGCCAGCTATAAAGATTTAGAAGGTTGGGTTAGCGATAATCCGGAAGAAAAAACTAAATTAAACATTGCTTCAGAGCGTGAGCCAGATGTAGTAGGCACACATATTGTTACCTACAGCTCCGAAGTAGACCAGATAGAACTGGGACACATTGCACACAGCCGCGCTGGCTTTGCCGAGGGTGCTGTAATGGCAGCAGCCTGGTTGCAGGGCCGCCAAGGCGTTTACGGCATGAAAGACATGCTGAACCTGTAATTATAGCTTAGCAGATGAACGTAAAATTTTGGGAGAAGAAGCCCGAAACCAAGGAACCTAAGAAAAAGAAAAGCTTTGCCCGTGAATGGGGCGACGCGATACTTTTTGCCGTTATTGCAGCCAGCTTAATTCGCTGGGCCACGTTTGAAGCTTATACTATCCCCACCCCATCTATGGAGAAATCCTTACTGGTAGGGGATTTCCTGTTTGTAAGCAAACTACACTACGGCCCTCGCACGCCCATGACACCGCTGCAGGTTCCGTTAACGCATCAGACTATCTGGGGTACCAACATTCCCTCCTACTCCGATGCTATCCAGCTCAAGTCTTATCGCCTGCCTGGTTTTACAGAGGTACAACGTAATGATGTAGTGGTTTTCAATTACCCTCCTGAGGATCAGCATCCGGCTGACCTGCGCACGAACTACATTAAGCGTGCAATAGGACTGCCAGGCGATTCACTGCAAATTAAAGACATGCAGGTTTTTATTAATGGTGAGGCTATTGAGAACCCGGAGAAGATGCAGTATAAGTATGTGATCATACCAACTATGCAGCTTTCGGAGAAGTTCTTCCAGGACCGCAACATTAACCTGAACGATATCCAGCTTTTCGAAAACGGCTACATTATTGACGCTTCTCCAGAGCTTGCTGAAGAAATGTCTAAGCTTGATTTCATTAAAGATGTCATCCTGTACAAAGGTGTACCTGGTGAGGCAGAGGCTGGTATATTCCCGCACATACCTAGCAAGCTAGAATGGAACCGTGATAACTACGGCCCTATTTATATCCCAAAAGAAGGAGCCACAGTTGCTATCACACCAGAATCATTACCTTTCTATGAGCGTGTTATTCTGGAGTATGAGCACAACGAAAGCGCTGAGGTACGGGACAATAAACTCTACATAGATGGTAAAGAAGTAACGCAGTATACCTTTAAGCAGAACTACTACTTCATGATGGGTGATAACCGCCACAACTCTTTAGACTCCCGTTACTGGGGCTATGTGCCGGAAGACCATGTAGTGGGTAAAGCTGTGATGATCTGGATGTCTACTAACCCGGAAGGCAGCATGTTCAGCAAAATTCGCTGGAATCGTATTTTTAACATCATCGAGTAAAGCACCTTATCCTACTTTTAACAAAAGCCAACCTGATCAGGTTGGCTTTTGTTTTGATAGTACAGGTTATGAAAGAAAAGTAAAACCTGTACTATCAAGCTTTTAAGAGTTAATTATAAAACCTTTCTGTGCAGATAGTACTATATAGCTAATAGCTTACCTTATAACTTAACCATCATGAATACACAATTCAGGCTTTGGTGCATGCTCATGACTGTAGTATGCCTCTTCACATTCTCAGCATGTAATGATGATGACGAAGATGATGTATCTCCTAATGTATCGCTTCTGACAGGCGAGCGCTGGACTGGTAGTGCAGTATTTATCAATGGCGAAGATCGAACAGAGGAATTCGAACAGGAATATGAGATAGATATTACCCAATACACCTCTCAGTTTGAAAGGGATGGAACCTACACCGACCGTTATAACGGAAATGTACTTGTCGATGGAACCTGGGAGTATGGTAACAATGAAAGGATCATCATTTTTGATAAAGGTACGCAGGATGAATATACTGTCGTGATATCAAAACTAGATGAAGATGAGCTTTTTTACTTGCAAGGAGGACTTGAGTTTAGATTTACCAGGTGATAAAAACAGCGAAGGCTCCCAGTTTAGGGAGCCTTCGCTGTAAAAAATTATAAAGCATTACTTCAGTACTGCCAATGTAGCGCCATCACCGCCTCGCTCCTCAACCTCGTTGCCTAGGCTGGCAACCTCAGGTACTGAGTACAGGTAATCCCGTACCACCTGGCGAAGAACTCCATTGCCCCTGCCGTGAATGATCTTGATTTCCGGGATACCCAACATGATAGCTTCATCTGTAAAGTTCATGATCCTGGTTAGGGCATCTTCAGCATACTCGCCACGTATGTCGAGAGTGTTGGTAAAGTCGGCCATGCGCCGCGTCATGTTCATGCCACGGCTAAAGCTTCCATCCACTGCCTCCATTTTGGCTTTCTTCGGCTTCTGAGACACCTGCCCCTCTACACGCTCCAGGTTATCCAGCTTAACTATGGTTTTAAGGCCTCCAAATAAAACCTCTGCAGTTTTACCTTTTATGCCTACTACCTGTCCTACAGAATCCTGCCCTACCAGTGCCACGTTGTCGCCTTCTTTTATACTGCCTTTCACAACACGTTTGTGAGCAGGTCTTGGCTCCTCTTTACGCACCTCCTGTGCAAACTCCTCCAGTTCACGGCGGGCTTCTTTGGTTTTCTCCTTTTCGGCCTGGCTCTGCTTTATCTGCTGAATAGTTGACTCGATTTTCTGATTCGCATCCTTCAGAAGTAGTTTAGCCTTGCCCTTGGCTTCACGCATAATGTCCTGCTTGCTGTCCTCCAGGAAGTTCTTCAGGTCATGATAGTCCTTCACCTGGCGCTTTAGCTTCTCTTCCAGTTTAGCTGCCTCGCGCACCTTCTTCTCCAGCTCCTGCTTCTCTGTCTCCAGTTCTTCCAGCAGGCGGTCGTAGCGGATCTTGTCTTTACCTACTAACTTACTTGCTCTGTCGATAATGTGCTTAGGCAGACCTATCTTCTGTGCGATCTCTATAGCAAAGGATGAGCCAGGCTTGCCGATCTCCAGCTGGTAGAGCGGCTGCAGGTGCTTATGGTCATAGCGCATGGCACCGTTCACAATACCTGGTGTGCGCTCGGCATAGTTTTTCAGGTTTGTGTAGTGCGTGGTGATGACACCATACACATGGCTATCATTCAGGTTCTGTAGCACTGCCTCAGCTATGGCACCACCAAGTATAGGCTCTGTACCAGTACCAAACTCATCTATCAGAACAAGGCTTCGCTTATCAGCCACCGTCACAAATTTCTTCATGTTGGTGAGGTGCGAGCTATACGTACTCAGGTCGTTCTCTATCGACTGCTCATCTCCAATATCAATAAAAATATCATGGAAGATACCCGCCTCTGAGCCATCTGCCGCCGGAATGAGCATGCCACACTGCAGCATGTACTGCACCAAGCCTACTGTTTTCAAGCTTACAGACTTACCGCCGGCGTTAGGACCTGAGATAAGCAGAATACGCTGATCGCCGTTCAGCTCCAAGTCCATAGGCACAGTAGGTTTGTCTACCTGCTTGTGCGCCAGGTACAGCAGCGGATGAAAGGCCTGCTTCCAGTCGATTAGTGGATACTTATGCAGCTTTGGCTTGCTAGCCTCAATGCGTCGGGCGAAGGCCGCCTTAGCCCGGATAAAATCCAGCAGCCCCAGGTACTGGTACGCTTTGCGAAGCTCCGGTATGTGGTGGCGCAACGTATTGGTCAGCCCCATCAGGATACGGATCAGCTCACGGTGGTAAGCGTTCTCCAAATCCTTAATATCGTTGTTAAGCTCAAAGATTGACTCCGGCTCAATATAAACCGTCTGTCCTGTATTCGACTCGTCATGGATAAGACCTTTGATGCGACGCTTATGCTCGGCAATAACAGGTATAACCAATCGGCCACCACGTATGGTAGGCTCCACGTCAGATGGCGTCCAGCCTTCGTTTTTGGCATGGCGCAGAATAGAGCTTATTGTTTTACGAAGCACAGCCTGCTGAGCAATTAAATCACGCTTCAGTCGCTGCAACTCAGGGGTGGCATCATCGCGTACTGCTCCGGCATCGTCCACTACTTTATCCAAAGCAGCCAAAAGGGAGCGTTCTACACTTACATTGGCACCTAGAGCTTTCAGAGCATCATACTTTCCTTCTTCAGCATCAGAAATAAAGCGAAGTGAGTCACGGATAGTACGGAGCGACATCTTGATCTCGAAAAACTGCGATACGTCCAGGTAAGTCCCTTCAATAGCCGCACGATCAAGATATGTGGTAGGGTCATAATAGTGCTGAAGCGGAATCTCAGCGTCCGATTCGAGCAGTTGTTTAAATTCTTCAGTTTGTTGCAAAAGCCTTTCAACCAGGTCGTGGCGGTTCAGGAATTGCATGCGGTTTACAAAGTTGCGGCCCAGCGGACTTAGACAAAAGTCTAAGAGCATCTCGCGCACTTGTGCAAAGCCGATTTTTATTTCAAAGTTTTCTGGGTAGATCAATGCTTATCTTTTAATTTACTGCAAAATTAGCAATATCTATAACAAGTATACAGGGCAGTTTTGTTCGTTTTGATGCCTATTTCGCCTAATAATATACAAGCCCAAAAACGCAAGATATTGCGCCTCTACTTTCTAAATTTATAACCCTCTAACTTCCTTACTCAAAATGATTTTAGATAAACTAGCCAACGCCCATCGCTATACTTGTTTGCACCCACTCTTCGAGCAAGCTTTCCAGTACCTGCAGGAAACAGACTTAGCAACAGAACCTAATGGTGTGCATGAAATAAACGGAAAGCAGCTGTTTGCGATCGTTTCAGAGGGCAAAGGAGTAAGTAAGCAGGAGGCTAAGCTGGAAGTGCACCGCAAGTACATCGATATTCAATTCGTCATCTCCGGTACTGACCATATGGGCTGGAAGGACCTGGCTATGTGCAGCGTGCCTAACGACCCATACACAGAAGAGCGCGACGCTGCCTTCTTCCCTGACAAAACAGATAACTGGTTTAATGTGCCGGCGGGTTCATTCACGATATTCTACCCCGATGATGCCCACGCAGCTATGATAACAGAAGAGGTTGTGCGGAAGGTTGTACTGAAAATTGCCGTGAAATAGACTTAGTGGCGCTGGCAGACTCATCAAAGCTAAGTACAGTTATAAAGAATTATAAACAGTAACTGCACCTGAAATTCTAAAAATACTGCTTAGCTTCGCGCTCCAATTCTAAGTTAAGTAGACTATTTTCTAGATGTTTAAGTCTGCAATCGTTGCGCTAGTGCTTCGCTTAGCTGCACTGCAAGGTTATGGCCAAACCGAAAGTATAGTTCATGGTCCTGAGCCGATAGAAGGTATAGGTAAGGTTGCTTTACCATTCTACAAAATCAACTTTTCTAAAGAGCAAAAGGAGCTGCTTCAGCAGAAGGAAATTGAGCTGATATTCTTCATAGATGTAGATGGCACTCCAACACTAGAGGATGTAAATGGTATAGATGATGCTGCTATACAGGATAGTCTGCAGCATGCTGCTACCAAAGTAACTATGTTCTACCCTCGTACTGTAAATAGTTTAAAGGAAAGCTCTTTATACTTTCTGCAGTTCCAGTTGCCTAAGTATGAAACCGAGCAGGCAAGTATGCAGCGGCAAAGTATCTTTAAACTTGAGTATAAGCAACCAGCCTACGACGACTTTGAATACATTCATAAGTCTGGCCAGAGGCTTGATGTGGCTTTCGGTATTGCAGCCAACGCTTTCTTAGGAAAAGCAGGAGAGTACCTTCACCCTGGTGGAGGTATGAAAGTAGACTTGATGTACACCGGTAAAAAAGGAGTTGGCGGAGGTTTGGTGATGAGCTTCTACGGCAATGAACAGAAAAAGGACTACCCTATTAATTCCGGTAGGGAACAAACCCACACACCTCCTACTCTAATTGTAGGCCTTGCTGCTAACAAAGCTTTTGCTGCTAAAGAAAGAACAGAGTTTAACGCTCAGGTTGAGTTAGCTTATGCTGTACAAAAAGTCACACCTAAACTTGAGCATGAAGATGATGATTGGGTACAGCTGAAGGGGTTTAGCCCAGGCTTTGTGATTAATTATCTTATCAAATTAAGTAAAGACAAACCAGGCTTTTTCTATGGAATGCCCTCTATAACGAATCACTACCTGAACGTACATGCAGCTGTTCGCCCTGTTATCTTCAACTTAAAAGAAGCCTGTGGAGTAATGTTGGAATTAGGTATTTCGTACAGACTGGGCAGCCATTTGATTGATGAATACCGTTTGAAGCAGTAAAATATCGACCTATAGATAAGTATAAACGTCATTCCTGTTCATGTCCAACTTTAAAAGTTTTCTGCAGCTTGTGTGGTCTGCCGTACGGGGCAATGAACAGGACTATACTACCCTTGGCATAAAGCGAAGCATTGTGCTACTGGCCATCCCCATGATCCTGGAGATGCTGATGGAATCGCTCTTTGCTGTTGTAGATATCTTCTTTGTCGGCCGGTTAGGAGCTAACGCACTGGCTACTGTAGGCTTAACAGAATCTATCCTGATGATTATCTATGCCGTGGGCATGGGTATCAGTATAGCTGCAACTGCCATGGTGTCGCGGCGGGTTGGGGAGAAGAACTATAAGGAGGCTGGAAGTATAACGTTCCAGCTGATCGTAACGGGTACAGGCTTAGCCCTGGTGATGGGTGGAGTAGCTACATTTTTCGCCGCTGAGACGCTGGCACTGATGGGAGCTGCGCCAGAAGTAGTAGCTGTAGGAACAAGCTATGCCCAGATCATCTATGCAGGAAATCTGGCCATCATTCTGCTTTTCCTGATTAATGGAGCATTCAGAGGCGCAGGTCAGCCGCACCTGGCCATGCGCGCGCTTTGGCTTGCTAATGGAGCCAACATTATACTAGACCCACTCCTGATCTTTGGAATAGGTAACATAGAAGGTTTAGGGCTGGAAGGTGCCGCATGGGCCACAACAATAGGAAGAAGCCTGGGGGTTGTCTATCAGTTGTACCATCTATTTAATGGCCGCCACCTGCTCAAGATCCTGAAAGAAAACCTCACGATTAGCTTTGCTGTAGTATACCGCATCCTAAAGCTATCATCCGGAGGTATGGGTCAGTACCTGATTGATTCTGCCAGCTGGATATTCCTGACCAGGATCATTGCCGAGTTTGGCAGTAACGCCTTGGCAGCCTATACCATAGCGTTTCGTATTATCATCTTCACGCTTTTGCCAGCCTGGGGGCTTTCTTCAGCAGCAGCTACCCTTGTCGGGCAAAACTTAGGAGCACGCAAGGCTAAACGAGCAGAGTTGGCAGTGTGGCTAACAGCTCGCTATAATATGGTATTTATGGCGGCTGTTACGGTAGTGTACCTGATATTCGGGGAACAGCTGTCTCGCTTATTTACAGATGATCCGGAAGTGATAGCCATCACGGCCGAAGCTCTGAAGATCATCACACTGGGCTACATCTTTTTTGGCTTGGGCATGGTTATGGTACAGGCTTTTAATGGAGCCGGCGACACCCGTACTCCTGCCCTTATCAATATAGTTGTTCTTTGGCTGATAGAGATTCCGATAGCCTATTTGCTGGCCATGTACTTTGGCTTTGCCTATACTGGGGTGTTTATCGCTATTGCATTTTGCCATTCATTTCATGCACTGGTAAGCTGGTGGCTGTTCAGAAAGGGTACCTGGAAGCGCGTGAAGATCTAAGCTGACTAGCTCTTCAACAGCTACGAAAAAGAGGCAGCATGCGGCAATTAGCCATTTCATGCTTATACTTGCCAAGTAAAACAGCTGTTGTGTACTTACGCCCTGCACATGATCAACATACACCGAACCAACTCCGACAATTCTGATTTCCGCGCATTGGTACAACTGCTTGACCAGGACCTACAGCGAAGAGACGGTGAAGAGCATTCCTTCTACGCCCAGTACAACAAGATTGACAAAATCCAGCATGTTGTGACTGCTTCTAAAGATGGCGTGGCTGTAGGCTGTGGAGCCATCAAAGCATTTACTACTGAAGCAGCTGAAGTAAAGCGGATGTTTGTGCTGGAGGAATGCAGAGGCCATGGAATTGCACAGCAGGTACTGCAAGAACTGGAACGCTGGGCAAAAGAGTTAGGATACACTTCATGCGTTCTGGAGACAGGTAAAAAACAACCTGAGGCCATAAGGCTCTACCAAAAGAGTGGTTATGCCTTGATACCAAACTATGGCCAGTATATCGGCGTTGAAAACAGTGTTTGCATGCAGAAGGCCCTTTAACAGACAAAACACAAAATGAGAAATAGCCCTCCTGAAATAAGAACCGTTGACGTGACGCGGTATATTACGCCGCTTCGCGAGGGCGGATCGCTTCCTGCCATTGTGGAGGCAGATGATGAATTTTTATACGTGCTGAAGTTCCGTGGTGCCGGACAAGGTATAAAGGTGCTGATAGCCGAACTGATAGTTGGAGAAATGGCACGTGCCTTAGGGTTTAAGGTGCCCGAGATTGTATTTGCTACGCTTGACGAAGCTTTCGGACGCACTGAGCCGGACGAGGAGATACAGGATTTGCTACGCGCTAGCGAAGGACTTAACCTAGCCCTGCACTACTTAACTGGTGCTATAACTTTCGATCCGGTGGTAACCACCCTGGACACAAAGCTTGCCTCCCAAATAGTATGGCTCGATTGCCTGGTTTATAATGTTGATCGTACTGCTCGCAACACCAACATGCTTATGTGGAAGAAAGAGTTGTGGCTAATTGACCATGGCGCTTCTTTATACTTTCATCACTCCTGGAACAACTGGGAAGAACAGGCTAAGCGCCCTTTCCCCCAGATTAAGGACCACGTGATGCTGCCTTTAGCTACAGAGCTTGAGGCTGTTGATACGGCTTTCAAGGCTATACTTTCGCCAGAACTATTGAGAGCTATACTTTCGGCTATACCAGACGATTGGCTTACAGGTGTAGAGTCACCTTTTGAGTCGGCAGAAGAGCACAGACAAGCTTACGCACAGTTTTTAGAGACACGTCTCGCCCATTCCGAAACCTTTGTAAAAGGAGCAGAACATGCAAGAAAAGCACTTATTTGAGTATGCCGTAATCCGTGTGGTGCCACGGGTAGAACGAGAGGAGTTTCTGAATGTTGGTGTTATATTGTTCTGTTCTTCACAAGGCTTTTTGCAAACAAAGTATCACTTGAACGAAGACCGGCTTAAAGCCTTCTCTACCTGTATAGATATGCAAGAGCTGAAAGACAGATTAGGCGCCTTCGAGAAAGTTTGTGCAGGACGTAAACAGGGAGGCCCGATCGGTCAATTAGGCACAGCCTCGCGTTTCCGCTGGCTTACTGCTAACCGCAGCACTATAGTACAGACATCACAAGTTCACCCTGGTTTGTGTGGCAACGCACAGGAGAAGCTGGAAAAACTTTTTGAGCAGCTTGTTCTCTGATAGCCTGTTTTATAGCACTACAGCATTTTAGTATAAACATAACAAGTTTACCTGCATAAGCAGGAAGAGCCGCTACTGGTATAGCGGCTCTTCCTGTTTAAAAAATGTTAGCTTGATTCTAGGCTCTTACCTGCCCTTTGCCTTTCACAACCCATTTGTAGCTGGTCAGCTCATCAAGTGCCATAGGACCTCTGGCGTGTAGCTTCTGTGTACTAATGCCAATCTCAGCCCCTAAGCCAAACTGCGCGCCATCAGTGAAGGCAGTGGAAGTGTTAGCATATACTGCAGCTGCATCCACAGCTTTTAGGAAATGCTCCACATGCTCCTCATTGTCAGAAATGATTGCCTCACTATGCTGCGAAGTATAAGTATTTATGTGCTCTATGGCCTCATCAAGACCCGATACTGTTTTAACTGACATCTTTAGCGACAGGAACTCTGTACCAAAGTGCTCTTCGGTAGCCTGGTGAAGCTTCTCAGCAGGGTATGTGCCTTTCAAAGCAGCAAAAGCGGGTACATCGGCAAACACTTCCACTCCTTTGGCAGCCAAGCCCTGCCCTATCTCGGCAAGGTCCGCAAGCCGGTCTTCATGTATCACAAGGCAGTCAAGTGCGTTACATACACTCACGCGACGGGTCTTGGCATTCACCACAATCTCCTTTCCTGAGGCAAGGTCTGCGAACTCATCAAAATAAGTATGAACAATCCCGGCACCCGTTTCTATCACTGGCACTTTAGAATTCTCACGCACATAATTGATGAGTCCCTGGCTACCGCGCGGTATAATGATATCCACGTAATCTACGGCATGCAGCATCTCGTGCGTAGCCTGACGATCAGGTGGCAACAGCTGTACAATATTCTTGTCTACGCCATTCTGCTCCAGCACCTCATGTATTAGCTTTACAATAGCTGCGTTAGAGTCTTTCGCATCGCTTCCTCCCTTTAGCAGTAGGGCATTACCAGAGCGCAGGCATAGACTAAAAACATCGAAAGTTACGTTTGGCCGCGCTTCGTATATGATGCCAATCACTCCAAGTGGCACTGATACTTTCTTGAGCTCCAGTCCATTATCAAGGCTGCGTTCAGAGAGCACTTTACCCAAAGGTGACGGAAGATTGGCTACATTTTGAATATCGGCTGCGATACTCTCAATACGCTCCTCTGTCAGCTTTAACCGGTCGTACTTAGGATCGCTGGTATCCATCCGTTCAAGGTCCAGCTGGTTGGCAGCAAGCACAGAACCTGTTTCCTCTATGGCCTTTGCAGCTAAATCCTGTAGTACCTTTTTTATTTTATCATCTGCAAGCAGGCTTAACTTCCTGCTTGCTTGTTTTACGTTCTTAAAAACCTGTTGCAATTCCATAGTTTATAGGCTGTGGTACTTGAATAAGTATAAATAATTGTAGTGGATGATGGGCTTCTGGTTGCTCAGTCCTAAAGTCATGGATGCTTTTTTAGAACCATACTCAGCTTTACCAAGACCAAGATTTTCACCGTTTTCATCCTTAATCCTGATTATATCACCTTTAGAGAAATTACCGCTTATGCCAACTATGCCTACCGGTAGCAGACTAGCTGCATCCTCAGCGTGTAATGCCTCTTTAGCTCCTTCATTCACTATCACTTCCCCTTTTGTGTAGTTATCGCTATGCGCTACCCATTTTTTAAGGTTAGGCTTAGATGAGTCTGGCTCGAAGTAAGTAGCTTTCAGATTACCGTTGTGGAAATCCAGCAACACATTGTCGCGGTTGCCATTGGCTATAAATACATGTATACCCAAATAGGCTGCTTTACGAGCCATTTTCATTTTGCTGCTCATTCCGCCACGCCCAAAGCTCGATTTGGATGTAGTAATATAGCGACTTATACCGGAGGTCTTGCGGCTTACCCGCTCAATTAATATTGAGTCCGGATTATCTGGATGGCCTTTGTAGATGCCGTCAACGTTAGTAAGCAGAATAAGCGTATCTGCATCAATCATGGCGGCCGTCATACTTGCCAGCTCATCGTTATCGGTAAACATCAGCTCTGTTACGGCCACTGCATCGTTCTCATTAATGATTGGGATGATGTTGTGGTTAAGCAGGCCAAGCAGGCAGTTTTTTATGTTAAGGTAGTGGCGTCGCGACAGGAAGTCCTGCGGGGTAACCACGATCTGGGCAATCTGGTGCCCGGCCTCCTGAAAGAGAGATTTGTAGGACTGCACAATATCAATCTGGCCTACGGAGGCTAATATCTGTTTCCTTACAACAGACTCAGTTTTGTCTTCAATTTTGATGTTGTTTCTTGCAAAGGCAACTGCCCCCGAAGAGACCAGCACCACCTGCAGGCCCTGTTCTTTCAGGTAAGCAATTTGTTTTACAAGAGAAGCCATGCGTTGCCTATCTGGCGAGCCATCCTTCTGGGTTAGCACGTTAGATCCGATTTTCACGACAACTAGCTGTGGCTGATGATTCATGCTGTATCTGATTGGTTAAACAATAGTTTAGCGGTCACGAGAGTTAGGCCCATCGTGTTATAGCTGGAACGTTAAACTGTATATTAGACTTTAAAATAATAGCACCAGAGCATTTAAGCTTATTTCCGGCAAAACAGTTGTGAATGGTTTCACGGCCGGTAAGTATAGGTGTAAGAAAGTTGGCCTAATGCCACAAAAGAAGTATAGTACAGGCAGTGCCTTAAAGAAGTTAAAGAGGACTGAACCTGTACTTGGGGTGCTATATAGGGTAAATAAAGCTGTTTTGTAGCAAACAGGCTGGCGGCTCCAGCTACATGTTTACTACAAAACAGTATACTATTTTTCAGAATAGATTACAAAGCAGCTTCTTTCTCGCGCTGCTCTTTCAAATCCAGGATTCTCCTGTGTGACCCTACTAAGCCTTTTATAACTGCAGAACTTAGGCCCTGGTGTTCCATTTCGTTAAGGCCAGTTATGGTGCAGCCTTCTGGTGTAGTTACTTTATCAATTTCCTGCTCTGGGTGAGACTTATTGATGGTCAACAAAGTAGATGCCCCTTTACTTACCTGCACAGCAATTTTCTGCGCATCCTCAGCATCAAGGCCCAACTGTATACCACCTTGCGTAACGGCTCTAATAAAGCGCATGTTAAAGGCAATACCACTTGAGCAAAGTACAGTGGCACCTGCCATCAGCTCTTCCTCAATCACAAGCGTCTCGCCTACACAGTTGAAAATTCCTTTTACCTGCTCTTCTACCAGTGCAGCCTTCTCATTGAAGGCAAGGCAAGTCATTGACTGCTGTACTGCAATGGCCGTATTAGGCATGCTGCGCACGATAGCAAAGTCACCTACTATATCTCTGATGTAATCAATAGTAACACCTGCAATAACACTTAGCAACACATGCTTTTCCGGATCTAGATAAGGCTTTATCTCATCCAGAACGCTCTGCAGGTGCGCTGGCTGTACGCACAGCATCACAAAGCGGCTGTTCTTTACAGCAAAGGCATTGTCGCTGGTTACCTGTACTCCTTTGTCTTTTAAATATTGTAATGATTTCGTGTTTCTCCTGGTTACGTAGATGTTTTCAGGCTGGTATTGCCCGTTGTTTAAGAGTCCTTCTGCAATTGATTTACCGAGGTTTCCCGTTCCCAGGATGGCTACGTTATCTGTGTGCATTCTTTATGGTTTGTGTTGTGTTTTTACTGAGACAATAGTCTTACACAGTGAAGTGTAATTTAAATACCTTGAATGCAAAAGTACAAAAATCAAGCTAACAATAAAAGGCATAACAATCCGTTAACAAATATGAAAAAGGCACAAAATAGTATTATCTGCACATTCATCCTCGCGGAAAAATCACAAATAATAAATTATTTAAACGTACTTTATCTATTTGTAAGGCAAGGCGGTTTTGTACCCTCACAGCTCCTGGGGCACAAAAATGCCGCCCCTGTATTTTCGTGGAGCGGCGGCAGTTTAATGGGCCTTAGTCAAGTGTTGGGAACTTGGGATATCTACAGAATAAGTTTTAGCAAATTTTTCAGAATTTTTCTTCCACGCCTAGCCCAAAAAGGGCATAGTCATACTTTACCGGGTCTTCCGGATCGAAGGTTCTTAGGTGCGCTGTTAACTCCTCAGCAGTTAACCAATCCATCCCTTGCCGGGTGATAAGACCAAGGCGGCGTGCTACCCGCTCCACGTGCACATCGCAGGGACAGACCAAGTCGCTCATTGGCATGGTTTGCCAAATACCAAAGTCAACTCCCCCGTTGTCCTTCCGGACCATCCAGCGCAGGTACATGTTCAGGCGTTTACAGGCCGACTTTCGGGCAGGAGTGGCAATATGCTTACGGGTTCTTTGCGGCGCATCCTCAAGGCCAAACACAAGGTTATGAAAATACTCCAGCCGCTCTTTTTGAGTTGCGATTTCATTATGTTCACCTGTAAAAGCTGTCTCAAGGCTGTCATGCTGGCTGTAGTACCATCGGAAAAAGTGAATCAGGTAGAGCAGATCTGTATCGTTAAAGGTGCGGTGCTTAAAGCCTAATAGCCGCTGCAGGTCCTGCTCCTGATGGTTAAGGATAAAATCATGGGGTGCATTATCCATCAGGTTCATCAGCTTGATGCAGTTGTTAATGATAGTTTTTCGCTGCCCCCAGGCAAGTATTGCCGCAAAAAAGCCACTAATCTCAATATCCTGCTTCTTTGAGAAACGGTGTGGTATTGACACCGGGTCATGAGGTATAAAATTAGGTTGGTTATACTTCTCTACCCGATCATCGAGCAGAGCTTTTACAGAGGCTAAGTCAGGTTGTATCATGCTTCAAGTATACTGCTGTGCAGCAAAATTTGATCAAGTCTCTTCAAGCTTATAGTAAAAGCTACTACTAAACAGCATTGATGATGCACAACAAGTGGAATGTAGTGTGGCAGCTTTGGTCGACAAATATTAGAATTTTAGCTTATTTAGCTTTAAAATTGTAGGTAGTTTATATGCCACCTTTCCCTTAGGTACTCTCCCTCTACATAGTGATGAGAGCTGATTACTTAATGGAGCAGTTATGAAACAAACATACCATGTCTACAAGTAAATTTTTCTCCTCCAGGTTTGCCTGGTCCTACGCCATTCTCTTTGCAGGAATTTTGCTGCTAGTTGGCGAAATCATAAACGGTAGGTTCTGGATGCACGACCTGGAAGTGTACTACAGAACCGCAGAACGAATGCTGAACGGCAGTGAAATTTACCGAATCGAATCAGACGGACACTATGTCTACAAGTACTCCCCTACAGCTGGCATGTACTTTATTCCTTTCATCATACTGCCTTTTGCTGCTGCTAAAATTGTTTTCTGGTTACTGCTGGTTTTGTTAGCCATAGTTGTTTTGCAAACCTTGTACAGATATGTGTCAGACGGTGAGACAGCTGTTACAGCAAAGCGAAAAAACATAATCCTGCTACTCTCCTTTCTTGCTGTAGGAGCACACATACACCGGGAGTGGCACTTGGGACAGGTAAACTTTGTGCTACTGGCACTTTATGTATGCATGGCCGTTTTGTGGCTGAGCAAAAAACCTGTAGCTGCGGGTGTGGTTTTAGCTGCAACGCTGTTCATCAAGCCTTTTGGATTAATCTTCATACCATACCTTATACTAAAAAAGAAGTTGAGCATACTCCTTTCTGCTGCTTTGGCGGTTGTAGTACTTGGGCTTCTACCATTTATACTTTACCCATCTGCCGAAGCTTTTACAGGTCTTTACCAAGGATGGATTCAGGAACTGCTGATAGAAATGAGTGCCAAACAGGAGCTCTTCGCAAGCGGCAACCACACCATCTTTTCTGTACTGGCTCGTTATACTCCGATAAAATTCTTACTCTTCAACGAGACGGCCATTAAAGTTTATCAGCTAACGCTACTGGCATGCATAGCTGGCTTTGTGCTCTACATTGTTCGCCAGGGTGAAAGCCTGAAGCAAAATATACTCATTGATGTAGCTGTACTGACGGCTCTTATTCCTTTATTTGCCTTTACAAGCCTAAATGCTTTTCTGTTTACACTACCTTGCATTGTAATTCTGCTGTACTACTTTCCATCCCTTAGTACAGTGGCAAAGATTTTAACTGTTGCAGGCTGTGTACTTATAGGTATTAATATCCGAGATTTGATGGGGGGCGATTTATATCGTTTCTTAGAGAGAGAGTCTGTTTATACTTTCGGTACGGTGGCCTTGTTGATAGCGATGACCCTTCTACGTTTAAACATAAAAAAGCAGCGTCATAACACAGGTAAAATATACCAGCGCAACCTTGCCCAAAAATAACAGGTTAAACAGGTATAACTGAGCGGATAACTGCAATTTGCAGGGGAAACCTGAGTGTGTTTTTCAGCAGAATAACTAACTTTGTTTTGCATGACAGCAAAAACAAGCATAGTTTTACTGCCTTAAATAAGGATATATTTAAGTATTAAAGTATGGCAACCACAGCTGATATTAAGAACGGCGTTGTGATTGAGTTTAACAACGACCTGTACCAGGTAATTGACTTCCAGCACGTAAAGCCAGGCAAAGGTCCTGCTTTCGTAAGAACAAAGCTGAGAAACGTAAGATCCGGCAAAGTGATTGACAACACATTCTCGGCTGGTCATAAAATCACAACTGCCCGTGTAGAGCAGCGTCCGCATCAGTTCATCTACAAAGATGACCTAGGTTACCACTTCATGGACATGAACTCTTTTGAGCAAGTTTCGCTGGAAGATGCCATGGTGCCATTTGCTGACCTGATGAAAGAAGGTCAGGAGGTAACTATCCTTTTCCACGCAGAGACAGAGACGCCGCTTACATGCGAGATCCCTCCTTTTGTGGAATTGACCATTACGTACACTGAGCCAGGTATAAAAGGAGATACAGCTACTAACGCTTCTAAGCCAGCTATTGTGGAGACAGGTGCTACCATCCAGGTGCCACTGTTTATTGGTCAGGACGAAAAAATTAAAGTAGATACTCGTACGTATTCATACGCAGAAAGAGTTAAATAAAACATGAAAGCGAAAGAAATCCAGGAACTAATCGACTTTATCGCCAAATCTGGCCTGAATAAAGTAAACATCGAAACAGAAGAATTTAAGATCTCAGTAAAGCGTGATCCGGACCAGAAGGTAACTTATGTGAAAGGTGCTGAGCCAGCTCATCAGGCAGCCCCTGCTCCTGTCGCTGCTCCACAAGCTGCACCGGCTCCTGCTCCTGCTGCGCCAGCGCCAGCTTCTGACGAGAGCAAATATGTGGCTATCAAGGCTCCAATGATCGGTACTTTCTACCGCGCATCAAGCCCGGATACTCCAATGTTTGTAAACGTTGGCGACGAAGTGAAAAAAGGCCAGGTGATCTGCATCATCGAAGCCATGAAGCTTTTCAACGAGATCGAATCAGAAGTATCAGGCAAGATTGTTAAAGTGTTGGTAGACAATGCTTCTCCAGTAGAGTACGATCAGCCTCTGTTCCTGGTAGACCCAAGCTAATTCATTGATTTGAAAGTTTGAAAATGTGAAGATTCTAAAATGGAGATGGTAATGATCGTCTCCATTTTTATGTCATCTCACTTTTAGTCTCTACATTTCCAAAGCTACAGATCATCAAATAAGAAATTATGTTTAAAAAAATACTCATTGCTAACCGTGGCGAAATCGCCCTGCGCATTATCCGCACTTGTAAGGAGATGGGCGTTAAGACGGTTGCAGTATACTCTACAGCCGATAAAGAAAGCTTACACGTGCGTTTTGCCGATGAAGCTGTCTGCATTGGGCCTCCTCCGAGTGCTCAGTCATACCTGAACATTCCTAACATTATTGCGGCAGCAGAAATTACCAATGCTGATGCCATTCACCCTGGCTACGGCTTCCTTTCTGAGAACGCTGATTTTTCACGCATCTGTGCAGAGAACGGCATTAAGTTTATTGGCGCAACTCCGGAGATGATCAATGCCATGGGCGATAAGGCTTCAGCCAAAGACACCATGAAAAAAGCAGGTGTACCTACCATTCCTGGTTCTGAAGGTTTGCTCAAGAACATGGAAGAAGGTATCAAGCTTGCTAAAAAAATCAAATACCCGGTTATCATCAAGGCAACTGCTGGTGGTGGTGGTCGTGGTATGCGAATTATCAAGAGCGAAGCCGAATTCGAGAAGGCTTGGAACGATGCGCGTACTGAGGCTAAAGCTGCTTTCGGTAACGATGGTATCTACCTTGAGAAATTTGTAGAGGAGCCACGCCACATCGAGATCCAGCTTATCGGTGACCAGCATGGCCAGGTTGCTCACTTATCAGAGCGTGACTGCTCTATCCAGCGCCGCCACCAAAAACTGGTAGAGGAAACTCCTTCCCCGTTCATAACAGATGAGCTTCGTGATGCAATGGGACAGGCTGCTATTGCCGGTGCCAAAGCCATCAACTACGAAGGTGTTGGTACTATCGAGTTCCTGGTAGACAAGAACCGTGACTTCTACTTCATGGAGATGAATACTCGTATCCAGGTAGAGCACCCAATTACAGAGGAGGTAATCGACTACGACCTGATCAAGGAGCAAATTAAGGTAGCTGCTGGTGAGAAAATCACTGGTAAGAACTACTACCCTAAGATGCACGCTATTGAGTGCCGCATCAACGCTGAGGACCCGAAGAACGGCTTCCGTCCAAGCCCAGGGAAAATCACTACCCTGCACCTGCCAGGTGGCCATGGCGTACGTGTAGACTCACACGTATACTCTGGCTATGTAATCCCACCAAACTACGACTCTATGATCGCGAAGCTGATCGTGAGTGCGCAGACACGTGAGGAAGCCCTTGTGAAGATGAAGCGTGCTCTGAGTGAGTTCGTAATCGAAGGCATCAAGACCACCGTTCCTTTCCACCTTAAGTTGATGGATGACAAAGGCTTTAAGGAGGGGGACTTCACCACCAAATATCTGGATGACTTTGACTTCAACTCTATTGACTAACATCAACATCGCATAGATAAAGTATAAATTAGGCCTCAGCTGTATTGCTGAGGCTTTTTTTTATAACTTAATATCACTAAGCCACTATGTAAACATACCCAATGCGAAAGATTATTACCCTTGCCTTCTGCTGTACATTGGCAACTTTGCAGTTTAGCTGTACCTCGGTGCTATATGTTGACAAAACACAACCAGCCGAAGTAGCCGTAGCAAATGAACAATGGAAAGTAGCGGTAATCAACAGGTTCAACTCCTCCCTGCTGGACATTAAAAAGGAAAAGAAGCTCGCTGTTTTAGAAGATGGAGCAAGACATGCTTTTGCAGGTGCTATTGAGGGCATATTACAGGACGAAACCTACGATATAGTATATACCGACACAGCCAGCTATAGAGCAACAACATATAAGGAGGGACTTGAGCGGGAAGAAGTACAAGCTATTGATAGGCAGCACCCCCACCACCTACTGCTTTCCTTAGAGCATTTCGATGCCTTTCTGGAACAGGAAACGGTCAGGGAGCAGGACAATTCGAAAATGGCCTATTTCACGTTAGTAACTGCCTCAACCTGGGCGTTGTACGACAGCACAGGCAACTTATTAGACATGATGGTTCTTACTGAAAAAGACTTGTACAACACCAGGCCTGTTATCAGTGGCCTGCTGGCTGTTGGTCCTTCCCTGGGAAACGCCGGAGCAATGATAAATGACCTAGCATGGTATACTGGTGCCGGTTACTGGAGCAGGCTTTCTCCTAAGCCAGTAAGGTTTTCACGCTCCTACTACTCAACAAAAAACCTTTTACCGGCAGCTCACAAAATGGCGGCAAACGATTGGTCTAATGCCATTGCATTGCTAGAGCCCCTGGCAGATGGAAGCCACAAGAAAGATGCTGCCAGGGCTGCTTATAACCTGGCGGTTGTATATGAAGCCATGGGTGATATTGAGCAAGCTAAGTTTTGGGCAAGAGAGGCTATCAAACGTAAAGAAAAACTTGCAGCACTACTCCTTCCAGAGTTGGAGCGATATTAGATTGTAAAGAGAATCAGCTTGCTGGCTTACGCTTCTTTTGCCTGGGATAAAAGATCACCCTGCCCCTCAGAAACATCGTTGAGAAGCAGGGTGATCTTTTCCCCATCCATGCATTCAAAAAAAGGTTAGTTTTTTGTTTTGATGTGTACTACACCATTTTTACCCTTTTCGCCATACTTTTCTACTGCCTCTTTATTCTTCACCACATCAACAGAAGCTATGTTATTAGGGTCAATAGCTTTCATTTCCTCATAGCTGATCTCCTTATCATCCAGCAGATACAGTACATCACGGCCTACTTGTATAGCAGTCCCAGAGTCAGAGGTGTTTTCGTAAGAGAAGTTGAAACTTGATGATTTACCCGTACCGCCTTGCAAAGCGTCTAACTTCTTTTGTAGTGACTGCGCTTCTGAAGAATTCTTTCCTGCTTTTGTTGTGATCACAACCAAGCCTTTTACTTCTTCAGCTCCTATTAGTGACTGTGCTCTTTCACCTTTCAGCACATCTACTTTTTCAATCTGGTCAGGATTTATACTCTTGATTTTGTCCGCATCTGTTCGTTTACCGTCCAGATAATAGACCACACCATCCTGCTCTCCACCTACAATTGTAACAGAGGATTTCTTTGAGGTTGTGTCTTGCAGCTCCTCATTTATACTTTGATTAAGCCCTTGCGTCATCAGGTCTACTTCTGCTTTAGATGTTGTAACAACTAAAGCTAGCACCAGCACGGAAGGAGGCAGAAACAAGTACTTCAACTTGTGCAGCGAATTTGATTTTGTTTTATTCATCATGGCAATTCTGTTTTTAATATGATTGAAATTAAAACTCATAACCAGGTTATTATCCAGCAGCTGTGTGCTTACACGCACGAGGCTGTATTGATAGGCTTTTCGCTCCAGCCCCTGCTGTAGCACTTGCTGATCTGCTATAAACTCTAGGTTCTGCCGTACATCCCGCTGCAGCAACCATACAGCTGGATTGAACCAGCACCCAATCATCAGCAGCTGCGATAATATAATATCCAGGCTGTGGAGCTGATCTGCGTGCGCTTTCTCGTGTAGGAGAAGGGCTTGTAACTCTTGAATGGTATGCTGCTTTGGGTTAAGATAAATGGTGCGCCAAAAGGAGAAAGGCCCCACCTCACCTTGCAGCTTTCTGAAACACTGCCCCTCCCATGAAGCTGGCTCAGAGTTTTTATGTAGCTGCCAGAATGAAACAAACTGAAGTATAAACCTTACTGCTACCACAGCAGACCCAAGTGCACAAACCAGCATAAGCCAACCCCAGTATTCTCTTGGCTCCTGCTGCACAGGGTAAGTATTACCTGCCCAATCAGGCATTAGGATGATAATCTCAGCACCTAACTGTGACGGCTGTGCATAGAAATATGACAGGTCGAGCAAAGGGAAAACAGCCGAAAGAAGCAGAGATCCCAGAAGGAAGTAACGGTTGTAAGTATAGAAGGTAAGCTTTCGGAGCAGCACCCAATAGGCTATGTAAAACAACAACACCAAGAGGTTAACTTTCAGCAAGTACAGGATGGCAGCTGGCATATCACTCTCCTTTCTCTTTTTCGATCATCTGGATAATTTCCTTTAACTCCTCAGCACTTATCTCCTGCTCCTTGGCAAAAAAGGAAACTACCTCTTTGTAGGAATTCCGAAAGTAGCTACCAACAAAGCTGCGCATAAACTCTTTGCGGTAATCCTCTGCTCTTACCATTGGTACATAGCGGTAAGAGTTACCGTACTTTTGCCCTTGCACATATCCCTTGCGCTCCAAATTCTTTACAGTGGAGGCCAAAGTAGTATAAGGAGGTTTAGGCTCGTGTAAATTCTCCAGGACCTCTTTTATAAATCCTCCGTTCAGCTGCCATAGCACCTGCATGGCTTCTTCTTCTGACTGTGTTAATCTCTCCATCTATCTACGAACTTTTCGTAATTATACGATAATTTCGTAAAAAGATACAGTCTACTGAAAATAAAAATAAAAAACTGCCATCAGGGCGATGGCAGTTCATATGGTAATTAGGGAAAGATGTTGTTTAGCTATTAAGCCAAGCTAGAGCTATGGTTGGACTTGTAAAGCTTTTGACCTCAAATTTGGTAACACCGAGTGCTTCTGCCCTGGTAACTACAGATTCTAACGCAATTCTGGAGAACACATCATTCGGTACTACCCGAGCTACCTTTTTAACGTTTGTCTGTGATAGCAATTCATAAAACTTGCTAGCCATCCATTCCTTCGTCTCAGAAGATAAAGCGGTAAGCTTTCTGGCATCAGCTATGGCATTTTCAAGCTTTGTATCTCGCAAAACCTCATACAGCTTTGTACCACCTGCTACCATTTCGTCTTTGTTAACAGATCTGGTCCAATCTGCCTTTACAAGATTACTACTCTCCTCCACCTCTATTTTGTAGAAGCCAAGATCAATAATTGTTGATGTATTCATAGTGAGGTGATAAGAGAAGGTAAGAAACTTATTACAGAAGCACTCCTGTTTTAGATAAGCTAATCCAGAGTGAATTTATTTAGATGAAGCAGCAGCTTCTTCGTTTTCCATCAGTTGCTCCAGCTCACTATACCAGCTCTCGCCATACTTACGGATAAGAGGTTCTTTTAGAAACTGATAAACGCGTACTCCCAGATCCTGACCAAAGCTACAGGCTGAACTGCAGATGCCCCAACGGTCGTAGTTAAGGGCTTCGAAGCCATCATATTTTGTAATTCGGATTGGGTAAAGATGGCAGGAGATCGGCTTTTTCCAATCAATTTTACCATCGTAATAAGCCTGCTCAATTGCGCACTTAAGGGTATTGTCGGTATCGTAAATAGCGTAGGCACACTCACGGTTACCAATGGTTGGTGTCGAGTAATCGCCTTCCCAATCCTTGATATATAAGCCTTGATCATCCACCGCCTTTAAACCGGCCTCAGACATGTACGGCTTTATCTGATCGTAATGATCTGTAAGAATTTGCAGTTCCTCCTCCTCCAGCGGTGCTCCCAGATCACCTTCAACGCAGCAGGCCCCTTTACATTTCTCAAGGTTACATACGAAAAACTGGTCGCGAACATCGTCGCTTATAACGGTATTCTGAAGAACTATCATGTCAATTACAATGGCTAAAAACAAAAGGAAAAAGCATCAAGCCTTTTACCTGAATATTAAAGAGACAAAGGTAGCCATAAATAAGTTTAAAACGCATTACCTCAAAAACTCAGTTGGCAGTGCAGGTTTCCAGTGTAAACAGGACAAAAAAAAGAGGCACAACTATAGGCGCCTCTTTTCTAGATCTTAATAAATTAAAGTCTAATTCTGCTTTTGAGGTGAGCCTGCCGCCAAAAGTATATTCTGAACGTTCTCGTGTTTAGTATAATCAATAGCAGCTCTACCCGTATTGTCAGTTATAGTAACATCGGCATCGGCTTGTAGCAGGGCTAATATAATCTCAAAGTTAGCATCAATTTCACAGGCCAGCATGAGAGGTGTTTTACCTTCGTTGTTTACCACATTCGGGTTAGCGCCAGACTGCAGGAGCCTCTCCAGCTCCATTATACCGATATGCTGCCCAATGGTAGCATGAAGCGCCTGTGCCAGTACTGTGTTCCCTTCTTTATCTTTTATGTTAGGGTTAGCGCCATGAGCCAGCAAAGTATCCAGTAGTTGTACCTGCTCTAGTTCATAAAACTCAGTTCTGATACGTGAACTACTCACAACATAATGCAGGGCAGTTTTACCGTTTATATCCTGGGCATTTACATCAGCACCATTGTTAAGTAGAAGGCTGGCTGCTTTCAAACGAGCTCCCGGCTGATACTCTACGCCATAATCCTCTAACAGCATGGGCACATACAGGGCGTGCATCAACGGTGTGCGCTTATATAGGTTAGCCTCATAGTCTTCCGGCTCTTCCTGTGTATTGGCATCTCCTCCGGCAGCTAATGCGCGCTGCAGCATTTCCGGATCACGGTTGATGGCTGCTATTACAACTTTTTGGTTGGGCGTCTGGTTGATGTAGATCAACTGTTCAAAAGCGTTTACACTGCCCTTGGATACAGCTTTCCTATATAAGTCGCGAGCAGCATCTATTTTAACCTCACCCAGTGTTCCCTCTTCATATAAAAGCGCCAGAGTATAAATAGACTCACGTTCGCCTGCTGCAACACCCTTCTGGAGCCAGTATACAGCTTTATCAGTGTCTTTGGCAACACCTTCACCATTAAGGTATAAATTTGCTAATGAAGCATAGGCTGCCACGTCATTTGCATCGGCTGCACGACGGATGTAGTTATAAGCAAGGGAATGGTTCTTCATCTCACCATACCCGGTATAATACATGCCACCCAATATGCGGTTGCAGAAAGCATCACCCTCTACTGCTTTCTCTCTTATGGTGATAGCAGCTGTGCGCATACGCTGCAAAAAGCGCTGTGTATCTTCTTCGCTACGCAACGTCATTAGTTCCGCCATACCAAGATTGGCTAAAACACTTCCGCTATCCAAAGCCATTGTATAATAATAGCGGGCAGAGTCGCGGTTGGCGGAGAAGTACTTTTCAGCATTCTGGACCTGCTGTATGGTATCTATCTGCACCGAATCATACTTTAGTTCGCGGTACTGATGCATGCGTCCCAGAAAGTAATAAGCATCATGCTCACCCTGCGCAGCAGCGGCCTTAAATTTCTCTTGCGCTTTTTGAAAATCTAGGGAGGTATAGTAGTACATCGCCTCATCCATAACAGGAGTGCGCCATATACGCCTGATAACCGGAGCAGGCGCTGCTGCGGCTGGTTTAGTACTGACAGTAGCAGTACTTTTACCTGTTGCAGGGGCTGCTTTTCTAGCTGCCGTAGTAGTAGGTTTTGCTGTACCTGTAGACTTTTGTTGCGCTACCCCAACATGGCTCATGCCGCTAAGCAAGCAAAGCAGTAAGAGTGTCTTTAACTTTGGAAGACGGTGCATAAGGGTATGGTGATGATATCTCAATATGTTATATGTTATGTTCTGGCAATCTGCAAAAGTAAGCGCTAAAGGCTTTTTAACAAAAATGCGACCAAAACAGCTGGCAAATGTAGGGCATCAGCAATTATAGAACCTTCTCCCCTATGGCTAAACGCTTTGCGCCCGGAAGGTGTTCATCTTATAGCAGGTTTATACTTGTGGCATCTCTAATCAACATTTGAACAATCATTCTAATCCTGTTAAGGAAAGAGAAAACAAGGTTCTAAAAAAAGGATATCAATTCGTAAATTGCATGGATTTTAAGCACGCGGAAGAGAAGAAATGGATTATATAAGCTTATTAAACGAGTCGCAGCGCGCGGCAGTATTGCATACTGATGGTCCAGCCATGATTATTGCAGGTGCCGGCTCTGGTAAAACAAGAGTACTTACATACCGGATTGCACACTTGATCAGCCAGGGTGTAGACCCTTTCAACATACTTGCCCTCACCTTTACCAACAAAGCGGCAAAGGAGATGCGCCACCGTATCGAGAAGGTGATAGGAAATGAGGCAAAAAACATTTGGATGGGTACCTTCCACTCCGTCTTCTCCCGCATTCTACGTGCTGAGGCTGAGAAAATCGGTTACCCTAAGAGCTTCACCATCTACGATACGGACGACTCCAAAACACTAATCCGCAATATTGTGAAGGAGATGAATCTGGATGATAAGCTCTACAAGCCTAACGTAGTGCTGAGTCGCATCTCTGCAGCCAAAAACAAGCTGATCTCGGTTAAGCAGTACATCAACGACGCTGTGATACAGGCTGATGACGAGGCTGCCATGCGCCCGAAGATCGGGAAGATCTATGAGATGTACCAAAGCCGCTGCTTCCGTGCGGGTGCCATGGACTTTGATGATTTGCTGTTCAATACCAACGTGCTTTTTAAAGATCACCCAGACGCGCTAAACAAGTACCAGAACATTTTTAAATTTGTGATGGTAGATGAGTATCAGGACACAAACTACTCGCAGTACCTGATTACGCGTAAGTTGGCTGCTCAGAATCGAAACATCGTGGTGGTAGGTGACGATGCACAGTCCATCTATGCTTTCCGGGGTGCTGACATACAGAACATCCTGAATTTTGAACGAGACTACCCTGAGCTACAGGTATTCAAACTGGAGCAAAACTACCGCTCCACCAAAAACATTGTGCATGCTGCTAACTCTGTAATCCGCAACAACACTGCCCAGCTCAAAAAAGATGTATATACAGATAATGAGCAGGGACCGCTAATTGAGGTAATTAAAGCGAATTCAGATAACGAAGAAGGTAAACTAGTAGCTACTACCATTTTTGAGGAGAAGATGAATAACCACCTCTCCTACGACGACTTCGCTATATTATATCGTACCAATGCGCAGTCAAGGGCCATGGAAGAAGCCCTGCGCCGCATGAACATCAAGTATAAAATAATAGGTGGCCTCTCCTTCTACCAACGCAAGGAAATAAAGGACCTGATCGCTTACCTGCGTCTGACGGTGAACCCTAATGATGAGCAGGCACTGCGACGCGTTATCAACTACCCTAAGCGTGGAATCGGTGAGACTACAGAGCAAAAGCTGTTCGTAACGGCTAACGAAACCAACCATAGCGTTTGGGAAGTTGTGCAGAATGCCACTGAATTCTTAGGTAACCGCGTGGGCACAGCTATAGAGAACTTCTCCATCATGATCCGCGACTTTGCCCGCATTGCTGAAAATAGCGATGCTTTTGAAGTTGCCAAGCATATAGCCAAGCACTCTGGTATTGTGGATGAATTGTACCAGGATAAAACCGTAGAGGGCCTGGCACGTTATGAGAACATACAAGAGTTGCTCAATGGTATAAAAGAGTATGTGGATGATCCTGAGAAGGAAGATAAAAGCCTATCCGCTTTCCTGCAGGATATTGCGCTGGTTACGGATGCGGATACCAAGGCAGATGACGATGGAGAGTTTGTCACGCTCATGACCATCCACTCTGCCAAGGGCCTTGAGTTTAAGAACGTGTTTATTGTGGGTATGGAAGAAAACCTCTTCCCAAGCCAGATGATGCTAAACTCCCGCGCTGACCTGGAAGAGGAACGCCGTTTATTCTATGTAGCTATTACCCGTGCTGAGAAAAAGCTATATCTAACTTATGCTACCAGCCGTTACCAGTGGGGTAACCTGCGTGCCTGTGAGAAGAGCCGCTTCCTGGATGAGATTGATCCAAAGTTCCTTAATTTTAAGTATGGTGAGAGCCACTCTGTAGGTGGAGGCAACGTATTTGACAGGGTACTTCAGCGTAAAAGCAGCATTAGCAGCTTAGTATCGCCACCACCCCGCAAGCAAGCTGCAACAGCTTATACTCCGCCAGCTGACTTTAAGCCAAGCGACACATCCAAGTTGGCTGCAGGCATGAAGGTAGAACATCCTAAATTTGGGTTCGGCGTAGTAACCAAAATGGATACGCAGGGTAATAGTACCAAAGCCATCATCAACTTCGACGAGGTAGGCGAGAAAACGCTGCTCCTGAGCTTTGCCAAACTACGCATACATGAGTAAGACTAGCTAATTTAGATACAACTTGGCGTTATAAGATCTCTACAGCTGTAGTAAGTAGCTACCATACCGGGAGTATACTTACTACTTTCGTTCTTGAGCGAAAAAGGCTCAAAGAAAACTTACTCATGCAAATTAGTGAGTATGGCGTAATATATAATTCATAATTCCTATTTTTGAATTTCTTAATCTGACATAATGGAAGCGAGTACCACTTTTAAACAAGAGCTTTTGCTGCGAGAGTACGGCCGCAATGTACAGGACCTTGTAAACTATATATCTAAAGTTGAGGACCGTAAAGAGCGCACACGCCTGTCGCAACTGCTCATTAACCTGATGGCCAAGCTGAACCCTCAGCTGCGTGACACACAGGATTACCAGCAGAAACTCTGGAACCACCTGTTCGTGATGTCAGGCTCTTCCCTGGATGTGGATGCGCCCTACCCACTGAGCGCCATGGAGTACCTGAACGACAAGCCTCAGAAAATGGAGTACCCGCTGGATACGCCTAAGTATAAGCACTACGGCCAGAATGTAGAACTGCTCGTGCAGAAGGCCACTGAACTGGAAGACCCTAAAGAGCGTGATGCTGCTATCATCTCCATTGGTAAGCTGATGAAAACGCTTTACAAGTCTTACAATAAGGAAAACATCACAGATGATGTAATTCTGGACGATATTCGCCAGATCTCAAATGGACAGCTGGATATGGACCTGCAGTACATTGAAAGCAATAACTTGTTTGAATCAAATCCTAAGCAACAGGATAATAGTTACCAGCAGCGTTCTACCAACCAGAACAATCGAAACAAGAAAAGCAACCGTTCCTCTAATCAAAGAAATAAATAATACATGGCTTCTTTTGAAGTAATTGGTGGTAATAAACTAAAAGGCGATATATACCCGCAGGGTGCCAAAAACGAGGCACTACAGATACTGTGCGCTGTGCTGCTAACCTCTGAACCAGTTGTAATCTCCAATGTACCTGACATCAGGGACGTAAATAAGCTTATCGAACTCCTGCAAGATATGGGAGTGAAAGTAGAGCGCAACGCTCCTGACACCTATACTTTCCAGGCAGACGATATAAACCTTGAGTACCTTAACTCAGATCAGTTTGTAGAGCAGGGACGTGCTATCCGAGGCTCCGTAATGATAGTTGGACCTCTGTTGGCTCGTTTTGGAAAAGCTAAAATGCCGAAACCAGGTGGAGACAAGATAGGTCGCCGCCGCCTGGACACGCACTTTATTGGCTTAGAAAAGTTAGGAGCAAAATTTAATTACGACACTCCTGATGCTTTTTATAGCGCCACTGCAGAAAAGCTACACGGTACTTACATGCTGTTAGACGAGGCTTCTGTAACAGGAACAGCCAACATCCTGATGGCCGCTGCTCTGGCAGAGGGTACTACCACTATATACAATGCAGCCTGCGAGCCTTACATACAGCAGTTGAGCCGCATGCTTAACCGTATGGGAGCCAAGGTAAGTGGTATAGGCTCTAACCTACTAGTGATAGAGGGCGTGGAGAAATTAGGTGGCACAGAACACCGCATGCTCCCTGATATGATCGAGATCGGCTCTTTTATCGGAATGGCTGCTATGACAGGTTCTGAAATCACTATAAAAGATTGCCAGATTCCGGAACTTGGCCTAATACCAGACACTTTCCAGCGCTTGGGTATTAAGATGGAGTTCCGTGGAGATGACATCTTTATTCCGGAGCAGGATAATTATGTGGTAGATACCTATATTGATGGTAGCATCCTGAACATCTCTGACCATACCTGGCCAGGACTAACCCCTGATCTATTGAGTGTAGCGTTGGTAACAGCCACGCAGGCAAAAGGTACAGTGCTGATTCACCAGAAGATGTTTGAGAGCCGTCTTTTCTTTGTAGACAAACTTATAGATATGGGTGCCCAGATCATACTTTGCGACCCGCACCGTGCTACGATCATTGGCCTGAACAAGCAGATTCCTTTACGTGGCATACGCATGGCCTCTCCTGACATTCGTGCAGGTGTAGCACTTCTTATAGCAGCACTCTCTGCAGAAGGAACAAGTATCATCGATAACGTAGAGCAGATTGACCGTGGCTATCAAAATATCGATGGTCGTTTAAATGCAATTGGAGCGCAGATCAGAAGAATTTAAGTTGCAGTGCAACAGCATTAAAAACAGAAAGAGCACCGGATACGGTGCTCTTTCTGTTTTTAATGCCTCCTCAATAGAAATTCGGCCTTGATTAGAGCTGTTACAATAACACTTGCACGTTTTCAGGCGGACGCCCAAGTACAGCTTTATTATCTTTCACTACGATAGGCCGCTCTATCAGAACCGGATTCTCCACCATCACCTGTATCCACTCGTCATCGCTTAGCTGCTTGCCGTTAAACTGCTCTTTGTAAACAGCTTCCCCTTTACGAAGCAGCTGCACCGGTTTCATGTTTAACTTCTTTAGTATATCGCGCAGCTCCTCAGCGGTTGGAGGGGTTTTAAGATACTCTATTACTTCTACCTCCTGCCCTGCTTCATTGAGCAGCGCAAGAGTTTGGCGACTCTTGCTGCAACGATTGTTATGGTATATTTTAAGCATAGCTCTCCGTTTTGATAAACCATGAAGGTAGGAAAAAAAGGCGTGCCTACCATAAATCAAATAAGGATACAGCATCAGAGTATTTTAGTAATTTGAAGCCCCAGTTAACCAAATCAACCACTATGAAAAAACATTTTTTTAGACGGCGTAGCTTAGTACTGCTTTGCCTCTCTTTTCTATCCTGCTATAGCTTTGCCGAGGCAGCCAGACCTAAGTTTAAAACTGGTGCAGAAGTAGTAAATGCAATGTATAAGCGCTGGCAAGGCAAATGGTACCCAAACTTTCAGTTTGAGCAACGTGCTATTTTCTACGAGAAAGGACAAGTGACTAAACAGGAAGTATGGCAGGAGATATATAGCCAGCCCGGACGACTACATATTCGTTTCGATGGTTTTGAGACTGGTAACGGTGCAGTGTTTGCTCAAGATTCTGTTTACCGCTTTAAAGAGCACAAATTGGCAGGAAAAATGCCCCAGATTCACCCACTCTTGCTGTTGTCTTTCGATGTATACTTCTATAAGCCAGAGGAAACACATGCAAAGCTGGAGCAGCTTAAGTTTGACATGAACAAAGTATACGAAGCGAACTGGCAGGGCCGCAAGGCTTATGTAATTGGCACCACTGACCCAAAAGATGATGCTAGCAATCAGTTCTGGGTAGACAAAGAGCGACTGTATGTACTAAGGGTGCTAACGAATAACAAAGGAACTGTCAGGGATGTTGAAATGAACAACTACCAATTGATAGAAAAGAAATGGGTTGCAACTGAAATAGTTTTCAAAACGAATGGGGAAACAACCCTACGTGAAGTATACTACAACATGAGCTTTCCGAAAAGCACCAACGACGGTTGGTTTGATCCAGACAATTTCAGCAACACCCGCTGGCAATAGAAAAAAGAAAGCCGCTGAAACCCAAATCAGCGGCTTTTTAGTGCGCTCAAACCTGAGAAGCACATGCTTTAAAAAACTGCAATCCAGAAGAAAGCAGCTTAATCAATCTGGAATTAAAAACTAATCAAAACTATTTTCTTTATCATTTTAGATGATGGTACTCAGACCAATCTCTATGTTGCTTTTATGAGGCTCCACTTCATCGCCTTCTAACACCGTATAGGCTATGAAATTACCTATCTGCTCTGTTGTATAAGGCGACTCCTTGTTAAGTTCCTGTGTCAGGATATTGCTGTTGATTGCCTTCTGCACACCTTCTCTTACACAAGCAGCCTCGGTTGGAAGCTCCAGGTAGTCTAGAAGCATGGCAGCAGAAAGTATGGCAGCTATAGGGTTGGCAATACCTTTGCCCTTACCTTGAGGGAAAGAACCATGTATCGGCTCAAACACTCCTACGCCATCACCAATAGATGCTGAAGGTAACAACCCGATAGAACCACCAATAACTGAGGCTTCATCAGATAGTATGTCACCAAACATGTTTTCTGTCAGTATCACATCAAACTGTCTGGGATTCAGGATAAGCTGCATGGCAGCATTGTCCACAAATAAGTAATCGACCTGTACATCTTTATACAATTGAGAGACCTCCTGCACCACCTCTCTCCATAATCTTGATGTCTCCAGCACATTTGCCTTATCTACCAGGGTTAGGATACCATGACGTGAAGCAGCAGCTTTAAAAGCTTGATGGGCAATGCGTTCTACCTCTTCTCTGGTATATGTACAGGTGTCATATGCACTATTTTCGTCGCGGCCTTTTTCTCCAAAATATGTTCCGCCAGTAAGTTCACGGTAAATCAGAATGTCTGTACCAGCAATGCGCTCAGGCTTAAGCGGAGAGTACTCAAGAAGTTGCTCATATGCAACAACTGGGCGCAAGTTGGCATAAAGCCCTAGTGCTTTGCGCAGCCCAAGAAGTCCTTGCTCTGGTCTTACCTTTGCACTAGGATCTTTATCATACTTTGGATCCCCTATAGCTCCAAGCAAAACGGCATCTGCCCATTCACAGGCTTCAAGAGTTTCTGCTGGTAAAGGAGTACCTGTTGCATCAATAGCACAAGCTCCCATTAGCTCATAGCGGAAAGTAAACGTGTGATTAAATTTTTCTGCAACAGCCTGTAGTACTTTTACAGCCTCCTGGCACACTTCCGGTCCAATACCGTCTCCCGGAAGAACCACTATTTTCTTATCTAATACACCCATGGTCTGTTTGCTTCATAGTTTTCAATTTCACTCTTCTGGCTTACCAGAAAATCAATATCATCGTAGCCATTCAAAAGACACTCTTTCTTATAGGCATCAATTTCGAAAGGCACTACCAGCTCCATGACAGGTACCTGTAGCTCTTGTTGCTCAAGGTTTATGATGAACTCTGTCTCTGGAATCTCTTGAATCTGCTTCAGCAACTGTTGCAACACGTTTTCAGGAACCTGCAGCGGTAACAAGCCATTGTTCAGAGCATTTCCCTTGAAGATATCCGCAAAGTAACTGCTGATAACAGCACGAAAACCAGCATCATATATAGCCCAGGCTGCGTGCTCACGGCTGGAGCCACAACCAAAGTTCTTTCCGGCTACCAAAACCTGACCACTGAAGCGGCTATTGTTTAATGGAAAGTCTGCTTTAGGGCTTCCATCATTGTGGTAGCGCCAATCCCGGAATAAATTTTCCCCAAATCCTTCGCGTGTAGTTGCCTTCAGGAAACGGGCTGGTATGATTTGATCTGTATCTATATTCTCAACGGGCAGAGGAACTGCTCGCGAGCGTAATACTTTAAACTTCTCCATCAGTTCACGTAATCCATGATGTTTACAATTTTGCCTTCCACTGCCGTGATAGCCGCAACTAGTGGGCTGGCAAGTAAGGTTCTCGCCCCTGGTCCTTGACGCCCCTCAAAATTTCTGTTTGAAGTAGACACGCAGTAAGCGCCAGCGGGAATTTTATCTTCATTCATGGCAAGGCAGGCACTACAGCCTGGTTCGCGTAGCTCAAAACCGGCTTCGGCCAGTATGGTATCAAGCCCTTCAGCTTTTGCCTGCTGCTCCACTAGCTTGGAACCAGGGACTATAATTGCCTCCACATGATTTGCCTTGCGCTTGCCTTTTACATACTCTGCCACTACACGTAAATCCTCAATGCGGGAATTTGTGCAGCTACCAATAAACACGTGTGTAATCTCACGGCCTAAGAGAGTCTCGCCAGGCGCAAAGCCCATATAAGTCAAGGATTTCAGCATCCCCTGCTCATCAACTTCAGCTGTAGAAACAGGTATCGCTTCTTGCACCGCCATGCCCATAGCTGGATTGGTGCCGTAAGTGATCATCGGGGTCATGTCTTCAGCCTTGAAAGTATACTCCACGTCGAACGTGGCATTTTTGTCGGAGTATAGTGTGCTCCAGTATGCTACAGCTTTCTCCCACTGTTCACCCTTCGGTGCATACTTTCTGCCTTTTAAATAATTTAGCGTTGTTTGGTCTGGTGCTACCAAACCACCACGCGCACCCATCTCTATGCTCATGTTGCAGACTGTCATGCGCCCCTCCATACTTAGCTCACTTACAGCCTGCCCTGCATACTCTACAAAGTAGCCAGTAGCACCCCCTGTGCCTAGTTGTGCAATGATATAAAGGATCATGTCTTTGGCAGAGACACCTTTTCTCAGCGAGCCAGTAACATTTATGCGCATTCTTTTTGGGCGGCTCAGCAGCAAGCACTGAGAAGCCATTACCTGCGCTACCTGGCTGGTACCAATACCAAAGGCTATGGTGCCAAAAGCTCCGTGGGTAGAAGTATGGCTATCACCGCACACCATAGTCATACCTGGCTGTGTTATACCTAGCTCAGGTCCGATTACGTGCACAATACCCTGATGCTCATGTCCAAGGCCAAACAACTCTACACCATATTTAGAGCAGTTTTCTGTCAGCTTATCTACCTGAGAGCGTGAAAGAGGCTCCTCGATTGGCAGGTGTTGATTACGCGTAGGAACGTTATGGTCAGCAGTAGCAACAATCTGGTTTTTACGGAAAAGTGGTAGTTCTCTCCTCCCCAGTTCATCAAATGCCTGCGGGCTTGTTACTTCATGTATCAGGTGACGGTCAATGTAAAACACATCCTGACCTCCTGGCAGAGATCGCACCACATGATTATCCCAGATCTTATCAAAAAGCGTCTTTGCCATATTAGCTTACCAGTGTTAGTTTATTCTCCTCTACCAACTGGTGCAGATCATTATCAAGCACCTCTTTCTTCACATCAGCTACAGCCAGAAAAGAAGTGTAGGCAATATCCAGCATCTCCTTTTCTAGGTTGTATCCTAGCTTCTGTAGCCTGTAGGCAAGAGCAGCTCTTCCTGAGCGGGCAGTAAGTACAATTGATGAACTATCTACCCCTACCTCTTTAGGGTCAATAATCTCGTAGGTGCTGCGGTTTTTTATCACGCCATCCTGGTGAATACCACTGGAGTGGGAGAAAGCATTAGCGCCGACAATAGCTTTGTTAGGTTGTACTGGCATGCGCATCATATGTGACACCAGCGTAGATGTTTCGGTGAGAAGTTTGCTATTGACGGAAGTATACAGGTTGAGGTACGGATGCTGACGCATGATCATCACCACTTCCTCCAGGGCTGTGTTGCCAGCTCGCTCCCCTACTCCGTTGATGGTACACTCTATTTGGCGGGCACCGTTGATAGCTCCAGCTATGGAGTTGGCCGTTGCCAAACCCAGGTCATTATGACAGTGGGTAGAAAGAATTACGTTTTCAATGCCCTCTACATGTTCGTAGAGATACTTTATCTTGGCGCCATACTCTTGCGGCAGACAGTAACCAGTAGTATCAGGTATGTTTAATACTGTGGCACCTGCCTTTACCGCCGCTGAGCATACTCTGGCTAAGAATTCATTTTCAGTTCTGCCGGCATCCTCGGCGTAAAATTCTACATCCTCGACAAAGGACTTAGCTAATTTTACAGCTTGTACTGCACGCTCCAGAACTTGCTCTTGTGTAGAGCGTAGTTTATACTTGATATGCGACTCAGAAGTACCGATACCAGTATGTATCCGTCCATATTTAGCCTCTTTTAAGGCATCAGCGGCCACTCTTATATCTTCCTCAACTGCACGTGAAAGGCCGCATATGGTGGCTTGTTTTGTCTGGCGGGCAATAGCACGCACAGCCTCAAAATCACCAGGGCTTGAAACCGGAAACCCAGCTTCAATCACGTCTACACCCAGCTCCTCCAGTTGTCGGGCAATTACCAGCTTCTCTTCCTTATTTAGTTTGCAACCTGGCACCTGCTCGCCATCGCGCAGGGTGGTATCGAATATCTGAATTTTCTGTGCCGACATCTCTTTTTAATTCTTTTCGGACTACATTTACAACTGAACTTGCCTCTAAATACAGGGTTTTACATCGGCACCAAAAACTATTTACAAGTGTTGCTACTATTTCTAAGAGGCACAACACCAATTGTAATACACTGACATACAACAACATAAACAGAAACTATATACAATGTCTAACGTTTCGCAGGACGCTGTTTTTCAATTAATAAAAACTTTGGCTCGCTCAGAGAAGCGACATTTCAGGCTATTTGCAACAAGGCAAGGCTCTAGTAGCGATATAAAATTCCTGCAGCTTTTTGACGCTTTAGACGGAATGTCTCATTATGATGAGGAACAGGTGCTGAAGCAGGTTCCCGGAATCAAGAAGGCACAGCTAGCTAACCAGAAGGCTAACCTCTATAAACAGATGTTGGCTAGCCTGCGCCTGTACCATGCTAACCAGAACCTGGATATACAGCTACACGAGCAGTTAGACCATGCGCGTGTTCTATACAATAAGGGCTTGTATCAGCAGAGCCTGAAAATGCTGGAGAAGGTCAAAGTAGCTGCTCAGCAGGCTTCGTACCAACATACAGCTTTAACCGCACTAACCTTTGAGAAGCAGATAGAGCAGCAGTATATTACACGCAGCTTAGAGGGCAGAGCAGAAGCTTTAACCGAAGAAGCAAATGACTTATTAGGCCACTTATCTCGGATACACCATAACTCCAGTTTAGCTTTACGCCTATATGGTCTATATATAAAACTGGGGCATGCCCGGACACAAGAAGAGCGAGACAAACTAACCGAGTTCTTCAAGGCCAATGTGCCTACACTTGATCCCAAGAAAGCCTGCTTCTCTGAGAAGCTCTCTTTTTACCAGTCTCATGTGTGGTACAACTATATATTGCAAGACTTTAAGTCCTGCTATCGCTATGCACAAAAGTGGGTAGATCTGTTTGAGGAGGAGCCTCCTATGAAGCAGCAACAAACCACTGACTACATCAAAGGCCTCCACAACCTGCTACTAGCGCTGTACAACATGCTCTATTATAGTAAATTTAAAGAGGCACTCAAGAAACTGGAGGATTTTGCAGCTGACGCCGACCGTAGAAGCAACCCTAACATCGAGATGTTATTGTTCCTGTACATCTATACGAATCGCATCAACGCCTTTTATATGGAAGGGCAGTTTACGGAAGGTCTAAAGATTGTGCCGGAGATTAAACGCAACCTCAATGTTTTTAAGCAACAGTTAGATCCGCACCGCCAGCTTATATTCTTTTATAAGATTGCCTGCTTATACTTTGGCAGCGGCGATTATAATGGCACAATCATTTACCTGGAGAAGATTATCCATTATAAGGACGTAAACTTAAGAGAAGATATACAATGCTTTGCCCGCATTCTGAACCTGATTGCCCATTATGAGGCTGGCAAAGATGAGCTACTGGATTACCAGGTAAAATCGGTTTATCGTTTCTTAGGCAGAATGAATGACCAACAGCCAATGCAGGTAGCTATATGTAAGTTCCTGCGCAACCTGCCGGATATAAACCCGCTGGAGTTGAAGTCCGCCTTCATAGATTTAAAGGAAACGCTCTTAAAGATTGCTGATAATCCGCTATACAGACGTCCGTTCCTTTACCTGGATATAATTTCATGGCTCGACAGTAAGATTAAAAACGTGCCGGTGCAGCAGGTAATGCAGCAAAAATTCAGAAACATGAAATAAAGCTGCTATCACGCCGATGTGTAAAGCATTAAACTAAAAAGTGTCATTTAGAACAGCTGCTTACCTGTTACTTAAGCAGTTATCTGAAATGACACTTTTCAAAGATATAGAAGAGTCTCCTACCCTACCAGTCTACAGGTTCCTTGCCATGCTGCTGCAGGTAGGTATTTGCTTTACTAAAATGGCGGCTACCGAAGAACCCTCTGTCCGCTGCAAACGGCGAGGGATGGGCCGCCTTTAGCACCAGGTGTTTTCGCTCATCAATAAAGCCTCCTTTCTTTTGAGCATAAGCCCCCCAGAGCATGAACACAACATTCTCCTTTAGCTCATTTACCTTTTGCACCACTGCATCTGTAAACTCCTCCCAACCTTTTCGCTGGTGAGAGCCTGCATTGCCTGCCCTAACCGTTAGAGTGGCATTTAATAGAAGTACACCTTGAGTGGCCCATCGCTCCAGGTTTCCTGTGGCAGGTATATCCTTACCAAGGTCGCTTTTTATCTCTTTAAAAATATTAAGGAGAGATGGCGGTGTGCGCACCTTGTCACTTACCGAAAAAGCCAGGCCGTTGGCTTGGTTCGGTCCATGGTATGGGTCTTGCCCCAGAATTACAACCTTTACCTTATCGAAAGGGCACATCTCAAAAGCATTGAAAATCTGGTTGCCTGACGGATAAACTTTTTGTGTCGCGTATTCGTCTCTTACAAAAGAAACCAGTTCCTTAAAGTATGGTTTTTCAAATTCATCTTGTAAGATATTTTGCCAGCTTTCTTCTATCTTTACATGCATGGGTTAGTTTGGCTTGTTGGGTTAGATTTAAAGAAGCCATAACCGCTACCGCATGCGCAGCAGCCGCAATGGTTTCTAAGTATACAAAAAACTCTGGAACATGGATACAAAAACAACGGAAGGTGTAAAAGTAAGTGTTACCACCAACTACTTACCTGACTATTCTAGTCCGGTACAGCAGCACTTTGTTTTTGCCTACAGGATAAAGATAGAGAACAACAGTGAATTTACTGTGAAGCTGCTGCGTCGCCATTGGTACATACACGATGCTACAGGCCAAATGCGCGAAGTGGAGGGTGAAGGAGTTGTAGGACAGCAACCAACTTTGGAACCTGGCGAGATGCATGAGTATGTATCCGGCTGCAACTTAAAAACCGGCATTGGTAAAATGCGAGGCACCTACCTAATGGAGCGTCTTGTGGATGGTCGAAAATTCGACGTAACCATACCAGAGTTTACACTAGTTGTACCTTATAAACTTAATTAACCAGCACATAATCACCTTTAGCACAAGCCAGTAAAGCGTTCAGCTAAAAGTTTTAACTTAGCTTTGTAGCTATAGCACAACACACCCTGTGTCATACTTCCGTTTAGCCGCTGATTACCTGCACTACCGCCTGCGCGCTTATAAGCTGCACGGTGTCCACTCCCCTTTTGTGTTCGACCTGTACCACAACGTAATCCATCACTCCGGTCACTTTCTGGCCTACGACCAAGTTGAAACGCTGCGTGATGATTTACTGCAGGATAGTAGCCAACTACAGGTAACCGATTTTGGTGCTGGCTCCAGAAGTATAAACCAAAAAACAAGGCAGGTAAAGGATATTGCCAGAACTTCGGCTAAGCCAGCTAAGTATGGACAGCTGCTGTTTCGCTTGGCAAATCATTTTCAGCCACAAACTATCTTTGAACTGGGTACCTCACTCGGTATAACAACCTCATACTTGGCAGAAGCCAGAAAAACAGCTCACATCTATACTTTTGAAGGCTGCCCAAACATTGCCCAAACTGCAAAGAAGAACTTTTCTAAGCTCGGCTACCAAAATATAGAACTAATAGAGGGTAACCTTGATGAGACGCTGGAGCGCCAGCTACAAAAGGTTGAGCAGCTTGACTTAGCTTTTCTGGATGGGAACCATCGGTACGAGCCAACACTGCAGTATTTTGAAAGTTGTCTGGCGAAAAGCCATGAGGGAACGGTGCTCGTGCTGGATGATATATACTGGTCTGGAGAAATGAAGCGCGCCTGGAAAGAAATCAAGCGCCACCCCAAAGTTTGCCAAACCGTGGACTTATACTTTGTAGGCCTGGTGTTCTTCCGAAAGCAACAACCCAAAGAGAACTTTACGCTGTTTTACTAAATTAAGTGGAGCTTGAAACAAAAAGGCCAGAAGAGCTTAAATATAAAGTTCTTCTGGCCTTTTTGTTAAATAATCTAAGAAACTAGCTAATGGCCTGGCGAATACGCACAAGCTTTTGCAGGAGTACTTCCAGTTGGTCTAATGGAAGCATATTAGCTCCGTCAGACTTAGCAATACTTGGCTCTGGGTGAGTCTCAATGAACAAGCCATCTGCTCCTACAGCTATTGCAGCCTTTGCGATAGTCTCTATCAGCGCTGGCTTACCTCCTGTTACACCTGAGCTTTGGTTTGGCTGCTGCAACGAGTGTGTAATGTCCATCACCACAGGTGCACCAGTAGCACGCATTGCAGGTATATTTCTGAAGTCAACCACCAGATCTGAATAGCCAAAGCTGTTCCCACGGTCTGTTAGAATTACCTTGTCATTTCCTGATTCGCGTACTTTGTCAACAGCAAATCGCATGGCATCTCCAGACAAAAACTGACCTTTCTTGATATTCACAACCTTACCAGTATTGGCAGCAGCTACCAAAAGGTCAGTCTGGCGGCATAAAAAAGCAGGTATCTGTAACACATCCACATACTCTGCAGCCATGGCAGCCTCAGCGCTTTCATGTATATCAGTAACCACAGGAACGTCAAACTCTCGGCCAATCTTTTGCAAAATTCTCAATGCCTTTTCATCACCAATGCCTGCAAAAGAGTCCAGGCGTGAGCGATTGGCCTTACGATAAGAGCCTTTAAAAATCCACGGCACCTGCAGTTTGTCTGTTATTGTTTTTACACGTTCTGCAATTTGCAGCGCCATCTCCTCCCCCTCTATAGCACAAGGGCCAGCCATCAGGAAGAAGTTGCCGCTATCAGTATTCTTTAACTTTGGTATCTCAAACATATCTCTCTTATACTTTAGGTTGCCTTAAAGGTGTTGCAAAGGTAGAAATCAAACGCGAATTCTGAGGCTCCTCTATTACTTTAATATAGTTTTAGACTCCTCCTTTACCTGCAGAAGAATAAATAGCTCCCGGCCCTCTCTGGGTGGAATAGAGTTGTATGCTTTTTCGAAATGCAGGAAGTTGAAGTATGGCTCAAAGTATTTCCGGTACTCATTACGATCACCGCCAAAAGGAGGCCCAGGATTAGAAAATGTGGTATCAAAGAGCAGGCCCATCAATTTGCCACCAGGTTTTAAAAGCTGGGCACTTTTTTCTGCATACTGCGGCCTTAGCTGTGGATCGAGGGCGCAGAAGAACGTCTGCTCTATGATCAGGTCATACTGCTCCTGTAGTTCAAAAAAGTTCTGGTGCAGGAGGTGACTTTTGGGAAAAGCTGGTACACGCGAAGCAAAATTCGTTAAAGGTGCTTCTGCCACGTCAGCTACGTAAACATTATTAAACCCGTTATAGAACAAATATTCTGCCTCATAAGCATTGCCACTGCCCGGAATCAAAATGCGCGCAGCTTTGTTGTCCAACTGATCAAAATAATCTCGGAGCGGCTGCGTTATACCTCCAACATCCCAGCCAGTCTGGTTTTGCTGGTAGCGCTGCTGCCAATATGCTGCGGTAAAATCTCGGTTCATCTTTCTAATATTACAAAATCAAATTTATATATTTGACTCTTGCACTGTTCTGGATTTTTATGCCAGCACTAAAACTAATGTATAACATCGGGTAATCAAACATCAAACATTATAAGAACATGTCAGCAAACACTCCTGAAACACGAAGTAACCGCAAATTATTGATAGGAGGCCTTTTGGTGGTGCTTATCAGCATCAATGGCATTCTGATCTACATGAACTATCAGAAGAAGGAGAAAACAGAAGAGCAGGCTGAAATCATCAACGTAAAAAACAGCGAGCTGGAAAACCAGATTAAAGTCTATGAGGCTTTAAAAGCAGATTTTGAGCGTCAGAGCCAAGAGCTTTCTGCTATGGGCCTGGAGAATGACTCTCTGGAGTCACAAATTGCCACTATTACTGCTGACCTGGAAGAACTTCGCGGTTTTAGAAAAAGAAGCTATAGTCTGGCTGATCAGCGTCGCTTCCGTGACAGAGCAAGTGCCTTCGAAAAACAGCTGCAGGAGAAAGACCAAGAAATTGCTCGCCTGAAGCAGGACAACGAAGTGTTGTTTACTGAGAATACAGACCTGAAAACCACGCAAACGCGCCTATCTGATAGCTTAACCACCATGCGCTCCACCAATGAGGAACTTAGCCAGCAAGTTCGTGTAGCTTCCAAGCTCGAGGCGCATGGACTTAATGTAAACATCATTAACCAGCGTGGTAAAGAGAAGGAAGACGATGACAATGAGTTTAGAGCAAAACGTGTCGACAAACTTCGCATCGATTTTACGTTGGCTAAAAACGATGTAGCAAAGAAGGAGCCTAAGACAGTTTACATGCGTATGATCGAGCCGGATGGTGCTGCACTGTACAACCTCTCTACAGGCTCAGGCACTTTCCAGGTTGACGGAGAAGACATGTATTATACTGCCAAGCGTGACTTTGTTTTTGACAACACACAGCAGGCGTTAAGCTTTACTTACGATAAAAATGCTGAGTATAAAAAAGGACAGCACACTGTAGAGCTTTATGCAGATGGCTTCCTGATTGGCAAAGCAACTTTCGTTCTGAAATAGACATTTTTTCTCTTTAGCCAAAGCATTCAAGCCCCTGCCATCTCTGCAGGGGCTTTTTTGTGTCAGCTATGTTCAATTCAAACAAGTATAGAGCAGTAACAGTACTACTTCTTGGTGCAAAAGCGGCAGCTAATAGCTAGAGTTAGTATGATAGATTACATAGCTAGCTACTGACCTAAACTAAATAGAGTTTTCACCTATACTTAAGCCATAAAAAAAGCCCTTACCTAGGGCAGGGGCTTTAGTCCATCGTTCACATGTAATATTTTCCTTTTATAATTTTCTAACATTGGTGTTTAGACTTTATTCTACAAAAACCTTTCGGTCCTGAATTACCTTGAAACTCTCTACCATTTTCACAGATTCGTGCACATCTTCTGTGAAAATGGCAATTATAGAACCAGGTTCTGCATGCTCCAGCGCATACGCAATGGCACGCATTTCCTCCGGAATCTGCCGTACTTCCTTATGTGGTGCAGTATCTTCTAACCCTTGCAGCACCGGTCCTAAAATTTCTTCCGCTGATTTGCCGCGCAAGTCAGAATCCAGGCGCACAATCACCTCATCAAAAATCTCCCCTGATACACAACCGATTTCATAAAAGTCTTGTGGCCTACGGTCTCCAACTGCTGCCACTATACCAACTTTTTTAGATACCTCCAGTGCGTTTATATATTCTCCCACAGCCCGCAAACCACCAACGTTATGGGCATAATCTACCAGCACGTCAAAGTTCGGAAACTTGAACAGGTTCATACGGCCCGGGGTTTTATTAGGCGATGGAATAAATGTTCGAAGCGAAGTTTTGATATCCTGCACATCAAAGTGTGAGATATAACCTGCCAAGGTTGCAGCAAGAATGTTCTCGATATTAAACTTTGCCTTACCACCAAATGTAAGCGGCACATCGGCAACACGATCTATCCTGATCTTATAGCTGTTTTTAAAGATGGAGATGTAGCCATTCTCGAAAACAGCTGCCAGGCCGCCTTTAGCAATGTGCTTCAGAATACGCGGGTTCTGCTCATCCATACTAAAGAGAGCTACTTTGCACTCTACTTCCTCAGCCATAGCATAAACCAGGTCATCATCGGCATTCAGTACAGCATAACCGTCTTTGCTCACGCTCTTAGGTATAACGGCTTTCAAACGTGCCAGCTCCTCTAGTGTATTGATGCCACCCAAGCCCAGGTGATCCGAGCTAACATTGGTTACAATACCAATGTCGCACTGCTCAAAGCCTAAGCCGGAGCGGAGTAAGCCTCCTCTGGCACATTCCAGTACGGCAAAGTTTACAGTTGGGTCCTTCAGCACAAACTGCGCACTGTAGGAGCCTGTCGTATCGCCCTTCTCTAACAGCTTGTCCTGGATATATATCCCCTCGGTAGTCGTATAGCCAACTTGGTACCCCTTATGCTTCACCATGTGCGCAATAAGGCGGGTGGTGGTGGTTTTACCATTAGTACCCGTAACAGCAATAATTGGAATACGTGCTGGCTTGTTATGTGGGAACAACATATCTACAACCGGCTCTGCTACATTACGTGGCAAGCCATAAGTAGGCGATATATGCATTCTGAACCCTGGCGCGGCATTAACTTCTAACACCGCGCCTCTACCTTCATTAAGCGGAATGGCGATATCAGTGGTCATTACATCTATGCCGCATATATCCAACCCGATTAAACCAGCAATACGCTCTGCCATCAGGATGTTATATGGGTCCACCAAGTCCGTAACATCTGTGGCTGTACCACCCGTGCTGATGTTAGCTGTACTCTTAAGGTATAGCACCTCACCTGCTGGCAACACGGATTGTGTAGTCAGGTTCAGATTTTTGAGGATGCTGCGCGTTTGCTGATCGACCTTTATTTTAGTGAGCACCTTTTCGTGACCAATGCCACGGCGAGGATCATTATTTTCTCTATCGATTAATTGCTTTATAGTAGAAACACCATCTCCTGTTACCATAGCTGGCGTTCGCTTGGCTGCAGCTACAAACTTTCCGTTGATAACCAGTAACCTAAAATCAAAGCCTTCGATAAACTGCTCCACAATTACGCCTGAAGAGTACTTCCTGGCTTCTACGAATCCTTTTTGAGCATCTTTAAGGTTCTTTATGTTGATAGTAGCGCCTTTCCCATGATTACCATCCAGCGGCTTTATCACCAATGGAAATCCTAGCCATTCCACTGCTTTTTTCAAATCATTGGGAGAATAAATGGTGCGCCCCTTTGGCACAGGTATGCCAGCATCATGCAAAATATCCTTAGTCGCTTTTTTATCACCCGCTATTTCTACAGCAAAGCACGCTGTTCTACAGGTCATGGTTGCCTGGATGCGCTTCTGATTTACCCCATAACCTAGCTGGATTAGGGAGTGGCGATTAAGACGGATATAGGGTATTCCTCTGCTCACAGCCTCCGACACTATAGAATAAGTACTTGGCCCGAAATATTCATCTTCACGGATGTCGTGGAGTCGCGTAATATCTTCGCTCAGCCTGTACCTTTCCCCTTTTACCAAAGCGTCAGTGATGCGAACTGCAGCATAGGCTGCAAATTCTCCTGCCCTCTCCTCCTGGTAAGAGAAAACCACCATCATCTGGCCTTCCTCATGTGCCGGATAGCATCGCCCATAGCCGCTGTCCATACCAGTCATAGTCTGTAGTTCAAGCGCCACATGCTGCACAATATGCCCAAAGGTAGTCCCCTCGTCTAAAGACTTAAAGAAACCGCCCTCCACTCCTTCTGAAGCACGGTGTTGCTGCATCTCGGGAAATAACTTCTTTAAGCGGGATGAGAATTGAGGTATGTCTTGTGTAGTTTTCTGTTTAAGGTCTTCCAAGTCTAGTTTTACAACAATTAGCTTCGGGTGCTTCACCGACCAGTAATTTGGTCCGCGCATAATGCGCAAATCTATGATCTTCATTGGTTCCTTGCTGTGTGAGCTATGCCTTGATAGTATTTGTGCTTAATGCCCATGGGAAAGAATGCCATGTATTAGGTAGCAATTCCTGAGATGACAGAAGCAGGATTATCATCCTGTACAATTTATTATACATCATGTTATCAAGCATTTACCTGCTTTCTGAATTATTTACAGGCATTTTTACATCTTTTAGTAGTCAAAACCTTCGTATTAGGATAAGGTCATTACGGATTTAAATGCCAAAAGATTGATGTAATCAGAGAAAAATAAGCGCGTGTGATCTGTCTCAGAAAATCACCTGAAAAAGAGTAAACAGAGATGGGTATAAAACAAAAATCCCCGCCAAGTATTCTTAGCGGGGATTAGAGGTAACGAGCGGATTCGAACCGCTGTAGCAGCTTTTGCAGAGCTGAGCCTAGCCACTCGGCCACGTTACCGTGTTGTTTGATTGGAGTGCAAATATACGTACAGAAATATACTTGTCAAACTTTACGCACTTATTTTTTACCAGAAGTGCTTCTTTCAAAGCCTGAAGCCTGAGCCCCAATATTTTGCAGTAAAATATTTTTTAGCGATATATTCAGGCAAAGCCACAAGAGCTACCTTCAAATTTGGAAAGCCGATGTTTAGTATACCGACTCGACGCCAGTTGCACCTGAATAGGGTTCAGTACAAGGATTATAAAAAAAGAAACCCCCACATACCTACGTGTGGGGGTTTCTTACTCTCACAATACTGCCTAGTTACTCACCTCACTAAGCAGATCTTTTTTATAGGCATCGGCATGAACGTTTGCTACTGCCCTGCCCGAAGGATCGTTTAAGTTCTTGAATGCTTCATCCCACTCCAATGCCACCGGAGTACTGCAGGCAACTGAAGGAACGGATGGCACGGACAATGCCGCCGCATCACTAGGAAAGTGCTCAGAGAAAATAGAGCGGTAATAATACTCTTCCTTAGTAGAGGGTGTCTGTATTGGAAATCTAAAGCGCGCATTTGCCAGCTGCTCATCGCTAACTTTTTCATTTACCATTTCTTTCAATGTATCAATCCAACTGTACCCCACCCCATCAGAGAACTGTTCCTTTTGTCGCCAAGCCACACTAGCAGGAAGGTAATCTTCAAATGCTTTTCGAAGCACCCACTTCTCCATTCGCTCTCCGTTTATCAACTTATCGTGTGGGTTTAGACGCATGGCAACATCCATGAACTCTTTGTCCAGAAATGGTACACGTCCCTCAATCCCCCAGGCACACAAAGATTTATTAGCGCGCAGGCAGTCGTACATGTGTAGCTTATCCAGCTTACGAACAGTTTCCTCATGAAACTCTTTGGCATTTGGAGCTTTGTGGAAGTATAAGTAGCCTCCAAAGATCTCATCAGCCCCTTCGCCAGAAAGCACCATTTTGATACCCATAGCTTTAATGGCACGAGCCATCAGGTACATAGGCGTTGAAGCCCTAACTGTAGTCACATCATACGTCTCGAGGTGATAGATAACATCACGCAATGCATCTATCCCCTCCTGTATCGTGAATTTTATTTCGTGATGAACCGTCCCGATATGGTCAGCCACTTTCTGAGCTGCAGCCAAGTCGGGCGAACCTTCCAAGCCAATAGCAAAAGAGTGCAGGCGTGGCCACCAGGCAGGGTCAACATCTTTACTTTCTATCCGCTTCTCTGCATACTTTTTTGCTATTGCAGAAGTAATAGAGGAATCTAATCCACCTGAAAGTAATACACCGTAAGGCACGTCGCTCATCAGTTGGCGATGAACTGCAGCCTCTAATGCTTCCCGTAGCTCTTGTATGTTTGTCTCATTCTCTGCTACATTCTTATACTCCATCCAATCACGGTCATACCATTTCTGGAAACCTTCTTCTTTACTGGACAAGTAGTGGCCAGGAGGAAACAACTCTATTTTTCCGCACTTCCCTTCCAAAGCTTTGAGTTCAGAAGCCACATAGAACGTACCGTTAAAATCCCAGCCAATGTACAGCGGAATGATACCCATGTGGTCGCGGGCAATCAGGTACTCGTCGTTCTCTATATCGTAGATGGCGAACCCAAATATGCCATTGAGGTCGTCCAGAAACTTAATGCCTTTCTCTTTGTAAAGCGCAAGAATAACCTCACAGTCTGACTTAGTCTGGAAATTGTAGTCTATATTAAGCCTTTCTTTTAGATCCAGGTGATTATAAATTTCGCCATTGGCTGCAAGCACAAGCTTTCCATCCTGGCTGAATAGAGGCTGCTTACCCGAAGTAGGATCTACTATGGCAAGACGCTCATGCGCCAGAATAGCTTTGTCATTACTAAATATACCGCTCCAATCTGGTCCACGGTGGCGAATGCATTTCGCCATTTCTAAGATCTGAGGCCGTAGGGCATCAGAAGCCTCCTTCAGTTCGAAGGCACATACAATTCCACACACGATTCTTGAGCTTTTAAATTAACGATAAGCAAAGATTGATAATTTTTTGACACTATCAAGTATAATTTCATATTAATTTATGTTTATCATTAACAATTTATCAAGACAAGTGAAATATTTTTGACTTTACAACATGAAAGACGAGGATTACGTGTTCACGTTAGAAGTTATCAAGAAAGAAAGAAATAGATAACTCCACATAATACATCTTTACTTGAATGTATATTCAAATCAACTGTCCATAGACAAAGTGATCTCTTATTGAAGAGATTTTCCTATCGCTAAACAATACACTTAATTTACCGCGCTGCCAGCTTATAATAGGTTTATGAGCCTTCCTTTATATTATCAAGCTTATGCTATAAGCCTGTTATAATCACTAGCTGTAGTTTTGTTGTGGAAGCTTCAGGTATTTAAGGAAACAAAAAAGCCCCGGATTGCTCCGGGGCTTTTTTGTTGTATAACAAGCTTAAAGATTAATTAAGCGTTGCTTTCGTCCTCAGAAGAATCTTCGTTGTTATCAGAATCTTTTGCTTTTTTAGCAGCAGCAGCTTCTAACTTCTTAACGCCAGCTTCTTTTTCATTCTCAAGCATCTGCTCTTTCAGGGCAGAAAGTGCATCCAGGTCACCTAGGGTAGACTTGTTTTCAGCATCTTTCTGAACTTTAGGAGCTTTATCTTTCTTCTCACCAGCTGCTGCAGGGGCAGCTTTCTTAGTAGCTCTTGCAGTTCTTGCAGAATCTACTTCAGAGTGTGTAGCAGTATGAGAAAGGATGATCTTACGATCATCTTTAGAGAACTCAGTTACTTTGAAGTCAAGGCTCTCACCAGCTTCAACCTGAGAACCATCCTCTTTTGCAAGACCTTTAGGGAACGCGAAACCTTCAATGCCGTATGGCAGCTCAAGTGTAGCGCCTCTGTCAGACTTCTCTAGAACAGTTGCTTTGTGAGTAGAGCCGATGTTGAATACAGATTCGAAAGTATCCCATGGGTTCTCCTCAAGTTGCTTGTGACCCAGCGCCAGTCTTCTGTTAGGAACATCAAGTTCCAGAACAACTACGTCAAGGTTCTCACCAACTTTAACAAACTCAGATGGGTGCTTGATTTTCTTAGTCCAAGACAGGTCAGATACGTGTACCAGACCATCAACACCTTCTTCTAGCTCCAGGAACAGACCGAAGTTTGTCAGGTTGCGAACGATACCAGTGTGCTTCGTACCGATAGCGTATTTCGTCAACACATCTTCTTTAGTCCATGGATCTTCCGTAAGCTGCTTGATACCAAGAGACATTTTACGCTCTTCGCGGTCAAGTGTCAATACAACTGCCTCAACCTCGTCGCCTTGCTTGATGAAGTCTTGTGGGTTGCGCAGGTGCTGTGACCATGACATTTCAGAAACGTGGATTAGACCTTCAACGCCTGGCATCAGCTCAAGGAATGCGCCGTAGTCAGCCACGTTAACGATTTTACCTTTAACTCTAGAGCCAACCTCAATCTCAGCTGGAAGTGCATCCCATGGGTGCGGAGTAAGCTGCTTCATGCCAAGAGAGATACGCTTCTTGTCATCATCGAAGTCAAGCACTACTACGTTAACCTTCTGGTCAAGCTGCAATACTTCCTCTGGGTGGTTGATACGGCCCCAAGAAATATCTGTGATGTGAAGCAGACCGTCTACGCCACCAAGGTCGATGAACACACCGAAGTTTGTCATGTTCTTGATAACGCCTTCCAGTACCTGACCGCGCTCCAGGTTGTTCAGGATAGCGGCACGCTGCTGCTCCAGGTCTTTCTCGATAAGTACTTTGTGAGAAACAACTACGTTGTCGAAAGCGGCGTTGATTTTCACAACTTTCACTTCCATTTTCTTACCTACGAACACATCGAAGTCGCGAATTGGCTTCACGTCAATCTGTGAACCTGGCAAGAAGGCCTCAACACCATGGATATCCATGATAAGACCACCTTTAGTTCTTCTCTTAACAACACCCTCCAGAACATTGTCGTTCTCAAGTGCATCGTAGATCTTAGCCCAAGCGCTAACGATTTTCGCTTTCTTGCGAGACAAGATAAGCTGACCGTTTGGATCTTCCTGGTCTTCGATAAATACTTCTACCTGGTCACCAGGCTTCAGGTCAGGCATGTCTCTGAATTCAGAAACTGGTACCAGGCCGTCAGATTTGAAACCAATGTTCAGGATCACGTCACGATCAGTGATACCTACCACGGTTCCAGTAACAACCTCCTGCTCCTGTACGGTAGTCAGGGTGTCGTCATACATTTTTTCCATTTCGGCTTTCTCTTCTTTGCTGTAGCCGCCGCCGAAACCCTGAGACTCAAACTTGTCCCAGTCGAAATTTTCTGGAGAATTACTCATATTGTTTTAACTGCTCTTGAGAAGCCACCGGCTTAGAGCAATGTAGCCGGTTTGGTTTAGTTATACATACTTGAGCTCCTGCCCAAGCCCATCCATTCGGATGAACCGCAAAATTAAGTAATTAATTCAAGAAATACTAGTTTACCCAGATATTACAACCTGCTTTTAGTGAGTGTTTTAAGAAAAGAAGTTTAGCCCTAATAGAATTTAGTAGTGGAGCGACGAGATTAAGTATTGTACTTATATTGTACTTATAGTAAGAAGCTATAAAGGAAAACCATATACTCTATTTAAATAGACGTTGGAAAGTACGACCAGCTAAATTCTCTCAGGCAAAATCTTAAGAAGTTATGCTCAATTAGGAATGCTGTTTTCAAAGCTGGGCCAACTAAACTTGGTTAAATGAGTTGACATTCCCCCCGCTAAAGCAGGTTGGATTCTTGGGCTACCTGGCTACTGCGACCGTATATCTCCCAAGTGCGAGGGCTTTCTTTGGCATTTACCCGTAAACCATATAAATTCTATAGAAGCCTGTTATTCAACCATTAAACAAGGCACAACTAAAACCTTGTTTAACAACAACTTATTAACTTTCCGCTAATTATATTAGTAGCATTAAAATACCATTAATTCTCCATATCAAGGTATACTCTCCAGTCTTTGTTACTAGGATTTAAGTGCAGTTGCAAAAAGGATTGAAGGGAAGGTCGCGTAGGTTTACGGAGCAGCTTTAATCCAGCCTCCTCAGGTGTACGATCACCTTTGCGGGCATTGCACCTAAAGCATGCTGTTACCAGGTTTTGCCACTTGGTTTCTCCTCCCCTGCACCGTGGCAAAAGATGATCGAGGGTAAGATGCTTTACAGAGCCGCAGTACTGACAACTATAGTTATCCCGTCGCATCACATTATGGCGGCTCAAAGCAATGCCGTAGTATGGAACACGAACGTAACGCTGCAAACGTATCACTGAAGGTACAGGATAAACGGTGCTGACAGTGTGCAAAAATTCGCCGTCAGACTTGGAGACCATTTCTGCTTTATCGAGGTACACCAGCAGAAAAGCTCTCTGTACCGAGCAAACGGCAATGGCACTGAAATCTTGATTGAGGATGAGGACTTTATCTTTCATGGCCAATTTCTTGACTAACGCCTACTCTTTTACGAGCTTTCGCCAAAAGCTATAGCGCCAGACGCAAGAAATCAGCAAGAAATTATAGATATATTCTCTTGATTATGCGAAGGTTATGGGAATAACGTTTGCGGTCAGCGTTATATATTCCATTATGATCTAGGGTATCAATACGAACCTCGCCATGGGCATGCATAATCTTCTGCCCTTCCAGCACCAGCCCCACATGGGTAATTTTACCCTCAGCGTTCGAAAAATAAGCCAAGTCGCCAGGCTTTGCCTGAGCTACAAAATGCACCTCTTCGCCATACGTAACCTGCTGATAAGCGTCACGAGGCAATTGGTATCCACAAATACCAAAAACCAACTGCGTAAAGCCGGAGCAATCAATGCCAAAGATCGATTTCCCCCCCCACAGGTAAGGAGCTTTCATAAAATAATGAGCTACCCGCAGCAGATCAGCTTGAGTACTCATAGCATGCGAATCAGAGGCGCTACCTTTGAACTCCATGCGTTCCTCATTAATGCGTATACTTGATCCATCATAAAACGGAAGATAGCACCCGATGCCTACCGGAACATTGTACTCTCCAACCTTTACCGTTTGCAACAGATCCAGGACACGAGCATGACGCGTACCACACCACTCTTTGTAATACTCAGCTGAAACAGGCGTATGCTGCTTAAAATCTATCCACCCGCGGTAGCCATCAGCGGCTAACTGTAATTGCAGCCAATTGTTATCACGCCCTACTACCTCATAGCATTCACCAAAGGTTAGCTGCGTTACAATTTCAGCTCTGTCAGATGTTTCGGCGCGCATTGGAACCACGCTCAGCATACCTATTCCGTATTCCACTGATCTTGATCTATTATTGCGTTTGTGTTTTAAATGCTGAAGATATAAGTTGCCTTTAACTCCTGCAAAACAAAAGGACTTAAGGTTTGAGTAAGAATGGCGCCAGAGTGCCGGAATGTTACTCTTTACCTAGAGAAGTATGTTAATAACCACTACGCTCCATTTCGCGCTTCACATCCTTAGCCTTGATGTCTTCTCGCTTGTCGTACAGCTTTTTACCCCGTGCCAGGGCAATCTCTACTTTAGCAAAGCCACGGTCATTAACAAACAGGCGGGTTGGAATGATAGTAACACCCTGCTCCTGCGCTCCTGCCTCTAACTTTCGCAATTCATTCTTATTAAGGAGCAGTTTTCGTGCTCGCATTGGCTCATGGTTATAATGAGTTCCCTCGGTATAAGTAGAGATGTGCATATTGTGCAACCATAGCTCACCACGCGTGAACACGCAATAGCCATCCTGCATATTCACCTTACCCTCCCGGATCGACTTTATCTCAGTGCCTTTCAGCATAACTCCAGCCGTATACTTGTCGATAAACTGGAACTCGAATGAAGCCTTCCGGTTAACGATGTTAACGTGTTTCTGTATTCTGTCTTTATCTTTCGCCATTTATACTTTCCTAGGCGCTAAAACTTCGCCAGTATTTCTATTTTTAAAATTTTCAATCCTGTTTCTCCCTATGCTACCAACTACTCACCTACTGTAGCAGTATAGCTGCAGAATTACTTTACAGCCATCCAGCTATTTTTAACTTGGTTACACTTCGACATCTTCACCTTCAAAAGCAGGTGCTTAACTATGATTGATATTGACACTCCCACGCCTAAAGGCAGTAGGATTCTTGGGCTACCGAACCATTGTCCTTGTATATCTCCCAAGTGTTAGGGCTTTCTCTGGCATTTTCTCGTAAAAAGGCGTCTATTTCCTACTCAACCCCTGCTTTGATGCTCAAAACAGACAACCTCCTGCCCACTCAGCGGCATATTTTAGCGAAAATGTAGATCCAACGGGATGCACCAGTACATCATCAAAACGAGCAAAACCTGCTGCCGTTACGTGCTTGACCTAAATCCGAATAACACTTGGTTGGAGCAAAGTCTAGATATAACTATTATAGAAGAAGCTCAGGGCTTGAATTTAACCCCTGTCTAAACTACCCTGCAATAGCCATCTGGTTACCTGCTAAAATTTAAGCCTAGGTTCAGGACTAACGTATTGTGTTGCAAACTCACCTTTAAGGTACTGGTAATGAGCAGCAATGGCTATCATACCTGCATTATCAGTACAATACTGAAAGGCAGGGATATACACATTCCAGTTGTGCTTTACCGCATACTCCTGCAGGGTATTACGCAGACCTGAATTTGCCGAAACTCCTCCTGCTATGGCAATTTCTCTAATCCCAAGGTCCTTAGAGGCCTTCTTCAGTTTCTTAAGAAGGGTTTTAATCAGCGTCTTCTGTACACTAGCGCAAATATCTGTCAGGTTATCCTGCACGAAGTTAGGATTCTCTTTCGTTTTATCCCGTAGGAAGTATAATACTGATGTCTTGAGGCCGCTGAAGGAGTAGTTATACTCCGGCATATTGCCAACAGGAAACTCAAAAGCATCAGGATCACCTTGTGCTGCCATTTTATCGAGCATTGGTCCGCCTGGGTAGGGCAAACCTAGCATCTTTGCTGTTTTATCGAAGGCCTCGCCTACAGCATCATCGGTCGTTTGCCCAATGATTTCCATGTCAAGGTGGTCTTTTACAAGAACGATCTGTGTATGGCCGCCGCTAACAGTGAGGCACAGGAAAGGAAACTGTGGCTTTGGATCATCAATAAAGTGCGCCAGGATGTGAGCCTGCATGTGGTTTACTTCTATGAGCGGAATGCCTAGCCCCAGTGCAAACGACTTGGCGAAAGAGCAGCCTACCAGTAGGGCTCCTAAAAGGCCAGGGCCGCGGGTAAAGGCAACTGCATTTAGCTCACTTTTTGCTACATTTGCCGTAAGCAAGGCCTGCGTAACCACCGGAATTATGTTTTGCTGGTGAGCTCGTGAAGCTAGCTCCGGAACCACACCGCCATACTGCTCGTGCACGGCTTGTGTGTTTACGATATTCGACAGCACCTTACCCCCACGGATTACCGCGGCGGAGGTCTCGTCGCAAGAGGATTCTATTGCTAAGATTGTAGGTTCAGTCATCTTTGGAAAAAGAACAGTCAATAAATTACTTCAAAGTTATAGGAAAAGCTATTCTAAAAATAGTTTTGGGGCTGTTCCTATTCCTTTTACTGCTTTTTGCGGCAGTATTTGTTGCTATTCGCTTCCCGGGGGTGCAAACAAAAGTAGCACAGCGTGTAGCAGCTTACTTATCCGAAGCTACACGACATGAGGTAAGCGTGGGGCGCGTAGACATTACCTTTTTCAACAATGTGGTGCTGGAGCAGTTGCAGGTTCAGGATAACCGAAACAATGAGTTGTTTTACATAGGACGTGCAGAAGCAGATATTGATGCCTTTTCCATCTTCAGCCCGAACAATCTTACCATCACCACGCTAGAGCTACAGGAGCCACGGGCGAACCTGGTAAAATATGCTGACAGCGACTCCCTAAACCTAAGTTCCTTTCTGCGGGCTATAAGTGATCTTTTTGTAAAGGATACCACAAAAAAGTCTTCAACACCATTCAACTTTACGCTTGGGGAGCTAATCCTTAAAGACGGTAGCTTCACTTACGACGATTTTACTCATCCCCGCACAGATTATGGTATGGACTATCGGCACATGAGCTTTATAAACCTCAATGGCCGCTTCGATGGGATACAGTTAGAAGACACCATACGAGTAAACGTTACAGACCTCAAGGCTGTGGAAACACGGTCTAATACAAGGCTTTACAACCTGGATACCCACATGGCCTATGCCTCTACCTTCTGGGAGTGGGATGCGTTGGATCTGCAAATAAACAACAGCAACCTGCAAAGCTACGTCCGCTTCGATTACAGCACCTTCGGCAACTTCTCTGAATTTATTGATAGTGTTACCATGACAGCTGACCTGCAGAACAGCAAAGTATACTCGCAAGATATTGCTGTTTTTGCACCACAACTACGGGAGTATAACGAGAACCTGCAAGTTAATTCTTTAAAGCTGAAAGGACTGGTTAACAACTTCTCTGCAACTGATGTAGATTTAGAGTATGGCCGCAACACACATATTGTAGGGAGAATAAATGCTGATGGGCTACCAAACTTTGAAGAGACATTTGCCAATATTCGCCTGCAGCCTTCCACAATAAACGCTGAAGACCTGAAGCAATTCCTGCCACAGGATGCCTACCAAATGGCAGCAAGGCTAGGCACCGTAAAACTTGAGGGCCGCTTTTTGGGCTTCTACAACGACTTTGTTGCGAACGGCGAGTTCGGAACGGCATTGGGCAATCTGCGCTCAGACATCAACCTGAAAATAGATGATGATACGCGTACCTCCTCCTACAGCGGTTTTGTAACTACTAATAGTTTTAATCTTGGCCGCCTGCTCAATGCCGAAGACAGAATTCAGCGCATATCTATGAGCGGAAGATTAGAAGGTTCAGGCTTTACACTACCTACTGCCTCTGTTAAAGCAAACGTGGATATAAACCAGTTACAACTATTAGGGTACAATTACCAGAACATAAAGGCTGATGGTGTTCTGAAACGACAAGTATTTACTGGAGAGGTCTCTATCAATGACCCCAATCTGGTATTCACTGCGAACGGGGAAGTTAGCCTTGCTGAAGAGCGAAAAGCTTTCAATATGATAGCTGACCTGGATAGAATAGATTTTCAGGCGCTAAATCTAACTCAGGACCCACTAATAATTAGTGCTGAGGCAACGTTCAACTTCAGGGGGCTGCAGTTAGACGACTTTGAGGGTACTGCCAGTTTTGATAGTGCCTATGTCAACTATAATGGCAATCGTCTGCCTGTAGATTCTGTGTTGGTACGTTCAGAAATAAATGGTGGGCAACGTAGCTTATACTTAGGGTCAGACCTTTTAGACCTCTCTGTTAACGGTAATTTCAACTACACTACTCTTATCTCTGACCTACAGGCATTGGCCCAGGAGTATAAACTTAATTTTGAAAGCGACCCGGCTGCTACTACTGCTTACTATAACAAGAAGACTAGGAGTAACTCCGGAGAATATGCCGTTAACTATAACATCAACCTAAAACAAGCAAACCCTATAATAGACTTGTTTATGCCGGAGCTAACTATCTCTGATGGTTCCCAAGTAGAAGGTTCTTTCCGGCACAATTCAACTGCCATACTGGAATTATATGCCTCCATAGACACTATTCATTATGATGGCTACAACCTTTATGGCAATAACATAGAGGTCAACTCTTCAAAACTGCTAAACAACCCGGATGTTTTGGCAGCTGTGCTCTTTACTTCTGAGAGGCAGGAATTAGCTGGTGCCGGCAACACACAGAACTTCTTTGTAGAGGGCATCTGGAGCGGACGCACCATACAGTTTGCTAGCAGTTTACGGCAGCCAGAGCAAAACAACCGTGCCCTTATCACAGGAGATCTGAACTTTCTGCAAAACCAAATACAGATTGTTTTCGACCAATCGAATATCACCTTACAACAAAACCCTTGGGCCTTTATTCCTGGCAACACTATTTATATAAGTGAAGGGGGCAAACGCATTGTATTTGAAAATTTTGCACTTACCAACAAAGATCAAGTTATAAGAGCCGACGGCACTGTATCCAATGACCCAGACAGTCGCCTGTTATTGAATGTCGAGAATTTCAAACTCAGCAACCTGAACCCGCTCATCTCCATGTCAATTGCAGGAGAGCTCACTGCCCAGCTGACAGCGCAAGATCTTTACAACCAGTCCCAAATTAATGGCAGCATGCAGGTAGATTCTTTTTACCTCGACCAGGTGTATATCGGTAATATTGTCGGCAGCACAAACTGGGAGAGAGCAAAAGAAAGAGCAACTGTGGATGTTGGCATAGAACGAGATACTAAAAAAGTGCTATCGCTTACCGGCTTTTACAACCCCAAGGCGCAGGAGGACCAGCTGGATATGCTTGCTGTTCTGGATCAGGCAAATCTAAAACTGGCTGAGCCTATACTCAGCGGGCTGTTCTCAAACCTAGACGGTGCTATGGAAGGGCGTATCCGAGTATTGGGTAATCTCGACTATCCGGTGCTCAAAGGATCTGTAATGGTTAGCAACGGGCAGTTTACGTTTGATTACCTTAATACCACATACCGCTTTTCTGACCGCATTTATTTCGGTCCAAACAACATTAGTTTCCGCAATGCGCAACTGCAGGACCTGTTTGGTAACAGAGCCACTGTATCAGGTGGTATCGCGCACGATGGATTCCAGAACATGGTGATAGACATGGAGGCGCGCTACCGCAACTTTATGGTATTGAACACTACTGAGAGGCAGAATGAGCTATTCTATGGAACAGCCTTCGCCACAGGAACAGCTAGTGTCCTGGGTCCTGTGCAGAACCTTCAGGTAAAGGTAGATGCACGCAGCGATGAAAATACCCGCATTGTTCTACCACTGGATTATAGGACTGATGTGTCGCGCAAGGATTTTATCAGATTCGTAAACAGTAATCCTGATAAAGCTCCTAATATAGAGGTGAAAGCGGAAGACAGAACGGTGGACCTGTCAGGCATCAACCTCGACTTTAACCTGGATGTGACAGATGATGCTTATTTTGAGATCATCATTGACCGCACCACAGGCGACGTAATTCGTGGCTCTGGTAATGGTGACATACAGATGACCATAGATACCCGCGGTGACTTTAACATGTATGGTACCTTTGAAATTTTGGAGGGTGCTTACAACCTAAATCTGCTGGAGGGACTGGTAACACGCGAGTTCAGGGTAGTACCCGGTGGCACCATCACCTGGAACGGCGACCCAACAGCCGGTGTCATGGATATTACCGCGAACTATACCCAAATGGCATCCTTTAGCGAGCTTAGTGGGACTACCGAAATCACTGGTCGTTACCCGGTGGTAGCGGTAATTGAATTAAATGGCCCGCTGCTTACCCCGCTGATTCAGCTGGGCCTTAGCTTCGACCAACTGCCGCAGGAAGTACAGACAGCTATCTATTCGGTTATCAACTCGATCAAGAATGATGAGGGCGAGCTAAACCGCCAAGTATTCAGTTTGCTGGTGTTGCAGCGCCTCTCTCCGCAAGGCACACTTGCCTTTGATAGCGGTGCGGGAGCAAGTGCGGTTGGCGGCAGCTTAGGAAGCTTGCTCTCCAGCCAGCTAAACAGCTTCTTCAACAACATTGATAGCAACCTGGAGGTTGATATTGGCTTGGGCAGTATTGGCCAGGATGCCCTTGCCGCACTACAGGTGCGTCTGAGTTATACCTTCTTTCAAGGGCGACTGCGTGTGACAAACGAAACCGGCTTTGGAGGCACTCGTGATGCCGCCCGTGGCAACTCCTATGTCGGCGACTGGATTTTGGACTACTATATAGCTCAATCTGGAGAATTACGTGCACGACTGGAGTATAACTCAACACCTAATATCTATACCAGGCGCATTATCCAGAGCCAAAGTATAAGCTTGCTCCACACCAAGCGATTTGACAACCTGCGGGAGCTCTTTGGCAGTGAGAAGCGAGCAAGGCGGCAGCAACGGCTGGAGATGGAACGAGACCGCATTATTCTTGATTCTGACCCAAGGCTTGAGCTTTAAAGTATGCCCCCAGGCTTTTTTAAGGCTTTAACTCCTATGCCTGCGCATTTGTAAAATATATTTCTAATTTTGTGAGGAAGGCAACAGGTATGGCAACGAAATTAAAACACGTTAAGAAGAAGAAATTAGGAAATTACCCGCACCTGATGGTGGTTTTTAGCATTACATTGGCCCTTTTTGTAATCGGGGTGTTTGGTTTACTGCTAATTCACGCTGAAAAGCTATCAGAAAAGGTAAAGGAGAGCATTGAAATGCAAGTGTACCTGGATCGTAATCTGACGGAGGTACAACTGGTTCGCCTTAAGAAAACTTTCGCTGCCAAAGAGTATATCGCCTTCAAAAGCGATACCGCACAAGTGCGCTATGTTTCTAAAGAGGAAGGTGCCAAGGCATTCTTAGATGAGACAGGTGAAGACTTTATGACGTTTTTAGGAGAAAATCCACTTAGAGACGCATATGTGCTTCGGATAGATGCTGACCACTCCAGCTCAGCCATGCTGAAAAGCATAAAAGTAGATTTAGAGGAGATTGACGGTGTTTACGAAGTACAGTACGTAGAGAGCCTGATCGAATCCATCAACCAAAACATCCAAAAGATCAGCTTTATCCTGATTGGTTTTGCAGCCATACTAGTTCTGGTTGTAATCATTCTTATCAATAACACCATCAAACTTGCCCTGTACTCACAGCGTTTCCTGATCCGAAGCATGCAATTGGTAGGTGCCACTTCAATCTTTATCCAGCGACCATTCCTGAATCGTGCTGCCTGGCAAGGGATTATGAGTGGCGTGTTGGCCTCTGCCCTACTGTTTGGCCTGATGCATTATGCCTACAGCGAGATTACAGAGCTTCAGCTGCTGCGCAACGATGAGCAAACCTATATTTTGATGGCTGCGTTAGTGGTGCTGGGCTTGATTATTGGCTTTATGAGCTCTTACCGTGCCGTACGCAAATACCTGCGTATGTCTTTAGATGAACTATACTAACAACATGGAGGAAAAGAAACCTAACCTTGCTTTTGGCAAGAAAAATTATGTCCTGATGCTGGTAGGCATTGCCGTACTGGCCACTGGCTTCTTTATCATGACGCTGGACAATCAGCCATACGGCCTTGGCTTCATGGGTATCACGCTAGGACCTCTAGTAGTTCTGGCTGGCTTCGCAATCGAATTTTTCGCCATCATGGCAAAGGACAAAACAAAAGAATAAATGAGTACTTGGCAGGCTATTATTTTGGCCATTGTTGAAGGATTGACCGAGTTCTTGCCTGTTTCCTCTACGGGGCATATGATTATCGCCTCCAGCCTTATGGGCATCAATGAACTCCCGATTACAAAGATTTTCGAGGTTAACATTCAGTTTGGTGCCATACTTTCTGTTGTGGTGCTATACTGGCGCCGCTTCCTGCAAAGCTTCGACTTTTACAAGAAGCTCCTGCTGGCCTTTATACCTGCAGCCGTTATTGGCTTTGCCCTGAATGATGTTATTGATGCCATGCTGGAGAGTGTGGTTATCACCGCTATCATGCTGGTGCTGGGAGGTGTGGTGCTGCTATTTGTAGATAAGTGGTTCCGCAACGCTGAGAAGGATGAGGTAAGCTATAAAAATGCATTGGCTATAGGTGTTTTCCAGTGTATTGCCATGATTCCGGGTGTCTCCCGCTCAGCAGCCTCTATCATAGGTGGTATGTCCCAGGGAGTCAACCGCAAGGCTGCCGCAGAATTCTCTTTCTTCCTGGCTGTGCCTACTATGCTTGCTGCAGCTACTTATAAGCTTATAACTGACCTGCTACAACTAGAGCTATCCGACCTTATAAAGTTTGATATCGTAAAAATTCAGAACAGCTTTGAGGTAATTCAGCCTGAGGACCTGCAGCTCTTGCTTGTAGGAAATGTGGTGGCCTTTTTTGTAGCCATGGCAGCCATAAGCTTCTTTATCAGCTTTCTGACAAAGTATGGCTTTAAGCTTTTTGGCTATTATAGAATTGCCCTTGGTGTAGTGCTGTTAGCACTGTTGGCTATGGGTGTTGATTTAAAAGTATAATTATGCAATACGATTTTGCCGCTGGCGAAATACTTCTTATAAACAAGCCACTCGACTGGACATCCTTCGATGTGGTAAAGAAAGTCCGTAATACAATCCGCATCAAGAAAGTGGGTCATGCCGGTACGCTAGACCCCTTGGCAACTGGTTTATTAATCCTTTGTACAGGAAAGTTTACCAAGCGTATTGATGAAATTCAGGGACAAGAGAAAGAATACACCGGCATCATCCGCTTGGGCGAGATTACCCCCTCCTACGACCGGGAAACAGAAGTAACGGAACGTCACGATATCAGCCATCTATCTGAAGCAGCTATAAGCAATGCTGCACAAGGCTTTGTAGGTACAATAGAACAGGTACCTCCTATCTATTCTGCAGTGCAGATAGATGGCAAGCGCGCCTACGACCTTGCCCGTAAAGGCAAAGAGGTTGAACTGAAAGCCCGCACCGTTACAATAAGCGCCTTCGACATAACAACTATTCAGGGAGCTGATGTTGAGTTCAGAGTAGTTTGCAGCAAAGGCACCTATATTCGTAGCCTTGCACATGACTTGGGTCAAAAATTAGGCGTAGGAGCACACTTAACAAAGCTGGAGCGCACGCGCATCGGAGAATATAAGCTAGAGGATGCGCTTACTATTGAGGATATTGTAGCTATCAGAAAAAAACAGCTGGAGGAAGCGGATGAAAGTAATTCGTGATGTAGCTGATTTTCCGCAGTTAAGCCATGCAGTAGTAACCAGCGGCACTTTTGATGGGGTGCATATAGGTCACCAGAAGATTCTGCGCCGGGTTATTGAGCGGGCAAGGCAGAGCAATGGCCAAAGTGTGGTGATAACTTATTGGCCTCATCCGCGCCTGGTGCTGTTTCCAGAAGATAATGACCTTAAGCTGCTTTCTACTATTGAGGAGCGCATAGAGCAGTTACGTAGCTACGGGATAGATTACCTGCTCATTATACCTTTCACAAAAGAGTTTTCCAGAACATCTTCCCGCACCTTTATTACAGATATTCTGGTGCGCGCCATCAATACGAAAGTATTAATTATAGGCTACGATCACCGTTTTGGAAAAAATAGAGAAGGTAGCTTTGAGCACCTAAGAGCACGCTCCGCACAATATGGCTTTGAGGTGGAAGAAATTCCTCGTCAGGATGTAGATGATGTGGGGGTAAGCTCAACTAAAATCAGACGTGCACTTGAGGTAGGAGATATTGAAACTGCCAACCGCTACCTTGGCCGGCACTATAGTTTAACCTCTAAAGTGGAGGAAGGAGACAAAATTGGGCGCACTATCAGCTTTCCAACCGCAAATCTTGCCCTGCCTCCTGCCCATAAACTAATACCTTCCAATGGCGTGTATGCCGTTTGGGCAACCTTCAATGGCGAGCGGCATGCAGCAATGATGAACATCGGCCTCCGCCCTACTGTGGATGGAAAGCAGCTAAGGCTGGAAGTTCACCTGCTAAACTTCAGCGGAGACCTTTATGGTAGAACAATCACAGTGGAGTTTGTAGAGCAGTTACGAAAGGAACGTAAGTTTGATAGCCTTGAAGCACTGCAGGCTCAGTTACTAAGCGACAAACATGCAACAGAGCTAGTACTTCGGGCATAGCAACCAAGACAAAGTTTTATAGATAAAAAAGCGGCTATAGGTATAGCCGCTTTTTTTGTTTCTGGCAGAATAAAAGGTTCTACAATGTGGCTACTGAAGCACAACCTAACGTATAGTATGTTTTGTTGAGCTTAAGCCGTTAGTCATAACAGGCATTTAGAAGCGGCACAGCTTCTACACCAGCAGCAAACAAAAAAGACCATTACTTCTGCTAGTATTGCATGAATACACTTACACTTATCTATGACCCGTTGGAAGAGCAAACGGTGCATGAGAAGATACTTCCAGCTTTCAGACACCTTACAATTGAGCCAGTAGCTTACTCACTTAGCAAGAAAACTATAGTTCCGGACTGCAGCTTTATCACTTATCTGAGTGACGAAATGCTATCCGAAATAGTGATGTTGGCTGCTGATAAGAACTGTACTATAAGCCTGCTCCCTCACCCTTTGATGAAAGAGGCTAGACAGGGATTCGGCATTGCTGCAAACCTTGTGCAGGCAATAGAAGATATTGAAAACGCTGAAAAAAGTATAAAAGCCGACTTGCTCATTTGTAATGGCAGACCTGTTTTCAATAAAGTTGTTATTGGTGATAGCCTGAGCCTGATTTCAGGAAGTGTGGCACAGAATTCTTTGGTATCGGCTCTGGAGAAAATTAGCAGACTGTTTAAAAAGCAGCAAAAGTATATACCTCAGGCCTTCAGCATAACTGCTGATAATAAACCCCAACTAAAGACGGCAGCATTAGGCATTATTGCTGTACTACATGGTAAGAGCAACTTGTTATCGAGGCAACTGCTTAAAGATTCCTATATCAATGATGGCCGCATGCATAGCTTGATTTTGGCACCCAAAAGTATGCCCCAACTAGTCAGGTTCTACATAAAGTCAGTTTTCGATAATGATAAAGCTTCAAAGCTGCCCTCCTTCATTGGTCACATAAAAGCCAAGGCCATGACTATTGAAAGTGCAGCGCCTATTGACTATGCACAGGACAACTATTTGATGTGTGCGAAAGGAATAGAGTTACTTGTACTAGAGGATGCCTTTAACATCATTCCGGGTCGACACTTGCTGGTTGAAGCGCAGGCAGGTGAGCCTACAGAAGTGTTCCGAGTAAACAGACTACCAAAAGGAGAAGCTTACCTTCAGGAGTTAGTGGCAAAACCTCTCCCATGGGTTTATCACGCCTCCACCGATGAATTTAGGGACCTGTTCATTACTCTAAGAGAAAACGCCAGAGCAACCAGCCCCTTCCTTACCCTGATGGTATTGTCAACAATGCTGGCAACATTAGGCTTGTTTTCAAACTCTTCCCCTGTTATCATAGGTGCAATGATTTTAGCCCCACTGATGGCTCCTATCATATCCATGTCTATGGGTGTACTGCGGCAAGAGCGAAAGCTAATCTATGGAAGTGCTAAAACCATAGGCTTGGGCCTTTTACTCAGCTACCTGGCGGCCATATTTCTTACATTGATAATGCCGCTGCAAACTATGAATTCGGAAATCATCTCCCGAATCAGGCCAAACTTACTTGACCTGGGTGTTGCAATCTTCTCCGGGGTTGCAGGTGCCTATGCACATGCCCGTAAAGAAGTGGCTAAAACCTTAGCAGGTGTGGCTATAGCCGTGGCTCTTGTGCCTCCTTTATCGGTTTCCGGTATTGGTATTGGCTGGGGAGAGTGGGAGGTCTTCTCAGGCGCACTTTTACTCTTTACGACCAACCTTACAGGCATTATACTTGCTGGCTCCTGCACCTTTATGATTCTTGGCTTCAGCCCCTTTCATCTGGCCCGAAAAGGACTCATCATCTCACTGTTTGTAGTAATCATGATAAGTTTTCCGCTTGGCTTTGGCTTCTTTAAAATGGTGCGCGAAAACAACGTGATGCGTTCTTTGAATAACCATAAAGTAGAAGACATTACGGTTCGGGAGGTGTCTGTAGTCCGTGGAGGCAATCCCATGTTACTAAACGTACGGCTGGTATCCCCTAATGCTATCAACGAGGCAGACCTGGAGAAGGTGAAGGAGTCTATTTCCTCTAAAGTTGGCAGAGAGGTGCAGTTAGAAATTACGGTAAGTATGGAAAGGTAAAAAGACTGAACGACAGCATAAACCTTAACAGAAGTAAAACCATATAGGCTCAAAAAACGAAAAGGTATATTTAGATATGCCTCTTTTTCTATATAAATTACTTTTGACAACTACTGGTTAAAAACTATGATAAATAAAGCTGTTAAAAACGCACAAGAAGCACTCCATGGCGTGCAGGATGGTATGACCCTGATGCTTGGTGGTTTTGGATTGTGCGGCATTCCGGAGAACGCAATTTCGGAGCTTCTCCGTCTTGGTGTAAAAGACCTGACTTGTATTTCTAACAACGCCGGTGTGGACGATTTTGGAATAGGCCTGCTGCTACAGAAGCACCAGGTAAAGAAAATGATCTCCAGCTATGTAGGTGAGAATGCTGAATTTGAACGTCAACTATTAAGTGGTGAACTGGAAGTTGAGTTGATTCCTCAGGGCACATTGGCTGAAAGAATACGCGCCGGTGGAGCAGGTATCCCCGCCTTCTTTACACCTGCCGGATATGGTACCGAAGTGGGTGAAGGCAAAGAAAGTCGTGAGTTCAACGGTAAAATGTACCTGATGGAGACATGGCTGAAGGCAGATTTTTCATTTGTGAAGGCATGGAAAGGAGACACTGCCGGCAATCTCATCTACAAAGGCACAGCACGCAACTTTAACCCGATGATGGCAGCGGCAGGGAAGATAACAGTGGCAGAAGTGGAAGAACTTGTTCCTGCAGGAGAGCTGGATCCAAACATGATCCATACGCCAGGTATTTATGTGCAGCGCATCTTCCAGGGCGAGAATTATGAGAAACGTATTGAACAGCGTACAGTTAGAACAGCTTAACTTTATCCAATATGGCTTTAGATAAACACGGAATAGCGAAACGTATCGCAAAAGAAGTTAAAAACGGCATGTACGTTAATTTGGGCATTGGTATTCCTACGCTGGTGTCAAACTATATCCCGGCTGGTATAGAGGTTGTCCTTCAGTCAGAAAATGGTTTGTTGGGCATGGGCCCCTTCCCTACTGAGGATCTGGTAGATGCTGACTTGATAAATGCAGGCAAGCAAACAATTACCACACTTCCTGGTTCTTCTATTTTCAGCTCCGCCGAAAGCTTTGCCATGATTAGGGGTGAGCACGTAGACCTGACCATACTAGGTGCAATGGAAGTCTCTGAAAATGGTGACATCGCCAACTGGAAAATACCTGGCAAGATGGTAAAAGGTATGGGCGGGGCTATGGACCTTGTGGCCTCAGCCAAAAATATCATAGTAGCCATGCAGCACACAGCCCGTGACGGCTCATCCAAGCTACTACCAGAGTGTACTCTTCCTATTACAGGTGTAAAGTGTGTAAAGAAAATTGTTACTGATCTCGCAGTATTGGAAATCGTGGAAGGTGGCTTCAAGTTATTGGAGCGTGCACCAGGTGTGAGTGTAGAGGACATAAAAGCTGCCACTGCAGGCAAGCTGATTGTAGAAGGAGACGTACCAGAAATACAAGTATAAAGAGTTCTGGATAACCTGTAGATCTTAGAAGCGCGCTTTATGGCTGCGCTTTTTTTCATTAATTTTGCAGCAGACTAAATTGCATTATCTTGTGCTGTGGGTATACTATATCAAAACAGCACTATACCTACGTATACTTCTAAAAGCATACATATTACCTACACATAATGAGTGAAAGAGAAGAAACTAGTTTTGAACATAGATTATTGCTGCGCCAGCTAGAGCTGAAAGACTATAAAGAGGTAAAAGCCATCATGGAAATGGTGTACTCTAGCATAGACGGCGCCTGGACTCGCAAGGAGTTTTCTAACCTGCTAAAAAAATTTCCTGACGGGCAGATTTGTATTGAAGATAATGGCAAAGTAGTTGCTGCTGCACTAAGCCTTATCGTAGATTATGATGAGTATGGCGACAAGCATACTTATGATCAGATAATAGACAAAGGCTCCTTCAAAACACATGATCCTGAAGGAGATACCCTTTACGGCATTGACGTTTTCGTGCACCCTGAATACCGCAATCTACGATTAGGACGTCGCCTTTACGATGCCAGGAAGGAGATTTGTGAAAAACTGAACCTGCGTGGCATTATAGCTGGTGGTCGCATACCAGGATACAAGGATTACGCTAATAAGCTAACTCCTGCCAAGTACATAGAAATGGTGCGTAACAAGGAGCTGTCTGACCCGGTACTCTCCTTCCAGCTGAGTAACGGCTTCCACGTCCGTCGTATCCTTAAGGGCTACCTGCCCGATGATAAAGACTCCAGAGCCTATGCGACTCTCTTGGAGTGGATTAACGTCTATTATGAGGAGAAGGAAAAGCTGATAGGTGGTAAGAAAACGGTAGTACGTATTGGTATTGTGCAGTGGCAGATGCGTGCCGTGAAAGACCTGGATGATTTTATGCAGCAGGTTGAGTTCTTTGTAGACACGGTGAGCTCCTATAAGTCGGATATAGTGATGTTCCCAGAGTTCTTTAATGCTCCCCTGATGGCACTTTCTAGCCAAGATACCCCTTCTGAGGCTATTAGAACTATGGCTGAGTATTCTGAGGAGATTCGTGAGCGCATGATTCACCTGGCCCTCTCATACAACATCAACATCATTGCCGGTAGTATGCCAGAGTACTACGACAACAAACTATACAACGTAAGTTACTTGTGTCGTCGTGATGGTACTTACGATGCGCAGTATAAGCTGCACGTGACACCAGATGAATCACATTACTGGGGTATGCGTGGAGGCCACAAACTCAAGATTTTCGATACAGATATTGGCAAGATCGGCATCCTGATCTGCTACGACGTGGAGTTCCCGGAGCTAGCCCGTATGCTCTCAGATATGGATATGAAGATTCTCTTCGTGCCGTTCTGGACAGATACGAAGAATGCTTACCTGCGTGTTCGTCTGTGCTCTCAGGCACGAGCTATCGAGAATGAGTGCTATGTAGCTATTACTGGAAGTGTGGGTAACCTGCCAAAGGTAGAGAACATGGACATCCAGTACTCTCAGTCTGCTGTCTTCTCCCCTTCTGACTTCGCTTTCCCGCATGACGCTGTGATTGCCGAAGCTACCCCTAACACGGAGATGACACTCATAGCCGACCTGGACCTAGACCTGCTTAAGGACCTGAACACAGCCGGTAGTGTGAGAAACCTCAAGGACCGAAGAAAGGATCTTTATAACTTGAGTTGGGTGACTAGGAAGGATGAGTAGATAACTAACAAATAAAAAAGCCACCGTTAATGATTTTAGCGGTGGCTTTTTTGCTTTACGTAATTGAAACTTGAGGTAAATCTATTTTTGTTTCTTATTATCCAACCATACAGCTGCCACAACACCAATCAGCAGAGACACACCACCCCCAATTAGTAGATGCTTTAGCAGGTCTGGCCCAGACGGTTTTGATCGTGGCAGAAACCCACTTACAACCTGAATATTATCCAGTTGTTCAAGTTCAGCCTCTAACTTCACGCGCTCTTCAAACATCTTGATGCTTTCACGATATAACGTAGTAGGGTCCAAGGGCGCACCATACACAAACCCGTTAACTGGACCACGTGGTGTTACCGCCGCTGACTTCACGCTGTCAATAGAGCTTATTTCCTCATTAAGTTTAGCTATCAGGTCCTGCACCTTCCGCTGGCGAATACTTTTCTGCTTGAGAAAGTACCTGTTGTTCTCCAAATAACTAACTATGGCTGGTTCCATTGAGTTAAAAACGGAGCTATTATAAAGTGACAACTCTATCCTGAAAGGGGAACCAGTAAGAATGCTGTCTTCACTTATCCTGTCCTGGTCTAGGTTAGAGAACTGCATATCCTTTATTTGCTTGGCTGCCTCAGTGCTAATATCTAGTCTATCAGCAACCGCTTCAAAGTTGCCATCACTAACCATTTGCCCTAATTTACTAAGTTGCTCTTCAACAAACTCATTGCGTATGTCTGCTAGCATGAGAGTCATGGAGGAGGTGTAAAATGGCTTGGTAGTATAAAAGATACCATATCCAACACCTAATCCAATAAGGGTAAAAAACAACACCTTTAAAAAGTGAACGCGGACAGCTTGACCTATATAAACTATCCTATTTTGTAGACCTCTGACCAAAGACCTGAAATATCCAAAAATAACCATCAAGTCAACTTCATCAGGAGCATTGCGCATAGATTTTTTCTCTTGTTCTGTAAGGTGCGGCATAAAATATAATTTGGGCAAATATAAAAGGTTATTTCCACACGAGGGAGATCAAGTAATCAAGTATCGCAAAAATCACTAATTTTACCTCTTCATGAAGATCCATACTTAAACAGACAAAGTATAGAAGCAGCTCCTACTTAACGCGAAATATTGGCATGAAAATACGCCTTATATTAATAGTTTTATGACTAGAAATGGATACATTATATCGTAGTGCATCATAACAGAATGCCAATACTGCATCTGTTAAAAATTACGTCCTTCTCCTATCCATCTAAATAGACAATCGTTAAGCCCAGCCTCTATTTTAAACTTATTGATCCATAGTCTGGTGCAGCGAGCGCAATAGATTAAACATATTTGAAGTTGAGAATAGTAGACCAAATAAAGAAGCCTCTCATTAGTGCAGGTATAAAGAAGTATGCTCATAATACTGCATGGCTGTTTGCTGAGCAGATGCTTAGAATGGCGGCGGGTTTTTTTGTTGGGCTTTGGGTAGCTCGTTACCTTGGACCCAATCATTTCGGCATTTACAGTTATGTAATAGCTTTCACATCCATCTTTGCGGGATTGGCAAAGATAGGTATGGACGAAATCCTTGTCAGGGAGCTTGTCAACAATTCAGAAAAGGAAGATGTATACTTAGGCACAGCCTTTTGGCTTAAAATGTTTGGGGCTTTAGTTACACTTGTAATTGTTGCCTTTATAACTTTTGCAACTTCAAGTGAGACACTCACAAACTTTTTTATACTGATTGTTACCGGCGGCATCATATTCCAAAGCTTTGAGGTGCTTGACTTTTATTTTCGTTCGAGGGTTCAAAATAAGTACGTATCTATCAGTAAACTGTCTCAACTATTTGTTTCTTCTCTACTCAAGATATATTTTGTTCTAATGGAGGCAGAGCTTTTTTGGTTTGTGTTGATCATGCTAATTGACCAGATTGCTCTAGCCCTTTCGCTTTATGTAGCCTTTTGGAACAAAAAGAAGCAAAAGATCAAAGCTGCATCTATGTTTCTCCGGCATTTTGACAGCACAATAGCTCGCAGACTTCTTCAGGATAGCTGGCCCATCATTTTGAGCAGCTTGGCCATCATGATTTACATGCGCATTGATCAGGTCATGCTTAAGAATATGGTTGGCACACATGAAGTAGGTTTATATTCAGCGGGTGTTAGGTTAAGCGAAATTTGGTACTTCATCCCTACCATTATTTGTTCTTCTTTATTTCCTGCTATCATAAATGCAAAAAAAGTTGATGAATCACTTTACCAAATGAGGCTCCAGAGGCTCTATACCATACTTACTTGGATAGCACTGGCCATCGCCATACCTATGACTTTCCTGAGTGATTGGGTTGTAATTTTATTGTATGGAAATGACTATGCACAAGCAGGTAATGTGCTCATGATTTATGTATGGGCTGGAGTATTTGTCTTTCAAGGAACTGCACGTGGTTACTGGCTTGTGTCTGAGAACTTACAACGATTCGGTCTGATTTATACATCCATGGCCACTTTACTCAATATTACTCTTAATTACCTGCTTATACCTAAATATGGCGGTTTGGGTGCTGCTTGGGCAACAGTTATCTCCTATGGTTGCTCTTCTATAGTTTTTCCCCTGTTTTTCCGATCTACTAGGTTTAGTTCTCTGCAACTCCTAAAGTCATTTATATGGGCAAGAAGTTAATCTTGTTACGAGGTAAAATGCTTTGTATAAATAGCTCTTCTATGTAAGGTCTGGACAAGGCTATAAAAAGCACCTAAACGCCTTGTTTTTTCCCAAAAGTAATCCATACCTTTCCAATTAGAAGGTCATAATAGTTTTAAGGATACGGCATAATATTAAGCTCCTTCTCCAATTGCAAAGAGACTAACACTAAATAAAACAATGAAATTTCAGACGGACTGGCTAGGCTCTGATCCTGTATTTTACAATACTTCTACGGGTAAAATAAACCATAATATTAATGAAGTAGTCGATATCCAAAACTTAGAGTTCGATCCGGAAGGCCTCAATAACTACTTGGATTATGGCTACTCTGTTTTTGGGCAGACGCCTTTAAAGCATGTGAGATACTTGTTACCTAACTCCTCTATTCAAAACCTGGATGGGAAGCTAGTGATAGAGCAGCAACAAGATCCTTCCCTAGATCTCTTAGGCATGCAAAGTCTGGAGGAAGATCTGATAGGAAACCTTTATGATAGCGTTGAACTATGGAGTTCGTCCATGCAAGGTAATATCATAATTCCCACCAGTGGCGGCTTTGACTCCAGGCTTCTTAACCTGTTAGTGAAGGATAAAAGCCGCATAAGGTCTTATACATATGGCATATCTAGCAGACAGAGCGACTCTGAGGAAGTGGTTAAGGCAAAATGTATTTCCGACATTCTGGGTACACATTGGGAGCAAATCGAGCTGGGGGAATTTCATAAGTATCTGGATTACTGGGATGAGCTTTATGGTATATCGACACATGCGCATGGTATGTATCATGTTGAGTTCTACAGCAAAATTTTACAGCGGACAAAATTAGGAATGCCACTTCTAAGCGGCATTATTGGCGATGCATGGTCTGGAAATGTTAAAATTCCATCTATCAACAGTCCAGATGACTTAAAGTGGCTGGGGTATTCTCATGGCGTCAGTGCCACGTCTAAGGCCAGTATTTTTAGGACTACAGCCAAATTAAAAGAGGCATACTTTGAGGAAAAGAGACAAAATTTAACAGACAGTAATTTTAGGATTGTAGAGGCAATGCGTTTTAAGATGGTGCTTCTTTCATACCTGATTAGGGTGCCAAACAGCCTCGGATTTAAGGCTTGGTCACCTTTTCTTGATATTTCTATCGCCACACAAATGCTCAACCTGCCTGCCCATAGAAAGCAGGACAGAATATGGCAACGAGATTTTTTCAAAAAGCACAGTCTTAACCTTGAGGAGTTGAACCTCTCGTTCTCTAAGAAGAATACGCTAGATTATCAGGGCATGCAAAAAGTACGGTTTAAACCTTTAAGTGAAGAACTTCTGAAAGAGGTAGTGAAGCCTGACTATGTATCTTGGATAAACAAGAGGATAAGCAATAATGCCTTCAACCGTTTGAAGAACATTTTCTACTCTATACCTAAAATCAAGACCTTTGGCTTTTCAAATGATATCATGGCTGCATATTATGGCTATGTTACATTGAAACCGATAGAGAATTTGATTAGGAGAAGAAACTCTAGTATCTATGGATAATATGAAGCTTTTTTTTGCAGGTGATGTTGTAATAAAGAAGAATATTAGCAGCAACTTCATCCATCCTGATCTTGTTGCTATAATCAATACTCATGATGTAGTGTCTTGTAATTTTGAGGCTCCTATCATAACTCCGGATGCTACACCTATCAGAAAGGCCGGACCTCATGTTTTCCAACACGATAATGCCATCAAAGCGCTTAACGAATCTGGCTTTAACCTTTATTCGTTAGCAAATAACCACATTTATGATTACGGTTATGAGGCTCTTAAACATACTTTAGCAGTACTGAATGATAATGACACAATTGGTGCCGGTTTAGAATTCGAAGAGGCTTATAGAGCTAAGTATGTTACCCAGAATGGCTTAACTGTTGGTATGCTATCCTTTGCCGAATGGGGATTTGGCGCCTTGACAGATAATCACTTCACCAAGAGTGGCTATGCCTGGCTAAATCATGAGTCTGTAAATTCCAGAATTAGGAAAACGCGTGAGAGCTGTGATTTTCTAATAGTACAGATACATGCAGGCGTAGAAGAATTAGACTTCCCTCTACCAGAATGGAGAACCCGGTTCAGAGAACTGATTGACTTAGGCGTAGATGTGATTATAGGCCATCATCCACATGTACCACAAGGTTGGGAGAGCTACCGGAATGGCTTAATTTTTTATAGCCTGGGCAACTTTTATTTTGATGCGCAATCAAATCACCCATTATGGAATGTAGGTTATGCAGTTTCGCTGGCACTAAATAAGAATCGGAAGCCAGAATACGAGGTAATACCTATCATCAAGAGGGAAAATCAGGTTCTCCTTAACCGTGATCAGGAGTTCTGTGACCACTTGTCCAAAATTACAGGTATTCTTAGTTCAGACGACTACCTCGAAATAGCAGATAAAGAAGCTCTGAGGCTATGGGAGACAGTTTATTCCCCCTATTACAGTTTTGCCTCCAATGGAATAAATCGGTCCGATTCTGCCTACGCTTTGCTAAAGGTAATTTATAGGTGGCTCTTCAAAAAGGATCATACACAGCAACACTTATTCCTGCTGCATAACCTTAAAATTGAGAGCCATAGGTATGCAGTTGAAAGGGCCTTAACACTAATGACCAATAAAGCATGAAATTAGCACCTATTGTGTTATTTGTTTACAACCGTCCCCTACACACGCAGAGAACAGTAGAAGCCTTGCTAAAAAATGCCTTAGCAGCCGAAAGTGACTTATATATTTATGCGGATGCAGCCAAGAGTGAAGAATCTGTTTCCAAAGTTCTGCAAGTAAGGGACTATATCAAGAATATAAAAGGATTCAGGTCATTGCACATTGTTGAAAGGGATACAAACCTTGGTTTGGCAGAATCTGTGATATTAGGGGTTACGGATGTTGTTAATCAGTATGGGAAAGTTATTGTGGTGGAGGACGATTTAGTTACCTCTCCTTACTTCCTTACTTACATGAATAAAGGTCTTGACCTGTACCAAAGTGATGATGAGGTAATATCAATACATGCATATACTTATCCTATCAAAATGAAGGGAGTAAAGACTTTTTTTCTCAAAGGTGCTGATTGCTGGGGGTGGGCAACCTGGAAGCGGGGCTGGTCTTTGTTCGACAAAGATGGGCAGAAACTGTTGAATCAAATTAAAAGAAACAACTTAAGTAAAGCTTTTGATTTTAACGGCTCCTATCCTTACACACAAATGTTGCAGAAGCAGATTAGCGGTAAAAACGACTCTTGGGCAATTCGTTGGTATGCTTCAGCATTCCTACATAACAAATATACGTTGTATCCAGCTAAGTCTCTTATTCAGAATATAGGGCTTGACCTAAGCGGCACCCACTCAGATACCACGGGTAACTATAATGATGATTCGCTGTCTGACGAGCAGTTCAACCAGTTGGAAAAAATAAAAGTCGAGGAGAATCAGGAAGCAAGGAAATTATTTGAAATGTTCTTCAGAAAGAATACCAAAATTGGGCTGAAGCAGAGAATCATTAATTTTATTAGCAGATGAACAAGCTAAAGGTGCTTATACCTCCTATCCTACTTGATTTAAAGCAGAAGTTGTTTCCACCTAAGTATGGCTGGTTTGGTGACTACAATAGTTGGCAGGAGGCAAAAAATAATTGTACTGGATACGACGATGTGGAGATCGTATCGAAAGTGAAAGAGGCCGTTCTTAAAGTAAAAAATGGAGAAGCTGTTTTCGAAAGAGATTCTGTTATTTTTGATACGATTGAATACTCTTGGCCGACATTAGCTGCACTTAACTGGATAGCTGCTCAGAATTCCGGGTCTTTAAGTATTGTTGACTTTGGAGGCTCCCTTGGCAGCTCTTATTACCAGAACAGAAAATTCCTTGATAAACTGAACAAAGTTGAGTGGAATATTATTGAGCAGCAACATTTTGTTTCTATAGGTAAAGAAGAGTTTCAAGACCATGAATTGAAATTTTATGAGGATATTGAAACTTGCTATTCTAAAACCAGTCCTCAAGGGGTTTTATTTTCTTCTGTACTTCAATACCTGGAGAGACCTTATGAGATTCTTGCTGAATTTTTCAAAAGACAGATTGAATACATCATTGTAGATCTTACCGGTTTTACCTCAGGCAATCAGCCAAGCAAAATAACAGTTCAGCGGGTTAATCCCAATATATACAACGCTAGCTATCCCTCCTGGATTTTTAATAAAGAGGAGTTTTTATCCATATTTTCTACTAGTTCATATGAGTTGATAGAAAGCTTTAAATCAGATATTACCCTCACATACAAGGGTGAGGTTTTGAATTATGAAGGTTTTATATTCAGGAGAAAAACCGCTCAATAACCTAAGATATGTTAAATTTTTGTACCCTGTTCGATTCAAAGTTCTTGCCTTATGGGCTTAATTTGCACACTTCACTGATGAAGAACTGCGGGAGCTTTCATTTATATATTTTTGCTTTTGATGACAAGTGTCAAGAACTTTTGTCAAAAGTAAATTTACCACACACCACTGTTATTGCTTTATCTGACTTCGAAGACGAAGAGTTGCTGGCAATAAAGCCAACCAGAACAAGAGGTGAGTACTGCTGGACCTGTACTCCATCAACTATACTTTACTGCATCAAGAAGTTTGGACTAGATAACTGCACCTATATTGATTCTGACATATACTTTTATGATGATCCAGGCCACTTGATCAGGGAGATGGGTGACAAGGAAATACTTCTTACGCTACACAGGTATACACCAAGATATGATGAGACACACATAAGTGGAAAGTTTTGCGTTCAATTCATGACTTTTAAAAACAAGCCTGAAAGCTTGGCAGCACTAAACTGGTGGCGAAACGCTTGCATTGATTGGTGTTACAACAGAGTAGAGGACGGTAAATTTGGTGACCAGAAATATCTCGATGACTGGGAAACTAGGTTCAACAATGTGCATGTACTACAAAACCCAGCCGGAGGCGTGGCACCATGGAACGTACAGCAGTATGGTGTAGAGACAAAAGGTGAGGAAGCATTTGTTACCTTGGAGGAGAAGAAACATAGATTAAACTTTTACCACTTTCACGGGCTTAGGTTTTTATCTGACAACAAGCTGAGCCTTTGCGAGTACAGCCTTCCTGCTAGGGCTGTAGAGTTGTTGTATGTCCCATACATTGAGCTATACCTGCAGAATTATGCAAAACTAAAACAGCTTGATAACAATCTTGATGTGTGGCTGCCAGCAGCAAATAACCTGGAAACATTCAAAAAGAACACCTTAAACTTTCTTAAAGGAAAGTATAACATTTACCGCATTAATAAATTTGTCAAAGCATGGCCAAAATAATTGATTTAAAAACCTTTACAGATAAAAGAGGCAACTTAACGGTTATTGAGAAATCTATTCCTTTTGATATAAAACGAATTTTTTACATCTATGGTGTAGATGAATCTAGAAGGGGCGGTCATAGACATCATAAAACAGTACAGGCTGCAATATGTATTCAAGGATCCTGTCAAATCTACAACGACAATGGCACTGAGCAACAGGAGTTTGTGCTTGATAAACCAGAAAAGTGCTTAATACTAGAACCCGCGGATTGGCACGAAATGTACAATTTTACAAAAGACGCCATACTAATGGTATTAGCCTCGGAATATTATGATGAGAAGGACTACATTTTCAACAGGTATTAAATGATTGACTACGAGAACCTATACTGGCTAAACAAGCCATTTTTTGAGGATTATCAAATCAGCTTTGGGGAAACCCTTAACTCTGGCTGGTATATACTTGGAAAAGGCGTTGATACTTTTGAGGAAGAGTTCGCCTCCTACTGCCATGTAAAACATTGTGTTGGCGTTGCCAATGGTCTAGATGCGCTTATTCTTTCATTGAAAGCTTTCAATTTTCCAAAAAACAAGGAAGTACTGGTGCCTTCTAATACCTACATAGCTACAATTCTTTCTATCCTGCATGCTGGTCTTAAGCCCGTACTCGTTGAGCCGGACATCAGAACATACAATATTGATCCTAAGAAGATCGAAGAAAAAATCACAAAAGATACAGTTGCTATCATGGTTGTGCACCTGTATGGAAAGTGCTGCCAGATGGACACAATTATGGAGCTGGCCAGAACCTATAACCTGAAAGTAGTGGAGGACTGTGCACAGGCTCATGGTGCTACACACAACGGCAACATAGTGGGTGGTTTTGGAGATTTCGGAGCTTTCAGCTTCTACCCTACTAAAAACCTTGGAGCACTAGGGGATGCAGGCGCCATTACTTGCAGATCCGATGAGTTAGCAGAAAAACTCAAAGCGCTCAGAAACTATGGGTCACGCATTAAATATGTTAACGACTATATAGGTTACAATTCAAGACTAGATGAATTACAGGCAGCGTTTCTTAGGCAGAAGCTAAAAAGGTTAGATGAGATAAATGCACATAAAAGAAAACTAGCTAATACTTACTTCAGTCTCTTGACAGACAAAGTAATAAAGCCTGTTGTGGAAAATGGCTTCTATGACGTTTACCATATCTTTAATATCAGAACTTCGAAAAGGAATGAGTTAAAGGAGTTCCTCTTGGAGCAGGGTATAAAAACTGAGATTCATTACCCAATACCGCCACACCAACAGAAAGGATTGGCAGGCGTTTTTGAGAATAACTATCCGATTTCAGAAGAAATACATGCTACCACTCTTAGCCTTCCCATTTCGTTCATTCATACCGAAGATGATGTTGCAAAGGTGTCGGAAGCAATCAATAAATTTGCCGATCTACACCTTTGACCAATTACTTATAGAATGTAATTAAATCCATGTCAAAGGATTCTGGTTGAGGTAAAAGGTGGTAATACAATTGTAAAACCTCTTAACCTGAGATTATTGCTAAGCTTTAAATGAAAATAGTACATGTAGTAGAGTGCTTTGCTGCAGGCACAGCACATTTTATAAATTTACTTACGCAGTATACTTCCTGTGAGCATATTGTCATTCATGGAGAACGACGCGATGAGATCAGCGCAGAAGCGGTAAAGGCAAAGTTTCCACAAGGGGTTACTTTTATTCAATGGAAAAATGCACAGAGGGAGATAAGGCCAGGTAAGGACCTCATGGCTTTAAGAGAATTGACAACGATACTTAAAAATCTTAAAGATATCGATGTTATACATTTACATTCTTCAAAAGCAGGTTTTTTAGGCAGAGCTGCCTGCTTCATTCTTGGGTTAAAGAATGTAATTTATACTCCTAATGGTGCCTCATTTGCTCGTGCAGATGTTTCAACTAAAAATAAATCACTCTACATACTACTTGAAAAGGTTGCAGACAAGCTTGCTGGCGAAGTTGTCTGCTGCTCCCCTTCCGAAGCCCAGAGCTATGAGAAAATAGGCATAAATACATCATTCATAAATAATGGAACCTCTATTCCTACTTTAGACCCAGAAACTCCTCAACCCTGCAAAGGTGCTCCATTTAGAATTGTAACTTGTGGCAGGATTACAGAACAAAAGAATCCTAAACTTTTCAATCAGATTGCCTCATTTTTTAAACAGCAGCAGGATATTACATTCACTTGGATTGGTGAAGGAGCAATGGAGCAAAGAGCTGTTTTGAATTCCGGTAATATTAAAGTTACCGGATGGCTTCCAAAAAGAGAGGTAGAGGACATATTGACCAGAGCAGATTTATACCTTTCTACTTCTTTATGGGAAGGTCTGCCCTTTTCGGTGCTTGAAGCATTAAGTCTTGGCAAATGCCTTCTGTTATCGGATTGTGTCGGCAACAGGGACCTAGTAAAGAATGGCTACAATGGGTATAGTTTTCTTACAGCAGATGAAGCTATTTCTAGAATTCAATGGCTAATGCGTAATCAGGAATCTGTAAAGCAAATGGGAAGGAACTCTAGAGAATGGAGCGAGAAAGAGTTTGATATCGAACTTGTGTCGAAACAGTACCAAAATTTATATGCAAGTTTTGCCAAAAGAAGAAAAGACTAAGGTATTTCAACCTAAAAGCCCCCTTGTTAACTTCAATTAAACTTATAGAGGAAACAATGATGGTTCCAATTTTGGAGGAAAGTAGTAGCTTGACTCGGATTGATAAGAATGCCAAAGAAGGCATTCTTGTTTCTATTATTACAATCGTATATAACGGCGAGAAATATTTAGAACAGACAATCCGGAGTGTGCTCGGGCAAAGCTATAAAAATATACAGTATATCATTATAGATGGTGGCTCTACGGACGGTTCAATAGAAATTATTAGAAAATATGAGAGCCAGATAGCCATCTGGATAAGCGAACCTGACAGAGGAATTAGTGATGCCTTTAACAAAGGTATAGCTCTGGCTACAGGTGATCTGATTGGTATTCTCAATGCTGATGACTGGTATGAGCCAGAGGCTGTTTCTAAAATGGTGGCTCACTTTAAACCCGACAGTGTTCTGCACGGGAACACACAGTACTGGAATGAAAATGGCAGCAGAGCTCATCAGGCGAAGCCTAACCTCGACATTTTGCCTCTAGAAATGAGCTTGAACCATCCTACTGTATTTGTTAGCAAAAATCTTTATAAAAGGTACGGCGTCTTTGACTTGAACTATAAACTTGCCATGGATTACCAGCTATTGCTGCGCTTTTATGCAGCCGGAGTAAAGTTTATACATATAGATGACATTGTTACCAATATGAGGCTTGGTGGCGTATCGGCTAACATAGAAGGCTGTTACCTAGAAGTTTTTAAAGCCAAAAATGAGGTACTTGGCTTCAGAATATCTCATAAGCTTTATTACTACTGGACAATCATGCGTTATAAAGTTTCACAAGGCCTTGAAAACACTCCACTTGCATTCATAAACAGATTATATAGAACCCGGATGTCCCCTATAAAAAAGCAGTATTAACTATAGAGAGCATTATTTTTATAATTTTGCGTTCTGTAAGCAGCCTATACCTAAGCTGACTCCTATTGTTTAAAATGCGACTATCAGTAAACTGCTTCGGCGTATTCTTATTTTCATTCTTTCTGCTCCTCAACCTGCAGACACTTTCCCTAACAGGCTGGATGGTGGTGGAGGAGTCATCAGTAAAGCTTTACCACTTCTTTTCTCTCCTTTTCCTACCTTGCTTGTTCCTCAAGCCGAAAGACACTACAGCTAGAGTACCGTTATTCATATTCGAATACTTTGTTGGCATCACACTTATTTCGTTGCTATTGTTTTTGGTTTATCCCTTTAACAGGCTTCTTATAAATCATCTTTTTGTTTTTTATGCCTTTTTCATAGGTTACTATATTGCTGGTATACTTCCTCAGGAGCAAATATTCAACCTGCTGCAGAAAGCTGCTCTTATTGTTTTTATAGTTATAGTTGGTAAGCTGTTCTTCCATATTCCCGAGATTAAGAGATTTCTTAAGGCACCAGATGGCCACCCAGATATTTATACCATATATGGAGGAGGCACAAACCTAGAAGCAACTTGGATTGGCCTGAACACCGCCTTATTCATTAACAGGAAGAAATTATTCTATACACTGCTCGCTGTAACTTTAGTTATCAGTGTTATTTATGCCTCTAGGGTTGGAGTTGTAATAGCCTTTCTTGTAGCAGGATTTAAGTTTGTTTCAGCCAATACTTCCAGAAAGGAAAGGCGCACCATTATTTTTATGGCTATGTTAGCCGTAATTTCTTTCTTTATATTTATTGATTTAGAAAACCTTGCCAGCAAAATATACACTCTAAAGCGTTTTGCTGAATTTGGGGATAGCTCAGATAAGGGTATGGCCGGAAGGTTTGCTATGTGGCAGTACTATGGCACTGCTCTCTGGAAAAGTAAGTTTTTAGGCTACGGCGCAGGAAACGGCATATATGCCGTTGAAACGGTGTCAGGGACTGATTATCCTGAAGACAACCTGCACAACCTGTACATGCAGGTGCTCATTGAATTTGGTGTGTTAGGTTTTATTTTATACATGATTGTTGTATATAACATAAGTATAAAGGCGTTGAAGTCTCGTTTGAGCAATCCACTGGCAATTCTCATATTAGTATATTTCATTGCATCACTAATTCAGTTCAGAGGTACCGATGCTATGATCTGGCTATTCATTGGATTATTTTTAAAAATTGAGTCTAACAAAGAAAGGATCTTGGTGCATGTTCAGTGATATCGTAGTATTGATCCCCCATTACAATAATCCTAGTGGCCTGGAAGCTTCTTTAGATTCGATTCAATTTTCACATCCAATTGATGTGCTGGTTGTAGACGACGGAAGTAACCTAAAGCCAGATGAGCAGAAGCTTCGTCAGTTGTTTGAGGGGAAACTACGTTTGCAGTTCATATATAATAAAGTAAATCTGGGAATAGAAAATACACTAAACAATGGACTGAGGCATGTTCAGGAGCACATGCATAATAAATATATCGCTCGGTTAGATTGTGGCGACACCTGTGCTCCATCCAGATTTACTAAACAGAAACATTACCTAGATACTCATCCTGACATCTACCTCATAGGCTCATGGGTAGAATTTGTTGATGATCGGGGAAGAAAAGAATACACTTACAAAGCTCCGGCAGAGCATAACGACATTGTACATAATATGTACTTAAAGTGCAGCTTCATTCACCCATCGGTTATGTTTCGTACTGCAGCCTTAAAGGAAATAGGGCTATATCCTACTACTTATAAGGCTGCTGAGGATTATGCATTTTTTTTCAGATTTATTAGAAAGTATAAAACACACATTATACCTGAGGTTCTTACTTACTGTGAAATTAACCGTAGAGGCATATCGCTCACTAAACGAAACATACAACTAAAGAGCAAAATCAAGATACTACTGCACAACAAAATAGCTTCTCCTTATTTTGTATTAGGCTTGGCTAGAAACATTGTTTTAAGTGTTCTGCCCTACAGTTTTGTGGCAAAAGCAAAAGCCATATTTCTAAAATGAGAAACTTTATTAAAAAGCTTAACGGAGTATACCTTATCCAACAAGGTTATTACTACAGCTTGATACTGCTTGCTGTTTCCCTATTTTCCCCGAAGCAGATTATAACTAATATAGCAGTTCTAATGCTAGCCTTGTTTTGGATGCTGAATGGAAATGTAAAGGAGAAGTATAGACTATTAAGTAGGAACCCATCAGCTATCTCATTCTTTGTACTGTTTGTACTATACTGCATTGGTGTCCTTTATACCGAAAACATACAGGAAGGAATAAAGAGCTTAGAGACAAAAGCTTCCTTGCTGGTTTTCCCTCTAATATTAGGCTCTTCTACAATTAAGCGTGAACACCTTTACAAGACAGTGCTCATTTTTGCTTTTGCATGTGTGGTTCTGAGCATGATAGCTCTTATCTACCAGACATTTGTAGTGATTGAGAAAGACGATTTTAATTATTTCTTTAGCGATGGTTTAGTCTCTATTTATGCAAAGCAGGCTGTATATTTTGCTCTTTATGTAGCTACTTCTATTTTACTCCTTTGCCATCATCTATACTTTCTGCCTTCAGAAACTAGTGCTAAGCAGAGGCTAATAATAGTAGTCTCTATCTTGTTCTTACTGCTCATACTGTTCCTGCTAGCGTCAAGAGCTACTCAAATTGTTCTATTTACTATCTTGGTAACCAGTGTTATAGTTATTGGCGTCAAAAAAGGCAGAATTCTGCATTCATCATTACTTGTAGCTGCACTAATAGCATTCGTGATTGGTCTCTCCTTACTTTTTCCTCAAACTTTGGCACGTTTTAAGAGCCTTACAAATATTAGCTACGAATTCTCCAACACATCTGATATTTACCATTTTTCTGGAAGCTATGATGATAATCAGTGGAATGGACTTAATCTAAGATTAGCTAAATGGGTATGTGCTGTGGATGTGATCAAGGAGCATCCTATTGCAGGTGTGGGTACGGGTGACGTGAAAGAAGCTATGGTTCAATCTTATAAGAATAGGAAATTTGTATTTGCAGCTCAAAATAGATTTGACCCGCACAATCAATACTTGGAGACTGCAGTCAGTATAGGTATAGCAGGACTTGTAGTTCTTCTGATATGTTATTTTCTCCCTCTCTTCAATGCAATCCGTTACCGTAGTTGGCTTTTAATAACGTTCCTACTACTTATTATCTCCAGCTCCCTCACTGAGTCAATTTTAAGTAGATCGCAAGGAGCCACATTTAGCTGCTTCTTCTTATTTTTACTTCTACAGTATATAATTGCTAACAAACCTTACAAGCAGTAGCTTTAACTACTGCTCATAAAATTGCTTATACCTTGCATGACTGGTCTCTACTCTAAATACATTAGGTTAGTTTACCTCTTTGGTGACTTAGCAGCAATTGCGATATCAGTACTTGCGATGGTGGTACTTGATCAGTCGGTAAATAGATTTACAGAGCCATTCTATTTATTTCTTTGCTCTTTAGCAGCATGGTTTGTTTGCACTAGTTTGCTTAGTACCTATAAAATTTATCGAGTTGCCAGAAGGTTAAAGGTTGTGCTTGCAGCGCTCAAAGCGGTGCTACTTTACATTCTCCTGATGGAAGCCGGCTTAAACATAACAGGCTTTGATGATTACTCGAGAAAAGCTCTTTTATACCATTATGCAGGTCTTACTCTCCTCGTTATATCATGGCGTGTGGCAGTAACTACAGCATTGAGGATTTATAGAACAAAAGGATACAATTTGCGCAAGGTTGTTATTGCAGGTCATAATGAACTAGCAATAGAGCTTAAACATTTCCTTGAGGGTCACCCGGAGTATGGCTACAAATTTCTGGGATTCTTCAGTAATAAGGAAAGTACGGGTGAAAATGTTATAGGAAGAGTTTCTGATATAAAGCATTTTGTTGCCACGAACGAAGTAGACGAAATATACTGCTGCCCCTATGAACTCGACAAAAGAGAAGTTGCCCAGCTTCTGGACTTTGCAGACGACAACTTGATACGCATAAAGTTCCTGCCAGAGTTTAACGGACAAAACCACCAAAGACTAAAGATCGACTTCTACGACATTCTGCCTGTTATGATGGTTCGGGCAATACCATTGGATGATGTTATGAATAAATTCATCAAGAGAGCGTTCGATATTGTATTTTCGCTACTGATCATCGTCTTCATTCTGTCTTGGCTGCTGCCTATCATAGCAATAGCCATTAAAATAGATTCAAGAGGTCCAATCTTCTTTAAGCAAACAAGGTCGGGCATCGACAATAAAAGCTTCCAGTGCTATAAGCTCAGAAGCATGTATATCAATAAAGATGCTCATAAACTTTTGGCGCAAAGAGGTGACGCGCGAATTACGCGAGTGGGGGCTTTTATCCGTAAAACCAGTATCGACGAGCTTCCACAATTCTTTAATGTGCTGCTTGGGCATATGTCCATTGTTGGTCCACGCCCACACATGCTCAAACTTGGAGAAGAATATGCCCAGGTTGCAGAAAAGTACATGGTCCGCCACTTCATCAAACCAGGCATCACAGGATTGTCACAGGTGCGCGGCTACCGTGGTGATACCACCCACTCTTACCAAATCAGGGGCCGTGTGAAACTTGACATTTTTTATCTTGAAAACTGGTCATTCTGGCTTGACCTTAAAATAATCTTCTACACAGTTTATAATGTCATCAGAGGTGATAAAGCTGCCTTTTAACAAGGGCAGCTTTATTTTTATGCCCCCTCCTTCCTTTCAATAACCATTCCCTCCCACCTTTGCTCCACATTTAGTAACTTCGCCGGCAAACCTGCAAAAGCATGAGCAAAGAGAAACCATCTATACCTAAAGGAACAAGAGACTTTGGCCCGGCTGTAGTGGCCAAGCGTAACTATATTTTTGGCGTTATCAGACGCACTTTCGAGAAATTTGGCTATCTGCCGCTCGAGACGCCTGCCATGGAGCAACTGTCTGTGCTTACAGGCAAGTATGGCGACGAAGGCGACCAGCTGATTTTTAAAGTACTGAATTCTGGTGATTTCCTCTCTAAAACGAAACAGGAAGACATCGAACAAGGGTATAAGCACCTGACCCGTAAAATTTCAGAGAAGGCCCTGCGATACGACTTAACAGTACCTTTCGCCCGCTTTGTGGTAATGAATCGCAACGAAATCACTTTCCCATTCAAGCGTTATCAGATTCAACCTGTATGGCGTGCTGACCGCCCACAGAAGGGGCGCTACCGCGAGTTTTACCAGTGCGATGCCGACGTGGTAGGTACAAACTCACTTCTATGTGAAGCGGAGATCGTGCAGATGATCAATGAGGTGCTTACCCACCTTGGGCTCACTGACTTCACCATAAAAATAAACCACCGTGGGGTGCTGGCAGGTATAGCCGAAGCCATAGGTGAGAAAGGACGCGAAGGCGAGATTTGTGTAGCCATTGATAAACTGGATAAGATCGGACGTGAAGGCGTGCGCAAAGAGCTACTGGAACGGGGTATTTCAGAGGAAGCAGTTGGTAAACTGGAGCCGCTTTACGACTTGAACGGCAGCAGCGAAAATAAACTAGAGCAGCTTCAAAGTATACTCGGCGAAACACCAGAAGGCCAACGCGGCCTGAATGACCTGCGAGATGTTTGGACATACCTGGAGGGTCTACAAAGCAAAGCGCTCACCGCGCAAAATGAATCCGGAGAAGAACGCCTGATGCTGGATGTAACGCTGGCTCGTGGCCTCTCCTACTACACCGGCTGCATCTTTGAAGTAAAGGTAAACAACGTGAGCATGGGCAGCATCAGCGGTGGTGGACGATATGACAACCTTACAGGAATGTTCGGGCTTCCGGGCGTATCAGGTGTAGGTTTTTCCTTTGGTGTAGATCGCATATATGATGTACTGGAAGAACTACAACTGTTCCCCGACAGCAGCCAGCAAAGCACAAGAGCATTGATCGTGCAGTTTGATAAGGAAGCAGAAAAGTATGCACTACCTGTTTTACAGCAACTCCGCGATGCAGGCATTAGCTCAGAAATTTACCCGGAAGCAGCCAAACTTAAGAAGCAAATGGGATATGCCGATCAAAAAAGCATCCCTTACGTGATCCTGATAGGCTCTGAAGAAATGGCTTCAGGCAAGCTGAAACTGCGCGACATGAAGCAAGGAGAACAGCAGGACCTGACTGTAGATGAAATCATAGCAAAACTGAAATAAACCCGCATGAGCCAGGTACACCATATTTCCAGCCAGTTCCTGACACTGGAGACGATAGAAACAATCCTGAAGCAGAACTACACGTTGGCGTTGTCGGAGGAGGCGGAGCAGCGCATTATACGCTGCCATGAGTACCTGCAGCAGAAAATAGCAGCAACAGACCGCAGCATTTACGGCATCAATACAGGATTTGGCTCTTTATATGATAAAAAGATTTCATCCTCAGATTTGGAGCAGTTACAACGTAACCTGATGATGTCGCATGCCTGTGGTATAGGAGATGAAGTGCCACAGGAGGTAGTAAAGCTAATGCTGTTGCTAAAAATACAGTCGCTAGCTTATGGGCACAGTGGTGTGCAGCTGCAAACTGTAAAGCGCCTGATCGACTTTTTTAACCGTGACGTGTACCCGGTAGTCTACCAGCAGGGTTCATTGGGTGCTAGCGGAGACCTGGCTCCTTTGGCACATCTGTGCTTGCCATTGCTAGGGCTTGGCGATGTCTATTTCCAGGGAATGAAGCTGGAGAGCCGCCATGTTTTGAACATGTTTAGCTGGGAGCCAATCGCCTTGAAAGCAAAAGAAGGGCTTGCGCTACTAAACGGCACTCAATTCATGAGCGCTTACGGCGCTTATACTTTATTGATGGCAAAGCGCTTGTCACGTCAGGCAGATGTGCTTGGAGCCCTATCATTAGATGCATATGACGGACGTATTGAGCCGTTCAACCAACTCATCCACCAGGTGCGCCCTCACAAAGGGCAACTGGAGACAGCACAGGTTATGCGCGAGCTGCTTACAGGCAGCCAGCTGATGGAGCAGGAAAAGCAGCATGTACAGGACCCCTACTCTTTCCGTTGCATCCCACAGGTACATGGTGCCTCAAAAGATGCCATTGCGTATGCTGAGCAGGTCTTCCTTACTGAAATCAATGCTGTAACAGACAACCCTAACATTTTCCCGGACGAAGATGAGATTATCTCGGGAGGCAACTTCCATGGGCAACCTTTGGCATTGGCACTGGATTTTATGGCTATTGCTGTAGCTGAATTAGGCAGCATATCTGAGCGACGTACATACCAGCTCATTTCAGGGCAAAGAGGACTGCCCGCATTTCTGGTGGCAGAACCAGGCCTAAATTCAGGTTTCATGATCACCCAGTACTCAGCAGCCTCTATAGTGAGCCAGAACAAGCAACTATGTACTCCAGCTTCTGTTGATACTATTCCTTCTTCCCACAACCAGGAGGACCATGTGAGTATGGGGGCCAATGCCGCTACCAAAATGTTTCAGGTGGTGCACAACACCGAGCGCGTGTTTGCCATAGAGTTGATGAACGCTGCACAGGCAATTGACTTCCGTCGCCCACTCAAAACATCGGAGCCATTAGAGCGGCTGATCAAGGAGTATCGTAACCTCGTACCTTTTGTTTCGACTGACAGGGTGCTGCACCACGATATTCAACAAAGCATTTCTTTTCTGCGGACATATAGTCTGTAAACCAAGCAGATAAAATTTATAAAGCCTCTGGTGCAGTTGCGTCAGAGGCTTTTCTTTGCCCTTGCAGCATAGTTTTATGCTGTACTTTCCTTAAATTGATCGTAAAGCCATTAGAAAGGATGATTTTGAAGTATCTGTTTACCATATGGTTTATACTTTTGGCAGCAGCCTCTTGGGCACAGAATGGCTGTTTTCGCCCTGTACAGGACGGGCAGGAAGTGCAGGTAATCTGTGCTGGTAAACCCGTTTTTTTCCGTGACTGCACTGCTAACCCCGATCCTAATGCCGTAATATTTTATTCCCCCGGCCCAGGCGCTTTCGACCCACAGAACTATAATCCTGATGATCTTTTGCAGGCAGAAGAGCAGACAACTTTCTCGCAGCCGGGCACCTACACCATTACCCAGGTTATTAACAGAGAAGATGGTGGTGGCACAAGAACTTTTGCACAGGATTTTGAGGTTAAAGCCGCAGCAGCACCTGAATTTACCTCACAGAGTTGTGCCAGTGGAGCCGTCTCGTTTACAGTCATCAACACAGAGTATGACAACTATACTTTCGATTTTGGAGATGGCACAACCCGGGAGACCGATGGCAGCACAACTATCACTCATACTTATACCACCCAAGGCTCTTATACTGTAACACTAACAGGCAGCTATAACGGAGGCAATTGCCAAAACACTTACAGCCAATCAGTATCTGCTCTTCCACTTCTAGACGAAGAGAACCCGACTCAACTCGAAAAACTAACGGTGCTGGAGCAGGACGCTAGCGGAAGTGTTCAGCTAGAACTGTCAGGTTTAGTGCCCGGATACAGCTACACCATTGAGCAGTACACAGGTGACTTCAGGAACCCCTACATTGAGATTGGAACAATTCAGAACTTAAGCAGTAGCACCATTACGTATACTGTCGAGAATGTGAATACAAACGCTGGCACCTGGTACCTGGTACGCCCGGTCGACGCCTGCGGCAGGGTTTTCATCAACTCAAACATCGTAAGCGGCATATCCTTAAACCTACAAACTAAAGAGGAACAGGTACAGCTTAACTGGGAATACTCTCCTGACTTCAGCGCATTTGAGGTTTATCGAAATGGTACTTTGGTTGAGACACTTCCTGGGTCTGCTTCTTCCTACACCGATAATGAAGTAACCTGCGGGCAAGTGTACAGCTACTATATTGTAGGCACAGGTACAGATCCCCAAGGGGACCGTTACACATCAGTATCAGCTACGATGAATGCTGTGGTAAGCTCCACGGCTATACCTGCAGCACCTTACCTGCTCTCTAGCTTTGATCTTAACAATCAAGTAGAGCTAACTTTACAGCTGCCTGAGGGAGAACAAGTGAATGTTATAGCTCTGGAGCGAAGTATAAATGGCTCCACTTACCAACGCCTGACGCAAACGCAGCAGACAACATATGTAGATGTTACTACCACTACGCTACAAGCAGTATGCTACCGTGCTACTTTTACAAATCTGTGCGAGAACACCTCTCCTCTCAGCAATGTTAGCTGCCCAATAATTCTGGAGGCTGAACAACAAACTGACGGAAGTATAAACTTAAGCTGGTCTGCTTACTCCGGCTTTCCAAATGGGGTTGGGCAGTATACGGTAGAATTACTTGACCAAGATGGCAATGTAGTAGCTAGCTATCCGACTACAGGCAGAACATTTACCGACAATACCCTGAGTAATGAGTTGCCTGTTTTACGCTATCGTATCAGGGCTACTTCCCAATCAGGAACAGAGGTAACTTATTCAAACCTGGAAGAGATCGAACAAAATGCACTTGTTTATATACCCAGTGCCTTTACACCAAACGGAGACGGCCTGAATGACGTGTTTGAAATAAAAGGGAAGTTTTACAGTGGATATACGCTACTGGTATACAACCGACTAGGAAACGTTATCTACAGAGGAACCGAAGCTGACGCCGCTTGGGACGGCACCCAAAACGGACGCGAGATACCAGCAGGCGCTTATGCCTATGAAATAGTGCTGCAGACAAGTTTTGGCACCACCAAGCGCAGAACCGGCACTATCACCTTGTTGCGGTAAGTGCACGCATTTAGTCCAATCATCCAAAGTATAAACAGCCTTCAAAAAGAGTGCTTATATTTGCATATAGCAAGGGCTAGCACAGCCCTGCACTCGTACATACACCTAAAAAGAAGAAAACTATGTTTGATATGTTCGGCATGATGGGCAAAATAAAAGAAGCCCAGGCCAAAATGAAGGAAGCACAGGAGAAACTGAAAGATATAACTGTTACGGCCGAATCAGGTGCAGGACTTGTTAAAGCTACTGTAAATGGTCAGCGTCAGCTCCTGAAGATTGAGATCGATGAGTCCATCATGAATGTGAGTGACCGTGAAATGGTAAACGACTTAGTTGTAGCTGCTGTAAATAACGCCATGTTAACCGCCGGAGAGCGCGCTCAAGAAGAATTGCGCAAACACACCGAAGGCCTTATACCAAACATACCAGGCTTAGACCTCGGCAGCTTTGGACTTTAATTCAGCTCACACGGCAGTCGTTATACTTAACTGGAACGGCTTACCTCACTTACAACAGTTCCTGCCATCGGTGGTGGCAAACAGCGGCAATGCAGAGATTATTGTGGCTGATAACGCCTCCACCGATGGCTCTATCGCTTTTTTACAGGAGCACTACCCACAGGTGCGCCTCATTCTGCTATCTGAAAACTTTGGCTTTTGCGAAGGATACAACAAAGCCTTACAGCAGGTAAAAGCTAAATACTATGTCTTGCTTAATTCAGACGTAGAGGTACCACTAGGTTGGACGGAGCCTGTAGTGCAGCTAATGGAGCAGGACCCTAATATTGCCGTTTGCCAACCTAAAATCCTGGCACAGCAACACCCAAGCTTTTTTGAGTATGCAGGTGCAGGAGGAGGCTTATTAGATGCATTGGCCTACCCCTACTGCCGTGGCCGCCTTTTTGAGACACTGGAGGAGGATAAAGGGCAGTATGATGACGTGCAGGAGATTTTCTGGGCTACAGGTGCCTGTATGTTTGTAAGAGCAGATGTCTACCACATGCTAGGAGGACTCGAACCAGCCTTCTTTGCGCACATGGAAGAGATTGACTTCTGCTGGCGCGCTAAAAATGCGGGTTATAAAGTGATGTACAACGGGCACAGCCGTGTATACCATGTTGGCGGTGGCACGCTACACAAGTCCAACCCCCGAAAAACTTATCTTAACTTTAGAAACGGTCTGGCGCTGCTCTACAAGAATATTCCTTCTCAGGAGTTAGGTGCAGCGCTGCTGATACGTGTACTTCTAGACTGGGTAGCTGCCTTCCGAATGCTTCTTGCAGGGCAAAAGAAAGACGCTAAGGCTGTGCTGGATGCACACATGGATCTGCTGCGCAACAGGAAGTACTGGCTACGCCGCAGAAAGGAACAACAGCCAAAAGGCAATTTCCCTTACTTAGCAGGCGTTTACAAAGGCAGTATCGTTTGGCAGTATTTTATTAGGCAAAAGCGTACGGTGCAGGATTTATAGGTCCCAAACCGTACTGCGCTCGCGGCGTAAATGCTTGCTAACGTTCATCCAAAAGGCAAGCATCAGGTAGAGGAGCACAGGTGAGCCCATGGTTAGGAATGAAACGTAGATAAAAGTAAGCCGGATGCTACTGGATGCAAAGCCCAGCTTCTCGCCAAGCATCGCGCACACACCAAAGGCCTGCGATTCGATAAAGTACTGAAGCCGTTTCATTATCATCTGATTTAAATTCTAAATTATACTTTGTTCAATAAACATCAAAAAATAAATCTGACGCCCGAACGAGTATACCTATAAACGCAAAGTTATTCAATGTGGTGTACCATACATTTACGGCGAGCGAAAAAAACAGGACATGCAACAGTACAAAAAAAACAGAAATCTAATCCTTCTCCTTAGTCTTGGCCTAGGCATTGCCAGCTCCGGCTGTACCTTACAGCGTATGGTAAATACGGCAGAAAAGTATCAGCAGGTTACTGTTGAGCCTTCTCCGCTGGTAACTAATGGCGAACGTGTAGACTTTGAGTTGAAAGCACAGGTACCCGAGAAACTGATTCGTGACAAAGAAGTGTACAAACTGGATGTATACTACGAGTACGGCAATGAGAAGCGCGAAAATATCGGCACCTACAACTTTGAGTTTGGAGAATTTCTGTACGAAGACAAAAAGCCAACCATTATCAAGCAACTATCTTTTCCTTATCAGCCAGAGAAATCCATCGGTCGCCTGATGGTGCAAGGCCGAGCTATAGATAAGGAAGACAGAGACGTTGCCTATACAGATCCAAAGCAGGTAGCTACTGGTCTCAACACTACTCCCCTGCTGCTAGTGCGAAGCAATGAGTTTACGTTTGTGCAGGACAAGTATAGCACAAACGCTGACAGTATAGGAAAGCTGGTTTTCTATTTTGAGCTTGGGCAAACCGCACTGGATGACCTTGCGGAGCCAAAACTGCAGGTACTAGACCAGTACGTCCTAGATAATGTGCCGTCACAGGAGATAAAAATCGTTGGCATGCGCGCACCTGGAGAATCTGGTACTGGTTTGGCAAAAAAACGGGCTCAGACGCTGGAACAGTACTATCGTAAGAAGCTGAAAACGCTGGATTACGCTAATAAAAAAGTAACAATCACCACAGAGGCACAGGAAAACACGCTGGAGGCCCTGCAGCAGAAAGTAGAAAGTACAGCTCTTGCGAAGGCACAGAAGCAGGAGGTACTGGCTATACTTCAGAGCGATCAAAAGGAGCAGGAGAAGCTTCAGGCATTGCAGCAAACAGAAGCTTACGAATACCTTCAAAAGTACGTATTCCCTGGCCTCCGTGCAGCGCAGGTGGAGTTTAACTATAACCGTAGCCGCAAGGCTGATTATGAGTTATACCTGCTTGCTCAGCGTGTAGCCAACGAACAGGTAGATGCTGATGCCCTTACAGAGGAAGAGCTGCAGCATGCTGCCACCCTCACTCCGCTTCTGGCCGAAAAGCGCAAACTGTATGAGGCAGCTGTAAAAACTACAGACAAATGGCCTGCTTACTACAACTTGGGCGTGGTTTACAAACAGATGGCTGAGAAAGACTATCGCCCTGCCGCCAAAAAGGCCCTGCTCGAAAAAGCTGTACATAACCTAACCTATGCCGGCTACCGAAACCCAACAGCCGAAGTATACTACAGCCTTGCCAGCGCCTACCACCAACTGGGCAAGTACAACGAAGCCCTTGAGTATTATGAATACGCCCTTACCTTGGGTGGCGAAGAAGAAATGCTTAAGGCTATTTTTGCAGACAAGGCAGCATTGGAGATAGAAACGGGTAGCTATGACGAAGCCATTGCCAGCCTGCGCTACGCAGGTGATAGCTATCAGACAAATATGAACCTCGGCCTAAGCTATTTGCTGAAGGAAAACTATGAGGGAGCTCAGGAGTTTTACCAAAAAGCACTGGAACTAAAGCAGAATGACCCGTTGGCGTGGTATAGCCTGGCTCTGGTTGGAGCACGCACACAAAACGAGCAGATGTTGGAAGAAAACCTGCGACGTGCTGTACGTGCCGATAAGCGCTTCACACAAAAGGCCATTAACGATATTGAATTTGAGGCCTATCGAAACAAAGCGGCTTATAAAGATGCCCTTATACGATAGTATAATCGGCAAAAACGCTCCGGCACCTTGTAAATTCATAGAGTTATCTTAATTTTACCGACTGAACCGAGAATATAAGATCTGAAATGCGAAGTATACAGTTTAGAGAAGCCCTCCGCGAAGCTATATCGGAGGAAATGCGCCGCGATAAGAGCGTGTTTCTTATGGGCGAAGAAGTAGCCGAGTACAACGGAGCTTACAAAGTGAGCCAAGGCATGCTGGATGAGTTTGGTCCGGAGCGTGTTATTGATACTCCTATTGCCGAGCTTGGCTTTGCCGGTATCGGTGTTGGTGCCGCCATGAATGGCCTGCGCCCTATCATTGAGTTTATGACCTTCAACTTCTCGTTGGTGGCCATCGACCAGGTAATCAACTCTGCTGCCAAGGTGATGTCTATGTCAGGTGGCCAGTACGGTGCCCCAATGGTTTTCCGTGGACCAACTGGTAGCGCTGGTATGCTGTCTTCGCAGCACTCACAGAACTTTGAGAACTGGTATGCAAATACTCCAGGTCTTAAAGTAGTCGTTCCATCAAACCCTTACGATGCCAAAGGTCTTCTTAAGACTGCCATCCGCGATAACGATCCGGTTATCTTCATGGAGTCTGAGCAGATGTATGGCGACAAAGGTGAAGTGCCAGAGGAAGAGTACACCATTCCGATTGGCGTAGCCGACATCAAGCGCGAAGGTTCTGATGTAACTATCGTTTCTTTTGGCAAGATGATGAAAGTAGCACTTGCTGCTGCCGAAGAACTGGCTAAAGATGGTATCAGCGCTGAAGTAATCGACCTGCGCACTGTTCGCCCTATCGACTATAAGACGTTGGTTAACTCAGTTAGAAAAACGAATCGTATGGTAGTAGTTGAGGAGGCTTGGCCACTTGCTTCTATCTCTGCAGAGATCGCTTACCACATTCAGAGCAACGCCTTTGATTACATGGATGCACCAGTTAAGCGTGTTACCTGCCGCGACGTTCCTCTTCCTTATGCTCCAACGCTTATCGAGGCTTCACTGCCAAACGTTGAGCGTACAGTTGAGGCTGTTAAAGCCGTTATGTACAAGAAAGCATAGGTAAATTTGCTTCAGAATATACTCAAGCGGCGGAGCTATCAAGCTTCGCCGCTTTTGTTTCTCCCCTAATGAGAATCAGCATACGCAGGATTTTCTACATCCCCGCGAGCATCCACAACGCTTACTCCTCAGAGCTTCACTCATTACCTTTTACCCCTCGTTCTTGATAGTTAAGGAGGGGAAACTATAACTGCGACCTCTAAAGTATAAATTTCATAGCAGCGGGTACTTATGCATGAAGTTTTTGCGCTCTAGCATGAGCTCTTCAGGTGTACCCATCCCTAACTCCTCCGAGGAGGGGAGTTTTGTTTAAGCTCCGTCAGCCTTAGCTATCCGAACCAGATCCCAGTCCTTGGGCTGAGCGCACCACAAGCTGAGGTGGAACGAACTGGTAGTAATGCCATCGATCAGCAGTGGTTAACAAGTATAGCTTGTGTCAGGTCGAAGAAAATAGGTATAAAACTACAACCACTAATGTACGTGGCTACGGCAAGGTAGGAAAAGGTAATTTCAGAGCATATAGCATCAAGCTGTGATGTCTAGAAAAGGGCAGGTTCAACAGCACAAGGCAGAAAAATAAAATCTCCTATCTTTGCTCTACATGCGCCACCGAATTATTTTTTACCTCCTGCCCTTGCTGCTGTGCTTGCCCCAGCTAAGTATGGCACAAGCTCCGGTTGACACTTCCTCTGTAAATAAGAAGCGGTTGCTGGTATTAGGCTCTACTTTTACCGCAGGATATGCTACCATGCTTGTAACGCTAAACAAAGCTTGGTATACTGATGAGCGCACAAACTTTCATTGGTTCAACGATAACCATGAGTGGAAGCAGATGGATAAAGCAGGGCATTTCTGGAGCGCCTTCCATCAAAGCCGGGCGGGCATTGATATGTTGCGCTGGGCAGGCCTACCTGAGAAAAAGGCTGTGCTGTATGGAGGCCTTACTGGCATACTACTACAAACACCAATCGAAATATTTGACGGGTACCAGGCTGACTATGGCGCCTCAGTTGGCGATTTAGTGGCTAACACTGTAGGTGCTGCAGCAGTAACTGCTCAGGAGCTGGCCTGGCAGGAAGTGCGCATTATGCCTAAATTTTCCTTCCAGACCACCAACTATGCCCGTATGCGGCCAAATGTATTAGGGAGCAATCTTGGAGAGCGGGCTTTGAAGGACTACAATGGTCAAACGTATTGGCTATCTGTTAATGTAAGTTCTTTCTTAAAGGAAGAAAGTAAATACCCAAAGTGGCTGAATATTGCTGCTGGCTATGGAGCTCAAGAGATGGTGTATAACGACCCTGAGGCTAATGCAGCAGCAGGCTTGGAGGCATATCGCCAGTATTACCTCAGTCCCGACCTGAACCTGATGCACTTCAAAGGCAAGAGCAAAGTATGGAACACAGCCCTCTATGTGCTCAGCATCATAAAAATACCTGCTCCAGCTTTAGAGTATAACCGAAAGGATGGAGTTAAACTGCACCCGCTATACTTCTAAAGCGCCTCCCCTGCCTAAAGATTCGTATCTTTGCTATAGAAGATTGCAAAGCCTTTTTATAGCTCAGCAATCATAAATCATACTTAAAGAACAACTATATGAACGTAGGAGACCGTGTGCGCCTGATGTCTGGCCGTGAGGAAGGCATTATTACGCGCATCCTGGAAAATAACCTTATAGAAGTAGCCATTGACAACGATTTCACCATTCCTGTAGCCAGACGCGAAGTGGTGGTGATTGCTGCCGAAGAGCAAAAGTACATGCGCCAGGAGGACACGCTGCAGCCTGCAAAAAGAAAGGAGCCTGTTGCACCTGTTCTTGCTGCACAAGGTATTTACCTGGCATTAGTGCATCAGTCGGAAGAGCTGCTCGCGGTTACTGTGGTAAACAATTCTGACTATGACGTACTATTTACCAGCGGCGAGGAGCGCGAGAAGAATTACCGTGGCCTGCAGAATGATAAACTGGCTCCTAAAGGTACCCGCGTTATCACGCACTACCACCTGAAGGAATTTGAGAAATGGCCAAACCTGCTTATCCAGTTCATTCAGCACCGTAACGGTAGCCCTACCATTTTTGAGCCAGTAGTAAAGCGAGTACAGTTTAAAGCCAGCTCCTTCTACAAAAGTAAGCGAACGGCACCTGTACTTAATAAAGAGGCATACTTGTTCCAACTCGATCAAAAGCCAGCGTCTGTGAATCCAGACAGAATCAAAGAGCAGTTGACTGAGGCCGTGGAAAAGAGCGAGAACTTTAAGCTGACTGCTCCGGAGCATGAGGTAGACCTTCATATTGAGAAACTGGTGGATGACCATACCGGTATGAGCAACAGCGCCATTATCAAAATTCAGCTGGAGCGTTTCCAGGATGCACTAGATAGGGCCATGGCTACCAACATGCACGAAATCGTATTCATACACGGAGCCGGCAACGGTGTGCTGCGCAAAGAGCTTCAAAAAATTCTAAGCCGCACACCAGGCATCAAGTACTTCGAAGATGCCCGCAAAGAAAAATTCGGCTACGGTGCTACACTGGTGAGACTGAAATAAGTTTAGTAGTTAGAGAGTTTAGGAGTTAGAGAGTCCTGAGTATTGCCACTCCCAAACGCTTTAACTCCTAAACTCTCTAACTAAACCGAACCTCCGGTTCAGGTTTTATGTTATCTTTGCAAAGAACAAAGTATCAACGGTAAGCCGTCTTATCGCTGCCCCTTTGGGGGGAGAGGAAAGTCCGGGCAACGCAGAGCATCCTACTTCCTAACAGGAAGGGTCTGTTTTGGAGACGAAACAGATACAGCCAGTGCCACAGAAAAGTACCGCCAGCCTTGTGCTGGTAAGGGTGAAAAGGTGCGGTAAGAGCGCACCAGCGGCTGGGTGACCAGTCCGGCTGGGTAAACCTTAGGAGTTGAAAGACCAAATAGGCTGACAGTGCCTCGCTTCGGTGAGGCTAAGGGCTGCTCGTCCGATGTCAGTGGGTAGGTCGATGGAGCCTGTGCGTGAGTGCAGGCCTAGATAAATGATAAGACGCACGCCTTCGGGCGTGGCGACAGAACCCGGCTTACAGGCTTGCCGTTGATGTTTTGTTTTTCCTTCCAGCTATAACGAATTTTCTCCATAGCTAAAGTGTAACCACAATTCTGGCTGAAGCTGTACCGGCACTTTGAAGTAGCTAGAACAGCATCAGGCTGCACTACCAACCTGAAAGCCCTCCTCAGGTAAATTACTAAGCAACATATCGAAGGCGTATTGTATATACTTTCTACAAAGTATTAAGCTTATTTAAGCAAACCTGTAGGCATACTTTCCTGTACTCTTTAGAATCTCTTTCCTATTTTTACAGGAAGTATAAACGACGAAGAATGGCAGCAGCACAAGACCCAGCCCTGGAGATACAGGAACTGACGCAGAGAATAAATCACCTGAATTACCAATATTACCAGAACAGCATTTCGGAAGTTTCAGACTATGAGTTCGACCAGATGCTGAAACGATTGGAGGCTCTGGAAGCCCAATACCCTGAGCTACGTCTTCCCCACTCTCCAACGCAGCGCGTGGGTGGTACTATCACTAAAAACTTTGACACAGTTTACCACAAGTGGCCGATGCTCTCACTTAGCAACACCTACTCTGAAGAAGAGCTGCGCGAATTTGATAAGCGTGTGCGCAAGGTGGTGGGTGATGAGGTGGAGTATGTGTGCGAGCAGAAGTTTGATGGAGTGGCCATCAGCTTGACCTACGAAAACGGAAAGTTTGTACAGGGCGCTACAAGAGGAGACGGTACACGCGGCGACAACATTACAGCCAATGTTCGCACCATTCACGACGTGCCACTGCAAGCACATGGAAAGGATTACCCAGACCTTTTCGAGGTACGCGGTGAAGTGTTTATGCCACTGCAGGTATTTGAGCAGCTAAACGCAGATCGCGAGGAAGCTGGCGAACAGCTGCTGGCAAACCCTCGCAACGCTACCTCTGGTACTTTAAAACAACAGGACTCTTCAGTAGTGGCAAGCCGTAAGCTAGGCTGCTTCTCCTACAGTTTCCATACAGACAACAGCCCATTCGATACACACTCTGAAAGCCTGCAAGCCATCCAGAAATGGGGCTTCAAGGTATCTGATACCTGGCGCAAGTGCAACAGCATTGAAGAGGTGATGGCCTATATTAACGAGTGGGAATCGAAACGCTTTGAACTGCCTATTGCTACGGACGGTGTGGTAGTGAAGGTAAATAGCTATGCCTTACAGGAGGAACTTGGCTTTACTGCCAAAAGTCCTCGCTGGGCAATAGCCTATAAATATGCTGCCATGAGTGCTGCTACCCAACTGCAGGGCATACAGTACCAGGTAGGCCGTACCGGAGCTGTTACACCGGTTGCTTTACTGGAACCTGTGCTGCTGGCTGGCACAGTAGTAAAACGAGCCTCCGTACATAACGCTAATGAGATACAGCGACTGGACCTGCGCCTGGGTGATACTGTATTTGTAGAAAAAGGCGGTGAAATCATCCCTAAGATTACGGGAGTAGATTTTGCAAAACGTCCTGCTGATAGCCTGCCTATTCTCTACCCTTCGCACTGCCCTGCCTGCAGAACTGAGCTGATACGCCCTGAAGGCGAGGTAAACTTCTACTGCCCTAACGAGAAAGGATGCGAACCTCAAATTCTGTCAAAACTGGAGCACTTTATTACTCGCAAAGCCATGAACGTGGATGAACTGGGTCCGAAAACGCTGGAGCAGCTATACCGTGTCGGCTTTGTACGTAATGCAGCTGACCTGTACGACCTGACTTTTGAGCAACTGGTGCAGTTGGAGCGCATGGGCGAGAAATCCGCCAACAACATACTCAGAAGCCTGGAGAAATCGAAAGAGACGCCTTATGACAGAGTACTTTTTGCCTTGGGGATCAGATTTGTGGGCAGCACGGTAGCTAAAAAGCTGGCAGAACAACTTCCTGACCTGGAAGCATTGCGTGGCGCAACTTACGAAGAACTAACCGCTATCAACGAGATTGGTGGGCGTATAGCTAATTCCATACTTGAGTACTTCCAGGACCCGGACCATGTACAGCTGGTAGAACGGTTAAAGGCAGCAGGCCTTAAATTTAAATCTGAAAATACGGCTCCGGACATACAGAGCGACAAATTGGAAGGGCAAACTTTCGTGATCTCCGGTGTATTCCAGAGCGTGAGCCGAGAAGAGCTACAGCAGCTTATCATCAGCCACGGTGGCAAGGTTGTTTCTTCTATCTCCAAAAAGCTGTCTTATCTGGTAGCCGGTGATAAGATGGGACCTTCCAAGCTGGAAAAGGCCGAGAAATTGGGCGTAAAACTGTTGTCTGAAGATGAATTTATGGCTATGATCAGCTAACCTGAACATATACATTCTTTTTCACCCGAAGAGCTATACTTTTGATGTAGCTCTTCGGGTGTTTTTTTACCTGACTCAGTCCAAGCGGCACAGTAACCTGCAAAGCCCTACTAACGCACAGGAATAGAAGGAATAGGTTAACCCAAATCTGATTCAGGTTAACCTATTCCTCTTGCCAATTTATAATCATGCTTGATCTTTAGGCATTAGATTAGGAAAGACTGATCACTTCATATAAACATTTACTTATGCTTATAATAGGTGCCACCACTTTATAAGTAGGCGGTATGCGTTTCCTTTCACCCGTAATTTTTACCGAACCATATACTTTCGAGCAATGCCTTTATGAATGTTTGAAATAGCTTCTCCACAAAAGTAAAGGGCAGCAATGCTAGGCAGTGCCGCCCAAAACCCAAACAAACAACAAACAAAACCTTATGAAATACACTTGCGGGAAACATCGAAGTACCCAAGTACAAATATCAGAATACCAGTACTTATGCTCAACATCACCTCCTGGCTAAACAGGTTTGTGATACCTCCATCAGAAGGAAAACTCTTGATGGCCATAAACGGGTAAGCGAATGGGTAATAAGGAATGTATTCCCACCGCATGGCCACCATAACGGTGATAATAGCCACGATGCCCACGCCCATACTTAAGGCAAAACTGCTCCAGCGCATGCTCAACCAAAACTGTAGAGCTATGATAACAAAGGTTGCCAGGAACAGCTTCAGTACGGCAATGAACACCACCTGTAGCCCCACCATACTGTCGAAGCCTAAGTCGGGACGCATGAGCGAGAGAAACAGGCCAGCCGCCAGATATCCTACTACAAAAACCAGGTTACTCAGCAGCACCAGCCCCAGCACCGTAGTAGCCTTGGCTGTATAAATCGTACTCTTAGGTAGCGGCAGGCTGTACAGGTGCTTCCAGCCGTTCGATTTGTGCTCTATACCATTAGTCAGGCTTGTCAGCAGCGCAATGAAAATAGGCATGAGCAGCAAAGTATAAAGTCCGAAATTCTGTATAGCAAACCGGTGCCAGGGGTTTACCCCATCCTTAATAAAGTACTCCCCTTTGGACCAGAAGACTAACACGTTCATGCTCAGGAGCGCACAAGGCGCAAGTATAGCCAGCCAAAGCGAAAAGGTATTCTTAAGCTTGAGCGACTCAGCACTTAAGCTGCTGCGGTAGTAGGTCAACGCGTTCATAACCATGCTTGCTTCAGTTTAAAGTACAGCAGAGGGCGTTGCCTCTCCTTTGGTCATGTTCAAAAACAGTTCTTCCAAGTTGTGTGTGTTCATACTCAGGCGGTACACTCCTATCCCATTATCAACTAATAGCCTGTTTAGTAAAGCCACCTGCTCCTTATCATGTACCTGAACTGCTAAAGCATCGGCCTCCTGTGGCAGCAATTCATACTGGTGGTCGGCCAGAAGCTTGTATGCTATGGAGTTATTGCTGGTCTCCAGTTGCAGTACATTACTTGTGAAAGCACCCTGGTAAAGGTGCTGCAAACTTCCCTGATAGAGCGTTCTTCCTCTATCAATTATAGCTAACTCAGTGGCACACTTCTCTATTTCGGAGAGCAAATGACTAGAGAGAAAAATCGTCTTCCCATGCTCATTATTCAGGCGAATGATCAACTCACGAACCTCTCTTATTCCACTAGGGTCCAACCCGTTAGTTGGCTCATCTAAAATAAGAAGTTCAGGATCTGATAGCAAGGCTAGTGCTATCCCCAAACGCTGGCTCATTCCCAGTGAGTACTCTTTTGTTTTCCGGTGTGCATCCTGCGTAAGTCCCACAATTTGCAGTACCTCTTCAACTCGGCTTTTTGGTGCCTGCACCATGCGCCTGTTCATCTCCAGGTTATCGTAACCTGACAGATGCCGGTAAAGCGTAGGCATTTCGATTAGTGTACCGGTTCGGCGCAGCACATCAATACGATGATCTTTCAAATCCTGCCCATGCACCATTACCTGCCCTTTAGGAACTGGTAAAAGACCAAGCAGAATACGAATCGTAGTAGACTTACCTGCACCATTAGGTCCCAGGAAGCCAAAGATGGTTCCCTGTGGCACTCGCAGCTCCAGGTTGTGCAGCACCTGTCGCTTGCCAAAGCTATAGCTCAGGCCATGGGTCTCAATTATATGCGGTTTCATAGTTAGTGGGTCAAACAGGCTCTCTACACAAAAGAGAAACTTATTTTAGTATCAAAAAAATAGAATATACCAATCCACAGAAACCATAGACTAAGGCTACTATGGGCTATAGCTAGACTTTATCTTGTAAAACAAACCATTGGTAGCCAGATAAAGCATTTTTGTATAGAGTTGATAGGGACAAAGGGCTGAATTCCATACTTTGTTTATCTTTATACTATCAAAAGGGACTTAAACAGAAACAGTAATTAGCTTCTGCCACAGCTGCCTTTGCCACTATTACCTATTCAGAAAAACTTGTCAAGAGCTAGCTTGGTTTTGCCTAAGGGTACAATGAGAAAACGTTACACTGTTACCATACATGTAGCTGTATGGGCACTGTTTGGTGCCTGGGTATTTTATTTTCTGTATGGAAACAGCGCCCTTTCCTTCGGCAAGGTAATGGACGTACTGATAGGAATGACGATCAACATCTTCATCTTTTACTTTAACTGGTATGTCTTAATTCCCAGATATCTAGCTCGTAACCACATCTTATTATATATAGCAGCTGTACTTACCACCCTCGTGGCCATTGCTGTTTTAAGGGCTCCGCTGGACTTTTACCTGTTCCGAGAGTTTAACCGTGAGATGATTTCGCTCTACAGTTCAGAGCGTATTATTCAATATATCATGGGAGGACTGGTGCTGATATTTATCTCATCGGCACTAAAAGTTACAGGCAACTATATTCGCAACGAGCGCCGCAACAAGGAGCTGGAAACACAGAAGCTTACTGCTGAACTTGCCTTCTTGAAGTCTCAGGTGAACCCACACTTTCTGTTTAACACGCTCAACAACATTTACTCGCTAGCCTATAAGCAGCACCCCGAGACACCAGATGCCATCATGAAGCTATCGCTTCTGATGCGGTATATGCTGTATGAAAGCAATGATGCTTTGGTAAGCCTTGAAAAAGAAGTGGATCATATCCATAATTTTATAGATTTGCAGAAGCTTCGCCTTCGTGAACAGACTAGTATAAAGTTTAATATACAGGGGAAGCTGGAGGGAAAGCAGATTGCTCCAATGCTACTAATGACGCTGGTAGAGAATGCGTTTAAGCATGGCTTGGTTAGCAAGAATGAGGTAGGAATTATTCTTAACCTCGTTGTTCAGGATGATGCCCTGCTCTTCAGCACGATTAACAACACCAGCCAGCATAAGAAGCGCGAGTTTGGGGGTATCGGGCTAGAGAACCTGAAGCGCCGCCTGAACCTGCTCTACGACAAACGCCATGAGCTAACTTTTGAGGAAAAAGAAGGCACCTTTTATGCCACGCTGAAACTATACTTTAAGCCTAAAACAAGATAAAACTATGACTATTCGCTGCCTTGCCGTTGATGATGAGCCGCTAGCCCTCGATATTATTGAGAGCTACGTGAGTAAACTGCCGTTTCTGAAACTAGTAAAGACCTGCTCCAGCGCCACAGAAGCGATGCAGGTCCTGCAGGAAGAGCAGATTGACCTGATGTTTCTGGATATTGAGATGCCGGAGCTGACAGGTATACAGTTTCTGAATATACTCAAGCACCAGCCACTCATCATCTTTACAACGGCATACCCTGATTATGCCTTGGAAGGCTTTAATCAGGATGCAGTCGATTACCTGCTCAAGCCTATCCCCTTCGACCGCTTCCTAAAGGCTGTTACGAAGGCGCAGGAAAGGCTACAGCGGCCAAACGGCAAGGCGACAGAGGCTCCTGCCCCACAGCCAGCACCTGTCGCCGAACATGACTTCATGTTTGTAAAGGCTGATTATAAAACGATCCGTGTTGACTTCAGAGACATCCTTTGGATAGAGGGGTTAAAGGATTACATCATTATCCAGACAAAAGAGCAAAAGATTATCACGCTGCTTTCAATGAACAAGATGATGGAGAAGCTTCCGGACACCAAGTTTTTGCGTGTTCACCGTTCCTTTATTGTCTCGCTGCAAAAGATCGACAGCATTGAGAAGAGCCGTATCCGTATTGGCACCAAAGAAATTCCGATAGGCGAAGTATACAAAGAGCAGTTCCTTAAATGGGTAGAAGAGAACAATATCCAGTAAGTATAAACCTGAATTGGGCAGCAGCTAAAAAGCAAAAAGCCTTACACACGTGTGTAAGGCTTTTTGTTGTCAATAACTAGTATCTTTATACTAAGCACGTTTTACGTTAACGGCGTTCAGTCCCTTTCTTCCTTCCTTCAGCTCAAAAGTTACTTCGTCATTTTCTTTGATCTCATCTACTAATCCAGTAACGTGCACAAAGTACTCCTGCTCTGAACTTTCGTCTTTAATGAAGCCAAATCCCTTCTCTCCATTAAAGAATTTTACTTTTCCTCTATTCATAATTTTTTCAATTGTACACCTAAGACGTTTAAAGAGGTAAAAGTGTTCAAATATTTTAGAAAAAAAATAAGTTTTTTATGTTTACCACCTGTACAGCAACTTTTTAAAGAAGAATATAGCAAACACTTATGCTTGTAAAGCACATGTAGATACGAGCTTCGCATGAAAACTAGCCTGCAGGTTTCAATAGTATAACAGGCTATTTAGCTGTATCTTCGTAGTCTTATTAGTTGATGTGTATGAAAAAGAAACTGCTTGCACCGCTACTCAGTCTCCTGTTATTCTTTAGCTGCAGCGAAGACGATGATCAAGTGGCTCAGCCTAGGCCAGAGCCGCAGAGCCCGTGTTATCTGTTAGAACAAACCATCAGTTCTGCAGACAGTGACAGTACTATTAAGTACACTTACGATGAGCTGAACCAGGTAGTCAGAACGGAGCATTACAAGCAGGAAGAGCTATTAGCTATCCGCACCTACAGCTACAACAACGCTGGCCAACTAACTGAGGAGAGACTATTCCAGCCAGATGGCGAAAGTGAGATTAACTTTACCACCTATAGCTATAACCCGGGCGGGCGCTTATCGAGGTATGATGTAAAGCAACGGGTGCCGGAGCTAGAGATAATTCGTAGAGTAGCTTCTTTCAAGGCTGTTTATGATACACAAGGCCGCTTGACTTCAGCTACAGACTACCTTTACCTTAACAATGCTGAGAGTAACAATGGGTCAGTTTCTATATCATATCCGGTTAACAGGCCAATTGCTACTACTGTAAGGAGTGCACAGGGAGAGACGTACAGCGTCAGCTATGCACAGGATACCCTTAGCTTTGCACCCTTATCTGCAACACCCATTTTCCAGCAACGCAGGCCAGGCATTGGTTACCCTAACCTTCATAACTTCACCAGTCTTACCGCTACCAACGGAGACAAAGAAGAGATTAGTAGCCTAAGCTATACAAGCAGCCTTGAAAAGAATGAGCAGGGTTACCCTATAGCAGAAACGATAAAATTTAACGATAAGCGTGAAGAGCGCATCACCTATACATACAACTGTCCTGACTAAACACTATTGAGCTGGATACTTGAACATCGCTTCACACAATGATACCCAAAGCAGCAAAGCCCTGCATCTATCTAAAGATGCAGGGCTTTGCTGCTTTGGGTGAATAAAGCCTTTAGATTACAGCAGCTTGTACAGTCTGTCTTTCAGGCCAGAAGAAGCTTCAACAAGTGGAAGCCTTACCTGCGAGGAGCAGACACCAAAGCGCTCCAATACAGCTTTTACCCCTACAGGGTTTGCCTCTTCATACATCAGCGGGTTAATGTCTACAAAGCTTAGCAGCAAGTTAGAAGCCTCTTTGAAATTGCCATCCAGGGCCAGGCGCACCATATTGGAGAACTTTCCTGGGAAAGCATTAGCCAGCACCGAGATAGCTCCTTCAGCTCCAAAAGTAGCCATTGGCACTGTTTGCATATCGTCGCCGCTGATCAACATAAAGCCTTCCGGCCTGTGTTTGGCAATGTACATGCACTGCTCCAGGTTACCTGAGGCCTCTTTTGTACCAATTATGTTTTCGTGGCTCGCCAGCTTTATTGTTGTTTCGGCAGCCACATTGCTAGCGGTACGGCCTGGCACGTTGTACAGTATAACAGGCACGGGAGAAGCATTGGCAACCTGCACATAGTGCTGGTAGATACCCTGCTGCGACGGCTTGTTATAGTATGGACTTACCGATAGTATAGCTGAAACACCTTCCAAATCGGTAGAGGCAATTGTGTCAAGCACGTGCTGTGTACTGTTACCACCCAGCCCGTACACCAGCGGCGCACGCCCATTCACATGCTTTCTTATTACCTGCAGTATTTCAGCTTTCTCTTGGGTTGTTGTGGTTACAGATTCTGCAGTGGTGCCGTTTACCACCAGGTATTCTACGCCGCCATCCAGCACGAAGTCCAACAGTTTGCGAAGTGCCTCATAGTCTACGGCTAGTTCTTTTGTGAAAGGCGTTACCAGAGCTACGCCTGTTCCTCTTAGTTTTTCTTGGATCATTCTTTTGACTTATGAAGTACGAAGTTCGAACTATGAATTGGGAACTGCAAATAACGCAGCCGTAAACTAGTAAACCGCGCCATTTGTAGCCCCAACTGTTATAACGCAAACCTGAGGAGTGTATTTAGTTGTAAAAGGAAAAGGAAGGACAGCCGATGTTATAACTTAATCTGCTAATCCCAACGCACTGCCCTATCCATTGCCTTTTATAGAACAGAGGCAAGAAGTAATTTAATCGCCGTATCGGTCATTAATAGCTACATTGGCAATTTCGGAAAGCAGTCCGGCAATGTTCTGGGCTGCAGCTTTTAGAAAAGCAGCTCCCTTCTCTTTGGTCGCGGCCTTTGGGTTACCAACACCTGTGTCGGCTGTTACCATAGACCATTGCCGCTCCGACCATGCCCAGCCTTCGCGTATGCCTTTGATCTTCGACTTACGCTCTTTACCCTCTCCTGCCTCTTCCAATGGCAGCACAAGGTCAGGGCGAAGGTGCAGCAAAAGACTTGTCTCCATCTCATCGGCATGATCGCCGGGCGCATCAAAGAACTGTTTGCGGTCTGCAGCCTGAATCCAGAAGCAACTCACCAGGAACATCTCTGGGTAGCGCAGCCCTAGCTCACGCAACATCGGCTTAAAATCGTTCCCGCCATGGCTGTTCAACACCAGCAGTTTCTTAATACCCTGCCTGTTCAGCACAGCCACAATATCATCAAGTATAGCCAACTGCGTGCTAGGGTTCAGGTTAATATCCAACTTGATGTCTGCCTGGCCAGTATTAACGCCAAAAGGAATTGTAGGAAGCACCATCACTTTGGTGCCATTTTCCCAGGCAATTTTAGCAGAGGCAGCAGCTATGGCATCAGCCTCTATAACATCTGTTGCGTAAGGCATGTGGTAATTATGGGCCTCTGTGGCTCCCCAAGGTAGCACCACTACGTCTACATCCTGGTCCTTTAGCGCCTTCCAGTTAGTTTCGGCAAGTATGTATGGTCTCATGCGGTATATGGGTTTTGATAGATAGTAAAGATAAGATTTTAGCTTAAACGTAGCACGTGCTGGTTAGATGTTATACATAATCCTTTCCCAAGCAAATCTTAACTCTACCAATTACATTATAGTATGTTCTTTAAAAAAGGGCTATGACACACGACCAACAACTACGCGATCATTTAGTAAAGCTACTGCGGCAAGGGCAGGCTTTTAGAACACAGCAGGAACTGCTGGAAGGTATTACGGTAAGGGAGGCTGGTGAACAGGTGGAGCAACTGCCTTATACTATATGGCAACAACTGGAACACTTACGCTTTACGCAGCGGGATATACTTAACTTCAGTAACAACCCTGACTACCAGGAACCGAACTGGCCCGATGACTACTGGCCCTCTCAAGCAGCCCCACCGGACCAAAAAGCAATCAACAATACGATAAAAACGATCACTGACGACCTTGAGCAGATGGTGCAGCTGGTTCAGAACACAGACAATGATTTGTTTAAACCCTTCGCTCATAGCCAGGGACAAACACTACTACGCGAGGCGATGCTGGTTGCCGAACATAATGCTTATCACCTGGGGCAGATTGTACTCATCAGACGGCTGCTTGGTAAGCTGAAGTAAGAGGCGCCGTTTCTGGTAGGCCATTTGTTTCACACAGGTAGTGCACGAAATTGTGACCTTTAAGTTGTACAGATTAAACCACTTAGAGAAATGATCAAAATTCTGTCTTTAGCTCTTTTTGTAATATCGTTATGTATATAAAATGGTATAAATCACACCTTTTAGCTTTGGTTTATCGTAAAAGCTAGTATATAGTACAGGCAAAATTTGGTGACACCTTGTACTATTTCATGTATAATCTACTCTTAAAACTATGAAAAATATATTTTTTACAGGTGTTGTGGTGTTCAGTACTTTAGGTTTTACAGCCTGTGAAAGAACAAGTAACACCACCAGCCTAGAAACTGAAGAAGATAACCAGGTGGTAGTAGACCGTGACTCTGTGGCAACAGAGTATGAGGTAACCGAAACAGTGGTTCAGTACGATACCACCACCAGAACTAAAACAGTGGACGCTGAGGCAGACCAAGAAAAGAAAAAGGATAATTAAGGCTTTGCTTCCAAGCCTGCTTAGATAAGATCTTGCTGATTACACAAAAAGCACCTGTCTCCTTTCTGAGACAGGTGCTTTTTGTGTAATGTACTAACTGCAGCCTAAGTCTCACTAAAAGCAGAACGCCCCAAACAGGCTGGCATGTCCGGGGCATTAAAGGTATCCACCCCAGTACTTAATTTACATTGAAGGCTACTGGTATTCGTTTCTTCTTTTCGCCTGTTCCTCCAGGGCCTTTAGTTCGTGCTCGGCAGCTTTTAACCTATTCTTAGCGGCCTTCTCCCGCTGTTCAGCCTCTTCAGCATAACGCTCAGCTTCCTGAACCTCCCGCCTCAGACGCTCTACCTCCTGTTGCTGATGTGCCACCTCTGGATCGTTTGATACGTTTCCACTTCCAGAAAAAACAGAGCAGCCTACTATTAGAGGAAAAAGCAGAATGACCAAAGCGGAAATCAATGTTTTATATGTTTTTTGTGTACTTGTTTTCATGTTAAAGTTAAATTAGTTCTGTTTATACCTACGTCACTGTATTAGAGGTGGTTCTATTTCATTGACATGCGCTCCAGCCATACCTCCCTGGCTACCGTGCTGTTTCCACAGAGTTCTCGCAATTGCAAGCTTGAGCTTGTGGGAACAAAACTTTTCCTGCAGGATTTCGCTAACTTCACATCTGAAACAACTAGTATCCCTATGCTTAAGATTGGCCTCCTCTCCGACACTCACTCCTACCTCGACGACCAGGTACTACGACTGCTCTCAGACCGTGACGAGATCTGGCATGCCGGTGACTTTGGAAATATAGAAGTGTCGGACAGGCTGCAGGAGCTGGCACCGCTCCGGGGGGTGTATGGCAATATTGATGATGCCGCTATCAGACAGGTACACCCCAGGGTGAACCGTTTCGAGTTGGAGGGGCTAGATGTAATGATGACACATATTGGTGGTTATCCTGGCAAGTACCACCCAGACGTGCGCCAAGCCATAATGCAGAACCCGCCACAGCTCTTTATCACTGGGCACTCTCATATTCTCAGGGTCATGACAGATAAAAACCTGAACAACCTACTGCACATAAACCCGGGCGCGGCAGGCCGACATGGTTTTCATAAAGTGCGCACGATGGTTCGCTTCAACATACTTGAGGGGAAAGTACAGGACCTGCAGGTACTGGAGCTTGGCAAGAGAGCATAAAAAAAGTGTGCCTGCAGGTGCAAACACACTTGATGTCTAGTTTAGTAAGCCGCCGCCATTCGCTTTCACTAGCAGCGGCAGCAGATGGACTTACTTTCGCTAAAATAAGAATTACTCAGCAGCAGTTTCTGCAGTCTGGTTTTTTGGAGTCTCACCAAATTGAGCTCTCAGCTCGTCCATGTCAACGTTCTTGATAACTGGCGTAAGCAGAAGCTGCTTGATTTTAGCCTGTTTGTTGTTGGCTCTTGCCTTATTTTTGCGATCTTTTCTTTTTAGTCTAGTAACTCCCATCGTTGCAATGTTTTTAATTTGAAGGGCAAAAGTAAGTTATTATTTTTACAAAGTAAAGTTTTCCCAAATCAAATTCATGATACAAAAGATAGACCTCCGCTCCGATACAGTAACAAAGCCAACCCCTGAAATGCTTCAGGCCATGTTTGAAGCCCCCGTTGGCGATGATGTATACGGAGAGGACCCAACAATAAAAGCTCTTGAGGAGAAGACTGCCGCCATGTTTGGTTTAAAGGCTGGCCTCTTCTGCCCTTCCGGCACCATGACCAACCAGATTGCCATAAAAGTACACACCGCACCTCTAACAGAGGTTATATGCGATATAACAGCACACATTCACCAGTACGAGGGTGGTGGCATTGCTTTTAACTCGGCAGCCTCTACAGCGCTGGTCCATGGCGAGCGGGGTAAGATGACACCGCAGCAAGTTGAAGCCAATATCCGTCCGCTAGATAACATCCACTTCCCGGAAACGCGCCTGGTGGCCCTGGAGAACAGCTGTAATAAAGGCGGCGGCTCTTACTATACGATAAAGGAGATTGCGGCCATTTCTGAAGTTTGCAAGCGCCACAACCTGGCCCTGCACCTGGATGGTGCCCGCGTGTTCAACGCCCTGGTAGCTTCCGGCGACTCTGCCAAAGACTATGGTTTATACTTTGATACCATCTCTATTTGCCTTTCTAAAGGATTAGGTGCTCCGGTAGGCTCTGTTCTACTCGGCTCTAAAGAGTTCATCAAGAAAGCAACAAGAGTACGCAAGGTAATGGGTGGTGGCATGCGCCAAGCTGGTTACCTGGCTGCGGCTGGCATGTATGCCCTGGATAACCATGTAGAGCGACTACAGGAAGACCACCGCCGCGCCAAAGAACTGGAGCAAGCTTTACTGCAGACAGACTATGTGGAAAGCGTGCTTCCGGTAGAAACAAACATTATCATCTTTAAGCTAAATGAAAAGGTGAGCGATGTAGCTTTTGTACAGGCTCTGGCAGAGCAGCACATACTTGCAGCAAGCTTCGGCCCACAAATGATCCGTTTTGTGACCCACCTCGATATTACTGAGGAGATGCACCAGCGTCTGCTACAGGTTTTGCAAACCCTTAGCTTTGAGAAAGTAGAAGCGTAATGTTTATGCTAGCCTAGAGAGGGGACTACAAGAGTTTTGAGTTTTGTAAAAACACCCGTAGTCCCCTCAAAAAGATAATTTGCTTCTTGCGTCCTTCACTCTTTATCAAATGTCCTGAAACTATGAATACCTCTTACCCTACTTTAGAAATGATGTCAGCCTTTGCAAACGATCCCATCATTTGTGAGATTATAGAGCAAGGGCAGCCACTGAAGTCCTCCCGCTCCGAAGATTTATACTTAAAACTGCTGAGTGCCATTATATCGCAGCAACTAAGCACCAAGGTAGCGGCGGTAATTTTCAGGAGGTTCAGAGAGCTTTTCCCGGAGGAGTACCCGCACCCGCAACTAGTCCTAGAGGCACCAGATGATGTTTTAAGAGGTGCTGGCTTATCGTTTCAGAAGATTGGCTACGTACGCAATGTAGCTGCTTTTGCTGCAGACGGCAATTTAAAGCATGCCACTATCGATGCGATGGAAGACGAAGACCTGATCAGGCACCTTACCCAAATAAAAGGTGTGGGCCGCTGGACAGTAGAAATGCTGCTGATGTTTGCCCTGGAGCGCCCAGACGTATTCCCGGTGGATGACCTTGGTATCCAAAATGCGATGAAGCGGCACTATGGTTTAGAAACAAGCGGCAAAGCTCTTCGTGTGCAAATGCAGGAAATAGCTGAAAAGTGGCGCCCCTACCGCACCATTGCCAGTAAGTACCTCTGGCAATCTTTAGACAACATCCCAGGATAAGAATAACCAGTTTAGCGGTATTGCAGCCTAGCACCCCAACACATACAAGTATAAAGTATAGGTTAGGCTGCTGACGCCTTTTTCTCTTTTGCCACACGTTCCAGCATTTTTAGCACTAGTTCTTCTGTACCAGATAAGTGCTCTATTTTGGGTTTTGTGGCATCATGTCGTTTCAGGTAATTCATCAGCCTGTCTTCCCGGAACAAGTTTACCACCTCCGGATGTATATAGTATTTACTGCAAACAGTTGGTGTATTACCCAAGCCTTTTGCTACCTCTTTAACGGCTGCCTTTATAGCCTTTTCCTTGTCCAGGTCCGGCTCCGCTTCCAGCACGTTTTCCAGGCACTCCACCATGCGTACGGTACCTCCCCAGGTGCGGAAATCCTTTGCCGAAAAGTCGTGCTCAGTAGCTTCCCGCAAATACTCATTCACATCACCTGATTCAAGTGTTTGCCGCTCCCCGTTTTCATCAAAATACTGAAACAGGTCGTATCCTGGTATGTCTTTACATTTTTTTACGAGGCGGGCTAGGCGGCGGTCCTTCAGGTCTATTTCTTGCGCTACTCCTTTTTTTCCTACAAAAGAGAACTTGATGTTACTGCCATCAATCCTTACATGCTTGTCGCGCAGCGTGGTAAGCCCGTACGATTTATTCGATTTTGCATAACTGCGGTTACCTATTCGGATCAAGGCATTGTCCAGAAGTGTTAACACGAGGGCTGTCACCTTGCGGCGGTCCAGGTTACGGGAAGCAATATCCTGCTGCAGACGCTCGCGGAGCTTAGGAAGGGAATAGCCAAATTCTATCATGCGACCAAATTTGGTAAGGCTGCGGGCCTGCTGCCACTGCGGGTGGTATATGTATTGTTTTCTGCCTTTGGTATCGCGCCCGGTTGCCTGTAGATGACCTTTCGGAGACTTGCAGATCCATACAGCTGTCCAGGCTGGGGGTATAACTAAAGCGTTTAGACGCTCCAGTGTTTTCTCATCTGTAACGCGCTCCCCTTTATTATCAAGGTAATAAAACCCTTTTCCTGCTTTTTTGCGCGTGTAGCCCGGCCCCTCATCAGAGGTGTAACGCAGGCCTGCCCAGGCGGCAGATCTGCTGGGGTCAGCGTACAGCTCGTGTATTTCCTTCTTCTTTGCCATCTTCTGAAGCTTCTTGTTCCTGCTTCCTGCACTTCATACTTAAGTTTGTAGCAAAAGTTGTACAGTTTTTATCTATAACCGGAAGGATGATCTCAAGATCTGATACCGCATACCACTAAATAATTACTCTTACTGCAGTGCTTGAGAAGCAATGATTTAGCCTGAGCTGCTAACTCGCGCTTTGATTGCTGTCTGTTACCTGATCTGTCTCCTTTCATACTTTGCCGTTTCTACTGTATATTTACCACCTATACCATTTACACCGGCGCATCATGCACAAGAACATATCATACCTCTATGCCTTTTTTGGATTCTTCTTGCTCGGTTGTGGCGTTGTGGCCGTAGACCTGGCTGGCGAACAAGCCAACACAGCACTGATAACTGGTGCTGCAGGAGGTTTGATGGGACTTACAGCGGGTCACTTCCTGAACAGAGGCAAGCGCTGGGGTTTTATGTTGGGCACAGTGGAAGCAGGCTTACTTACTCTACTCCTGGGCTGGCGCGCAGGCACCTATTTTATCAGACTGCTCAGTGAGGTGCAACAACAACAGGGAGCGGAAACAACTGAAACTGCAGGTATGGCATTCCTGCTGACGACTGCTATGTTGGTAATCTCGCTGCTTACTTTAACAGTCTCTGTTATGTTTGCAAAGCAGGTGTTGAGCGAGACAAAATAGAGATTCGTCTACAATATTTTTATACTACTCTTCCTATTTGCTATATTGTAATGTGATAACATTCACTTTAACATTATAGCAAATGATGAATAAAACCGTGCTCAGCATCATACTTACTGCAAGTGTGGTGGGCGTTGCTGAGGCTCAGACAAAACTCGTGGAGAAAGTTACCAAGCAAGGCGACGAGCTGGTAATTCCTTACACAAAATACAAGCTTCCCAACGGCCTTACGCTGATTGTGCACGAAGACCACTCCGACCCCGTGGTGCACGTAGATGTAACCTACCACGTTGGCTCTGCTCGTGAGGAAGTGGGCAAATCAGGTTTCGCGCACTTTTTTGAGCACATGATGTTCCAAGGCTCCGATAACGTGGCCGATGAGGAACACTTCAAGATCGTATCAGAATCTGGCGGTACTTTAAATGGTACTACCAACCGCGACCGCACCAACTACTTTGAGACGCTGCCAAGCAACCAGTTGGAAACCGCGCTTTGGCTGGAGGCCGACCGTATGGGCTTCTTACTTGACGCCGTAACGCAGCCGAAGTTTGAAGTACAGCGCGAAACGGTAAAGAACGAGCGTGGTCAGAATTACGATAACCGCCCCTACGGCCTGGTGTATGAGATGACCTCTAAAAACCTCTACCCTTACGGCCACCCATACTCCTGGACTACGATCGGATACATCGAAGACCTAAACCGTGTCAATGTAAACGATCTTAAAAACTTCTTCCTGCGCTGGTATGGACCAAACAATGCTACGCTAACCGTGGGCGGCGATGTGAAGCCAGCGGAAGTAGTGAAGTTGGTAGAGAAGTATTTCGGCTCTATTCCTGCAGGGCCTGCTGTACAGGACATGACGCCTCAGGTAGCTCAGCTGGACAAAGACCGCTACGTAAGCTACGAGGATAACATCCGCTTCCCGATGCTGCGCATGACCTACCCTGTGCCGGAGTCAGGCCATAAAGATGAACCAGCGCTGGACGTACTGGCTGAAATCCTTGGTCAGGGTAAAACCTCTATCTTCTACAAGAACTTTGTTAAAGAGCAGAAAGCGATGCAGGCTTCGGTGTACAATTCTACTTCTGAGTTGGCAGGTGAGTTCAGCATCACTGTAATGGCTTATCCTAACACGCCTCTTGCCCAGAGCGAGGAGCTGGCACGCCAGTCTATCGCCGAGTTCGAAAAACGCGGTATCAACGACGAAGACCTGCAGCGCTTTAAGGCACAAGCAGAGTCCAGCCTGATAAACCGCATGGCAAGCGTAAGCGGCAAAGTTTCGCAGCTAGCTTACTATGAGACCTTCCGCAACAATGCAAACTATATCCAGGAAGAGCTGAAGCGCATTCAGTCGGTTACAAAAGAGGATGTGCAGCGTGTTTATACCCAGTACATCAAGGGTAAGCCAGCTGTCATACTAAGCGTAGTGCCAAAGGGTAAGTCCGAGCTATTGGCTAAGGCTGATAACTATACTGTCTCTAAAGATGGCTACACAGCCGAAGCAGATGCGTATAGCGGCCTGAAGTATACCAAGGCTGTTGATACGTTTGACCGCAGCAAGCGCCCAGGTGCAGGCGAAAACCCTATCGTGCATGTGCCAGATTACTATACCGGCAAGTTTAAAAACGGGCTGAAGCTGATTGGCACGAACACGAATGAAATCCCAACTGTTACCTTACAGCTTTCAATCAAGGGTGGTCATCGTTTAGAGGCAAACACCCCAGCCAAAGCCGGTGTTGCCTCGCTTACCGCTGGTATGCTAAACGAGGACACACAAAACTATACTTCAGAGCAGTTCAGTAATGAGTTAGATAAATTAGGTAGCTCTATCCGCATCGGTTCAGGCAACAGCGAGACATATGTTATTGTACAGTCGCTGAAGAAGAACCTGGACAAAACACTAGCGCTGCTGGAGGAGCGCTTGTTCCGTCCCAAGTTTGCGTCAGAAGATTTTGAGCGCCTGAAGAAACAGCAACTGGAAGCTATCGCTAACCAGGCTACACAACCTACAGCTATTGCTAACAATGTATACAGCAAGCTGCTTTACGGCGACGGTCATATTATGGCAGTACCTTCTTCAGGTACTACTGAAACAGTAGAGAACATTACTCTGGAGGATGTGAAGAAGTTTTACAACGACTACTACTCTCCTTCTGTAGCGCAAATGGTTGTAGTTGGCGACATCTCTGAGAAAGAGCTGATGGGCAAACTTAGCTTCCTGAAGAAGTGGAAGAAGAAAAATGTGAAGCTGCCAGCAGACATGAAGGCTCCTGCCATTGACAAAACGCGCATCTACTTGGTAGACAAGCCTGATGCAGCGCAGTCAGAGATCAGAATTGGTTATGTAGCCATGCCATTCGATGCCACCGGTGATTATTATAAGGCCAACCTGATGAACTACAACTTGGGTGGTGCCTTTAACAGCCGCATCAACCTGAACCTGCGCGAAGACAAAGGTTATACCTACGGCGCCCGCTCATACTTCAGCGGCAGCGAATATGCTGGTCCGTTCACAGCTTCGGCTGGTGTGCGTGCCGATGCTACTGCTGAGTCAGTAACGGAGTTCATGAAAGAGCTAACAAACTTCCAAAAGAACGGCGTAACTACTGAGGAACTGAAGTTTATGAAGAGCTCTATCGGACAGGCCGACGCCCGCCAGTATGAAACGCCATACCAAAAAGCAGGTTTTTTGGGTCGTATACTAGAGTATGACCTGAGCAAGGATTATGTGAAGGAGCAGACCGAAATTCTGAACAACATCACCGAACAGGAAATTGATGCACTGGCAGCCAAGAACCTGCCGGTAAACAATATGCATATTGTGGTGGTAGGCGATAAGAAGACGGTTCTTCCAAAACTGCAGGCTCTGAATTACGAAATTGTGGAGCTTGATACAGATGGAAACCCAATCGGCACCTCTTCCGTAAAATAAAGCACATACTACACGAACGAAAAGCCCTTGGTTATCCGAGGGCTTTTTGTTTTTGCACTGTTTTGCCAGCCTTACTCCTGCAACCCTTGCCGCGGCGGCAAACGTAAAGCATGGTGCAGTACGCTTTGGCGCTATTCTGGCTATATATTTGCAGATGCCTATACACAAAGTATGCAGCAAAGCGTTGCACCTACATGAACATTTACTTTAATATGAAAAAGCTTATTTACACTCCACTGTGGATGCTGATGCTGGTAAGCCTACTGGCACTTGGCAGCTGCGATAGCAATGATGGTGTGATTTTCTCAATTCAGGACGACATCAACCTGGGCCAGCAAGTTGCCCATGAGGTAGACTCTACGTACCGCGCACAAGGTAAATTACTGGAGCGCAACAGTACGAATGCTAACACCCAGAAAGCTTATCAGAGCCTAGACCGCATCGTGAACCGTATCCTAACATCTGGTGAAGTCAAATACCAGCAGGAGTTTCCTTGGACAGTAAAGATCATCCGTGACGACGAAACCTTAAATGCTTTCGCCTCTCCAGGTGGACAGATTTATGTTTTTACCGGTCTTATAAAATACCTGAACGATGAGGACCATTTAGCCGGAGTACTGGCTCATGAGATAGCCCATGCCGATAAGCGCCATAGTGTAAAACAACTCCAACGCGACTATGGCATTGCGCTTTTGCTGCAGGTGGCACTTGGTAACAACCCTGGCACACTCCGCCAGATTGCGGCTCAATTAAGCGGCTCATTGGCAGGTCTAAAGTTTAGCCGCGATGCCGAAACAGAGGCAGACGAAACATCTGTAGCATACTTAGGCGGCACGAGCCACTACGCTTGCGATGGAGCTGCCGGTTTCTTTATACAATTGGAGCAGGAGTCGCAGCAGGGTACACCACCAGAATTCCTGAGCACACACCCAAGCCCAGATAACCGTATCCAGAACATACAGCAGGAGGCACGGGAGCGCGGCTGCAGCACCTCCACCGCACCTGACAGTGATTTACAGCAACTTAAAACTGCACTAGGTTTATAATGAGATAGAACTGCCTGCCCTTAACCAGCAGGCAGTTTCTTTTAAATAAAAACTATGAAGAACGTTAACAAGCACCTTACCCAGGCTATACTTAAAGGAGAAGAAAAGTTAGACCTGCTTACATTTCAGCTAAAGAACAAGCTGCGGCTAAACCGTCCCCTGCAGATTGTTACCTACCGTAGCTACGGCACGCCTGATCGCCTCTATGTTAAAGGTCGTGTGTTAGTGGATAAGGGCATACGTCAATCTGAAGAAACCGACACCACCTGGGAAAACCTGTTGAACATGTACCGAAGGTTCGAGAGCGACGAGATACCTAACGCTCGTGTGCAGCTCTGCCTGCAAGAGCAACTGTACGAGATAACCACTGATGTAGAAGGCTACTTTGTGATGAACCTACGCCCGGAGAAGCCCTTAGAATTAGCTGATAGCTGGCACCCGATTGAAATAGAACTAGTGGATGCTCCTGTACATAATTTCCAGCCGGGTATAAAGGAAACGGCCCACGTGTTAGTACCGCCACCTGATGCTGAGTACGGCATCATCTCTGATATTGACGACACCATTGTTAGAACCGGAGCGACCAGCTTACTACAGACAGGCAGAAACGTGTTGTTGAACAACGCGCATAGTCGCATTCCTTTTCATGGAGTGTCTCAGTTCTACCGCTCCCTGCAGTTAGGCCGAAACGGAAAACATAACAACCCATTCTTCTACGTAAGCTCCAGCCCCTGGAACAACTATGATCTCCTATACCACTTCCTGGAACTGAACGAGATTCCACAGGGGCCTCTCCTGCTCCGGGACTTTGGCATAGACGAGAACAAGCTGGGACACAGCGACCACATGAGCCACAAGTATAAAGAGATCCAGAACATCCTGATGACCTACCCGCACCTTAACTTTATACTTATAGGTGACAGTGGACAGCAAGATGCTCCTATATACCAGGAGGTGGTGAAAAATCATCCAGGCCGTATCATGGCCATTTACATCCGGGACGTGAACATTGAAAAACGCACACAGGCTGTGACCAAAATTGCTGATGAACTCAAACAAAGTGGCGAGGTAGAAATGCTGCTTGTAAAGAACACTGCCGCCGCAGCTGCTCATGCCGCCGAGAATGGCTTTATACTTACAGAAGAAGTTAAGGAAGTAGAAAAAGAGGTGATAGTGGACGAAGAAGGAGATACTGCCTGAACACCTATACCCAATTTATTTCAACCAAATTCTGCCACAGTAAGACCGCATGCTTACTGTGGTTTTCTTTTTTAGGTGTAGTCTTATGATGGTTTCTGCAACATATAATCCCTTAGTCCGCCTTAAGCAAATAAACCGTACTTGTACCCTCTCCCGTACAAGGCTTATGCTATATAGCACTTACAGCAGTAAAACACCCATTAACCATGATAGAAGAGCTTTGGTATAAAAATGCAGTAATTTATAGTCTTGATCTGGAAACCTTTATGGATTACAACGGAGACGGAGTCGGCGATTTTGAAGGCCTTACCCGCCGCCTTGATTACCTGCATGCCATGGGTGTAGACACGGTTTGGCTTGCCCCCTTCCAACCAACGCCGAACAAGGATAATGGCTACGACATCAAAGATTATTACGGTGTGGATCCACGCCACGGCTCCAGCGGAAATTTTGTGGAGTTTATGCACCAGGCTAACAAACGCGGCATCAAAGTGATCATCGATTTGGTAGTAAACCATACTTCTGTAGATCACCCCTGGTTTCAGAACGCTAGAACTGGTAAAGACGCAAAGTACCACGATTGGTATATCTGGTCTGAAGAAAGACCTGAAGACTGGGATGAAGGCATGGTGTTTCCGGGAGTGCAGAAATCTACCTGGACCTACGACAAAAAAGCCAAGGCCTACTATTACCACCGGTTCTACAATTTTCAGCCCGACCTGAATATGGCTAACCCTGAAGTTCGAGAAGAAATTTGCCGGATCATGGGGTTCTGGTTAGAGTTAGGTGTGGCAGGTTTCCGGGTAGATGCGGTTCCTTTTTTACTGGAGGTAACAACTACCGGTCCTAAGGAAGACAAACTCAACTTTAAATACCTACGTGAACTTCGACGCTTTTTGCAGTGGCGCCGGGGAGATGCTATTTTCTTAGGGGAAGCTAACGTATTGCCTAAAGACACTAAAAAGTACTTTGGAGAAGAGGGCGAAGGCATACACCTGATGTTTAACTTCTATGTAAACCAGTACATGTTTTATGCACTGGCCACAGGAGACATAGAGCCTTTGAAGGAGGCTTTAGAAGCAACACGTATTAATTTCCCTACCTCCCACTGGGCTAATTTCCTGCGCAACCACGACGAGCTGGACTTGGGGCGCCTAACAGATGAGCAGCGGCAGAAAGTATTTGCCCGCTTTGGGCCAGATGAAAACATGCAGCTCTACGGCAGGGGTATCCGGCGCCGCTTGTCTACCATGCTGGGTAACAGGCAGCAGAGTGAGCTGGCCTACAGCCTTATGTTCTCCCTCCCTGGAGCACCTGTTATCCGTTATGGAGACGAAATAGGCATGGGAGATGACTTGAGCCTGAAGGAGCGTGATGCTGTAAGAACACCAATGCAGTGGACTGCTGAAAAGCATGCCGGTTTTTCAGCGGCAGACAAGCTAATACATCCTGTAATCGACGAAGGCCCTTACTCCTATCAGCATGTAAACGTGGACAGCCAACGCCGTACCCCCGACTCCCTGCTAAACTGGATGACAACACTGGTGCGCTTGCGCCACGAATGCACCGAGATCGGATGGGGAGATTGGGAGATTTTAGAAACCAATAACGCACAAATATTGTGCATGTACTACAGCTGGCAGGGTAGTTCGCTTCTCATCTTTCATAACTTCGCAGAGAAAGCCAGTGAGGTTATTCTAGACCTGAAGGACAAGCAGATAAATAAACTGATAGACCTGATGCGTCAAGAGGAAAGTGTGGCTAACGGTAAAGGAAGGCACCACATTACACTAGATGCATACGGCTACCGCTGGTTCCGAGCTGAAGGTATAACCCACCTCATGCAGAAGGGTTAAACAAGTATAAGTTATATCTTATACTTCCACTTATTTGAATTTGACAATGAGTAGAGCGTTTGTAAAAGAAGACGATGCAGGGCAGCCACCTATCATACCACCCAGAGCTGCACTTCCACCGGGAGCTACGAATTATGTTACTCCTAAGGGGCTGGCAATGCTTCGTGCTGAGTTAACAGACCTGGAAACGGAGCGTTCCAGAGCAGAAGCAAACCATGAAGACGAAGCAAACAGGACCCGCCAGCTTACCATCCTGAATGCACAGCTAAATGCCCTGAACGAGCGGATAGCTAGTGCCAGAGTCATCGATCCAGCATCTCAACCAGCAGACGAGATAAGGTTTGGTGCCACCGTAACGTTAAAAACCATCAAAGGCGGCAAGCCTGGATTTGAACGCACCTTCACAATTGTTGGTGTAGATGAAGCCTCGGTAGCTGATGGTAAAGTAGCTTTTGTGGCCCCCATTGCCCGTGCTGTAATCGGCGCCAATGTGGGGCAAACTGTTACGCTTAAGTTTGGCCGTCACGAAGAAACTGTTCAGGTAACCGATATCAGCTATAGCTCGGATTAATGGCCTACTTTAGCTAACTATACCTCAACTCGAGTGGTCGGCAATTATCTTCCAGCCTTCAGGAAACTTTCTGAAGATTACAGAGAAGTGGCCCTCCAGATCTCCTTTAGCTGCTTCACGCTGTAAGTGCCATTTTCCTACTACCAGCATAGTTTCTGGTGACAGTTGTCTAAACTCTTTCAGGTCAAAGTTAAGCTTGCCCATGGCAGATACATCAGGATAGCTACGCTTATAGTTGTCCAGCGTCTGCTGCCAACCATAGGTAAGGCCACGCGAGCCAATGAACAAGAGGGAATCAGACTGCCAGTACCCCTGCATATAACACGCTAGGTCGCCACGGCTCCAGCAAGCTGCCTGCTCCTCCAGCACCTGTCTTACTTCAGAATTAGCCTGAGCAACTGTACTGGAGCTTTGGCTACTCTTGCAAGCTGAAAAGCCTGATAGGGAGAGTGTCAGCAAAAAGTATAGCAACTTATTCTTCATCAGTCTGAGGTAAAATTTCTTTTATATAGTTGGATCCACCCAAACGCCCCATGGCACGGGCAATCCGCACACGGCGGGTATAAACGTAGCCAGAAGGATTCTTTGCTGAAAACCTGATTGGATTGGGTAATACTGCCGCCAACAGCGCCGACTGCTGCCGTCCCACCTCTTTGGCAGGCTTCTTAAAGTATTCCTGTGAGGCAGCCTCCACACCAAAAACGCCGTCGCCCATTTCCGCAATGTTTAGGTATACTTCCAGAATGCGCTGCTTACCCCAGAGTACTTCTATCAGCACCGTAAAATAAGCTTCTACAGCTTTTCGAAGGTAGCTTCGTCCATGCCATAAGAAAACGTTTTTTGCCACTTGTTGGCTGATAGTACTACCGCCCCTGATTTTACCTCCTTTGCGGTTGCGCTTAAAAGCATCCGATATGGCATCAAAATCAAAGCCACTGTGCTGCAGAAATTTTTGGTCTTCAGAGGCAATCACAGCCAAAGGCAGCTGCTCCGACATCTCCTCAAGAGAGACGAACTTATACTTTATCCCGGGGTTTTCTTTACCGGCAGCACCAGCTTCGGCCCTACGCTGGATCATGTGCAGTGTTACCGGTGGTGCTATCCAGCGGTATACCAGTACCCATGCCACGCTTATTAGAAAAAGGCTGAGCATTAGCTTTATTACAATCAGCTTCACCTGCCTCAACCCCAATCGCTTTTTAGCCATTCCTGTGCTTTTTCTTTTGGGCGCAAAGGTAAGCAGTTTAGGATATTTTCCTAGCCTCAACAGCTTGTGTGCCCAACGCAACAGCCTTTGTAAGCGTAGGGTAAACAACAAGCCTTAGCTAAACGGTAGCTTGTATCAGGATGCCCACACTTAAAACTTCAAAATTAAGGGCTATTATGTAAAAGAGCTTTGCAACTTAGGCTATAGCACGTACCCCTACAACCCTTATATACCTATGAAAAAGTATCTGCCGCTATTTCCGTTAAGCATTGTGGTTTTTCCGGATGAGAAGCTGAACCTGCATGTTTTTGAGCCCCGCTACAAGCAGCTTGTAATGGATTGTGTGGAAGAAGGCAAAACATTTGGTATACCAACCTACATACAGAATGGCGTGGGCCTCTATGGCACCGAAGTGGAGATCCTGAACATAGAAAAAAAGTATGATAACGGCGAGATGGATATCCGCACCAAAGGATTACACATTTTTAAGATTTTAAAGTTTGATAAGATGGCACCTGGCCGGCTATATGCCGGTGGTGACGTAGAGATAGTAGAAAATAAGTACGACGAAGACGTCATCACTAAGCTAAAAATCAGGGAAAACCTGGAGAAGCTTTATGATGTACTTGGCTTAGGCAATCTGTACATGGAGCTTCCTGAAGACTTTAAGAGCTATGACATAGCGCACCAGCTAGGCCTGAACACAGAGCAGGAATATACGCTACTGCAGCTACTAAGCGAGCAGGACCGGCAGGAAGCAATTTTGCTGCACCTGCAGCAGGTGTTGCCTGTTGTGCTGGAAACTGAGAAGCTGAAAGAGCGCGTGCGCCTGAATGGCCATTTTAAGAACCTGACACCCCCAAACTTTTAAGCGCCCGGCTGTTTATAGTTTATGCTGGTATACTTTCTGATAATAATCCCGGTACTCACACTCTCTTTCCTTGCCTTTAACTATTGGCAAGAGCGCAGGTACAGGCGCAAACCTTTCTATAAACTTTCTGATGTAGGATGGCAAAGACAAAACCCTCCCGCACAGGAGGAGGTGGTGCACTCGGTTGCGCTAATCGGAGATATAGGCGCTGTAGCAACCGATGGCACTGATCCTGTTCTGCAGCTTGTAAGGCAATGGCAGTTGGAGGCGCAAGACAAAGGCTCTATGATCTTCCTGGGAGACAACCTCTATCCTATTGGACTTCCAGAGACAGGCAACCGGCACCGTGCACTGGCTGAGGCACGATTAGATACGCTAATTGAAAGTGTAAAATGTTACTCCGGGCAAGGCATATTTATCAGCGGCAACCATGACTGGTTTAAAGGTCGTGAAGGTGGCTACGAACAAATGCTCAGGCAGGAGCAGTACGTGCAGGAGCACCTGCCCCAAACTCACAGTTACCTACCACCAAAAGGCTGCCCCGGCCCTACCAGTTTACAGCTTGCAGCAGGCCTGCTACTGGTGGTCATCAATACACAATGGTTTGTTCAAAGGGGGTTTAAACCACTAGGCAGCAAGTATGATTGTCCTTATACTGATATAGAAGAGTTTTTTGTGCGCCTCAATAAGCTACTAAAGCGCAATACCCATCAGCATGTACTTATAGCAGCGCATCATCCTTTGTACAGTAATGCCATGCATGGAGGCAAGTTTACTATAAAACAGCATGTCTTTCCACTAACAGCGCTGCATAAGCGTTTCCTTATACCTTTGCCTTTATTTGGATCACTTTACCCTTTTTATAGAAAGATGTTTGGGGCCTACGAAGATATGTCGCACCGCAAGTATAAACGTATGCGCAAGCGCCTTCTCCGCATCTTTCATCGCTACAACAACATCATATATGCGGGAGGGCACGACCATAACCTGCAGCACTTTGAGGTGCAGGGCAACCACTACATTGTGAGCGGCTCTGGCAGTAAAACTGCCTTTGTAAAAAAAGGAGGTAGAGCCACCTTCACTCTCGAAGAACTGGGTTTCTTTGTATTAAACTACTACCAAAACGGAGAAGTATGGATTGAGTGCCGTGTTGTTTCCGACACAGATGAAGGCGGTCAGGTTGCTTTCCGTAAAAAAGTAAGTACAACAGTTCAGAACTTCGCTAAGCAGGATTTTCCTCAACCCGCATAGCTGCAGGAAGCTAAACATCTTGTTCCGGCACAGGTAGTATCACCTTGAGGCTCTTGGGATGCATTTCCACCTCTATTACCTCAGCAGTCTCAACAGGCTCTCCATCAATATGCATTACCTCCCTATTGAAGTTGTATATGGTGGCACGCTTACACTTAAGAATGCGGGTATAAACGCTGGTATCTATGCTGTCGGTGTACAGCTTGTATAGTATGCCTATGCTGGCTGTTCTGGGGAAAGGTTCTATCAGGCAGATTTCAAACTTTCCATCGTTTAAGATACCATCTGGGTTGATGCTGGCGTTAGAACCCCAGGCATTTGCGTTGGCAACAGTAACCATGAATGCCTTGCCCTCAAAGGTATCTGCATCTGTCACGATGCGATAGTTCTTTGGCTCATACCCAAGGTACTCCTGTAGCGCAATCCAGGCATAGGCTCCTGGCCCACGTGTGTCGCCCTCGCAAAACTGCTTTACCACCCAGGCATTAAAGCCAAGGTCACTCAGATGTATGGATGGCTTGCCATTAAGTGTGATGGTATCGATGTTGCGAATAACATTTGTATGAATCAGCTGTAGCGCCTCCTCTGTATCCTGCGGTATGTCAAGATCTTTCGAGAGGCCATTGCCAGAGCCCATGGGCACAATACCGAGTGGTATGGTGGTACCAATCAATAGCGAGGCTACCAAGTTTACGGTACCGTCCCCTCCTATGGCATATACACCATCGTATAAGTTTTCTTGTAGCTTCTTTTTAAGTGCTTTCTTATCATTATCTCCAGTAGTGGGATAAATTTCCTGCTCAATCTCATGCTCTTTACATATGGCGGCAATATCCTCTTTCAGGTCCTCTTTGTCTATATCGCCGGCAATGGGATTTAACACGAAAAGCAGGTTCTTGTGCCTGTTCAAGTTCATTCTATTGTTTATGTGCTGATGGTTGTGTTACGCAAAAAATGGCAGAAAGTAAGGGTAAGACCTAGGTAAGTGAAAGCAGTAAATCGAAAAGCCCTGCCAGTTAAGCCTAGGAATTTAACTGGCAGGGCTTTTCTGTTTTCTAGCTACTGAATTAAGCCTTCTGGCAGCCCCTCCGGATACTCCTCCTGAATGGCAGACTCTATCCGCGCCACCCGATTCCCAGGATTTGGGTGAGTCTGTAAAAATTCTGGACCACCACGAGATCCACCACTTGCTTCCTCCAGAATGCGCATCACCTCAATCATTGCGCGAGGATCGTAGCCTGCTGCCCCTGTAATTTGTACAGCCAGTTTATCTGACTCCAATTCATCATCCCTACCGTAACTCATGTTCACTAACTGCCCTATCATGGCCGCCACGGCAGCACCCGAACGGCTGGCAGGGTTTTCTGGATCGTAGGTGGCAATAGCAGCAGCACCAGTCAGGTCTTGTGTAAGCTTGGCTTTTGCTAACTGCTGTGCCGAATGCCGTGCTACCACATGCCCGATTTCATGCCCCAGCACCCCTGCCAGCTGCCCTTCTGACTCAAGCCGCTTTAGCAGACCAGCAGTGATAAATATCTGCCCTCCTGGCAGTGCAAAAGCATTCACAGTTTGCTCGTCTGCCAGCAAGTGAAAATCAAACTGGTACGGTGTATCCTTAACTCTGGTAATATCCACCAGTCGCTGACCAATTGCTTTGATTTCTTGGGCAGCCTCCTGGTCAGGGTGCAGCCCTCCGTACTGCTCCGCCATCTGTGGCGCTGCCTGCAAGCCAAGCGCAATCTCTTGTTCTACCGTCATGTCTACCCGCTGCTCTTCCCCTGTGAACTCGTTTGTTTCAGAACTGCACCAGTAGGTAACAAGCGAGACGGCAGCCACCAGTATGGCTATAATAAATTTTATAATTGCTCTCATCTATAAATGGTGTTGTATATAGCTTACATAGCACAAACTAAGGTGCTGTGTACATGGAAAACGTGCAAGCAGAGTAGCTGGTTGTATAGCGATACGAAGAAGACTAAGACCTGGGCAGGAAGTAATATATACGACAATGTTTATACTTTATGCGGCAAATCCCGTACTATCACATACTCGGGGCTATGAGCCGCAAAGAGTATAACTAATTAATATAACTATGAACCAGAAGAGAACATTTGGCACCATACTTACCCTACTAGGTATTGTAGGTATCATTTGGGGTGCCTATGCCTTCCTTATGGGAGGTGATGGCGGTGTGATAGGTAAATACACCTCTGTCGTTCCGTTCTTGGTTGGTTTGATCTTCTTTTTCTCTGGAATTAACCTGATCAAAACAACCAAAGACGAGGCTTAAAATTGATAACCTGTATAAGCAAAAAAGCCATCTGCTATTAGTCTAGCAGATGGCTTTTTCTATATTGAATGTTCTTACTCAGATATTAATAACGTCAGCTCCTGCCTCAGAGGCATAAAACTCTACAGCCTGGCCGTTATCCAGGTAACGGGAAGCGTACTTTGTATCATTTCCGTGGATGTAAAGAACTGTTTTGTCCTTGATAGTCTCTATAACGTCTTTAGAAACCTCACTAGGCACTGAGGGGCATCCAAGGCTGCGGCCCAAACGACCATACTGCTTCACAAAACTCTCACTTACATAATCTGCACCATGCACCACAATAGCTCTTTCACGGGCATTAGAATTATACCCTTGATCCATACCATCTAACCGAAGCGAAAGTCCATGCTTGCCATAATAAGTGGCATCAGTCAAGTAGAAACCCAGGCTGCTCATGTTAGAATTCGGAACATTAGAAAACTTAGTAGCTTTATCGTTTCCTGTGTTACGGCCATGCGCAACCAAAGTATTATAAAGTACTTTCTTTGATTCTAAATCAATTACCCATAGCCGCTTTTGCGCACTAGACTTGGTAAAATCAACCACAGAAAGCACTGATCTTTCTGAGGAGACCATTCGCAGACGCTTAAAATTCTGAAAGCCTACCATAGCCTTCTCGAAGACTTCATAAGACAATCCTTTTTGCTTTAAGCCTGCTGCCTGATACAGCTCCTGTACGTGATTATTAAATGCTGCTACTTTAGCTTCTGCTGCACTTGCACCATTAAATGCAACACTCTCAGCCCCTGCAACGAGAATAGCAGGGGCATCTGAAGTTTGCTCTGAAGCAGGTGAAGTAAAAGAAAGTAGACCAAGGGTGATAGCAGTTAAGAACACTCTTATCATAAGTTTAGATTAAGCTTTCTGTATATGAGTTCGTTTTAGCAACATGCATTTCCGTGGAAATTGTTCCACCAGAGGCTTTTTCCCTCCTCCTGTACCTGTCTATTGCAGGGTTGTTTGCGGGTAAAAACAAAGACCCTCAGCCACTTACACCTACATAAACGTATGCCAATAAGCTGATCTTATAATCAATCCACCATATGTTTTTTATGCATTACCTTGTGTGGCAAAAGTTCTTGCTGCAACTTTATGTCAACAAATGAAGAAGATAGTGTCACCAAAAATAAAAACACAGCTGCTAGGTTTACTGCTACTGAGCGCCTGCTCCACCCCGGATAGCATGAAAGGCTTTGACAGCAAAACCTGGAAAGATGACCGTGATGCCTGCCAAAATCAGCGAGCAGCCTTGGTAGATGATTTCGAGCAGATCAGGAAGGAACTGTATGGCAAGAAAGAATACGTAGTCCGAAATGTACTGGGCAAGCCAGACAGTGAGGAACTAATGGAGAGAAGCCAGCGCATCTATTTTTACTACATAGAGCCGGGCACCCAATGTGATAGCCGTAACGAGCTGTCGGAGGCAAACCGGGTGCAGGTAAGGATAAACTCTTTAGGTAAGGTATCAGAAATCACTTATTATAAACCTGTAGAAACACAAAAGCCCGAATAGTTCGGGCTTTTGTGTTTTGCTTATCAAAGGTTATTACTCCTCTTTTTCAGATATCATTTGCAGGTGCATCCTACCTTCCAGTTCCTGGTACTCCCTAAGCTGTTGTGGCGTTAATACTGCCTTCAGCTCTTTGTCATTTTTGGAGTGTATGTTTATGAACTCTCTGTTTCTCATAGATGGGTCATGGGCAAAAGTAACTTCCGCCTGCTGCAGTTGCTGGTAGCGGCTTTGATTCAGCTGAGCCACTTGTGTATACTGCTCCTCTGTCAGGTTAAGCTCCTGCCTCATTTCCATACTTGCCATTGCCGGTCCATCCACCTCCATCGACAGCACCGCTATATCCAGGGCATCGTCTGTAACATGCAGACGCTGGGCATAGCTCGCTGAGCCTATCAACAGCATTACAAGTAATAGTAAAGATTTTTTCATTGTAAAATGTGTTGCACGTAAATCTTAAGTTAGGTTTATTCTTTAGCCTGTTTAACGTACAACTTCTACAGAAGTTTAAGAAGATTCAGTATTTATTATATTATATTGTTATTTATTTGGAATTTTTTTTTAACAATAAGAAGCATCTGCTCTACAAGTCTTCAAGGAGCATTCTTTAACTAAATACCCGCTTTCTTTCGCAACAATACCTTCTTTATGAGGTATACCTAATATATAGAATCCTTAATAGGACTTTTTTGCACGTACAACTGCGGCACTTTTCAATTTTAAAGGCCCCTTTATAACTTTTATAACATGAGGACAAGATTTTACAACCCCAGTAAACTGGAAGTGAATTTCGCAAAAGCCATAAGAGAGCTAACAGAACAAGTAGAAACGAAGCTAGATGAGGGTGAGCGGGTTATAGACACGAAATCAATTCATGATGCAGACAACCCTATGGTTATTTTTAAGCTTGAAGACAAGGAAGGAGATCTCCATGAGGTAGTGGTACAAGTTATTCAACGCCCGGACAGCATCGTTAAGTAAAGATACATCAGCCCCTAAACAGAAGAGCCAGCTATTTTGATAGCTGGCTCTTCTGTTTAGGATTACTTTCTATATGTAATTCAGATTAGGGTGCACCTGGAAATTTGTGCTGTCGCTGCTTAAACCACTGCATGGCGATAAAACAGATCATAAACCCGGAAATAATGCCTTCCAGCATCAGCACTGAGAAAATAACGACTCCAGGAGTTGACTCTACCCGCTCTCCAAAGTAACGTTCAGCTGAGAGCATTTCAATCATAGCCTCACCTGCCGTTTTAACATAAATCACCATGAAAGAGGCAAACAACACAGTTGCGACTACCGCTGTTATAAGGCCTGTACCTAAGCCTTTGAAGTATGCCACCTGGCCCTGTGCAAACTTTTTATATGCCTTCAGGGCGAACACTATACCCACCGCCATAATTACACCATTCAAAAAGCGTAGCTCTACAATATGCACTAGTCCGAGCAGCTTCATCAGTAAAAAGTATGCCATAAGCCCTGCAGCTGTCAATAGCCCGTACTTCAGGCCAATCTTTTCCATAGTTGCTAGCGTAGTTTAAGGAATGCAATTTTTTCTACCGACACTCGTATTCTTAAGGTTTAGTCTGCCATAGTATGCTCAGGCCGTTTGAACCATTGCATTGCAATAAATGCAACCCATAAGCCAGGTACCGTGCCATACACAATGGTTAGGACAAACAGCACTAATCGGCTGAGACTCTCTGGGAATAAAGAACTTGCCTGTAGCGTACTTAAGTACTCCTGATCAGCTATGCTCAGAAACAGCATTAGAAACAGCGCCAGTAATGCCGAAGACACCGCACCCACTGTAGCCCCTATCGCCAGGCCCTGAAAATACTCAATCAAACCATTCTTAGCGCGTTTGAAATTGGAGATTGCCACACAAATGCCGATAACTAAGAATATTCCGCTAATAAAGGATAGCTCAACAATGTCTGTAAGCCCAAGCGCCCACATTAACAGAAAGAAAGCTATGTGGGCAATGCCTACCAGTATCCCATACTTAATAGAGACCTTCTGATAAGTTACCTTAGGAGATGCCATATTATACTTTAGTTTAAAGATTTATCAATCAATTACCTTAAAATGAACAGTTTGGCACTATTGATGGTTAAATATCTAAGTGTCCTGCACCGACTTACGCACAATTAACAATGATGTGGTGTCGAATATTATTAAAACTATATACCTAAGTTAGTGCAGTGGCGTTGTGGTTTGGCCATGTTTTTTTAAGATTAGTGATCAAAAATGGCTGTGTCTTAATTAGATGCGAAAAAGCTTAACCTATTCTTTATAGGCACGAAAAGCATAGAGGACGCCAAACAACATATTTATTTTGTAGCTTTACAGCCAAATCTAACATCATACTTATACCTAAGCCTTTATGATTAGTACGAACAATGTCAGCCTGTCTTATGGCAAGCGCACATTATTTGAAGATGTAACCATCAAATTCACACCCGGCAACTGTTATGGCCTTATTGGAGCCAACGGTGCTGGTAAATCAACATTCCTGAAAATATTATCCGGTGATATAGATCCTAACACCGGTACAGTGGAAATTCCTGCCAACGCTCGCCTTGCAGTATTGAAGCAGAACCACTTTGAATATGACGAGTACCCTGCCCTTCAAACTGTTATCATGGGCCACAAGCGCCTTTGGGGCATTATGGAAGAAAAGGATGCTATTTATGCCAAGCCTGATTTTAACGAGGAAGACGGTATTCGTGCCGCTGAACTGGAAGGCGAATTCGCTGATTTGGAAGGCTGGAATGCCGAGTACGAGGCAGCCGAACTCTTGAGTGGCCTGGGCATTAGCGAAGACCTCCACCACTCCCTGATGAAGGACCTAAGCGGTAGCGAGAAAGTACGTGTTCTCCTGGCGCAGGCTCTGTTCGGTAACCCAGACATTCTATTGCTTGATGAGCCTACTAACCACTTAGATGCTGAATCTATCATGTGGTTAGAGAACTTCCTGGACAACTTCGTTAATACCGTAATTGTGGTATCGCACGACCGCCACTTCCTGGATGCCGTGTGTACACACGTAGCCGATATTGACTTTGGTAAAATCCAGATGTACGCCGGTAACTACTCCTTCTGGTATGAGTCTAGCCAACTTGCATCAAAGCAGCGCTCTGATGCCAATAAAAAAGTGGAAGACAAGCGTAAGGAGCTGGAGGAGTTCATCCGCCGTTTTAGCGCCAACGCCTCTAAATCGAAGCAGGCTACTTCGCGTGCTAAATTACTAGAGAAGCTAACAGTTGAGGATATCAAACCTTCTTCTCGTAAGTACCCGTACATCGCCTTCAAACCTGAGCGTGAAGCTGGTAACCAGATCCTGAACGTAGAGAACCTGAGCAAGTATGTAGACAGACAGCCTATCTTCACTGATATCAGCTTTATGGTTGATAAAGGTGATAAAATAGCTGTGATTGGACGTAATGACCTAGCCGCCTCATCGTTCTTCAAGATTTTGTTCGAAGAAGAGCAGGCAGATGGTGGCGAGTTTAAATGGGGTACAACCATCACCGCTTCTTTCTTCCCTAAGGATAACCAGGAGTTTTTTGATACTGACCTGAACCTGGTAGACTGGCTGCGTCAGTACTCAGTGGAAAAAGATGAAAGCTTTATCCGTGGTTTCTTAGGCCGCATGCTGTTCTCCGGAGAGGAGTCTCTGAAGAAGGCAAACGTACTGTCAGGAGGTGAAAAGGTTCGTTGTATGTTCTCACGTATGATGCTACAGTCCGGTAACGTGCTGGTATTTGACGAGCCAACCAACCACTTGGACCTGGAGTCTATTCAGGCACTGAACAACTCGCTACGTGATTTTGATGGAACTATCTTGTTCTCGTCGCACGACTTACAGTTTGTGGATACCATTGCTAACCGTATTATAGAGTTAACACCTAATGGCATTATAGATAAGCGCATGACTTATGAGGAGTACTTGTCGGATGAGGCGATAAAAGAATTGCGTAAAAAAATGTATGCCACAGCCGTAGTATAAGCTAAACCATTTGGACAGAACCATGCTGACGCACGCGCGCCTCCTCACACTTGTTTTATTGCCACTGTTGTTGTTCTTGCTGCTATCTAGCACAGACACTGCTGCACAGGTACCTGATACGGTGTACCGCAAACCTGAACTGCCTACCGGGCCTCCGGCTCCTGTAGAGCAACAAAGGCCACAGCAGCAGCCGAAGGTAAAGGAACAGTCTCAGCCGGAAGTGGTTCAACGCAATGAAAAAGAAGAGGAGCAGCCTGAAGAGCAGCTACGCTTTATCGATAAGCTATACTTTGGAGGTAGTTTTGGTTTACAGTTCGGTACATTTACTACCATCTCGTTGCTTCCGACTATTAGCTATGCTATCACTCCAAAGCTATATGCAGGTGTGGGCGGCGTGTACCACTACGAAAGTGGCGACGGGTTTAACCTACATCACTACGGTGGCCGTGTATTTGGCCAGCTAGAGATGTTTAACATCGGTGATGGAGCTGTATTGGCACACGCCGAGATAGAAAGCTTAAGTATAGCCGTGCCATACTTTGATGTAACTGGCAGGCGCCGGACCGACCGGACTGGTTTGTCGATGCCCTTAGTCGGCTTAGGCTATCGACAGAGGATTTCCTCCAAAGGCTTTTTTGACTTGCTTGTCTTGTACAACGGTAATGACGATCCTATCAACCCATACAGTAACCCTGTAATTAGGATAGGTTTCAACATACCCTTCACAAACAGGTAAGAGAAAGGTATAAGTATAAAAAAGGGGCTGCCATTCATTTTGGCAGCCCCTTTTATTTTATAGTAGTATTACTGTCAGCCCCGTATCAGGCGAAGAAGTACCACAATAATTGCGATTACAAGTAGGATGTGTATCAGACCACCTACAGCATCAGGGAATCCTAAGAAACCAATGAGCCAGATGATCACGAGTACTACAGCTATAATATACAATAAATTTCCCATAGTTTTGTCTATTTATAGTGTTTGAGTTGATTTTTCTATTTATAACGTAAATATTTGCTGCGGGTTAAGCACTTCTAATGAGGCGCAAAAGCACCGCAATTACTGCTAATACAAGCAGCACATGAATTATTCCGCCAACGGCATCCGGGAACCCAATAAACCCGATTAACCAAAAAATCACCAGCACTACGGCGATGATATAAAGTAAATTTCCCATAGTTTTTGTTTGTGTTCAGTTTAATGAGCAGGTAGTTTATAAGCCCACCCACCCTTTTTGCATTTTCAATTTTTAGCTTTTACGAAGCTCTATAGCAAAGGATTTATATTTAACAATTATTTTCTATTTCAATAGTAATGTTTTTATATTACCCACTTTAACACCACTAAACCAAAAGCTTAATGGTCAAATGTTTACGTCGATAAAACACCAAAACTCTACCCCCATGCCATTTCACTGTTTCTGTCATTTTCCTACTTTTCAAGCTTATAGAAGGGTGAATGTTCTTGATTCACATTTATAATATTTTAAAGATAAACCACACCTTTTCCGTAGCTTAAGTATAATCTTACTAGCTTTGTATACTTATAAAACAGACAGATACTTTATCAACCTATGAAAAAAGTTGCAGTAATAGGTTCTGGCACAATGGGTAACGGAATTGCCCACGTATTTGCCCAGAACGGATTCCCTGTTTCACTTGTAGATATTTCCGAAGAAGCCCTGCAGAAAGCACTTACCACTATCTCCAAAAACTTAGACCGTATAATTACTAAGGGCAACCTGAGCGAGGAGCAAAAGCAGCAGACGCTGAACAACATCACCACCCACACAACTATACAAGATGGTGTAAAAGATGCAGATTTAGTAGTAGAGGCTGCTACAGAAAATGTAGACCTTAAGCTTAAGATCTTCCGCGACCTTGACAGTTTTACGAAGCCAGAAGCCATACTTGCCTCTAATACCTCTTCCATTTCTATAACTAAAATCGCTTCGGCAACTAGCCGCCCGGGAAAAGTGATTGGCATGCACTTTATGAACCCTGTACCGGTTATGAAGCTGGTAGAGGTAATTCGTGGTTACTCAACTACTGACGAAGTTACGCAACAGGTAATGGAGCTGTCGAAACAACTAGGTAAAATACCGGCTGAAGCAAATGACTATCCAGGCTTCGTTGCAAACCGCATCCTGATGCCCATGATAAATGAAGCCATTTACTCTCTATATGAAGGTGTAGCCGGTGTTGAAGAAATAGACACCATCATGAAGTTGGGTATGGCTCATCCCATGGGGCCACTGCAACTTGCAGACTTTATTGGGCTGGATGTTTGTCTTTCCATCCTGAATGTACTTCATGATGGCTTTGGCAATCCAAAGTACGCTCCTTGTCCGCTACTGGTAAATATGGTGCAGGCAGGCCACAAAGGCGTGAAGTCAGGCCAAGGTTTCTACTCCTGGACACACGGCACTAAGGAGCTGGTTGTTGCTGATCGCTTTAAGAAGTAAATTGTCACTAGCGCAGAAATCCTCAGCCTTTTTACTAAAATAAAGAAGCCTCAGCCTAAAATGGCTGAGGCTTCTTTATTCTCATACTAGTACAACTTCTATCACAGTATAAGTTACTATTTGTTATTCAATATTCCATCTAACTAAAGGACAAGATAGTTAGCTTAACTATCTGTAATCTTTCAATATAAGTTACAACAGTTATCTTAAAGAAGAGAAACCCAACACTCCCTACTCCTTCCGAAACTTAGCAGAAACATCACCAACAGCTACTTCTATAAATAATTCAAGGACAATATGCGTAAAATTTAGAACAAATATAAAACAACTAATTTACTATGTAACCGTATTGTGATTATCCACACTACAATTTAACAGTACCGTAACACTATTTAATTTTATGCCAGAAAATTAACACAATAAACAATATTTGAGAGTTTCCACCCTAATAATATTTGTATGAGAGTTCATAAATTTTTTGGATTAGTCCTCGTTCCTTTTGTCATTCTCCTGCAGTTCTCCTGCACAAATACAAAAAATGCCATCTACTTTAGTGACTTAGGCAACACTGAGTTTAGTAGCGCAACTGAGAAGCTTGAGCCGGTTATCCAAAGAAATGACCTCCTTAATATTTCTGTCAGCAGTCTCAACCCAAATGCGTCCCAAATTTTCAATGTTAACAGCACAGGTGACATCCGAAGTATAAGTGCATCTAGCTCAGTAGCACCAGCCACAGGCTATCTGGTTGACCAAGATGGATTTATTCAGTTTCCGGTGTTAGGAAAAGTCAAAGCAGCGGGTTTAACCAAAAAGGCACTGAAAGATGGGATAGAAAACGAGCTCCTCAGGAGAAAGCTGCTATTAGATCCTATTGTGGATGTGCGCTATCTAAATTACAAAGTATCGGTTTTAGGTGAAGTAGCAAACCCATCTGTACTGACGGTACCTAATGAAAAGATAACCCTGCTCGAGGCTCTAGGCTTAGCTGGTGATCTAACCATATTTGCCAGTCGTAACAATGTACTCCTTATCAGAGAGGAAGAAGGAAAGAAAAAGCTGATTAGGATTGACTTAACAACAGATGAATTATTTAAATCGCCCTATTACTACTTGAAGTCTAATGACATCGTTTATGTTGAGCCGAATAAGACTAAAATAGCCTCCGCGGGTGCTGCAAGGCAGTGGCTTCCACTTGTAATTAGCTCTCTGACATTAGTAGTAGTTAGCATAGATCGTTTAACGAGATAAAAGCAAGCAGTTTATGGATAAAAATAAGGTTAATGCCGAGGATAACTTGGTAGCATCGCTGGTATATAAGTTTTTGCCTTTCTGGCCTCTCTTTGTGGTATTGTTTATTTTATCAGTTGCAGGTGCTTGGGCCTACCTTAAGTTTTACGCAACTCCTACCTATGCCATAACCGCCTCTTTGATTATAAGGGATGAAGAGAAGGGTGTAAATGCCTCGAAAATTACTGAATCTATTGATGCGTTTAGCTCTAACAAGATTGTAGAGAACGAGTTGAATGTGTTACGATCCAATGCACTGATGAACCAGGTGGTAAACGAACTTAAGCTGTATGCTCCTGTTTATGAGGAAACAAAGCTGAGGTCTGTTCCTGCTTATACCTCCTCCCCTATTACTATTACACTAAAGGATCCGGAGAAAGCCACTGAAAACCCAATGATCTTTTTTACTTATGATGAGTCATCTAAAGAAGTAATAATAGACAGCAAGAAATACTCTATCGGCACCTGGGAGAAAACACCTTATGGCGTTATGCTCTTCTCAGAAAACGAAAAACAGACGTCGACCACAACCAACCCCTTATATTTTTCCATCATAAGCCCTACAAGGGCAGCTAACCAGCTTAGCGGCAGTATATTTATTGAGTCGGCGGGCAAACTTTCTAGCGTTGTAAATTTATACCTGGAAGACAAAGTACCGGAGAGAGGTGAGGACATTCTGAATGCTCTTATCCATGCGTACCAAAAAGCGGCGGTAACTGAAAAGAACTCCCTTGTTTCGCAGACTTTAGCTTTTGTAGAAGAGCGTATTCAACTGATAGAAAAAGAGCTACAGAATCTGGAAGACAAAATAGTAAAATACAAGTCTACACAAGGCGCAGTCAACCTGAATGAACAGGGGAAGCTTTTTCTCCAAAGCGTAGATAACAATGACCGTCGTCTGAATGAAATAAACCTGCAGCTAGCGGTTCTAGATAATGTAGAAAGGTACGTTGTAAGAAAAAATAAAGATTTGGGTATTGTTCCTTCAACTTTGGGTGTAAGCGACCCAGTACTGTCACAGCTTTTACAGAAGCTTTATAATTCTGAAATACAGTACCAGCAACTCAGCAAAACTACCGCTGAAAACAACCCATTGCTCGTTTCTTTAAGAGAAGAGATAGAAAGTATAAGGCCAGGTATATTAGAAAACATCCGCAACCAGCGTGACAACTTAGTCTCAAGCCGCTCCAAGCTTTCCTCAACAAATAGTTCATATAGCTCTGTACTACAAAGTATCCCTAGAAAAGAAAGGGAGCTACTGGAAATTAGCCGGCAGCAGGCCATAAAAAACAATGCTTATAGCTTCCTTCTGCAGAAGCGCGAAGAAACCATGCTGTCGTATGCCCCTACAGCTGAAGATATCAGGGTAGTAGACATGGCTGAGTCTTCAAAGACACCAGTGAGCCCTAATGCACTATATGTATACCTATCTGCAGTTGTACTTGCTTTGGCAGGAGGAGTTGCCCTGGTTACGGGCAAAGAGATGCTTCACAGCAAAGTTCTCTTCAGATCAGAAATTGAAGCCTATCTTAATGCCCCAATTGTTGCTGAATTGTCTACTGTAAAAAATCATGACAAGAACTTACCGCTACAACCAGCAGAAGTAGCCCAGGTAGAACAGTTCAGGCAGCTAAGGGTAACCATGGGCCTTTATGGGCGAACATTTACCAGACGCAAAATTATGGTAACCTCCAGTATTCCAGGAGAAGGCAAAAGCTTTGTGAGCACAAACTTGGCCATCAGCCTGTCTTCTTCTGGCAAAAAGGTAGTTATACTTGATTTTGACTTAAGAAACCCTAATACTTCTGTGCTGTTCGAAAATGCTAATCAGACAGGCATTATAGAGTATCTTAAAGACAACCTGGATCCAAGGGATATTATAAGAAGCACTTCCTTCGACAATCTCAGTATGATACCCGCCGGTATTGATATAGGTGATCACACTGAACTCTTGCTAAACAGCAAGATGGAGGAGCTATTCAGCTACCTGGAGGAGTCTTATGACTATGTGATTATAGACACACCTCCTGTTGATCTTGTTTCAGATGCTTATTTGCTGTCGGAGTACTGTGATATATCACTACTCGTGATCAGGCACGCCTATACCCCAAAAAGCTTTATTCAGCGCTTATCACAAAACAACAAACTTCGATCTATGGGTAATGTAGCTATTGTTTTCAATGGCGTAAAACCAAGAGGATTTGTGAAGGGCCAGTACGGCTACGGCTATGGCTATGGCTACGAAAACAAGTATGGTGATAAAACCTACAGGGCAAGAAAACTCGCAACAAAATCATAATCTTTAGAGCCTGAAATACAGGCTCTAAAATCACCGCACCTCTCTTATCATACATACCTGACTGTAATGGCAGCTACTGAATAATTTCTGCTAGTTGCCCTCCTTCAAAACCTGCTTTTCCCGGTTGCACCATGTGACTGAGGTAGGCGAAGCCATGCATTCTTACATACTTTACAGATCTACTCCAATGAGTGAATTAAATGAGAAGTGGTACGCAGTTTACACAAAACCCCGCTGGGAGAAAAAAGTAGCAGACACGCTGGCACAAAAAAACCTTACCGCTTACTGCCCTCTTAATAAAGTAACACGACAGTGGAGCGACAGGAAAAAGTTGGTGCATGCGCCTTTGTTTACTTCTTATGTTTTTGTGCGCATTGCTGAAAAGCAGATCAGTGAAATAAAAAAAGCTAGTGGGGTTATCAGCATGGTAAACTGGCTTGGGAAGCCGGCTGTAATCAAGGATGAGGAGATAGAGACGATCAAGCGGTTTCTGAAAGAGCACCAGAATGTACAGCTAGAGAAAATTCAATTCAGTGTAGAAGATAAGATCAAGGTGACTGCAGGTTCCTTTTTAGATAAAGAAGGTACTATAGTCGCAGTAAAAAACAACACTGTGCGGGTTGCCCTTCCTTCTCTCAACTATGTTTTGTATGCTGAGATTGCCAAATCAAGCGCTGTAAAGGTTGATTAAGCTAAAGGTTTTACTGTTCAACAAAAGAATAAAGGGATGAAAGTATTAGTCACTGGTACCGCAGGCTTTGTTGGTTTCCATTTAGCGGAGCATCTACTCAGCAGAGGAGATGAGGTAATAGGCTTAGATAACATTAATGACTACTATGATACTAGCCTGAAGTTTGCCAGGCTTGCTGAAAGTGGCATAAGTGAGGAATTGGTGGAGTGGAACAAAGAAGTAGCCAGTTTGAAGCACCCCAACTATAAGTTCATCAGAATGAACTTAGAAGATAAGGAGGACCTGATGTCTCTTTGTGACCGAGAGCAGTTTGATGTTATTGTGCATTTAGCGGCACAGGCAGGTGTACGGTATTCCATCTCAAACCCTGATGCCTACGCACAATCAAACTTAGTCAGCTTTCTGAACGTGCTTGAAGCTAGCAGGCATTTTAAAATAAAGCACCTGGTATATGCCAGCTCATCCAGTGTGTATGGGCTGAATGAAACGATGCCTTTCTCTGTAAAGCACTGTGTTGACCACCCTGTTTCACTCTATGCTGCCAGCAAAAAGGCTAACGAGCTGATGGCTCATACCTACAGTCATCTATACAGAATTCCGACTTCCGGCCTGCGCTTTTTTACAGTATATGGTCCTTGGGGCAGGCCAGACATGGCTTACTTTCTTTTTACAAAAGCCATTTGTAATGGTGAGCCTATACAGGTGTTCAACCATGGTAAAATGAAAAGAGATTTTACTTATATCGACGACATTGTAACGGGTATAGTAAATGTGTTGGATAAACCTGCTGAGCCTTGCAAGAACTGGAATGCGAAAAGACCTGATCCGTCAAGGTCCACTGCTCCATATTGTATATACAATATCGGAAACAATAAGCCAGTAGCGCTTATGAGCTTCATTAAAACTATAGAAGAATGTTTAGGGAAAGAAGCTGTACTAGAAATGAAAGGCATTCAGGATGGAGACGTTACAGCTACCTGGGCAAACGTAGATGACCTTATTCAAAACTTCAACTATAAGCCCGACACTAACTTGAAAGCTGGGCTTAAAAGGTTTACTGATTGGTACACGAGCTACTATACATTAGAACAGTTACCGCTTGCTGCTAATGCATAGGCATAGTGGTATTACTCCGACTACCTATGTCCCTACACATAGTACAGAAAAGGTTAAGTTTTCACTCCAGTAATTCTATAAATACCTTGAACCAGGAAGTAGTATCCGCCGCCCCAACACTTAAGAAAAAAGAGAACTTAAAGCAGAGAGCTTACCTCAACTCTTTAACAAACATTATTGATTATGTGGTTACCCAATTTACTGGCTTTCTAGTTAGTCCTTTTATTGTTAGTGGCTTGGGCAACTCCATGTATGGTGTCTGGCAAATGCTAAGCCAGATGAGCGGCTATGCGAAAGTTGCAGATACAAGGGCAACACAAGTGCTTAAATGGACTATTGCCAAGAAAAAAGACATTGTAGATGAAGAGGAACTAAGAAGCGATGTAACTAGCGCCCTTGCTATAACAGGCCTTATTGTGCCCCTGGTCCTGATAGCCGGAAGTGTGGTTTCATGGTATGCCCCTATCATCACAAAGGTAGAACAGGAATATTACACGTTAGTTAGAATTACGTGTTCCCTAATGATCCTGTCGCTTGTTGTGTCAAAGCTATTCGACCTGTACGAGTCTGTTTTAAGGGGGATGAATCTCGCTTTTAAACGAATGGGATTGCGTGCTGCAATTGTAGCTTTCGGAGGCGGTTTAAAAGTGCTAGTACTAACGCAGGGATATGGTTTGATAGCCCTCGCTATTGTGCAGTTAGTTATAACACTGATAATAGGTATAACCTATTATATAGTAGTTAAAAAAACAGTAAGCTGGTTCGGGTTTGGCCGCACCAATTTTGCTAAGATCAAGATTTTCAGCAAGGTGAGCGGCTGGTATTTGGCCGATACCGGTGCCAGCCTTCTATTAGGCAACAGTGATAAAATATTACTTGGCTTTATAGCTGGGCCAATAGCAGTTACCTACTACACACTCACCTTGTTTCTACCGACTGCATTTCAAGGTATTATCAACCGAATTGTAATGGGAGTACTGCCCGGAATAGGAAAGCTGTTAGGACTACAAGAGTATGACAAGTTAAAAAACGTGTTAGAAAACATTAACAGCATTACGTTTCTTCTCATCACAGCTTCAGCCGTTACTATAACTATAATAAACAGCTCCTTTTTAAATGCATGGGTTGGGGGAGAGCTGTATGCAGGCAACATTGCCAATACACTGATTATGGTTATGGTCATCCAAGACACCTTCATCAGGAACGATGCTTACATACTTAGCGCAACTCTTGATCTTAAAGATAAAGTCTTATTAACCCTTGCAGCCGGTGTTCTGTTTATACTGATTGGATTCTTCCTGGTGGGCAAGTTGCAGATAACCGGCCTTTGTATAAGCTTGTTGGCAGGAAAATTAATTTTGTTTATAGGGCAAAGACATCTCATACACAGCAAGATTCAATATACCTCTGCCAGCTCCATACTAGCCAGAATCAGGCCATTGCTAGTGTCTTTAGCTATGCTCGCAGGAGCTGGGTACATCACCACAACAATGAAACCACTTAGTATACTGGAAATGGCAGGCCTTACGCCCCTCATTTTTCTAGTGGCGTTTCTAGTATACTATTTTCTAGGGCTAAACAAAAACAACAGATCCGAGCTGATCAGAATAGTCTCTTCCATCAAGCTATTCAAGTATGACTGATTTATTTATAATACAACTAGTTTAAAGGATTAAACAGGTAGATCATGAGCGCATTTTTTCTAGTAGTAGAGCTACTATCTTATGTCTTTATAATGTTCCTTCTGCTTAAGAAGAAGGAACTGGCTATTGCTTACTTACCAGCAGTTGTATTTGCCAATAATATGATCGTACCCATAATACCAGCATCTGTTTATTACCTAGCTGTTACTGTACTAGTATTCTCTATCATTTATAGAAACCCCTCCTATTACAGGAATAATATACCTGCCATCATTCTACTCTTATACATATTGATCTTACTCCCACGGTCAAGTGACTTGGTACTAATACGCCCCTATGTGTTTTCAATACTTTGGCTTTTAACTGTCATTCCTGCAATCAGTGCTATTTATAGAAAGTATAGCAGGGATGTCATATTTAAAGAGCTAAACACCTCTGCCATGATCATACTAGCTTTATTTATAGTGAACGCTTTGGTCTCTACAGTTAAAGGCTATTCTCCAAAAGAAATGTATGGTATCACGAGTGGTATTCTGTACGGCAACATAATCGCAGAAGGCTTCAACGTTATTGCGCTCTCCATATTCGTAGTCACCTTAGGTTTTATTGAGCACAAGAAAGTGTTAAACCTGATAATCTTAGCCGTTACCTTCTCATTTATCATGTTAAGCCTCAGGCGTTCTGTGATGGGTATAAGTGCCATGGGTATAGGCATAGCTTACCTTACTATTCTTACAAAAGAGAAGGCTAAGACCTTTTTTGCCTTTGGGTGCCTTGCCCTGATGCTGGGGCTTGCCATTGTTACTACCACAGACCTAGCTGACCACTTCAAAGAAAGATACGAGCTTCGAAAGCTTGACGAAAGGGAGCTTGAGGAAGAGAAAAGGTTCTTTGAGTATGAGCTTCTTTACAAAGATATGTTCGTTTACCGCGACTATAGTCCTTTGATCGGGTATGAGCTGTTTAACAGCTGGGGCAACTATGGTAGAGGTGTGTTGGAAGAGAGAAGTCTTCATGGGGACCTGACTAGCATCACCCACTCAACTGGCTTTATCGGTCTTTTTCTATACCTGCTAATGGTATTCTCGGCATTCAAAAGATCTTTTAGGTCAGCAGAATCAAGAACCGACATGCTGACTATTATCTTCTGCGCTTTGTCATTCATGATCTATACTATAACCGGACGCTACACTGAGATTGGGGCAACCATGATGCTTTACCTTGTACTCATGCTACCGCTGGCTAAGAAAGAAGCAGAGGCTGAGGAGGCTCAAACAGAAAGCGAGGTTATGGAACCAAATGTACGACAAAAATCACTTGCTACTACCAAGATAGATACACAAGCAATTCACAGTTAACCATACTGATAGCAGTTTATGATCGCTCAAGCTAACATAACAAAAGAGTCTCTCAGGCTTCTAACTGAGTTAAAGAACAGCAATATCAGATTTGCTCATTGGAAAGGGAACAACCATTTACTGGAGGCATTGGTGGGGAAGACCGATATTGAACTACTCATATTTCCCGATGACCAGCACACCTTTGAGTCTGCTATGGCAAAACTCGGTTTTAAAAAACTGAAAAGCCAACCATGGAATGTGTACCCAATGGTAGAAGACTGGATAGGGTTTGACTATGAAACCGGTACGCTACTGCATCTACACACACACTATGCTCTTGTGGTTGCGATCCGTTATGGCCTATACCTTTCCTTACCCTGGATAAAGGAGTTTTTCACCCTTCTTAAAACTGATGAACTAACAGGTTGGCCTATCCCGGTACCAGCCTTAGAGGCAACGATACTTTTCATCAGAATCTGGACAAAAGTAAAAAATAAGCCTCAGGCCGAAGCTGATTTACTCCATGAAAAACATAATGAGGTAGTTGATCTGCTAAACAAAGCTCAGCCCCAGGATTTTGAGTATGTGTGCGAAAAGCTAAAACTCAAGCTACCGGACAACCTTGATGATAGATTAGAAAGAATAGTGCGACAAGGAGACCTGACTGAAGTTAAGTACCTCTCCCGGTATTTCTACCAGCAAATAGCAGCCACACAAGAGAGAAGCCAGGTCTATTCATCATTTAGATTCCTCTTATATAAGTATTATTTAAAATCTGCCAAATCTTACTCAAAATTCTCTAAGCCATTAAAGCTCAAGAAAACGATGCATAATGGTGGTAAAGTGATAGCCCTAATTGGTAGTGATGGCTCTGGTAAGAGTACACTTAGTAACGACATAACCAAGTGGCTCACCTTCAAGATTGATACCCACTACTTCTATATGGGTAAGAAGCCTTTTATTAGAAGCTATGATCAACTTCACTTTTCAAAGGCTGATGTGATAGCAAGCAAGAACAAACTCTCCCGTCTACTTAAAAAGCTGGCTGGTGATTTTTACCATGTTATGATGATAAAGCAAAAGGCTGACATGCTGCATACAGCTAGAGAATTGAGTAGAGAGGGCAGCATCATTATTTGCGACAGATTTCCTCAGAAAGATATACTAGGAATCAATGACGGCCCAAGGCTTCAAAGGAAGAAACTGAATTGGTCTTCCCAGGTTGAGATGAGACTCTACAATAAGGTAACCGAGGAAGGTGTGGATTTAGTGTTCAGGCTGCTCGTAGCACCTGAGGTAGCCTTTAAACGAAAGCCGGAACACAACTTTGCCATGATTCAACAAAAATGTAATAACATAAACAAGATCACATTCAGAAACTCAAAAGTAATTGACCTGGATGCGAGCAAGCCGTATGACCAGGTGCTGCTGGAGGTAAAGAGGCAGATTTGGAAGCACCTTTGATACTGGATAAACTAAGCTATAAGTTTAGTATAAACAAATTTCATACATGTTTAAATGCAGTTAAGGCTACATAACCCTGAACCGCTTATAGCAAAATGAACCAGAAGATAATTGAGATTATTGGCCCTCCAGGGGTAGGCAAATCTACAGTATATAAGTCATTATGCAAAACCTGGACCCCAAGTGCCAACTGGGTCTACCAAGACACGCTCTTGTTGCCTGAAAAACCAAACATACAGGATTTTAGAAGGTGGTTTGAGTACTATGCTAAAAAGCTCTTGGGGAAGAAAATTACAAGAAGTATAAAAGCAGAGTATGGCTTACGTTTTGTTAGCAATAACCCTAACCTAGCACACTTTTATTGGGATCAGCTTTCTGACACCCGTATTTTCAAAGATGAAGAAATAAACAAGCGCTTTCGGTCGGCTTACTTCTTGTTTTGCGACTTTTGCAGGTACCAGGCAATACTGGAGAAAGAAAGCTCTAAACTTTGTATCGTTAATGAAGGCTTATTACAAAAGTCCTTCTTTGTCCATGACAATGAGGAGTATCTGAACGTTTTACTTAGTACCTACCTATCGTTGTTACCCTTACCGCATGCTATCATTTTCATTAATACACCTAACAAAAAAGTAATTTTTGAGAGGCTGAGAGGCAGAAAGAAAATACATGCATCTCATGTAGGAAAAGAAGATGCTGGACTTATGGAAGACATAGATAGGTGGCAGCAAACGCTAAATCTCATAATTGAGAAAGCACGGGAGGCTAATGTTAAGGTTCTAAATGTGGATGGAGAAAAGCCCATAGGCGATAATGTCAGCTACATTAATAGTATGCTCGCCAAGCTTTGAAAATGAAATGTAATCATCTCCTTTGTTTAGTTTTATAATTCCGCTATACAATAAAGAGCAAACCATCGCTTCTGCCATGGAGTCTGTTCTCAACCAGACACGGAAGGAGTATGAGGTACTCGTTGTGAATGATGGCACTACAAATAAAAAGCCTTCAAATTGTAGAGTCATTCCGCGACCCTAGAATAAAAGTGTATGTATAAGAAAACAAGGGTGTTTCTAAGGCCAGAAATTTGGCAATAAGAAATTCAAAGTTCGACAAGGTGTCTTTCACAACTGCATATAAAGTACTTAGTCCTAACAAAGTATCTTTCAAATGTGAAGCATTGGCAGAAGGAGCTATTGATAAGTTTTTGAAGCAAGGGTCAAGCATCACATCATGCGCACATCGGCCACTCCAGTAAGACGTCATGTAGTAGAAACCATCGGTGGATTTCCAGAAGGAATGATAGGAGAAGACAACTTAACTTGGGTAAAATAGCCTTAAACTATAAAATAGCATTCACCCAACAGTATTGGCCGCCTACGACAGCAGGGAGAGTACCTTTGATCAACGCAGGGGGCAGATAGATTCATCCCACAAGTTGTGGTTGGGCTTATATGCAGAAGGAGATTTCCACAGAAATGAGTTCATTGCAGGCAAGGCCATTACAGCTGCTATACGGTATGCCTACGGTGCTCCTCAAAAGAAAAGCAGGGAAATTGAAAATGCTACTAAATACACCATACTGTCAATGGCCAAATGGAGGTATTTGTTTTTCTGAACCGGATGCCCCTTTCAACCATCATGCTGTTAATAACATCTAGACCAATGTATAAAGAGGCAAAATTCTGGCTAGCAAGAGAAAAAACTTGATGATACTTACATTCGGCGCAAGCAAGAAGATAGTTTCGATCTACTCTACTTTTTGTCTACAAAATACACCTAGACTATATATAAATAAATTTATTATCAAAATATCACACATTTAGGCAACCGATGTGATATAATTACGCGTATATATAAATATTATATGCAGTAGTATCATTTCTAGCGCTCATTTTATCACCCTTTAATTGTGTTGTTGTATGGCCAAATTCATGTTTTATGATGATAAGCTTATAAACATTTTAATGCATGAAGAAAAACCATCAGGTGGAGCTGCTGTGCAAGCGTATGGTTGGATAAGAGGTTTGTCTGAAGCAGGCCAGGATGTACATATTATCACAACACCTAACCCGAACGGTATTTTAAAAGAGGAGTGCAAAGAGCTAAAGATTGTTCCACTCTATGATAAACAGAAAGGCATTCGTTGGATAAGGTGGGTATACTACCGCCTGCCATACATCTACAATAAGATTAAGCTAACAAAACCAGACTATCTGTATCAGGGAATCCCTGGCTGGACATCGTTTTTCATTGGCATGATCTGCCATCAGCTAAATATTAAATATGTGCTTAGGATCTCAAATGACTTTCTTCTGGATGACAGAATATTACTTAATTATTCAAAGGCACATCGTTTTTTTCAAAAGCTAGGGCTAAAACTTTCCTACTGTATACTTTGCCAGAATGAATACCAGTTGGGAGTCATTCAGAAGGAATTGCCTCATAAAAAGACTATCAAGCTGGCAAACCCTATTTTTCTGAAAGCTACTGAGGCACCTGTTGAACCAGAAAAAAGAAACTACATCGCCTGGCTCGGCCTGTACCAGTATCAGAAGAACCTGAAACTTCTTTATGAAATCGCTACAAGCTTACCTAATGAACAGTTTTTTGTGGCAGGTAAAGAATCATCTAAATGTGACGACGAGACCAAACTGTACTTAAGGAAGCTAGAGAAGTTACAAAATGTAAAGTTTGTAGGCTTCCTGAGCAGAGAGCAGGTGTTGCCATTTTTATCGAAGGCAAAATTCCTGCTAAACACATCGCACTACGAGGGGTTCAGCAACACCTTCTTAGAGGCAATGTCTACCGGAACACCAATCCTGTCGAGTCACAAAGTAAATCCGGATTCGATCATTTCTAAGTATAAGCTAGGCTTGGTCTACGAGGATGCTGAAAGTTTACAGAACCAGCTTTCCAAAATAACACCAGATACCTACAAAGAAATGTCAAGTAATGTGCTGGCTTATGTAAAGGAAAACCATGAGTATAAAACGCTGGCAAATAAACTACTGAGCTTCTTGGAGCTAAATTAATTTATACATAACTGAATGTAGAACAAGTTTAAGATCAACGCTTCTTGCATGGATACATCATTACTGAAATCAGCTATTCCTAGGCCTGTCCGTAACAAGCTCATAACAGGCAAGTGGTTTCTTAGCAGACTTCCTTATGCATTGCAATACCAAGTATCACTTTTACAAGAAGCCCCAGTAGAAATACAGATAGAGCTGCTGCCAGCACCAAAACAGCCATTAATTTTCTGGACTAAACTTGAGAACATTAAGCTGCACGGTAGTCTTGCATACCCGCCACATGGGCGCTTGTGTATGGGAGGCGACTGGGACTTGACGCAGGTTTATCCCCTCCCATCCATTTTCGAGTCTGTCCCCAAAGGCACGAAAAAGTGGGATATACATGAAACAGTTCGAGCCATGTTTCTTGAGGGTCAGCATTACAGTGAAACCCCACAGTACGAACTGATGATATCAGCTATAAAACAAAGAGTATCTCCCCCACCTCAAGGCTGTAGAAGCATTGAGGAAGTAGAAAAGTATTTCGAGAGGCTCATTGCTGCCTATAAGTCGATGCACAGAAAAGGCTATCTCACACAAAAAGAACAAGGTAAATCTAGCATAAGCGAAATGAGGCTACATGTTACCCGAGAAGGCAAGTTGTGCCTCGGTACTGGTGGGAACCATAGAGTGCGATTAGCAGAGTTGTTAGGTGTAAAGTGGGTGCCGTTTCTACTTCGCGGAGTGCACCCACTTTGGGTGAAGCAACTTTGCAGGACATCGTCATTACCTCCTCACACAGCACTTTCAGCATGGTTGAGAACAGAATTCCATAGTACAAGACCTTAAAAACAGAGCTTACTATATGACTTTAAATGTACAGAAGACGCGAGTACTTATCTTTATTGGTAGCATGAGATCTGGAGGTAAAGAGAGGCGGCTGATTGAGCTTCTAACATTTCTAAAGGAGGACGATGCCTATGATTTTTTAATTGTACTAACAGAGGATGAAATACATTATCCTTCCTTCTATGACTTGGGTGTACCTTATGTGGTTTTACCAAAACTGTGGAAGAAAAATGACTTTACAGTCTTTTACCAGTTCTATAAAATATGTAAAGAGTATTCCCCACATCTCATTCATACCTGGGGGCGCATGCAGACTTTTTATACACTTCCAACTGTCTTAAGATACGGAATTCCAATAATAAACAGTCAAATAACCTCAGCTCCACCACGTATTAACAAGTGGTCTACTGACAGGTTGATTGACCAACTCAATTTTTTCGGTTCAAAAATTATACTTTCTAATTCTAAAGCCGGCTTAGATTCTTTTAAACCGCCATTAGAAAAAAGCCGCGTTATTTATAATGGCATCAACCTATCTCGCTTCGTTGACTTACCAGACCCGGAGCGTATCAAGCTAAAGTATAATATTCTTACCCGGCATGCTGTTGTTATGTCTGCCTCCGTTTCACCGAACAAAAACTACGACCTGTTCTGTGAGGTCGCAGAGATAGTTGCCAAGAGAAGAACTGATGTAACTTTTATAGGAGTTGGTCAAAGTCATGATGATGCTAAGTATAAAGAGCTTTTGGAGAGAGTCAAAGGTAATTCCAGAATACTACTGCCTGGAAGGATAAATGATGTGGAAGCTCTAGTAAATGCATGTGACATAGGTGTATTATTCTCAATGAACGGAGAAGGTATCTCTAACTCTATAATGGAATATATGGCCCTCGGAAAACCTGTAATAGCTAATGAGGAAGGTGGAACGAAAGAGCTTGTTTACCATAACGAGAACGGATACTTAATATCAAACCACTCTGCACAAGAGGTTGCAGACATGGTGATGGACCTACTCAGCAACTCAGCAAAATATGCATCCTTTGGCAAAAGGAGCCAGGAAATAATTTACCAGAAATTCTCACTGGAACAAATGGGCAGATCCTTCGAATCTGTCTATCGAGAAGCACTTGCTTATGGGCACAGCAGCCAAGCAAAGAGTGTAGTAACAAGCTATGCACCTACTGTTCACCAATAAGATATAAGATTTGAACGTATGGAGGTATTATACATAAGTAGGTCTAACTCAGACAAACCACATCCATTTGTAGAAGAACAGGCAGCAGCCCTTACCAAAAACCACGGTGTCAAGATAGAACATTTCTTGATAAGAAGTGGTGGAGTATTGGGGTACTTGAAAGCTGTAAATCAATTAGCAGATTATATTAAAGAGAATAAGACAGACATCATCCATGTGCACTATGGTCTGTCAGCGCTGGTTGCAGTAATCAGTAGATTGATACTTTTTAAAAGTATCAAGATTATAGTAACATATCACGGCAGCGACATAAACAAAGCATCAGAACGACGTATTTCATTATTTGCTGCCCGTTTCTCCTCTCACAATATAGTTGTGTCAGAGAAGATGCTCAAATATTTCCGTCATAACTGCACTGTTATTCCCTGTGGCGTAGACACCGATATAGAGCTTAATTACCGAGAATGCACAAGAAAGCATTATGGCTGGGGAAATAATGATTTCGTTATACTTTTCTCATCAAGCTTCACTCGTGAAGAGAAGGACCCAGATTTTGCCTTTAAAGTGGTTGATGATTTAAAGAGGGTTTCAGATAAATCAATTAAGTTTATTGAGTTGAAGGGATATACAAGGGAGGAGCTTACAAAACTGATGCAGGCTGCAGATGCCCTTATTATGTGCAGTAAGACAGAAGGAAGCCCTCAAGTAGTTAAAGAAGCAATCCTTAATTCACTCCCGGTCATTTCAAATGATGTAGGTGATGTGAAAGCAATCTGCTCAACTGCTGACAACTGCTTTATCATTCCTAAAAAAGTAGATGAGTATGTTAAGTGCCTGCACTTCCTTTCTCAGACTAACCCAAGGATCAAGAACAGGTTGCCAGTGATTGAAGCCTTCAGCAATCGACTTATATCGACCAAACTGTTTAACATTTACAGTCAAACCCTATCCTAGCTTAATTGCGAAAGCTTGTTAAACTGCTACTACATGCACTATGAAAATACTATTTGACATCAAACACCCTGCCCAGCTCAACCTATTTAAAGGCTTATCAAAAGAACTGCAAGCAGATGAGTGGGATATCACCGTTTGTTATCTTCAGAGGGGGAAACTACCTAAAATAATAGAGAGCGAATACGAAGGGTTCAGAACTATACCAGTGGGCAGCAGTAGAGGTACAAAATGGTCAATCATATGGGATGGTAACATCAAACGTACGCTAACATTCCTCGAACTTATCCGAAAGAACAAGTATAATATTTGTGTTGCAGCAAGCAGTATACCTTTAGCACTTGCCTGTAAAATAGCAGGTGTGCCGATTATACAGTTTTACGATGACCCGGAGAGAGGCAAAGTCAATAAATTGAATGCTCAGTTTTCAAATCAGTTGTTCTTCCCTCCTATAGTAGAGAAAGACAAGAAAACATCTATTTTCAATTGTTTAAAAGAATGGAGTTACTTAAGCCCGGCAAGATTTAAACCAAGTACTGACATACTTCATAAGTATGATCTTAAGCCTCACGAGTATGTATTTGTAAGAGAAGTAAGCAATAAGTCCTTCAACTACTATGATCAGGAGGACGCTATTGTTTGCAGCTTCTCGAATGAAATAGACTCTGGTGCCAAAGTTGTTTTATCATTAGAAGATAAAACCATTGCACACAAATTCCCTGAGAACTGGATTATTCTGCAGGAGCCTGTCGGAGACATTCACTCCCTTATTTACTACTCTAAACTGGTTATCTCCTCTGGTGACAGTATGGCAAGAGAGGGTGCCATGCTTGGTGTACCTAGCGTGTACTGTGGTATCAGGAAGATGAAGGCTAATGAAATATTGATGGGCCTACAGGTGCTAAAACATTTACCAGCAAAATCAGCAGTACCGTTTATCAACGAAACCATTACCAAGGACTTTGATCAGGAAGCTCAGCTAAGCACAAGAGATATGTTACTCGAAAGCTGGGATGACATGATAGTTTTTATGAAGGAACAGATCAACATCTATAAAAATTAAGAACATGAACATTTCAGTATTTGGACTTGGATACGTAGGCTGTGTAAGCTTAGGGTGTTTAGCTAGAAACGGTCATAACGTAGTTGGCGTTGATGTTAGCAATTTTAAGGTAGACCTTATAAACAGGGGTGTGCCAACTATCCTGGAGAAGGATATTGATATTATCATTAAGGAAGGATTCGAACAAGGTAGAATTTCAGCCACCATGTGTGCTGATGAAGCTGTAATCAATACAGACATCAGTATAATCTGTGTAGGAACCCCCTCCTCCCCTCACGGGCACTTAAATTTATCTTACATCTATAAAACTGCTGAGCAGATTGGTCAAGCTCTAAAAGAGAAAGATGACTTTCATACAATCGTTATCAGAAGTACAGTTTTACCAGGTACCAATCAGCGCTTTGGTGAAATAGTAGAAGAGTATTCAGGCAAAAATAGAGGGGAAAGCTTCTCTATTGTGTCTAACCCGGAATTTTTGAGAGAGGGCTCGGCGGTAAAGGATTACTACCACCCTTCGGTAACGGTGATTGGTGGTGACAATGAAGAAGCCGTAGAAAAGGTTGCCTCACTTTATAGCTGTCTCAACGCACCGGTTGAGATAACAGACATTAAAATCGCTGAGCTAATAAAGTATGTAAATAACTCTTACCATGCCTTAAAGATTGCCTTTGCCAACGAAGTTGGAAATGTATGCAAGGCGCTGTCTATAGACTCTCATAAAGTAATGGAGCTTTTCTGTAAAGACACCAGACTCAATATTTCAACCGCATATTTTAAACCTGGTTTCGCTTATGGTGGATCTTGCCTACCTAAGGATTTAAAGGGGCTTGTGACACTAGGCCATGATCACTATGTTAACACCCCTATACTTGGCTGCATTGATGCGTCGAACGAGCATCAAAAGAAAATGGCTTATGAAATGGTGGCCAAAACAGGTAAAAAGAAGGTGTGCTTCATAGGGCTCAGCTTTAAGGCAGGCACAGATGATCTAAGATATAGCCCTGCAGTTGATTTAGCTGAAACCTTGATTGGTAAAGGATACCAGATCACCATCTATGATGAAAATGTGCGGTTATCTAAGCTTATAGGTGCTAACAAAGCGTTCATAAATGAACGCTTGCCCCACCTCTCAGAGCTAATTACTCAGAATTTGGAAGAGGCACTACTAAACAATGATGTAGTGATCATAACCCATAAAAACCTTGAAATAGCCCCCTATTATGACCTTCTGAAAGAAAAGGATGCTGTGATTGATTTAGTTAGAGTTTCGGCTATAGAATGCCTCCCAAATTACGAGGGCATATGCTGGTAGTTGATTGATTCATTTTTATGACTTCACTGTTTAACCTTTTCAATCTTTGAACTAACCTTACTTCGAGTTAATATGAACATGCTCAAAACTTCAAGTTATTATGCTAATATGTTTCTGAATAGCTTTGGGCTGGAACTAAATCGCAGTACATTATCCAATGTGCTTTTTGATTTAAGCGGTACTAGTATTGATCCCGTAGAAGCACTTTACCGCTCAAAAGGAAGACCCTTTGTTATGGATATTCCTATCAGTAAATGCTTTTCTATAGATTTCTCGGGAAGTAACCCTAACAATCCATTTGTACAAACCCTTATTGCATACGATCAGGGTAATTGCACCAGCTACAAAGGATCGCCTTTAGAAGATTATTATAACAAATGGCAACCGGCCAATGCTGTAGCTTTAGACAAACATGGCAGAGAGTTAGCTCCTCCATGGGACTACGGTCCGAAGAAAAGCAGCAACTTACCAGAAGCCAGATTGAACAGAAAGGGTTTTCTGAAAGTCAAAAAAGAACTTCATATTACAGAGAAAAACTTGTTTGGCCATATTAGCAGAGGCCCAGTTTCTGAGGGATTCGGGGAAATAACCTTCAATAGACTGGTACAGATTTACAACTCGATCAAAAGGAACGGTTACAGACCAGATGAGATGAGCGCTGGACATATCCAAGCCTCTTTTTTTGTAGATGGTAGAGATTACCGAGTTTCAGTAAGTAGCGGTAAACATAGAGTTACAGCTCTACAGGCTTTAGGTTACGAAAAGGTGCCGATACAATTTGGCCCACCTAAGTTTCCAGTAATGATTAGAAGGGATGAGGTAGACAGCTGGCCTAATGTACGGTTAGGTCATTATACAAAAGAAGAAGCCTTAAGGCTTTTTGACAAGAAGTTTCAGGATATACACCCCTCTAATTGGCAATGGGAACAGAATTAAAATATTCTACACCAAACAGTGTCAAACCGCTCCATCAACTGGTGCGGTTTTTTTATATTTACGAGTAAATGCCAAAGAAAGCCCTCGCACTCATATCTTTGGCAGTATAAGCGTAAGTTCAATTTTATCAGGCTCTTAAACGTAAGCCAACAGAAAGGGAAGGAGAAAGCCCTTCCCTTTCTCTTTATCTTAAAAGCCTGGACAGTACCTAGCGGCTGCCCCATCCGCAGGCATGAGTGAGTGTAGGCCCGGAAGATGAATGTTTTTTGTCCACTTAAACCCCTTTCAGCTATGAAGAATTTACTCTGTCAGAACCTTGGCGTCGATGTGGGCAAAGACGCTCTGGATGTGGTGCGACATCCCTTCACTTTTGTTGGGTTAGATCTTACCCTATGTTCTACCGCCTGCACTTGCCGGCTGTTACCTTTGCTGCAGCAAACATGCCCTGCACCGGGATGTGAACGCAGCTAGTAATATAAGAAATAAGGCGGTCGGGCAGACCGTTTCAGCTTGGGAGATATACAGTCGCAGTAGCGAGGTAGCCCAAGAATCCCACCTGCTTTAGCGGTGGGAATGTCAATGTGAAATCACTTCGGTCTGATCCACTAGACCCAAGATAGCGTTGCAGTTTACCAACACTTCAAAGTGTTATTTTAAACATGCCACCTATAGCTTTAATGATAAATCTTTACCAGATGTTAAAGTCAAAGGCTGGGCCACCTCTACTTGTGAGGTGGCCCAGCCTTTGACTTTAACATTAATATGTAGATCTAGTTCATAAGCCTGTTTTTACTCTAAAATGCACTACTATGTACCTTACGGCTAAAAATTGTCATGTAAATAATCTTAAAATCGAGTTTCATTGACCAGTTTTCCATATACCAGAGATCGTGAAGAGTACGCTGGCTTTTTTGCTCTTTCGTCTCAGTGGGGCCTCTCCAGCCATTTACCTGAGCCCATCCAGTAATACCTGGTTTATAGTAGTGTCTTATCATATACTTATCTTCACTTTCCTGCAGCTGCCTATTTAGATGACTTCTATGAGGTCTTGGCCCTACCACGCTCATGTCTCCTAAAAGAACATTATAAAATTGAGGTAATTCGTCAATGCTATACTTGCGCATGATCCTACCTAATTTTGTTATTCTTGGGTCGTTTTGCTGAGTAGACAGAATCCCTCCTATACAGCTGTCACTTTCTCTCATACTTCTAAACTTAAAGCACTTAAATGGCTTACCTCCACGCCCTATTCGTATAGGACAATAAAATACAGGACCTGGTGAGTCAAACTTTATTAGAATGGCCAAAACAAGGAATATGGGTGAGAGTGCCAGAAGCACTAAAAAGGAGAACACTTTATCAAAGCTAGTCTTCAACAACGACGCTACAGTACCGTCCAAAGGTAACTGCCTTACGTGAACAGCTTCTAAGTGCCCATAGCGCCTAGTTCTATAGTGTTCGCCGAACAAGTTTTGATAATCTGGAATGTACTTTACTCTAACCCCATAATGATCTGCAGCCATCAAGATGTTACGTATTTTTTTGGAAGGTTTAACCGGTATGGCAATAACTATTTCATCAACGGGGTTATCCTTTAAGTATTCATGAATCTGCTCGAGCTCTCCGACTACCTTCTCCGGCTTAACAAGGCACTCTTCTTTCTTAACCTTAATGTATCCTTTTATATCATGACCATAAAGCTCATGCTCTACATTGCGGGCAAGGTTTCCTACACCAGCTACTAATGTAGTTTTCCTTCTCTCTGTATTCAATTTAACTTTATTCAAGACAGCACCAACAATTAAATTCAACGGAACCCCTAATGTTGGAAAACCTAAAACAAAGGCTAAGAACATATTCGTGTCAGGGAACAAAGTCAGAAACAACAAAGGCTTAAATAAGTACAGAAGTGCTGCCAAAGAAAGAAGAACAGCATAGGCCTTGATAAACCTGGTTAACTGTAGGTTCCGCTTTTCTGACAGTTTGATTGGCGCCTGAGACTTGATATAGATCATCATTGCGCCAAGAACAACCACATTTAACAGAATAAGCCAGTCAGCACCTATATAAACAACGTTTTCAATGATGTAGATAGACATGAAAATAGTAAGCACAAGCGTCACTACATCTCTTTCTAAATGAGCTTTAGAAATTTTAGGTTTAGAATTAATCATAACAGTGTACTTTAATATTATGCTAATTAATTGAAGAGTGCCTTGAATGAAACTACATAGACACACAGGCATAAAAGCTGAGAGGCAATAAACTTCAATAGTATTATGTTATAATAATAAATTCTACCGTTAGCTGATTTTGGATTATTTAGTCAACTATCTTACCTATTACCTACACATACTCAAGTATTTCTCACAGTTTAGACGTAAGAGTTCGCCTTCCAGAACATATATAGATTGTGTAATCAATTATAAGAAGAAGCAGAAGAAATTTACTTAACCCAAAATTGTCACACCTGTAGAGGCACAGAAGTTACAAAAGCTTCTCTGAGGCAAAGCTAACATGTAATATAGCTTTACTAAATACCATATAATCGTACTATTTAGTGTTTAACACATAAGCCGGACTAACCATTGTAATTTTTTAGGCTGACCTACCGCAGCTATTGGAGACACTTTCATAGGCAAAAATTAGATTAAGTTACTGCTTTCTACATACCTTGACTTTGATTCTGGACTCCACCTTTACATAAATCAACACTTCATTCCGCTTAATCAAGTACAATAAATAATATGATTAGTATACTCTGTTTAGAGTATTTTGATTCTTTATTATTTAATAATTTAATAACATTTATATACAAATAAGCCAATTATACTTTTTTTCTAGTAAACATAACATTTTAAAGTGTAAAGGTGCAGGCATTTTCAAATTAGCTACGTGGCATTGTAGCTAATAGAGTTTATTTTAGTATATATGAAGTTCTAAAAAATGATTTACTAATATCCCGGAAGTGTTGAATAAGTTTCCGAACTTAATACATCATATGTTATATATACTAATAGAAACTTGTTACAGGGAAGCAGTTACTGATAAATCCCTTTGCTTCTTAATAAAGGAAAATTTTCAACTTTACGCAGGATATTATTTTTATCAATGCTTATGTACAGCTGGTTACATTTAAGAGTAGCCAACATACTACTTCCGAAAATCATAAAGTCATCTTTACTTTCCGATTGCCAGTGTGTCATCTTTAGTAACGGTGTATTCATATTAGCTTCTTTGGAAACATTATACCAGGCACACGCAATTAGCCTCCCTTCTCTGCACCATGTATATGATTGCTCCCCATTTTCTAGTTTCCGCATCGCCTCTTTCAGAAAATCCCATCTTGTGGTATCTTGGCTAGCAGGAGCATAGGCTAGAAGGTCGTTCAGGCTGCAACACTTAATCACCTCAGCACTACCTGCGGAGTTTGCACACATAGTCTCATCTAAAAGGTAAACCTGCTCTTTTAACCCGCCCTTAAATAACCGGTAACCGTTAGATAACACTGTTCCTAACCCCAACTTTTTAAAGCCTTCAAGCCTTTCTTTAAAAAGTAAATAGTCATACTTCAAGCCTTTTATTTTCTCTGGCTTTACCCCCAGTCTTAAGGCAGTAGCCTTGGCTTTGCCTACTAGTGTTAGCGCAGAGATCATCTCTAACTTTTCTGCTCTGCTAACCACATCAATTTGATAAGCCTCAGCATAATCAGTTGCTAAGGCATCTTTATAAGCATCGGCACCAGGAGTCAAATCAAAAACCAAGATCCCTTCTTCAGATAACAATCTACCCAACATCAGGAAGTGGAGAATGCCTGGGGAATATCTAGCATAAGAAGGTGCATGCGAATTTATACCCTGCAGGTGCACACTCCCCTTTCCTACAGCCCCCACGTTAGAAGCTATCACCTCTCCATTAACTTTTAGTACTGTAACATGTAGTAGGTTATTTTTGAACAGAGAAACTAAAAAATCCTTTCGGTAAGAGTCATCTCGAAAGAAACTCCTATTGAACATAGCTTCTTTTCTGAAATCGAATTGCAGCGCCAGTTCATCAAAAATGGAGGTAAATTCGCTGCAGTCTTTTATGCGCTTAAACTCTAGCTCTCCTAGTCTTTTTAAACGGTTAATTTTTTCTCTCCTATTCTTTTTTCTTAGTTCAGCCAGAAGCTTCTCTTCATCAGCCAATATTAATGGCTGTCTGAACGCACGTAAAAAACATCGTTTACTCCAATAAGAATCTGTTTTTGCCCAAGCAACATAAGCTTTACCAGGAATGTACTTCAGCTGTACTCGATCTTTAGGATACCTTTTCCTAATTAATGATAAGGCCTGTTTGATGAATCCACCTCCATCATCTGAAGAAGTGAGCCAGACTTGATACTCTGCTTGAGCGGCGCCCGCTCCTGTAATTAACCCTCGCGTACTTTTCGTTAAAGTTAATATTCCTGTAAGCCTGCCTCCCCCGACTCTATAAATAATTAAAGGCAGGTAAATCTTACTGTAGATTTGATACCATGATGTTACAAAAGTTCTTTTCTGAAACACTGTAGCCCAGGCACAGTTCTCGTATAACTTATCCCACGCGTCCTGAAACTCCTTATCATAAAGCAGGTCAAAAACAGCATATCCCTCAGACATGAATACACCATCTTCACCTACAGCCTTTTCTTCTTTAATATGTGCTTTATGGATAAGTAAGTTATTCATAGTAGTAGTATTGGAACAGGTTTAGGATTTATTTAGAAGATTCTTATGAATCCTTCCATTCCTCAAGTGTATTGTTCATGTTGATCAAACTTGGACTGCTTAGAAGGTACAGGTCAATATTTTGTTTATCTTCAGATGCTTTTCTACCTACTGCTAAAAGAAATTCTCCTAATCTGTCTTGTGCAAAAGGATGTAAGTAAATACTATGGAGTACAGTTGCAGCCTGCTCATTATTCGTTTTATCGTTGCCTCCACTATGCCACACACAGGCCATTAATTTTCCTTCCAAGCTCCAGGTATACGAGGTCTCCCCCACCTCAAACCTTCGCATTGCATCCTCCAAAAACTCCCAGCGGGTTAAGCACCCTATAGCAGGTTCATAGTTCAGCAAATCACTCAGGTTATTAGCATTAACTTCAAGGGTAGAAGTGGCTGTAGCGGGATTTAAACTGATCTTAAGAAGCTTTTCAGGTGTCTTTTTAGAACTACCAGCCAATTGGTTAATAAACCTGAGGAAATCTCTCGGCTGCTTTAAGGCTTTCAACCTTTCCTTTAATAAATACTTTTTCTTCCTTAATGAGAGCTCCACACTCATAGGCCTAACCCCAGTCTTCACCATTCTATCATGTATATGCTTCTTTAGGCGCCTTTTGAAATGGGATGTAAAACTACTAGTTACCACAAGTTCATACACGTGGTCATGTCTAGTAGCCATTCGCTCTTTGTAGGCATCACCTCCTGGTGTCAAGTCAAAAACGGCATACCCCTCCTGTGCCAACTGCTGCCCTAACATCAGAAAATTCACAAACCCAGGTGAATAATAATGTGCATTGAATGGACTATGTATGTTGATGCCACCTAAATGCACCCACTTTTTGCCTGCTATAGCAACTATAGAAGCTAAAAGCTCATTGCCTGCTCTTAGCACAGAAACATGTAGCAGATCCTGCTCAAATAACTCTAAAAGAAATTTTTGTTTTGAAGAATTCTCCCTAAACTGATTCTTATTAAACATGGCCCCTTGCCTGAAATCGTACTGAACAGTCAGCTCAGGAAGAATTGCTGAGAAGGTTTCAAAATCAGTTATGCGTTCAAAATGCAGTAGGCCCAGCTTTTTTAATCGGTTCAGTTTATTTCTATACTCACTTTTCTTGAACAGCTTGCTGAAATCAGGCATACCCATATCCATGAGAGGACGCCTGCTAGGCTGTAACACTACTCGCTTAACCCACTTTGACTCGCCCATAGCCCAACCTATAGGAGTATTCGGAGGAAGATAGCGAAGTTGAATTTCACATAAAGGAAACTGCTTTCTCATAGCTGAAAGAGCATCCTGAATGAATGACTCCCCATTTGATTCTAGTGCTAGCCAAGTTTGGTACTCTGCCTCATATTGCCCTGCACCAACTATTCTGCCTTTAGCCGTCTTGGTATCACACTCTCTGAGGGCTGACAACGGCAGAGCCATGGCTAAAAGCCCTATCAATTCACCCTCATTCTCATTTTTGACAAGAATGGGTAAATATTCATTTTGATAAACATTATACCAAGTAGAAACAAAGCTGCGACTCTGGAATACAGTACTCCAGGCACAAGACTCGAGGAGATTGTCCCAAGCAGACTGAAAAGTAATATTATTGAGCAAGTCATAAACACCCTCCCCAATAACTACTTCAACACCTACTGCTCTATAAGAAACCTTCACAACCTCATATGTGGTGTTATCCTGCATATATTATCAATAACTGTGAAAGATGAATACTGTAATTATTTGGAAAGTGAGCTAACTGTAATTAACTGAAACAACAGGTTCCGAGGCTACTTCAGAGATAGCACTACAGGCTTTTACTACCTTAACAATTCTTTCAAGATCACTCCTGGTAAGCTCTTGATGCACTGGCAGCGCTAGTACTCGCTCACGTAAAGATTTGCTTCTAAGAAATTGCTCCACCGGTAAAGTTGGATGAGGGTTAAGCCAAAACAAAAGTCCCATTACACCTTTCCGCTTCAACTTTTCTAAAAAAGTCTTCGCATCTTGCACTTGCACCGGAAAAGCAAATGGGCAGGCTCCCTCTGGAAGCGTAGCAAACTGGCTGGGAACCATATTCCCAAGGTGCTTAAGTAAAAATTTATAGTTCTCTCTGCGTTGAACAGCAGATTTCTCATCAACAATTTTAGGAATCAAATAGCTACTCATTTTGGAAAGTGGCAACACAGGACTTCCTAAATCGAACTCTGCATGTGCATGCTCATTTATCCTCTTCCACCAAGCAAAAACAGGCTTTATCAGCATATGAACAAAACCTACTTCGCCTCTGCGTGCAGCTACCCAATTTATATGCCTCTTTAGCATCCTCCAATAACCTGACTTAGGAACACTTGAAGGTGGCTCAGGCGGGGCGATACTAAATAAAGCACCCCCATCAGGAATACCATATGTTTTATAAAGGCAAAACACTGCCACATGCCCAAACGAACCAACAGGCTGCCCATTAACAGTTGCTAGAAAGGCCTGAGCAGCATCCTCAATTAATAGTATCCCCTGCACATCACACCATTCACGCCAATACGCAGCATTCTGTGGGAATCCCAGGTAATGGATGATATATAAAGCTCGCACTTTGTGATCCATTTGCTCCTTCAGCTCTTCTGGGTCTGGCTCCAAGGCATCGTTAACTTCATAATACCTTACTTGAACACCTGCCTGTAAGAGAGCTTCTACTTCGGAACCGTGATGATAGGCTGGCACAAGTATAACATCTCCAGCCCCAAGTCCAAAAGCGCGACAAGCATTCCAGATGGCATGCCGTGCAAGAGAATATATCCTACACCCTTCCTGATTAAGCGGAAAAGGGCGCTTATCAGCATCTCTTCTTAAATGAACACCAAGTGGAAGTGTTGGCCAAATAGCAAGGCGACGGGAGAAAGAAGTGAAGTGTATTCTCATGCTACGCAAAGTAATGTTTACTAAGGGTGATACTTTAATTTATCTCCTATCAAAACTGCTCAAATTCTACCTAGTCACAGATAAGCGACAATAAGGATATTCTTTCACAAGCTTCTACATTATTGCACTGGCTTCTGTATGAGGTACAGGGGCAAATTCTGCTTTCAATCCTTTTAGAGAAGGTTTTTTAAACCTTTGTACTGTATGCTGCCAAACCCCAACCATCCGGCAGGTATTTTCAGCAAAGGAGGCACCCTCTAGAAACCCAAATCTTGGAAGTTGATAACATTTGTCTAGCACATCCGGTGTTAAGTGCCTTGGCTCACTACAGAATGCTAACCTGTATCCTAGTCTTTGCAAAGTCCTTATCTCCCGCTCACCATAGTCCCCATTTGGATATGCAAAACAAGAAATATCTTTTTCAAGCCAAGACTCGAGCTTTATTTTAGATACACTCATCTCGCTGTGCACCTGCTCAGCACTACAATTCACAAGTATAGGATGGCTGTGGCTATGTCCACCAATAGATACATAATCAGAATCTGCAACCGTTTTTACTTGATCTATAGTCATCGCTTCCCTGTCTAAATAAATTAGGTTTTTGATTTCAGCTATTTCCTCGAGACGTGACTTATTAGGCAACTTTTTCAAAGCCTTTAGGGAAAGACATTTAATATTTCTTCTCCTTGCTTCCTGCGCATAAGACCACCAGTATACCCCCTCCTCCACAGGGCCTGTAGAAACAAATATAGTAACAGGTACTTTATACTTCTTAGCTACCTCTGCTATACAATCTTCATTACTTTGCCAACCATCATCCACAGTAATTACTACAGCACCTTTGGGAAAAGGTGACTCCTGTAGCACAATCTTCTCAAGATCTGCAGTGCTTAAAAAGTTGAAGTTGTTTTTTTGGAGCCATCGGATACTAGCTTCGAACTCCCTTCTAGTAGGTTTATGGAAGTAAATTGACAGGACGTAGTCACCTTGTAAGGCTTTATTCAGTGCACGTCTCACAAATCCGCTCCATATCAATATATAAGCGAACAACAACCCAAGCATATTTCTAATAGTAAGCTTCATCAGTCAATTTCCTATAATCTACTACATGTAACCAATACTACACTTGGATATTTTTAATTAAACTGCAAAATAGTACACAACTAAAAAACTATTCGGTAAATGCGAGCCACCTGAACTTAGAGAAATGACCTCATAACAATATTTGAGTCTTATATATTACTTTAATTAAGTCTACAAGTTACCCTTCTTACTAAATATTTTTTTATTATTTATTTGAATATTATAACCTATAAAAGGTATACCAATAAAATTCCTCAAGTATACATTCTTTAGTATCATGCATAGGAATTGTGATTGCTTCTATTAGAAAGAAGCTCTTTTGATGCCGCTAATTACAGCAAAGGATGTTCCTATAAGGAACTGCATCAGTATGTAGAAAGGAAAAAAAAATTAAATAGAGCAATTGCAGGATTACTTTGATGATGGAACCTACAACAGGTTGAGTGGAATAAGCCTACTTGATTTCTTTATCTTCAACTAACTCTTCGCTCTTCACCAGTGCAGAGGACATGTCGGCCAAGGTTGCCTTCTCGTTGCCCATGCGCACGTCGTCCAGGAAGAAGACACGCTGCTTGGAGTCAGTGGTCTCGCTGCCGTTCCAGTCGTCCTTGTAGATGCCCACCTTCCAGCGCGGAAGCGGCGCGTCGTACATGTTGCCGCCCTTCACCGTGAGCACCTTCTCACCGTTGTGCCACACCTCCACCAGGCCGTCCGAGCCGTTGGAGTGGACGAAATGGAAAACAAACTCGTGCCAGGTGTCCTTGGCCTGCACGCCCAGGTCGTACTCCTTGCGGCTCTCGGTCGTGTTGCCGATGCGCATCAGGAAGCGGTCGTTGCGCACGCGGAAGGTTGAGGACGGGCTGCCCGTGCCCGAGCCCTGGTGCCACTGGTTGAGGATGTCGTTGTTGCTGTCGGTCTTGTAGCCGCTCGACGGGTAGTAGGCCCGGAAGGAGTACCAGCGCTCCTTGCCCACCGAGTTCTCAGGGAACAAGTACTCGGCGCGGGTGCCGTTGCTGGCCTCCGGGTCGGAGTCGCGCAGCTCGAAGCGTCCCGACTTGGAGCCCGAGAACACTGGCGTGCCCACCACCTGGAAGGCGTGGCTAGCGCCCGACTGCAGCCTGGCGCCGTCAAAGACCGAGCTGCCCTCGAACGTCTCGTTGAACATCAGGTTCGCAAATGTGGCTGAGTCTTCTACTGCCACACTAGACCTATCATGATAGCCTAACTTTTTTGTTTCTACTTGAGTGAATAAGATAGGCAATGCTGTCAGCAGTACTCCCTTACCTAGGTTTGACAAAGCTTTATAGTCTTATATCTAATAACTTAAAATCCTAACACTAGAACAACTACGGTGCTCCCATAACAAAGTTTAATTATTCCAACATTTTATTTAAAGGAAGCCACCTACTTATAAGGCACAAAAAAAGCAGCTAAAGATTAGCTGCTTTTTTCAAAAATATGGATATTATATTAAAACAAATGTCACTACACTTCTTTAAGATTCAAACTATTACTTAGTAATATTAAAAGTAATGCTTACAGGCGTTCCGGCCTTTCCGTCTGCCGAGTATGGCGTGGCCTTGAGCGTGTAGGTGCCTGTTGCCGGCGGGTTCCAGTTGCCGTAGTAGAAGTTGCCGCTGCCGTTGTCGCCGTGCAGGGCGTAAGGAGCCGCGTTGTCAGTGTAAGACTTGCTCTGCGCGCCACTCAACTCAAACTTCACGCTGCCCGAAAATGACGAGGCAGTATTAGCCTGGATGTTCAGCTTAGTGTACTCCAGAGAGCTCAGGCTAAGAGTAGTGCCGTTTGTCAGCGACAGCACGCCCTTCTCTCTCTCTGAATCAATCAGCGTGAAGCCTGTGATATCGCCAGCACTTGCACTAGGAGCTGAGGCCACTGGCTCAGAAGTTACAGGCTCTGTTGAGCTACTCACCTCTGAGTTACCAGACGCAGTAATGTTAAAGGTAATGCTTACAGGCGTTCCGGCCTTTCCGTCTGCCGAGTATGGCGTGGCCTTGAGCGTGTAGGTGCCTGTTGCCGGCGGGTTCCAGTTGCCGTAGTAGAAGTTGCCGCTGCCGTTGTCGCCGTGCAGGGCGTAAGGAGCCGCGTTGTCAGTGTAAGACTTGCTCTGCGCGCCACTCAACTCAAACTTCACGCTGCCCGAAAATGACGAGGCAGTATTAGCCTGGATGTTCAGCTTAGTGTTCTCCAGAGAGCTCAGGCTAAGAGTAGTGCCGTTTGTCAGCGACAGCACGCCCTTCTCTCTCTCTGAATCAATCAGCGTGAAGCCTGTGATATCGCCAGAAAGCAGATCTGTTCCAGGTGCAGGCAATGTAAGGTCAGCCTCTGGTGCAGTAGGCTCAGACGGAGCTGGCTCTGATGGTGCTGCTGGTTCAGATGGCTGTGGAGCTGACACCGGTGCAGAGGACATGTCGGCCAAGGTTGCCTTCTCGTTGCCCATGCGCACGTCGTCCAGGAAGAAGACACGCTGCTTGGAGTCGGTGGTCTCGCTGCCGTTCCAGTCGTCCTTGTAGATGCCCACCTTCCAGCGCGGAAGCGGCGCGTCGTACATGTTGCCGCCCTTCACCGTGAGCACCTTCTCACCGTTGTGCCACACCTCCACCAGGCCGTCCGAGCCATTAGAGTGGACGAAATGGAAAACAAACTCGTGCCAGGTGTCCTTGGCCTGCACGCCCAGGTCGTACTCCTTGCGGCTCTCGGTCGTGTTGCCGATGCGCATCAGGAAGCGGTCGTTGCGCACGCGGAAGGTTGAGGACGGGCTGCCCGTGCCCGAGCCCTGGTGCCACTGGTTGAGGATGTCGTTGTTGCTGTCGGTCTTGTAGCCGCTCGACGGGTAGTAGGCCCGGAAGGAGTACCAGCGCTCCTTGCCCACCGAGTTCTCAGGGAACAAGTACTCGGCGCGGGTGCCGTTGCTGGCCTCCGGGTCGGAGTCGCGCAGCTCGAAGCGTCCCGACTTGGAGCCCGAGAACACTGGCGTGCCCACCACCTGGAAGGCGTGGCTGGCGCCCGACTGCAGCCTGGCGCCGTCAAAGACCGAGCTGCCCTCGAATGTCTCGTTGAACATCAGGTTCGCAGATGTGGCGTTACTTGTATTCTCTGCGCTTAGCTCGCCGTTAGGATTTGCTTCTTCTAGGTCTTTTTGTTCGCAAGAGTAGGTCACTGCACCTACAAGTAGGGGCATAAGGAAATACTTCAATCTTGAATTCATTTTTCTTTGGCTAAAAGGTGAAAATGATATTTGAGCTGTTATAAAATTTAATAAAGTTGATAATTTGTTATAGCAGCTTATATAACTGTTTTTCTATTATGATTAAAACGATTTTAAAATATGCTTTTTACTATATTAAGATTGGCCTAAAATTTTCTTCATAAGCAATACAATATTCTAAAATTCAACATGATCCATAACTAAAAAGCAAAGTCTTAAACCTAGAGACTATTTGCATATTTCGTTCATTTGACTGTGACAAAGATAAAGGAGCCTATTTCAGATTTGAAAACCATTTACCAATTTCCCCCTAAGAATCTTTATAAATAGCCACATCTTCTTATAAATACAACATATTCCACAAGTTGTGGAACCAAAAAAGTCATATATTCACTAAATTAAATCTTGTTTTATTATTAGAACATTTTGAAGCTACTCCAAGGACCCAGCCTACATGGCAATTGACTGGAGCTTGGAATCAAACACAATTTATTAAGATTAAGACACCTCTCCTATATTCATGAAAAGAAGTAAAGCCGTAACTGTACTTTTTAATAATGGGCAACAATTGTCCTATATTAAATTGACAGCTAGGAATATAAAGAATTACAATTTAGGGGCAGCTCAAATCACAAATTTGAGTGGCCAGAAATATCACAAATATTCTAATATCTGTAAATCAACAACTTAAAACCTAATGCAAGGCTAGCGGAAGCAAACTGCAAGTATTTACTTTGCAAATTCGATCTACTTACAACTTTATAACAAATCTTTAGCATCAGTTTTAAGCACTATATATATTCCAGCAGCATCCAGCTATAGCTGTGGATGCTGAAGCCTCATTATATGGGTACCGCTGGAGGAGCGACACACAGAAGCAAGATAAACTTATGCCTATAGGAGCACCGCAAGACAGGCTCTACCTGCCGACAGAGTTACTGCCCCACCTCTACCCGCTGGGATCAGGTGCTGCGCCATGCCCCTCCGGACTAAAGTTCACAAAGAAAGTGTTAGTGAAAGTGGGCGGCTTTGAGGAAAGCTTTAGAAAAGAACTACAGCTTTATAAAGATCAGGCTCTACTACATAAGATGTATTTAAAAGAGCAAGTTTACCATCTCCTTTCTACATCAGGACAAGTACAGACTGCGGACGGGATCGATAGTTGTACAAGTGCGAGTTGATGGCCATTACCACCTAGTAAGAAAGTTTTTCCTGGAAAGGCTAGAGACATACTTGGAGCGAGAGAACATGGAGAATGATATAACCTGCCAACTCCTAAAATTAGCTCTTGTACCTTACCGCTATCCAAAGACTTACCGGCTGGAAGCGCAAATCAACTATCTTCTTGAGCACCCGCAGTGCATGATGGTATCATCACTTGTAAGGGTAATTACAGAGGATGGCCAAGAAATAAGAATAGACAAGTTCCAGAGCGAACATTTATACTACAACCTAATATTTACCTATTGGGTATACCACCCCACCGTAATGTACAGGAAGCAAGCAGTGGAAGATGTTGGCATGTATACCGCTCTTTACTCCGAAGATATGGAACTGTTCTGGCAACTCACCCGAAAATACCTTCTTCATAATAGGAATGAAGTGCTACTGGACCATCGCGTTACTAACCAAAGTCTACGCCAGGTCTTGAAGAAGAGTGAGTACGAATTTGCCCAGCAGGAACAGGTTCTACGTAATATCCGGTACTATACCGGGAACGACTGTACAGTTCCTATTAGCTTTACTAGAATGCTTCCGCCACAATTTCGTACCATGGATGGCAGAAGGTAAAGTAAGCAGTATAGTTTTATGCACCAGCGCTTTGGACTTTATTTTAGAATGTATTCTTAAGAATACTAAATAATAATCACAACCATCAAGCTATACAGACAGCAGCAAAGTATAATATAGAATACATTATCAGTTATTTTGCTCTACACCTCTCCTCTCATAAAAAAGGTTGATGCTACTACAGCTCTTATTCTCAGCAAAGACCCTAAAATTATGCAAAATATTATTTATCAAGCTTTTAGAATCATAAATCACCATCATCACTTCACTAACAATAAGAAGTCATATGATTCATTTTGATAGTACTTTTTAAGTAAAGCATTTAATCTCGAATATATTTAATACAAAACGATCACATAATGTTATACTTATGTTAAGTTTTACGTATAGCTATTCCAAAGCTATTTTACCTACCTAAAGTCTACTTGCACTGCTATTAATCATAACAATCATAGTACAATAAAAGAATGTTTTAACTCAAGAAAACTGTTATTCATGAAAAACAAGTTTACAATTATGCTGACCCTCATTGTATGTATAATCTCCTTTGCTGATGTAGTAGCAAGAGAGATTTATGCACCCTTTGAGAATGCTTGGGAAAATTCAAATACTAGTGGTCTTTTCTCCACCCAGACAGAGGGTCAACAAGTCACTAGCTTTACCCTAGTTGACTCCCACACCGAACTGGACATCCGTACGATCGCAGACGGGGAAGTCATAAGTTTGGCGGACCTGCCCCACACCAAGCTCAACGTCCGAGCCAATACCTCGCCGGCCACGGTGGGCAGCGTGAAGTTCGAGCTGAGCGGGACGCAGAGCAAGACCTACACCGACAACGCGGCCCCCTACGCCCTGCACGGCGACAACGGCAGCGGCAACTACTACTACGGCAACTGGAACCCGCCGGCAACAGGCACCTACACGCTCAAGGCCACCCCGTACTCCGGGGCCAAGGGCAGCGGCACGGCCGGCACGCCCCTGACCGTCACCTTCACCGTCACCGAGCAGGGCACCACGCCCCCTGAGCAGAGCTTCACCCTGGCCGTAAGCGCCACCTCGGGCGGATCGGTGGCCAAGAGCCCCGACCAGGCCTCCTACGCCAGCGGCAGCACCGTCACCCTCACGGCCACCCCGCAGTCGGGCTACCAGTTCTCCGGCTGGTCCGGAGACGCCTCGGGCAGCACAAACCCGCTCTCGGTGACCATGAACGCCGACAAGAGCATCACCGCTAACTTCACTCAAAATCCGACAGACCAGACGCCCCCTACTGTAGTAAGTATAAAGCGTCAGTCTCCTACAACCAGCACAACAAGTGCTACTTCGGTAGTTTATAGAGCTACATTCTCTGAAAGTGTTAGTGGTGTAGACAAAGATGACTTCATGACTACAGTTACATCAGGCACCCTCTCAGCCACCATAGCATCTGTAGCTGCTTCGGGTACAGGTGGCACTACCTTCGATGTTACTGTAAACAGCATTGAGGGCAACGGGACACTACGCCTAGATTTAAAAAATAGCGGAACAGGCATTCAGGATGCAGCAGGCAATGCCGTAGCATCAGGTTATACTTCAGGTGAGACTTATACGATACAGCCAAGCAGCGGAACCGAAGGTTTTGTTTCTGTAACTAAGCTTGGCACTGTACCTGTACATATCAATTTAGGTGATCAGCCACAGTCTAAAGTTTGGACTTATCAAGGGAAATGGTGGGCTGTTTTACCTGAAACCGGTACAGGTACACACATCTGGCGTCTTGATGGTACCACATGGACCAAAGTCTCCACAATTACGACAAGCGCGTACACAAAAGCTGACTGTAAAGTGGTCGATAACGTGGTCCATATCTTCCTATACAGAGGTGAGTCCCTCGCATCAGAGCTTGTATCGGTTGAGTATGACGCCGCCTCAGCATCTTATAAAACCTGGTCACAAAGAAGCGCTAAAACAACAGTGCAGCTCGACCTGGGGGTAAAAACAGCCACCATTGATGTAGATGGAAACGGAAGAATGTGGCTGGTGTCCAACGGTAACAATAACGTGTATGCCAGATGGAGTGATGCACCATATACTAGCTGGAGCGCCCCTGTTACTATCTTCTCTGGCATCACGAGCGATGACATAAGTGCAGTAATCTATATGCCAGCTCTAAAGAAGACAGGTATACTTTGGTCTAACCAGAATACGAAGAGGTTTGGTTTTAAAACACACAACGATACCACAGACCCCGCATCATGGTCTGCGGATGAGGTACCTGCCGGTCATTCTGCTATTGAAAGTGGTGATGGAATGGCAGACGACCACCTGAATATGGCTATCGCCAGCGATGGCACGTTATACTGTGCTGTAAAAACAGGCTACAGAGACGAAAACCCTGAGATAGCCATGCTGGTACGCCGCCCTTCAGGTAGCTGGGACAGTTTGTACGGAGTTTCTGACGATGGAAACAGGCCAATAGTAATCTTGAATGAGGCATTAGGCAAAGTGAAGATTGTGTATGCCGCACGTGGAGCTGCGGGTATCTTTTATAAAGAGTCACATACATCCAACATTTCTTTCGGAGCAGAACTACCTTTGATAAACGAAACCTGTGATTACGCCACAAGTATGAAGGACAACTACAGCTCTGATATTGTCATCTTTGCTTCGTCAAGTAATCAGGCATACTCTGTACTGGCATCTGATGAGATTTCTGCGACCTCAACAAGCAATATAGTTGCAGCGACCAAAGCAGCAGAAGAAGAACTCATAGCCTACCCCAACCCATTCCAGTATAAGGCAACTATAAACTTTACTCTTGATGAGGGCGATGAATACGCTCTCGTCCTGTACGATGTAGAGGGCAATCAAGTGAGTGCTGAGAAGCAAGGTATAGGGGTAGCTGGGGGGGTAAATAAAGTGGAAATTGATGGTTCAGCACTTCCGAAAGGACTGTATTTGGTAAGACTTATAACTCCTTACAAAACTAAAACAGTAAGGCTGATGCTAAACAAATAGGCTTATACTTTACAATGCATACAATCCGCAACTAGCAAATTAGGGTATTGTATGTTTTACAATAAAATGCACAGGGACAGCACTTCATGCTCGCTCCCTGAGCATTTTATTTCTACATCATGTTTTATCTAAGATAATACTGTGTTTATTTAAGCCAGAATTCACCAGAAGCCCTTATAAGCCTGTACTTCAGCTAGTATTAATTTAATTATACATATTACCTACATTTAAAGCTTGAAGTGCTTTAAGGCTCCATCAAAAGTTAAAGTTTACATGGCTTTTATACTTCTTCACCTCCTACCATTCTACCCAGGCTCCTGGAGGGAAAGTACCTCGATGGTCTGTTATGATTCCGGCATACAATTGCTCCAAATACCTGCCAGGGACATCAAAGAGCGTGCTAAGCCAGTGCCATCCTGAAGAACTAAGGCAAATTGAGGTGGTAGATGATGCCAGTACAGATGCAGACGTAGAGACCATTGTTAAGCAAATAGGAAAGGGAAGAGTAAACTATTTCAGGCAAGAAAAAAAGGTAGGTAGCCTACACAACTCCGAGACATGCCTTAACCGCTCCAAAGGGCAGCTTGTTCATCTTCTGCATGGTGATGATCTGGTATCAAAGGGTTATTACAGTGCTATTACAGCCCTTTTCGAACAATTTCCCGAAGCAAGAGCAGCCTTCAGCAGGTATTGCGGTATTGACGAGAGAGTATCTGAAAAGAGTAAAGAACTGCCCAAAGCCGGACTAATTCCAAACTGGCTGTTAAGAATTGACAAACGACAACAGATACTGTATGCTGCCATAACTGTACGTAGAGAAGTGAACGAAAAATTAGGCGGCTTTTATAGCATTACCTATGGCAAAGACTGGGAAATGTGGGTCAGGATTGCGCGCAGCTATCCCATTGCATGTACACCAGAGACACTAGCTGCATACAGAAAACACTCTAATTCTATTACCAGTAACAAATTTATAACAGGAGAGCACTTAGAGATTTTTGTGCCTTATCATTGCATTGTTAACTAAAACAGCACTAGTCTAGCCTCATTCAGGGTCAACGTTTTAATGAGTATCTTCTACTTTGGGAAAAAGCTGTTACCATTGCTCTTCAAACGTATTTTTTTTACGAACTAATTCCGAGGAGGCCATACAAAACCAACTTAAGCTTCAGGCACTTAACTACAAACTCCTGCGCTTTAAGCAGTACCCTATCATGGATCACAACTTCAGGAAAATTATGAACTTTAAAACACCTAAAAGCCGCTCACTGCAAAAGAGTAACTCAGAACAAGTTGTGTCAATTGCCTCATCCTGAAACTTATTATAAATGATAGTTATCCTCCCTCTATCACTGTGTAAATTTCTAGTACCACTCTCTTCTTTGCTACCTATCCACAGTAGAGACATCTCAGCCTAATTGCTTCAAAAGTAAAACTAATTATAGCTTAACGTTAATTTTTGTAAAATCACAAAAATTAAAAGGAATTATCACAACTAAATAAGAGAAAACACATATACTATATAAGCAAGCACACATGCTCATAGTTACTTTTAGCAACCAAACTCCAATTATTATTTTACTAAACTATATCCCTATAGGCATAACAGGGTCTTTGGCAAAATTTTGCCCAGACCCTAGTAGATGTTGGAAACCAGTAATGACGCAACAGATTATCGCTTAACTACAAATCGCCCTGCTATGGTAAAAAGATTTACTCTTCTTTTTTGTGCTTTTCTTTTCTCTCTTCATGCTTTCTCTCAGGAACCTCCTGGGCCGGATATTGTAACAGAATTAGTTCCGTTACCAGTTGCAAAGAACACAGGTGAGAAACCGCAATCTAAGGTATGGACTCACGCCTGTAAGACCTGGACAGTGTTAGCAGACGCAGAGGGCACACACTTATGGCGACTTGATGACACGAAATGGACACGGGTGCTTACCCTCTCCAGTATTACCTACAACGCCGACTGTAAGGTAGTAGGCAATGTGGCCCACGTACTTCTGTACCGAGGAAAGGACCTAATATACCTCACATCACTAGAACATGTTCCTGCACAAAACACCTACAGGTTCTGGTCTAAAAGACCAGAACCATCGAGCCTGAGGCTGGACAGAGGAGCAGAAACGGCAACTATTGACATAGACAGCAAGGGAAGAATGTGGTTAGCATCTGATGCTACCTCAAGCGTTGAAGTGCGTTGGAGTGATTCACCGTACACTACCTGGAGTGATCCCATCACCTTGGCTACCGAGGTAACCGAAGATGACATTGCGGCTGTAGTAGCTATGCCTGGTAAAGTTGGTGTTATGTGGTCAAACCTAAACAAACAGAGATTCGGCTTTAGAACACATACAGATGGAGCAGACCCTACTGCTTGGTCTGAGGATGAAGTACCAGCTTCACAATCTGCCTTAAATGTAGGTTTGGGTATGGCAGATGATCACTTAAACCTAGCTATTGCTGACGATGGCACTTTATACTGTGCCGTGAAAACAGAGTATAACAAAGAAGGATATCCAAGAATAGCTCTCCTGGTACGCCGGCCTTCCGGCACGTGGGACGACCTTTATGAGGTATCACAGTCCGGAACAAGGCCAATTGTTATTCTGAATGAAGAGATTGGTAAGCTTAAAGTCATTTACACCAACTCGCAGGAGCATGGAGGCAACATTGTTTACAAGGAGTCGGCTGCACCCAGTATAGCATTTGGACCGGTCAGAACCTTAATAGATGGTAGCTACAACAACGTAACAAGCAGTAAGGCTAATTATAAATCAGACGCTGTAGTGCTTGCCTCCAATGAGACGCATGCAGTGGGTGTACAGATTTCTGATGGCATTCCACCTGAAGTATGCCCTGTTTACATGGACTGGACCGCATACCCTAATCCTTTCTCCTCAAAAACTGCAGTCTATTTCTCTCTGCTGGAGGGAGGCCAGTACACAATGGTACTTTACGACAGCAAAGGTGCACAGCTGGACTTGAAGCAAGGCGATGCCGTAGCTGGCGAGATCAACAAAATAGAGTTTGACGGAGAAAACCTGCCAAGAGGGTTATACTTTGTTAGGGTAAAATCTCAGGAAAGATCTCAGACTATGAAGTTAGTATTAAGCAAATAGAGCAAACCTTTTGTAGAACAAAACAAAGCCCCCTGCAGCTGTAGCTCCAGGGGGCTTTGTTTTAAAAGAAAATTAATAGCTACTAAACAGCTACCGCATGGTCGCGCAGAACATCGTTCAGAGACGTCTTCAGGTCTGTGCTTTCTTTACGCTGCCCAATAATTAGCGCACATGGCACCTGAAACTCACCTGCAGGGAATTTCTTGGTGTAAGAGCCAGGGATAACAACGGAACGAGGAGGTACATAACCTTTATACTCTTTCGGCTCACTGCCCGTAACGTCAATGATCTTAGAGCTTCCCGTGATCGTTACACCAGCGCCAATTACGGCTTCTCTACCAACGCGGCAACCTTCTACCAAGATGCTTCTTGACCCGATAAAGGCACCGTCTTCAATAATAACCGGAGCTGCCTGTACTGGTTCCAATACACCACCCAGGCCTACACCGCCACTTAAGTGCACGTTCTTACCAACCTGTGCGCAGCTTCCTACTGTAGCCCATGTGTCTACCATGGTGCCAGAATCTACATAAGCACCAATATTCACATAAGATGGCATCATTACTACGCCTTTAGCCAGAAAAGAGCCATAACGAGCTACTGCATGAGGCACTACACGTACTCCCAGTTGCTCATAATTGCGCTTCAAAGTAATTTTATCATGAAACTCAAAAGGACCAACCTCTATGGTTTTCATTTGTTGGATCGGGAAGTATAAAAGCACAGCTTTTTTTACCCACTCATTCACTGTCCACTCATCACCGTTAGGCTCAGCAACACGTATGTTACCTTTATCCAGCTCTTCAACAACTGAGCGAATCGCTTCAACGGTATTTGATTCTTTTAGCAGCTCACGGTTTTCCCATGCCTGCTCTATGATTTGTCTTAGCTCCATTTTCAAAATATGCTAGTTACTCAATATTGCGTAAAAGTAAGTATTTTTGATGGATGTCCGAAAAGAGAATCCTGATTGCTTCGCTGCTAAAGCCCATAAACGACACCCGGATGTACGAAAAACTGGGACTGTCGCTAAGCAAGCTTTCAGAAACCCAAATTCATATTGTAGGTTTCCAAGCACCTCAGCCCTATGGTACACCACAAAATCTATACTTCCATCCTCTTTTCAATTTCAAGCGCCTCAGTCTAAGTCGCTTTTTGGTACAGGGCAAGTACGAGCAACTACTTCACGAGCTTAAGCCAGATCTTATCATTGCCTGCACCCACGAACTACTGCTGCCTAGCCAACGGTACTGTCAGAAGCATGGCGCAAAACTAATTTATGATGTGCAGGAAAACTATACGCTCAACCTGACATCCCAACAGAACTACCCTCCTATCCTCCGCCAGATATTAGCTTACCGAGTAGGTAAGGTAGAGTCTAAAACGGCCCCTGCCATAGAGCATTTTCTGTTGGCGGAGCAAAGCTATGCCGATGAACTGCGTTTCCTGCCACAAGGTGATTATACCGTAATTGGGAACAAGTACAAGCAGGCTCCTACTTACCATGTGCCGGTAACTCCAGTACGACTAAGAGAACAGCCTCTCAAACTTTTGTACTCCGGCACCATATCAGAGCTTTATGGCATATTTGAGGCAGTTGAGTTAGCAACGTCTTTGCACCGGCTGGATGCTTCCACTGCTCTTACTATCATAGGGTACAGCTCGCGCCAGCAAACACTACAGCAGCTACAACAGCTAATTTCAAATTTGCCCTATGTGCAGCTGATAGGGGGAGATAAACTAGTGCCACACCAACAGATTTTGCAAAGTATACAAGAAAGCAACATTGGCCTGCTTCCTTATCAGCCTAACCCAAGTACGGAGCGTTGTATCCCTACAAAATTGTATGAGTATATGGCGTATGCCTTACCTATGCTGGTACAGCAAAACCCGCTTTGGCAAAGTATAACGGAGGCTAATCGCGCAGGCATATCGATAGATTTCAAGCAGATCAGCCCAGAGGATTTACTGCACCGTATACGGCAACAGCAGTTTTATTCTTTTGGTATACCTAAAGATATTTTCTGGGATCAGGAAGAGATAAAACTGCTTGAATTAATTAAGCCAATCTTAAGGATTGATTAATAGTTTTAAATTTTATTTTTAGACTAGCCTAAAGTATCAAAAACTAGTATATTTGTCACTAAATACATCCTATAAATATGCGTAATTCTAGAATTGCAGGCGTTGGCCACTACGTACCTGAAAATGTGGTAACTAACAAAGACCTGGAGAAGCTGATGGACACTTCGGATGAGTGGATTCGTGAGCGCACAGGTATCGTGGAGCGCCGCTATTTTCAGGAAGGTGTAGACACAACTGCCAATATGGGTGCCGCAGCTGCCAGAAAAGCCATTCAAATGGCTGGGCTGGAGCCAAAGGACATCGACATGATTGTGTTTGCCACCCTTAGCCCAGACTATGTTTTCCCAGGCTCCGGTGTATTGATGCAGCGCGAACTTGGTTTAAAAAATATACCTGCACTGGATGTTCGTAACCAATGCTCTGGTTTTGTGTATGCCCTCTCGGTTGGTGATCAGTTCATCAAGACCGGAATGTACAACAATATACTGGTGGTAGGTTCAGAAATTCATTCTACTGGTTTGGACTTCTCTACACGCGGACGTGGTGTGTCTGTTATTTTTGGAGACGGTGCTGGTGCCGTAGTGCTTAGCCCATCCGACAGCAACGACAAAGGAATACTGTCTACGCACCTGCACGCTGATGGTGAGTTTGCAGAAGAACTTGCTGTTACCGCTCCTAACAGCAACAAGAAAGAGCGACTCACGCACGAGATGATCGACGATGGAAGTGTTTACCCTTACATGAACGGCAATATGGTGTTCAAGCACGCTGTTACACGCTTTCCAGAGGTAATCGAAGAGGCTCTGAACAAGAACGGATATAAGCCGGAAGATATTGATTTGCTGGTTCCTCATCAGGCAAACCTGCGCATCACCTCCTTTATCCAGCAGAAAATGGGACTACCAACCGAGAAGGTAATGAGCAACATCCAAAAGTATGGCAACACAACAGCAGCTTCTGTGCCTATTGCTCTTAGTGAAGCTTATGAGGAAGGCCGCATCAAGGAAGGAGACCTGGTATGCCTCGCAGCTTTTGGCAGTGGCTTTACATGGGCCTCAGCATTAATCCGCTGGTAAGAATATCTGTTGTGGAAATGTGAAAGTGGCTTAAGATTGCTAGGCTTTTTCTATGCTTTGACAGCTTATCCTAACTTCGCTTTGGGCATTTTCAGATTTCCACTTTCTAACTACATCAATTAGATACGGAAGTGCATAGTTATACAGAAGAGAACTACATTAAAGCCATTTACAAGCTATCAGACAATGGCCAGCAGGAGGTCAACACCAACGCAATTGCAGAGGTGCTGGAAACTAAAGCTGCCTCTGTTACTGATATGCTCCGAAAGTTGAGCGCCAAGGATATTGTTAACTATGTAAAGTATAAGGGTGTGTCGCTTACTCCACAGGGAGAGCGGGTAGCCCTGCAGATCATCAGAAAACATAGACTGTGGGAAACGTTTCTGGTAGAAAAGCTAAAGTTTAACTGGGATGAAGTGCATGAAGTAGCCGAAGAACTGGAGCACATCTCCTCTACCCTACTAACCAACAGGCTGGACGAGTTTTTAGGTTACCCAAAGTTCGACCCTCATGGCGACCCAATCCCTACAGAAAACGGGGAAATGAAGTTGAAAAAGCAACAACTTTTGGGCGAGATGAACACAGGCGACGAAGGTAAAGTAGTAGGCGTAAACGACTCGCAACCCCTCTTCCTGCAGTACCTTGACAAGCTAGGTATAGGTCTCGGTTCGCATATAAAAGTTACTGATAAAATTCTGTACGACAATTCGCTGGAGGTAGAGCTAAACGGTAAAAAGCAGCTTCTCCTTTCAAACGAAGTATGCAGGAATATCTACTTATCTGCCTAATATACAGTAAAATAGCCCCTAACTTAAAGCTCAGATCACGTATGTTACAGCAGGAAACCCACACCGGCAGATCGCTTGAAGAAGTACACTCCTCCATCGACACCACAAAGCCAACTGGCTTCTGGAGGCGTTTGCTGGCTTTCTTAGGTCCTGCCTATCTGGTTAGCGTGGGCTATATGGACCCAGGCAACTGGGCAACCGATATTGCCGGGGGCAGCCAGTTTGGCTATAAGCTGGTGTGGGTGCTGCTGATGTCGAACCTGATGGCTATTTTGCTGCAAAGCCTGAGCGCCCGCCTGGGAGTAGTACGTGGCAAAGACTTGGCTCAGGCTTCCCGTGAAAGCTATCCTTCCTTCATTAATATTCCGCTATACGTGTTAGCCGAAATTGCTATTGCCGCCTGCGACCTGGCTGAGGTGTTGGGTATGGCCATTGGGCTGCAATTGCTATTCGGTATGCCGCTGCTTTGGGGAGTTTCCTTAACAGTATTAGATACTTTCCTGCTGCTGTTCCTGATAAATAAAGGAATGCGTAAGATGGAAGCCTTTGTGCTGGCGCTGGTAACTATTATAGGCGGGGCTTTTGTAATGGAGATGTTCTTCGCAAAACCTGATGTAGGTGAACTAGTAACCGGATTTATACCCTCCATACCGAACCACGATGCGCTCTATATTGCTATTGGTATAATTGGAGCTACTGTGATGCCACATAACCTGTACCTGCACTCCTCGCTCGTACAGTCGCGCAAAATAGACCGCACTCCCCAAGGGATTTGGCGTGCCATCAAGTATAATTTTGTAGATTCGGCTGTGGCCCTGAACTTGGCCCTATTTGTTAATGCAGCCATACTTATACTTGCTGCCGCTGCTTTCTATGAGAACGGAATCCATAATGTAACAGAGATACAGGATGCGCATGAGTTTCTGGCACCGCTACTGGGTACAAAATGGGCTCCTATACTTTTTGCAGTAGCTCTTATTGCCGCCGGACAAAGCTCTACCCTTACCGGCACCTTGGCTGGCCAGATCGTGATGGAAGGTTACCTAAACCTGCGCATACAGCCCTGGCTGCGCCGCATGATCACACGTTTACTGGCAGTTGGCCCTGCCCTATTCGTGATTTTGTACTTTGGAGAAGACCAGACAGGTGAACTTTTAGTGCTAAGCCAGGTAATACTGAGTCTTCAACTGGGCTTTGCTGTTATCCCGCTCATACACTTTGTAAGTAACAAAGAGCGCATGGGTGAGTTTGCAATTGGCCCCTGGATGAAAACCGGCGCATGGCTTATCGCAACAACTATCGTTCTGTTGAACGCAAAGCTGGTGGTAGACCAGATCATAGAGTGGCTGCAGTTAGTTGAGAACCCAGCCCTCATCTGGCTGTTGGTTGTACCAATAGCTGTAGCTTGTGGTGTGCTCCTTTTGTACATTACACTGCAGCCTTTTGTGAATGGTGCCGCTAAGTACGCTCGTCCTGCAAAGCACCACCAGGCGGTAAGATACGAGCCCGAGCATAAGCCCGCCTACAAACGTATTGCCATTACGCTGGATTTTACTGACACAGATAAGCGTGTACTTGATAACGCCTTAGCCATTGGCACACCTTCTGCTGAATACCTGCTCATACACATTGTAGAAACAGCTGGAGCATTGATTCTTGGTCAGGATATCAAAGACTTGGAAACAACCTCGGATTGGGACAACCTGCAGCGTTATGCGGAAGACCTTCGTAGCAGGGGCTATAACGTTAAGGTTAAGCTAGGCTTTGGTAATCCTAAGCAGCACATTCCGAACATTGTTCATCAGTTTGAGGCAGACCTACTGGTAATGGGGTCGCATGGGCATAAGATAATGAAGGACCTGGTGCTGGGCACTACCATCAATGCAGTACGACATGCTGTTAAGGTACCGATGCTGATTGTTTAGCCCTGAACCTTAAGTGCAACCAGGCATGTTCTGCCTTATACAAAGCGGATAAAAATGAAGAAAAGCATAAGCATATACCTTTCCCTACTGGCACTGCCACTATTTTATACAGCCTGCACCAGTAACAAAACCCCTACTGCAACTGCCGTTGCCGACAACACATCAGTTGCAGTAGAAGCAGCCACAGCAAAAACTCCTACTCCCAAAGCCAAGGAAGCTAGTGCCAAGATACAGTGGTTAACTATAGAGCAGGCTGCAGCCCGCATGGAAAAAGAGCCTCGCAAGATGGTTATCGATGTGTATACTGACTGGTGCGGCTGGTGCAAAAAAATGGACAAGGAGACCTTCACAGATTCAGAGGTAGCCGAGCTGGTAAACAAACATTATTACGCCGTAAAGCTTAATGCCGAGGGCAAAGAGCCTATAACCTTAAAGGGGCAGACGTTTAACTTTAAGACAGAGTACAAAGCGCATGAGTTAGCTGTAGCATTACTGCAGGGCCAGATGAGTTTTCCGACCACTGTTTACCTGGATGAAAAAATGAATATGCTGGCCCCCGTACCAGGATATCTGGATGCTGATAATTTTTCCAAAATACTCCGGTACTTTGGTGAAAACCATCATCAGTCAATGAACTTTCAGGAGTACGAAACGCAGGCAAAATAAATTTGAGCAGTAGACTCTAGCGTCACTGACTGCAGCCGCAGACCATATCCTGCATTCTTACAATTAATCCGTAAATTTGCGGAAGCAACAAGTCCATTACCTTGATAAATCAATTATATAATACTGATACTATAGTAGCCGTAGCTACTGCCCCGGGCGTAGGAGCCATTGCCGTAATCAGGCTTTCTGGTCCTGAAGCAATAAACATTACCAATAGTGTTTTCAAAGGCAAAGACCTGGCAAAGCAAACTAGCCACTCCATTCACTTCGGTACCATCAGAGATGAAGATAAAGTGCTGGACGAGGTGCTTGTGTCGTTGTTTGTGGCACCACATTCCTATACCAAAGAAAATGTAGTGGAGATCTCCTGCCATGGTTCCGATTTCATCGTGCAGCAGATCGTAAAGCTGCTACTGAAGAAAGGTGCTCGCCTGGCTAACGCCGGAGAGTTCACTAAGCGTGCCTTCCTGAACGGCCAGTTTGACCTTGCCCAGGCCGAAGCTGTGGCTGACCTTATCTCCTCTGACTCCGCCCTCTCACATGAGGTAGCCATGAAACAGATGCGCGGCGGATTCTCGCAGGAGATCAAGCGCCTGCGTGCGGAGCTAGTTCATTTTGCCTCTATGATAGAACTGGAGCTAGACTTTGGAGAGGAAGATGTTGAGTTTGCCGACCGTGATCAGTTGCGCTCGCTTATTTTAAACATCCAGAAGATCATAAGGGAGCTGCTGAAGTCATTTGAACTTGGCAACGTAATCAAGAATGGCGTACCTACGGTAATTGTTGGCAAACCCAACGCTGGCAAATCTACCCTGCTGAACAAGCTGCTGAATGAAGAGAAAGCCATCGTATCGGACGTACCAGGTACAACGCGCGATTTTATAGAGGATGAGATAAACATTGAGGGCATAACATTCCGTTTTATTGATACAGCCGGACTGCGCGAGACAACGGATAAAGTAGAAGCCATTGGTGTGGAGCGCACTATGCAGAAGTTGAGCCAGTCATCGCTCATCATCTACCTGTTCGATATTACTGAAGTTACCGCTACAGAAGTACAGGCCGAATTAGACAGACTGAACCCTCAAAAGCTACCATTGGTAGCTGTAGCTAATAAAATTGACCGTGCTTCCGATGACAAGGTTAAAGCGTTTGAAAGTATAGAAGGTCTAGTTACCATATCAGCGGCCGAAGGCGCCAACCTGGATGAACTAAAGCAGGCTTTAGTGGAGAAGGTTAACCTTGGTAAGCTGAACACGCAAAGCCAGACTATTGTAACCAACCTGCGCCATGTAGACAGTCTGAATAAAACCTATGCAGCCCTGGATGATGTGCTTAATGGATTAGGCCTTGGTATGAGCGGAGACCTAGTAGCAGCCGATATTAGAAGAGCTCTTTATAGCTTGGGTGAAATCACTGGTGAAATCACAACAGATGACCTACTGGATAATATATTTACCAAGTTCTGCATCGGCAAGTAACACCACAATATTTCCATAACAAAAACCACACTAAGGGGCTTTATAGCCCCTTTTTTCTTCCTTTGTTAGCTGTTGTTTTACAGTGTAAACGTTGCCTTTTCGTTACCTTTTTATTTATTTGGCATTCCAACTCTTATAAGGAGAGACTATGGCATATAAATACACATTATCTACTCTAAAACCACATAATAAATCACTATGAGTAGCAATATCCGAGTTCAGAGAAAGTGTCAGCACTGTGGTGAGCTTTTTATAGCCAAAACTACAGTAACTAAGTTTTGTGGTGACAACTGTGCCAAGCGTGCTTATAAGGAGAGGAAAAGAGAGGAAAGTATCACAAAATCTATTGATGAAACAGTGGATGAAATGCGTCAACCACTAATAGAAGCTCAGGCTAAAGAGTTTTTAAATGTTAATGATTTGACTCTTCTTATAGGCCTAAGTAGGAGAACTGTTTACAGATTAATTAAAGATAAGAGGTTGAACGCTCTTAAACTCGGTAACAGGTTTGTTATTAGAAGAAGTGATTTAAATAAAATGTTTGAATAATGGGTGTTATACTTAGACAAAGACAGAAAACGGATAGAGGAAAAATAAGTCTATTCTTAGACATTTCTCATAATGGAAAGCGGTGGACTAAATTTTTAAAAATCTATTTACATCCTGAACCAACCTCGGGTAGGCTGTCGCCAAAACTAAAAGCTGATAACAGAGAGAAACTTGCTAAAGCTGAAGCGATAAGGACCAAATACGAATCCGATTTAGTATTTGGCGAATATGGTTTTGTAGAGAAAAATAAGGGGAGCGCCAATTTTATAGAATACTTTGAGGCCCTAACAACAGGGAAAAAGAAGAAAAGTGCTGGTAACTACGGCAACTGGGACAGCGCTTTAAAGCACCTTATAAAGTACAATGGTGGTAGTAAAATAAAATTCACAGATATATCCCCAGCTTGGGTATCAGGTTTTAAAAATTATTTAGATACAGATGCTTTTAAAAAGAGTAAGGAGCCCCTTTCTGCAAACACTAAGTTATCCTATTTCAACAAACTAAAAGCTGCACTAAATCAAGCAGTAAATGATGGCATTATTAGCAAGAACCCAGCTGTTAACATCAAAGGCTTCAAGGAGCCTGATTCTCATAGAGAATATCTAACGCTTGATGAACTAAAAAAGATTGCAAGTGCCGAATGTGAGTTACCTATTTTGAAAAAGTCTTTTCTATTCTCGTGTCTTACAGGTTTGAGATTTTCTGATGTTAGTTCCCTTACATGGAAACAATTAGAGAGTTCTTCAGAAGAAGGTTATTACCTTAGGTTTACACAACAAAAAACGAAAGGTGTAACCAAACAGTATATTCAACCTCAAGCAGTAAAGCTTTTAGGCCCAACAGGAGAACCAGAAGAGAAAATATTCAAAGGCTTATACTATTCAGCTCATAATAATAAACTACTTCGCAAATGGGTGCATTCTGCTGGCATTAGCAAGCATATAACATTTCACAGTGCAAGACATACCTTTGCTACATTACTAATTACATTAGATGTTGATTTGTACACAGTATCAAAACTCTTAGGTCATAGTGATGTAAAGATTACGCAGATTTACGCTAAACTTATTGATAAGAAAAAAAGAGAGGCCATCGATAAAGTACCAGATTTAGGAATAGAACTATGATAGAGTGGAGCTTCATAGAGAGAGTTATAATAGGAGATTTGCGACCTCATTTAGTTGAAGAAAATAGCGCAAAAATGGATGAGATTCTTAATCGTATTAAATTAAACAAAGTTAAATGTTCATTAAATAATTTAATAGATATAGAATATCCATCGCCTTATAATTTAAAAACTCGGGCTTACTATGAGTTGATTAAGTCTGAATCAGAAATTATTAGAAACGATATACAGAGGTTTTCAATCAGGGTCTCTGGTGTAGAGGATCTTCAATTCTTAGTAAAAAATCAAATAAGATATGCTCTAAAGCTATTAGAGGATGCAGAGACATACAGACGCGAAAGTTTCGAAAATTTTGATGAGGTTTACATTAATGACAATGCCTATGCATCAGGAAGTATACACAGGTATTTTGATATAGTAGTAGAAGAACTGCTTAACTTTTATGCAGATGTAGCCCCTGAGGAATATTCCTTAGCTTATCATGTACCCAAACGAATAAAATTGATTGAGGCAAATAATAAGCTTAATATTTTTATAAGTAATAGGAGGGTTAACTCCACAGAATTATTTCTGCCAAACTTAGATAGCAGGGAGCATGAATTTATCATGAAGCTTTATAGCTTCTTCACAGAGTCAGGGTTTATCAATAGTAGTTACCCCTTGTTTGAGAGACATTTTATAAATACAAAAGAAGGGTTTAGCCAGTTAATTTGGAAAAAAGGTATTCCATTGCTAAAGCATGTTTTCTTACTCTTGATTCATAATAAATTACTTAAGGAACCACGCACCAATCTAGATTCTTTGCTCAGCCAGCATTTTGTTAACAAACAAGGAAATAGCATTAGCGAAAATTACCTGTCACAGGCTACATCAAGACTATATGGAAACTCACCACAACTTATCCATCTGAATGAGAAGTTTGAGAGCATAATTTCTCACTTTTCTTCTAACATCATCTAACAAAATAACTCCTACAATACCCCCACCTTTGCACCATAGTTTTTCAACAACAAAAAAATGGAGGCAAGATGGGAGAGCAAATTTTATCTACACTTTACCAAATAGAGCAGCTGCTTAAAGCACAGAACCTATTGCAAAAAGAAGTTCTAACATTTGAGGAGGCATGCCTATACCTAAACCTTAGTGAAAGTCATCTCTACAAATTAACTAGTGCAAGAGAAATACCTCACTACAAACCACAAGGAAAAAAATTATACTTTAAGAGTACAGAGCTTAATTCGTGGATGCTTTCGGTTCGAATCTCTACTTATGAAGAAGTAGAAAGCTCAGCCAGTACTTACATGGTTGTGAACAAGTAGCCGGTAAGTACTATATAATGAGAGATATCCAACAATGTTCATGGATACCTGTAAGCCTGCTACACTACGCTCAGCATAACAGCTTGATAGATGAACTAAGGCTTTATGTGGCTCTCAAGCTCTCATTCTCTGGCAAGATTAGAGGCAAAAAGAGCATGTTTGAGCCTATGAAAGACCTCCACGGTGCAAAGAGTCGCAACACGTTCAACAAGCGCCTAGAGAAGCTAAAACAGCTTAATTGGATAGGCTACAACAACGCATCAGGCTACTACTTCATCAGAAGCTATGAAAGGGTAGGTTCTGACCTAGGGTTACGCTCAAGTACCTGTGCAGAGTTTAACATAAGGCATCTCACTAATTTCAGGATGTTTGTCTTTGCTGCCATTGTCGGCAAAAAGATCAAGTCAATAGAGTACGCAAGAAGAAAAAGGAAGGGAGAGCACAGGCTCGTGCCTAAATATTGGGAGCGCACCAACCCAAGCCTGCCTCTCCCCTTTCCTAACTACACTGGTTTGCCTGTCAGCGCTATGATGGAACTGACAGGCAAGGCCAGGAGTTGGTGCTCTGACTTGAAAAACCTTGCAGAGGAGGCTGGACTACTTCAGACCAAGGAGAGGCTCATAACAGTTGATGTAGTACCCAAGAATCCTTATATCAAAGAGTGGCTGCGGGATGAATACCCTGACTGTTATGGTAGGTTCAGTACCAAGATCATAAAGCGAGGTAAGCATGCAGGGATGGTAAGAATACTGGAGCAAATGCCAGATGAAATCATACCTCTTATTAGGTACAGGAAGAGGAAAAGGTAAAAATGTTCAATCTACCGGAACATAGTATTGGGAGTTATAGAGGGAGTTTACCACAGTGAAAACACAGTGTAAAAACAGTGACAAAAACACAGTAAAATTAATTCATAATAAAAAGGAGGTAAAGATGGAGAATGTAAACAGTATGGAAAGCACGGAACTGGTAACTGGGAGAATTGAAAATAAGGCTGCCACCACATCATTGATAATAGCCAAAGCATTTGGTTACGACCACAGCTATTTGAAGAGGAAAATTAGGAACCTAAACTGCAATGCAGAATTTAAGCAGCAAAATTTTGGGGAGGTACCCGGTATTGATAAAGAAAATGATCAGTTGGTACGAAAGTATCTAATTACATTAGATGGATTCATTAAACTTGGCATGAGTAGTCATAAACGCAAAATCTACTCAGAGAGGTTAAACGAGCTTTTTACCGCTTTTAGGTATAAACAATTATGTATTGATATTGATGACAAGTTAGAAGTAGCAAAAAAACAAATATATATTGCTTTAGAGTCAGAATTCTTTTGTTAAAATTTAGTCCAAAAACCAGTAGGTACTGCTTGCATCATCTTTTATGAGAGTACGCTACATATAATAAAGCTACATATTCAGTAGTAAAGCTTAATGGACTAAGGTAACCGCAAGAAAGAAATCTTAACGTTTTCTCCTATAGTAACAAAACATGATAATTTATAAGAGAGCCAGTTGACCATAGCCCACTTCTGAGTTTTTACTTGGGTTATAACTACCCTCTTTTACAGCCCGTCTATTATATATAGGGGGGCTGTTTTAAATTTATGCCTAAGTAAGCGGAGAGGGCATTCCTCTACAATACCTGCCTTACAATGAGATTAAACATATTATTCATTAAATTTACGGTAGTTGCTTTATACAGGAGGCAACTACATTTTAAACCTGACCAACTTGATGATGCACATATTCCACCCTCTTGATGACTTCACCTATGACCTCTTCCTTACAGGTAAAGAGAGAGACATTGAGCAGCTGAAGCAAAAGATGACTGACTTCTACTCTGTTGGCCCATACAAGCCGAAGATAACAGTAAAGGAAAAGCAAATAGAGGTAGAAATAGATGCTACCCTAATTGAGGAGCAGCAGAAAGCATATCAGGAGGTAATTTCGCTCAGTGAGCAGGGGAAGTATGATCTTGCCAAGGATAAGCTCCTACCATTGATCCAGAAGGCCCCCCACGTGTCAGAGTACCACCGAGTGCTTGGTCAAATTTACTCTGAAATAGGTGACCAGGATGAGGCCATAAATTCGCTTATTGACGCGCTTAAGTGGGATAGGAAAAACGGCTGGGCACTGCTCATGATGGGTAACATCTTCGCTCGCCACCACAGGGATATCGGTACGGCCCTGAAGTACTACAAGGAAGCTGCCAAGGCCAATCCAGAGGACAACATCACGCTCAACAACATCGGGGCAATCATGCTGCAGGCTGGCAGAAATAAGGAAGCCATTGATTTCTTGCTACAGGCCAAAGACATTAACCCTGACTACCCTAACACCTACCATGCACTGGCCATGGCAGAGGAGAGCGAGGGAAACCTGCTAGGGGCATTCAACTACGCCATCAGCGCCATCAAGAAGAACCCAAATAGGGATAACCTCTATACCGAGAGCCTGCGTTACGCCATGCACCTTGCCCAAAAGCTAATGGAGGAAGGCAAAGGGCGCAGCCTCATGAACAAGTACACCAGAGAGCTGGAAGAGCGAACAGGCAAACGTATTGACACCGTGGAGGATGACTCTATCTCCACAGCCGCTAAAATAGAGTTTGCGGAGAACTACAGCCGCGACAGGCACATCATACGCTACAAGCCCTCCTACCCTGCCGTGGAGCACCTCGTGATGCACGAGTTGGTGCACTTGGACCTTGTGACAGAGGCAAGGCAGGAACAGAAGAACCAACTGTTCACTACCAGCCTTGCCCACAGCAAAACCTTTGACAGGGATATGGAGAAGGATGCGAAGCGACTACGCAAGCAGGGTCTGCCAGAGGATTCCGTAAAGGGGTTCCTCTCCTCTATTTTTAACGGGTTGAACCTTCAGGTGTACAATACCCCAATTGACCTATTTATCGAGGACTTCCTATACAGCACCTATAAGGAACTGCGCCCTTATCAGTTCCTATCCCTGATGCGAATGGCGCAGGAGGGGATAAAGGCCACCACAGACAAGACAATCGTAGCACATGCTCCCAAGGCTGTAGTGTCGGCATCCAAAGTATATAACCTCGTGAACGCCATGCACCTGAGAGACCTGTACGGAGTAAACTTGGTAGCAGACTTCAAGGCCACTCCTAAAGAGGTAAAGCAGGCAGAGGAGTTCATGGAGGAATTTGAGGAGTACCGCTATGACCGTGAGCCTGCCGAGGAGTACGAGCTTGTGCAGAACTGGGCTGATGACCTAGAACTAAGCAGCTACTTTGAGCTAGTGGAGGAGGCTTCCCACAGAACGGGCAAATCACCTGAAGATGTAGTCTCAGAGATGGAAGAAAACGCTATGGATGCCGTTTATTCCGACCCCTACGAGGAGCAGCAGATGCGTACTTTTCAGGAGGAGCACAAGGACAAAGACCTGAACATGGCCGTGGCGATGTACATGGTCGATGCCCTCAAGTACTTCAGCAAACTCCCTCAAGATAAGGTGAAAGCCATAGCTCATGAAATAGCCATGAAAGGTATGTACGGCATCCATCCAGACAGGAAAGATTACACGCTGCCTAGCATCCCATCCAAGACGTTTACAGGCTACCATCTTCTGGCCTACTACTACGTTAGCTGGGCCATCGCAGAACCACAGTTCCTACCTGAGCTACAGTTGCCCTTTGACAAGGAGTATTCTGTGGCCAAACAACTACAAGAGGGAAAATAACATGAGCGACATTAAAGAAGTGACAGCCGCCTTGCTCCAGTTTAGGGATGAGCGGGATTGGAAGCAGTTTCACAACTCCAAAGACCTAGCCTTGGCCATCTCCATAGAGGCAAACGAGCTGCTGGAGCTGTTCCTCTGGAAAGGCAATGAGGACGCTGACAAGGCTAAGCTGGAAGAGGAGTTAGCAGATGTGCTCTCCTTCTGTCTTCTGCTGGCTGAGAAGCACGGTTTGGATGTCGCTGATATTATCAGAAACAAGATCCAGAAGAATAACACAAAGTACCCAGTATCCAAGTCCAAAGGCAACGCCACCAAATACACCGAGCTATGATCGTTTACAGAAAATCAAAGGGAGAGTTTTTGACCGATATAGATGACTTCATCATAGAAGACATCATTCACAAGTCCGTTGAGGAGAAGCTCAGCCGCAGGGTCGGTGACAGCGAGTACAGGTCGTGGCAGAACTCCCTGCAGTTCATGGCATCCGTACTAAGAACCGACAGTATCCCAACCGATGCTGGCGTTGCCATAGAGTATAACATCCCCAGAACCAGCAACCGTATCGACTTCATTGTGTCCGGCCAGAACGAGAACGAGGAAGAACACGCGATACTTGTAGAGCTGAAGCAATGGGATAAGATTGAGCTAACAGGTAAGGATGCCATGGTGCGTACCCGCTTCAAGCACGGTATGAGTGAGGAACTGCATCCAAGCTATCAAGCGTGGTCCTACTCTGCCCTGCTTAACGGGTTCAATGAGACAGTTTATGAGGAAAACATACAGCTCAAGCCATGCGCCTATCTGCACAACTACACGAATGATGGTCTCATCACGAACAGCTTCTATGCAGACTACATTGCCAAGGCTCCTGTGTTCTGTAAGGAGGACAAACTTAAGCTGAGGGAGTTTATCAGTGGATTCGTAAAGCACGGAGATAAAAGAAACGTCATCCTCCGTATCGAAAACGGCAAGATTAAGCCCTCCAAGAGTCTAGCTGACAGCATGGCCTCCATGATCAGGGGCAATCAGGAGTTCGTTATGATTGACGCTCAGAAGATCGTGTATGAGAACGCGCTGGCACTTGCTCGGAAGTCTACTCCCTCCGATAAGAATGTTATGATTGTACGCGGTGGTCCTGGAACTGGTAAGTCCGTGGTTGCCATAAACCTGCTTGTAGCCCTGACAAAAAAAGGATTGCTGGCGCAGTATGTCACGAAGAACTCAGCACCAAGGACAGTGTATGAGACCAAGCTGACAGGTACCTTAAAGAAAACGGAAATATCAAATTTCTTCTCAGGCTCAGGAGCCTTTACCAGCACCCGCCCCAACATGTACAACGCCCTGATAGTGGATGAGGCACACAGGCTGAATGAGAAGTCCGGTATGTTCCAGAATATGGGGGAAAACCAGATCAAGGAGATTATCAACTCCTCCCAGTTCTCGGTTTTCTTTATAGACGAGGACCAAAAGGTTACCCTAAGCGATATCGGAGAGGAAGAGGAGATTGAGAAGTGGGCTGTTTTCCATAATGCCACAGTCCATAAGCTGGAGCTGACCTCCCAGTTCAGGTGCGGTGGCTCTGATGGCTATCTGGCATGGCTGGACGATGTGCTGCAGATACGGGAGACTGCCAATAACATGCTTGACTCCAAAGATGGGTATGACTTCCGAATTTACAGCGACCCTAACGAGCTGAGAGATGCCATCTTCAAAAAGAACAGGGAGGCAAACAAGGCACGGCTGGTAGCTGGTTACTGCTGGAACTGGAACAGCAAGAAGAACCCTGCTGACATGGACATTGTCATCCCTGAGCATGATTTTGCCATGCAGTGGAATTTAGGTAGTGACGGTATGCTTTGGATTGTCAAGCCTGAGTCAGTGAGTGAGGTGGGCTGCATTCACACCTGTCAGGGTTTGGAAGTGGATTACGTGGGGGTAATTGTGGGCTCAGACCTTATATACCGTGACGGACAGGTACTGGTAGACCCTACTAAACGCTCCAGCATGGACAAGTCCATCCACGGCTATAAGAAGAGGATGAAGGAAAACCCAGATGATACTAAGAAGCTCGTTAAGGCCATCATCAAGAACACCTACAGAACCTTGATGTCCAGAGGCATGAAAGGCTGCTATGTGTACTTCACAGACAAGGAGACGGAGGAATATTTCAAGTCGAGAGTTGCGCTACCTGTGCAAGAGGTGGCCAACTAAAGGGTAAACCCTAAAAATCGAAAACTTGAAAAGTGGCCCGATAATATATTTGCGTATAGGGCCAAACAAGGGGGTGGGGGTTCTTTTTTTCCGCAGAGGGGGGCTACCCCTCTGCCATGGCCTTCTTTACCTTACTGATAGTGGCGGGAGCTGTTCCAGTGATAGCCTGAATCTCTTTATAGCTCCTGCCCAAGTTAAGGTACTTAATAACCTGCTTATGTTTGGCAAGGAACCTATCTCTTGACTCGGAGCTATTTACTTTACGCCCCACATGCAGCCCCTGTGCTTTACGGTTTCTCAGTCCTGACTTTATACGATAAGAAAGGTTTTCACTCTCCAGCCTAGATATATCGGAGAGTATGGTGATGATGAGCTTGTTGAATATCCTGTCCTTCTCAGTGTCAGCACCAAGCGTAATTCCCAAGTTTTGTATATGCAGGCAAATACCTTTCTCCTCCAACTCCTTCATGAGGGTTAGCGTTTCTTGTGTGTTTCTACCTAGACGTGAGATTTCGGAGATGAGGATGCACTCTATCTCATGATTATGAACAAACTTCAGCATATCCTGTAGTACTTTCCTCTCCCCTACTGATTTCGTAAAGCCGCTGATATTTTCTGAGAATACTTTCACAACCTCGAATCCCTCTACTTTCTTGAGGTCGTTAACCTGACGCTGCGTGGTCTGTTCTTCTTTGGATACGCGGGTGTAGATTACGCTCTTCATAATTTACTTCATTTTTAACTAGTGGTAAACATGAAGTGAATATAACTTATCTGCATACGCCATACAAGCTATATATGCAATAATTGAAGTAAGGATTAAAATGAAGTAATAATAATGATAGTAGCTCCACTGTTTCACTTACCTGATAGCTACCTCTGGGGAAATTTATGACCGAGTAGTTACAGAGGAGAATAGGCACCATATCACAAAAAGTTTAAGACTTATATCATATACATCTGACATCGGTGTTTTTCATGTTTCTCCTCATTCATGATAGATTTTATTAATGAGGACTAATACTAAAGCAGAATATTGGCGATTAACTCATTAATAGGGACCTAAAAAACAATATATCTGCTCAAGTATTGATTAGCATCACATTAGAGTGGCATCTATTTACATTAGTACTGCTTTAATAAGGTGATTGGACTCAACAGAACCTGTCTATGCTAAACACAGATGAAAATATATGTCTAGACCCACTCTACTTCAAGCTTCATAGACTCGATAGCTTTTAAGGTAAAGGCAACTAAAGCGCGTACTAGGTTACTTCTACCACTCTACCCTCGTAGCGCCTTGCCTTATCATCCGTTTCCTCAACACCAACTACTTTGGCAAGATTGATACCTAATTCCAAGAAACACTCCACCTGTCCTTGGTCAAGGTTCCCCTGTTTATAGGCTGTTATCTGCCGATACCACCATCTATAGATTCCGAAAGGCTTACCATCAACTATAGATGGCAGATTCTGCAGGCCTTCTCTGCTGACAAAGTCCCTGAACTCTTTAAATTTATCATTCCAATTAGCCCCTTTCCTTCCCTCACCTACCCAGTTAAAGTTTATTGCATTAAGCCTCTCCACCCTGAACTCTGACAGTGGCTTACGGTTTCTTAGGTTACCTGCCATTGCTGCTCTCTGCGCAGCGGCCCAATTGTACAGCTGCTTTTCCCCTTCACCGTTGAAGTAGCTTGGCTCCCGGCCATTCTGCTCGAGGAAACTCTGGTAACTATCGAGTTTATAGAGCCACTTCTGCTCATTGGCCTCTTTTCCCTGTCCCTCTAAATCGAACTTTACAGAGCCTAGTTTTTCAATCTGTTCTGGATGCAGGTTCCCGTTTTGGTATCGAGTCCGCTGTGATTGTAGCCAAGAGTATAGCTGCTTGTCTGCCTTATACGTTGGGGTTCTCCCGTTTACCTCCACAAAGAGCCGCACCCTATCGAACACTTCATCCCAAGTTATGAAGAACCTGTCAAGGCCAAGCTCCTGTATTTTCTTTGCCCTACCGTCCGAAAGAGAACCCTCCTGCAGCTTTTTGTGATTCCTCGTTAGCCAGGTGTAAGCATTGACACCAATATCATCCACTGATAGTTTATCCTTCGAGGCAATTTGCTCCTTAACCTCGTTGTAGTACCTGTTCCATGTATCGGCCCCTCCTTCAAAGCTGAAGTCAATCTTGGCCAGCATGTCAAACCAATAGGTGCTCAGGTCATTGTTCTTGAAGCCCTTTCTTACCATCTGGCAGAATACCCCTAGTTTGCTTTCCTCTGAACCCGTATGATTTCTGTCGTATCTCGGCCACCGCTCTGGATTTTGCTTCCTGAACTGCACCAACCTCTCGTACTGGGAGGCCCATTTTCTATCAATGGAAGACCCTGAGAAGGCAATTCGGTTGAACCTCTCAAGCCTGTCCTTTCTTAGCTTTCCTTTGGCAACTTGTGCCTTAACTACTTTATACCATTTGTACAGCTCAGGCTCTTCCTCCTTTGACGGCTCAAACTCATTTGAGACAGCATAGTTCACCAGTTCTTCATACATCCTGTTCCATTTCCACTCCTGCTGGTCCCAAATGAAATCGATGGAGTCAAGCTTTCTTATTTCCTCGTTTTTCAGAGCTCCGCTTTTCCTCCTAACTCTCTGCTGGGCTACCCACCTGTAAAGCTCAGGGCTCTCCTTCTCATTTGGATACTCGTTGTGTTCGCTGATGTATTCCTGTAGCTGCAGAAAGAACAGGTCCCAGTTATTGGAGGCTCGCTCCACAATCTGCCCGAATAAAGAGTCTTTCAGTTTCTGCTCGAACCCCTCTAAAAGTATCACCCCCTGCTCCTCGGAGAAGAAAGCATCCTCTATGCTAATCTTCCCAGAATTGCGCCTGCCCTTGCCAAGGGCCAACCGATTTATCTCATCCTGTAGCCTTTCATCCTGATCGCAGAGCGACCTGATGACCTGCAGCAAGTTCTTGAATGAGCTGTTACTTATGGATTCTCCGACGCTGTCTCTGTCAGAGTGAAACACTGGCACCACGACAAGCCCCTCTTTTTTACTGTCCGGATTTATCCTGTTCTTTCTCAATGCCCTGCCAACAGCCTGCACAATGTCAACCTTTGAGCTTTTGGGATCACAAAAATATACCAAGTCTATGGTAGGCACATCCACACCTTCAGTCAAGCAACGGGCATTGGACACTACCGCTTTCTCTGAACGCTTGAACTCCTCCAGCACTAGGTTTCTGTGACTTGTCGTTTGCTTCCCATTAACAGAATATGCAATCGTGTCGGGAAACAGGTTTCTATGGCGTGTGGAGAAATTCTCAGCCAAGGCTACTCTTGAGTGAAATGTCAGAGCATGGCTCGCACCATACCTGGACATGATGTGCTCCAAAGCATAGTTGTTGGCCATCTCATCTACGGTCACTTTCGTATCTACAAACCGCCTCTCGTCAATGTACTTTTTTAGCTCTGCATCTTTTACCCCGATAGCTATTATCTTGTAGTCCACTAGAATATCACTTTCAATGGCCTCCTTGAACGTCATTCTATAAAACTCCTCTCCGAATGTTTCTGGGTCGTTCATGTCATAAGCATACTTCAAGTCCTCCCCAAGCTTCTTTTTCAGGGACTCCTTTACTATTCTGGGTGTCGCTGTCGCATAGAGCCTTCTCTGGGAAGGCACTTTTGTATTATCATGAACTAGGCTAAACTTGTTCATTCCCACACCAGCCGTCTTGTGCGCCTCATCGCAGAAGATGAGATCAAACTGGAAGCTAGTTCCGCATATAGCCTCTGAGATGGAGGAAAGAGAGTGATAGGTTGAGAAAATAACTCTCTCTTCTTCACCTATCAAGAGAAACTGCTTAATCTCAGCAGGATCAGTTGTTACGTTTATCCCGAGTTCGTAAGTGTTTGTTACAGTTGTGTCATCACCATCAACATCCTGATTAATGGTGTCCTCAGAGCATACACATAAGTACTGGTAGCTTGTTATTCTCTCCTTAGCCCAATCATTCTTCAGCTGTCGCAACAGGGCAAGGGACGGTACCAGTACCAATGTGTTATGACTGTTTAGCTTCTCCTTAATCCACAGGGCTGTCAGTGTTTTACCGGCCCCGCATGGTAGGATCAGCTGCCCACGCTCTTCATGCTCAAATCGCTTCACACAGCTATTGATGGCCTCCAACTGGTGCGGGAGAGGCTCAAGGTGCTTCCTTGCTTTAGGTGGCTGACCAGTTAGTCGCCTGCAAATTTCAAGTATGGTGTGCTTCTCAAGGGCGTATAAGTCGGCTGCAGAGTAGAAGGAGAATCTGTTGCTGTACCGTGTCCTAGATACAGCATCTAGGTTTGCCGCATTCGAGAAAACGATGTAGCCATATGCATCTGGACAATAGGCAAACAGGTTGGCTATTTTGTCTGAAGACCAGTTCAGGGAGGATGTCTCATCATTCCTGAACTTGCACTGTACTACCCAATAGTTTGAGTGGGCATCTTCAAGCACCAGGTCTACACCGTAATCAACGCTACCCAAGTTTAGCTTCTTTCGGACAAGGATAGGAGTCTCCTCAAACAGCCATACGTTTCTGAAGTTACATGATTCTGTGGGTGAGGCAAGGAAGTAGTACTTGGTGAATACTTCAAACAGCTTTCCTCCCCTTGTGTCCTTTTTACCCGCTTGGGAATCGTGCACATTATATTCGGAAAGGACAGACTTGACTTCGGCCCAAGACCTCTTTCCCTCAACTACATTAGACAATAATTTCTCATGGTTGTTCATCTGCAGGCACTTCCGTTGTTTCATCAAGCCTGATTGGCTGACTCAGTGGTTAAGAATTATAACTTATAGTTCCACCTGAAAAAGCTTAGGTGGAACGGTAATTACTACAAGCAAAATAAAATAAACACGCGAATAACACATATATGTGTTTATAAAACCACTGCAAACGTGCCTTCTTGGACGCGTGATTAGAGTTCGCGACAAAAAGCTAATACAGGAGTTTGGTACCCATCTCAGGGAACTGAGAACAGCTGCTGGATTTACTCAGGAGTAGCTCGCGAATGAAGCGGATATTCCTATCAAGTTGGGAGAATAGAGCGAGGAGAAATAAATCCTACACTCAGTACACTTCATGCATTAAGCAAGGCCTTAAATATTAATTTCTGTAAGCTGCTAACCTTATAAGAGTGCTCCGTTTCTTTATTCTTTGGCAAGGTAAAAAATATATCACTATATTTAAATTAACTAATTAAAGAAATAGTTACTTAGCACATTATGAAGATTAACCAAATTCTAGGATTGAATAAGTCTCAGGCCGAATTAGATTTTGTTGATATCGATATCGGCCAAGACCTCCCATTGTTTATCGATCCTTTTTTTCTTAGCATAAAGAGAGATAACTGGTCTGTAGAAGCGACTTTAACTATAAAAAGCTTTTTCGACAGATTAGTTAATCTGATTAGGAATAATAATGAACCTGAAGCTAAGGCCCTGTTTGCTCATCTTAGTGAGCCAAACTCCACATGTTTAGGAATGTCCATGGGAGACCCTCGTGGAAGAGGTGTGGGTGATACGGATGCAGTAAAAATTTATGAGAGCCTTCTTAAGAGCCGTGCCATACAAACAGGCTTAATTCGAGATATTGAAGATAATATTCTTTTCGTAGACAACTTTGGCAAGGACAAGTTGTCAGATATGACCACTAATATTATTACCAAACATCTAATACAGTACACCCAAAACCAGTGCAACCTTCACAATATTCCTTTGAGGAAAGGTGTTACAAGCGGATATTTCTGGAGTAGGGCTGATAATGCTTGGATATCCGAGTATACAGAAATGCTCGTGATAAACAACAAGAAGATATTACTAGTACCCAAAGGAATTGTATCGTTTTCTAAATCATACACTCCTACAAAATATTATGAGCAGTTTGTTCTAGATTATCTACAGAATGAGCATCTGACACTAGGAAGTGCACTAGTGCAGAAGAGAAAAGATGGCACCCCTTATGTTACGAAGAAGAGTGTAGAAGAAGAAAACCCTTTTTCAAAAACGTTCCTTCGGAAGTTCACACAAGATCATCCCGAGGTACTTCAGCAATTTAAAGAAGAAACGGATGTAAATTCAATTCCTGATAGTGATCTCACAGGGGTGAGTTTACGGTCAATTAGCAGCTCGCTAATTGCTCGTCTTCAGTCTATACCTAGTGGTTCTGAATCAGCATCAGATTTCCACAATATTATAATTGGTATTTTAGAAATCCTGTTTTACCCTCAGCTCATAAATCCAGTTAAAGAAAGAGAAATACATGATGGCAGAAAAAGAATTGATCTGACGTTCGATAATGCATCCAAAAGGGGAATCTTTCAGAGATTATCTCACAACATGAACATCCCATGTCCTTATATCTTTATTGAATGTAAAAATTACACCCGCGATGTAGCTAATCCTGAGCTTGATCAACTATCTGGAAGATTCTCTACAAATAGGGGAAAGGTTGGCTTCCTAGTATGCAGAAATATTGACAACATGGATGTTTTTCTCTCTAGGTGCCGAGATACTTTCTCTGATGGCAGAGGGCTTATTATACCTTTAGTTGACCAAGACTTAGTTAAACTCCTCCAAAACGTCAATGATGGAGAAAACGAGTATACGGAGCAGTTCCTATCAGATCGGATTAGAGAGGTTACTATCAACTAAACTTATTTGTAAGAGGTTAATTAACAAGTGTACTTGTAGTAATTTTATGTCCTTTATAAGACTCAAAATCACTACTTTACTGGATGCTGCGCACAGGTCTGCGGTTAGACTACATAATCATGGCTGTTTGTCGTAACAGCATATGAGGCTGTAAAATAAACTGTGTCAAAGGATTAGCAGTATTACCTTTAACACAGTCAACATGGAAGAGAAAAACGAGCTGGATCTGGAGAGGATCAAGCGCCAGTTCCTGGAGGAGTTCCGGAGCGGCAAACCCACCTTCGGCAAAGACGGCGCCCTGGGCCCTCTGCTGAAACACTTCTTAGAGGCCGCCCTGGATGCGGAGATGGACCTGCACCTGAATGCTGAGCAGCGCCAGCAAGGCAACCGCCGCAACGGAAAGGTGAGCAAGCAGGTCCGCACCTCAGACGGCGTGATCGAGGTGGAATCATCCCGCGACCGCTCGGCAAGCTTCGAGCCGCAGATCATCAAGAAACGGGAAACGGTGCTGGCCGAGAACCTCGAGCCCCGCATCCTGAGCATGTACGGTCTGGGGATGAGCTTGCGGGACATCTCTGCTCATCTCAAGGAGATGTACGACATGGACATCTCCCACGACACCCTGGCCGCCCTCACCGAGAAGATCGTGCCCCAGGTCAAGGAGTGGCAGGCAAGGCCGCTGGACAGGCTCTACTGCATCGTCTGGCTGGACGCCATGCACTATAAGGTGCGGCAGGAAGGGCGGACCGTCTCCAAGGCCGTCTACAATATTTTAGGCATTGACCGCCACGGCCACAAGGAGCTGCTGGGCGTGTACGTCTCGGAAAGCGAGGGGGCTACCTTCTGGCTCAGTGTGCTTACGGACCTGCAGCAGCGGGGCGTCGCCGATATGCTCATCGCCTGCATTGATAATCTCAAGGGCTTTGCCGAGGCCATTACCAGTGTCTTTCCAAAAACTGAAGTGCAGAGCTGCATCGTGCATCAGATCAGAAACAGCCTCAAGTATGTGGCCTCCAAGGACCAGAAGGAGTTCATGCGGGACCTCAAGCCCGTCTACCGGGCAGAGTCAAAGGAACTGGCCGAGCTGCGGCTGCTGGAGCTGGAGGAGAAGTGGGGCAAGAAATACCCCAAGGTGCTCGAGAGCTGGCAGCGGAACTGGGACAAGCTCTCCACGTACTTTAAGTACACCGAGCCGATTCGCCACCTGATCTACACCACCAACACCATCGAGGGCTTTCACCGCCAGGTGCGCAAGGTGACCAAAACGAAGGGAGCTTTCCCCTCCGACATGGCCCTGTTGAAGCTGATTTACCTCTCGCACCAGAACATCAGCCGAAAGTGGGTCATGCCCCTTGCCAACTGGAGCCAGACAGCCCAGCAGTTGTCAATCTGGTTTGGGGACAGGATGCAGCTGGACTTGAAGTGAGACGCACTTCAAAAGTTTGGCCCTGTTGCTGTAAGGATTCACACCAGTACACCAACAGGGCCAGTAAACGATATGATAAGGAAATGACACAGTTTAGATTACACTCCCACAGCATAGCCAGCTCCACTTAGAGGTAGTGTCAGCCGCTTGTTTGAGGAGGGCATGCTTGCCGTTCCATAAGAGCTCACCGACTGGCTAGGCACAATTGACACAACGCAGTGATCAACATAATAAAATTGTAGTATATCTATAAAACGTCTTAAATTTCCCAAAAACTTAACCTTCACCTTATTTATAAATCTGCAACCTAGGCACTTCTAAAAAATAAGTGACTCAGGATGTTCTTCCTCCTTAATCTTGCCTGCCTGTATCAGCCTTGCCCTCAAGTCTAAGGTATTTTTCTTTAATTCCTGTAATTCTGCGTACATCGTCTCCAATTCCATTTGCCTCTCTATTAACTCCATCGAGCGTCTCTCGCATCCAACTATCAATGTGTCTCTCTGATTCAACCTGGCATTCAACGTAGTAGTTAGCTGCTCTAAGGCGCTTTTCCTGCTCCCAAAGCTCTGCCTCCTCATCTTCACCAGCCCCGCGTTCTTCTCTAAGTTTGCTAACTCGCGCTTTGAGCGTGTCAACTCTTTCTCTAACTCTGCTTTCCTCTCTCTCGAGGCTTGCTCCAAGCTCTGCCTCTTCTCTTGCGTATTCTTCTGAAGCTCTGATAGCCTCTGCTGCAAGAGCGAAGGATAGCTCTCTTTCCTCTCTTCCAACTTCTTCTTCCTCTCGTCTAAGCTCTTCCTCCTCACCTTTAACCTGTCCCGACGTGAGTTGATATCGTTGCTCCAAGCCTCTGTGTCTTTGTTTAACTTCCTCGTCCAATCCGTCTCTTTTCCGGATATTCTTCTCAGCTGCTGCTCGAGCTGCGTCGTCCATTCGGAGAAATCTCTTTCCAGCCTCGACTCCAGCTCCTTTAACTTGTCTGATTGCGTCTGCAGCTTCGCTTTTTCTTCTTCCAAAGTCGCCTGAGCCCATATACGCCTCAAGCTGTCGTATAATATTTCTAAGTCGGAACGCACGGCACCTGACATCCTCCCCTGAAGGAAGACGTCCTCGTCCGAAAACAGCTCCTGGACCTTTTCGCTTAGGGAGGTGGGCACTGGGGTCAAAGTTGGTATGGGCTCTCTCATAGTTATACAGCCATTGTGTGTTATGGTGTCTCTTTAGAATCTTCTCAATGTCTTCCATTTCGGGTACTGGCGGAATCCTTACCTCCACGGTATCGATCCCGATGGTAATCAACTTAGCCAGCTTCTCGGCGTCTACCTTGTGGGTGGCGCAAATCTCTATCATCAGGATGATCTTATCTTGGTGGTCGAGGAACAGCACATCGGGCTTAATGGCAATTAAGTTCTTTGACGGTACCTCATCCCTTGTGAGGCGAACATTACCAAGTTCATCTAGGTACACGTACCGCTCGATCAGGACTTTATGCGCCTGCACCGTCCGCGCGCCACGAATTACCACCTCCTCCTCATCACCGTATTCGGGCGGAACGGTAATTTTGACAGGAGGCACCTCAATGGACCTTTTCATCTGCAGGATACGCTTTGCGACCATGTGACGGTAAGTCTCGTCGGACCACACGCACTCCTTGGCGGCCCCCACGTCCGCTTGGTGCCTAAAGTGCGGGATCTGAACATTCCCAATGCAGGCCATCATAGGTGACCCGCAGCCCAGGCAGCGGTAGCCCTTGCCCCCGCTGACGGCGCTCCGGATGGAGATCTCTTCACCATTAAGCTCTGCGTGCTGGAATGTGGCTCTTCCCATTGATATCTACAATTTATATATAGTTAATTTACTATAAAAACCGTGCCAAGTTTATAGACGCCTGTAGTCTCAAATTATATACTTATAAAGTCTCTGACTTGATGATTGAGCAGATTTGGGACTATATGAAAAAATCTCCAAAAGAGAGTGGCAATATTGAGCAAGTAATCCAAATATCTAAGTATCTACTCCACAGAAAACTAAATGAGAGATGCTTTTAAGGCAAGAAAGTAAATATACAGCTCATTGATGAAGAAATATTCTCTTAACAGCTTATCTAAATAGACTTTTAGTATGCAGGTGCATGAGGTTGAGGTGATATTGAAATCAGCAAAGCCCCTTTTAAGAGAGTAACTTTTGATGATTGGACTATAGCAACAGAGACATCTATAGAATTGACCTTTGTTTACCACCTTTTACCAACTAAGTACAATATAATTTCTTAATATTACTAATATAGTATATATTGTTTTTGTATTTTGTATTCAAAAGCTATCACAACTTTAAAACAAACTGTATGGAATTAACAATTGCTATTCTGTTAATCCTGGCGCTCGGAGCAGCTGCCTTCTTTCTATTCAAAAAGCTGAAGAAGTCTCAGGAAGACAATAAACAACTAAACGCCTCCCTAGAGGCTTACCGCCCCATCATAGACATCGAAAGTGCCCTGTCCGTCAAGAATAAGGAACTGGAGGTTATACAAAAGGCCGCAGAAGAGCTAAGGGAGAAGTACCACAACGGCAAGGAACTTCTGACAAAGCTGGAGCGTGATATCAACCTCTTTGAGTCGGACCTGGACACCATAGACTTTGGTATCTATAAGCCAATCTTCAACCTCGATGATTCTGAAGCCTACAAGTTGATGTTAACTGAAATTGTCAACAGGCAGAAAGATTTCATTCAGCGGGAAAGGGCAGCCATTTGCACCACCACTTGGACAGTGGAGGGGAGTGAGGCAAAGGGGCGCGCTATGATACGCCAGTACATCAAGCTCACGCTGCGAGCCTTCAATGGCGAAGCGGACTCTTTAATCGCCAAGGTGAAATGGAACAACATCGCACGTTTCGAGGAGAGACTCAAACGCGCACATGAGGCCATCAACAAGCTTGGAAAGTCAAACCATGTTCATATCACAGACGATTACTTACAACTGAAACTGGATGAGCTGCATCTCGTCCATGAGCTGGAGGTTAAGAAGTACGAAGAGAAAGAAGAGCAGCGCCAGATCCGGGAGCAGATGCGCGAGGAGGAAAAGGCCCAGCGCGAACTGGAGAGAGCACAAAGAGAAGCTGAGGATGAAGAAAAGCGATTCGAGAAAGCACTGGAGCAGGCCCAGAAGAAGTTAGAGAAAGCCCAGGGGAAGGAGCTTGACCAGCTTAGCAATCAAATCCTTGAACTACAGCGCCAATTAGAGCAGGCCCATGAGGCTAAAGAGCGGGCTATCTCCAGGGCTCAGATGACCCGTTCAGGTCACGTCTACATCATCTCAAACATTGGCTCTTTTGGAGAGAACAGGTACAAGATCGGTATGACCCGCCGCTTGGAGCCTATGGACAGGGTGAAAGAACTAGGTGATGCATCTGTTCCTTTTGAGTTCGACGTGCATGCCATGATCTATTCTGAAGACGCACCAGGCCTTGAAAATACCTTACACAAGATCTTCAATGAGAAGCGGGTCAATATGGTTAACTACCGCAAGGAGTTCTTTAACGTGAGTCTTCAGGAGATTGAGGAAGCCATCAAAGAAAATACCGATGCTGAGTTCCACATCACTAAGGCCGCGGAGGCAAAAGAATACAGGGAGACCCTATCAATCCTGACAGCCCCCATCCAAGCAGAAACTAAGGCACCCCAGGTAGCTGCATACCCAGACGCTATTTTCTAGCACCGAAAGCCACAAACTTATTTATGAGAAACAAGACTACAGCAGCCCTTCTGGCCTTCTTGCTCGGGGGCATCGGCATCCAGCACTTCTACTTGGGTAAAACCGTACAGGGAGTACTCAGTATCCTATTTTTCTGGACACTTATCCCGGCTTTTATTGCCATAATTGACATCATCCGATTTCTGCTCATGTCAAACGCAGAGTTTGACCGTAAATATAATATAGTTGTCGCTGCCGTTCCGTCCCCCTCTCCTGTGGTGCTAAACAGAATTCCTAAAACGAGTATGGAAGCAATGGATGAGCTGGAAAAGCTTTATGAATTGAAGGAGAAAGGTATCTTGACCGAGGGAGAGTTTACAAAGAGAAAGGAGAAGATGCTCCAGAGCTACTAAACCAATCGAAGTATAAAGCCACCTACAACGGGTGGCTTTCATTTTCATATTGATCTTACCGATGAAACAGGTTTTACCTTTCCTCATATTCCTCCTCATAACCAGTTGCACCTCTGAGACGCTCTTGGTACCGCAGGCGCAGCAGCAGATCCGGGAGCAGATCAGAGTCCACTACAACTCGCTGCAGTTGGAGGGATACAGCCCCATCTCCAACAGAGGGATCGACACCATCGCTGTGCACCGCAACCAGCGCGGAGAGGAAACGGGCATCATCGGAGAGATCACTCACCGCTACCGATTTCTTAAAAGTGACAGCCTCACCACGCAGAGCCAGGTGTTCGAGGTTCAGGTGTATGCCGAGGACGTGGTAACCAGTCCGGCAAAGCCCCTACCAAGTAAGCAGCCGCCGAGGGTGGAAATATTGAAGCAGAACCACCTATAGCGTGTAGCTTCGCTGTTACTACTCCTAAAAGCCTAAAAAGACAGTGCAATAAATTTGCTAATCATCCCAACTACTATTAATATTATTATATATATTGCAGCAACTATTATACAAGCTAACGAATAACAAATGTTAATTATGGGAAGTACAGGATCAGGAACGTTCAGTGACTATTCACAGAGACCAAGTGCATCAGGAATGGCTAACGGAGGAACTAGCGGCGAAGACAGATGTGCAAAAGCCTTTAACACTCAACTAGAAGAGGTTACCAGGTGCAGCTACTTTAAAAATAACGGGAGCGTACCACCCGCTGGAACCGAGTTAACAGTCGAATTTAGTCAACGCCTTACTGTTCAAACTTTACAGGGAGAGGTTCTTGGATACCTGCCAACCAAGTACAATTTTCTAAAACCATGTATGGATGATGGGTACAATTATGAAGGTGTAGTAACTTCATCTACTAACACTCCAGTAGCATCTATTACAGTTGACATCGCTGCTCAATAATGGATGCAAATGCAAAAATCTGTCTTATTGGCGACATAGTAACAGACGTAACATTAAAGGGAGCATCTTCAGAGGAGTATAAAGTCAGGTTAGGAGGCATTGTACATGCGGCTCGTGGATTGTGGGCTATTGGAGTTCCTTACACAGTTGCCTATTTTGCCCCCGATTACCTTGATAAGGAAATACATAACTACCTAAGCCGCCACGGCTGCTCAGCAGTCTATAAGATCGGTAGTGTCACAGGGGCTCCCTATGTCTTCTTAATCGAAGAGGTGAAAGAGGCCGGCCATCAGGGCTACCAGTTTTTACTTCGTGATCAAATTAAGGTTCACTTCGATGAGACTACTTGGAATGAGAATATAGTTGGCGGAGACTTTACCGACTACATTTTTGTCTCTGGTAACTACGATATAGCAGCTGCTATCAGTTGGCTTAGTGAAGAGGCAAAAATACACATTGACTTGGCTAATAACGTGGAGGACTTACATATGTTCGAAATCATGAACCGTAGGCTCTCAACTATTTTTCTTTCCACCTCATCTACCCTTTTCCAGACCAACTTTGTAGAAAGCTTCAGATCTTTTGCTAAACCCTTTGAACGGTATGCCAAACAACTAATCCTTAAGGAAAACCGTGGAGGCAGCAGAGGCATAGATTTCTTGAGTGATGAAGTTGTTTCAGTTCCAGCACAGACGCAACCCATTATGCATTCAGTAGGGGTTGGCGATGTCTATAACTCTACTTTTGTTTTCCAACATAGTTCGGGCACGCTCAAAGAAGCAATGACATATGCTTCATGGATTGCAACAGAATATGCTTTAACCACCTTCCCAGATGACTTCGCTAAGTCAGCTTTAAGAACTCTTGCTACCAAAGCAGAAGATCTGATCAGTCTCGGTGGAGTATCTCTGCCATGGGAGGCAAGGAAAAGTATTAATATATATATCGCAGCCCCTGACTTTGACTTTGTAAACGTTGAGCCTATTGATAAGCTTTTTCACAGCCTTAGATACCATAATTTTAATCCTAGAAGGCCTGTCCAAGAAAATGGCCAAATGGAGAAGAATGCCTTAACAACAAGGAAGCAAGAGCTTTATTGTAAGGATATGGTTCTCTTGGATGAGTGCTTAATACTGGTTGCGGTTCTACTATATAATGACCCAGGCACTTTGATTGAGATAGGATTAGCTGCCGCTCAAGGTAAGCCAACCATCGTCTACGACCCTTACCAGATTGCCGAGAACTGTATGCTTACGCAGCTGCCCACGCTTGTATCCAGTGATTTAGACGAAGTGATTTCCGAAGTATTTATACAAAGCAGCAAACTGAAAACAAATGAGCAATAAAGACGGTGTTCTTCTGGCCTCCGGAGGCCTTGACTCTACCACCCTAGCCTATTGGCTGCTTAACGAGGGCATTGACTTTGTCCCCTTATTTATCAAATACGGCCAGCACTGCGCTAAAACAGAGTTAGAAACGTTAAAGAAGGTCCTTCCAGTTAGTCATGCTAATAAAATTGAGATTATTGACATCCAATCGGTATATCAAAAGTCTACGTCTCGTTTTATAAAGCCTGCAAACCTTTGGGAGGAAGAGGTAAATGCTGATGACCTCTACATACCTTATCGTAATGTGTTGCTACTAACTATTGGCGCCACTTTCGCGCAAACTTTAGGCTATTCTAACGTATACTCTGCATTTATCAACAGCAATCATGCGAAAGAGATTGACTGCTCCAATGAGTTCTTCCAGAAGATGGAGGATATGCTTGTTGATTATGGTTCAGTAAAGATCCATATGCCTTTTAGGTACTTTTCAAAATATGAAGTTGCCAAAATAGGTATTAATTTGGGAGCCCAAATCGGTTACACATTCTCCTGTCAGGCCTCCCCAGAAATACCTTGTGGCGCATGCCCAAATTGTGTGGATAGACTTGAAGCGTTAAGAAAAATAGAGACAGAAGCTTAATTTGTATTTATGAACTTTGCAAAAGAGGCAAGGAAACTGGCAAATTTTATTATAGGTTTAGAGGAGCCCTTCTTTACCCATTATGTTCCCGATAGAATTTGCTACAACCATATAGGCGCTCTTTATACTGATGTGATACTACAAGCTGGGCTTAATTATAAATCTGTTGTAAAGCCAAGAGTACAGAGAGTCCTCACCCACTATCCTGAAGCAAACACTGTTGAATCATTTAGTATTGTGTTGCAGGAAGAAGGGTTTGAGAAGGTGATCAAATGGAAGCATCCTATTAAACAGGAGAGAATGCTGCGTCTTCTTGAATTCTCCGACATAAAAGGCATTAACACTAGCGAGGATTTAAAGGGGTTTCTCCAGAATACATACTGCCGTCAGAGCCTTCTAGAGCTTAACGGATTCGGCCCAAAATCCCTAGACTATCTACTTAAGCTATTGAATTTTGACAGTGTGGCAGTAGATAGACACATCTACTCTTTTGTCGAACTCGCTGAAATCTCAGCAACAGACTATCACGCAACAAAAAAAGTAGTCGAGTTTGCAGCTGATCTATTAGAAGTATCAAGGTCTTCCATCGATTATAGTATTTGGAAATTCATGTCTAATAAGCAAAGCCGCAATATTAACTCTGAACAGCTAGCCTTAAACCTTTGAACGCAGCCTGCGTGCCCGAAGTCACTAACTACGCCAAGAAAACTTATCCCTAAATAATTATATTTATAAATAGAACTGAAGGCTATAACGAACTGTGTCAGCTATTTAGTAATATTTCTGAAACTGTTTGGAATAAATTAGCAACTAATCAAGAGGGACCTTTGGTCATTCCTGAAACTGGGATAACAATAATGATTGTTCTTGACGAAGTTCTTAAATATATTAAGAATAAGAAGAGCTCATTTATATATGCTCAACCTGTTAAACATGAAAAGTTGAATGGAGGAGATCTGGAAATATATTACGAGCTCGACCACGATCAATATTTAAGGTTATTCTTTCAAGCCAAAGTGATAAAAAAAAGCGGGTATTTTTCTGGATTGAACCAGAAGAATTCTAACGGAAAGCAGATAGATCTGCTAGAGAAGTTTGAGAGTATCGCAGGCTGCCAGACCTTCTACATATTTTATAACGGTATTGCTGGCTTTAAATTTAATCATAAAGACTGTCAGGGGGATTACACTGAAAAGCAATTAGGTTGTACCATTGTAGAAACTTCAGAAGTTAAATCCCTTAACAAGGTCTATGGTGATAAAATTAAACACGAAATTTTGTACAACAAAGCTGATCTAAAAGGGCGGCCATGGAGAGAAATCCCTTGCTGTCTCATGAAAAAAAAAGACAGCAAAGGTCTGAGAATCTACAGCTTTGCTGAAATAAATTCTGATCCTTCTTTTAGGCCTCTGAACTTCGAAAAAGAAAAGGCTAGCACTTTATCTTATCAGCAGTTGCCACCATCAACAGACGTGACAAAAATAAATAGTACTTTGAGGGAAAAGGGCTACCAGCCTGCAGCAAGATTAGTTCTGACTAAGACAGAACCAAACAGAAAATAATTTTTGATTAATGAGTCTTTAAGTAGCCTCACAGGTCACTTAAGAAAAAAAGCAAAGATAGTATGCCAAGACCCATCATATTCGGAGAAATTCCTGGTATTGAGGAAGAACATTGGTTTGAAGGTCGAAGAGAGATGATGCCTTCTAGCTTCCACCGAAATTGGGGCGCTGGGATAGATGGTAATGCCCTAGAAGGCGCTGCCGCTATTGTGCTTTCAGGAGGATATGAGGATGATAAGGATCTAGGGGATGAGATCATCTACACTGGGGCTGGAGGCAATGATCCGAATACAGGGAAACAGATCATAGATCAATCTTGGGAAAACAGGGGGAATTCAGCCCTTTTGAAAAGTATGAATGAGGGGCTACCAGTAAGGGTGATCAGGGGTTACACCCACAAATCAGCTCTCTCCCCAAAGAGCGGCTATACCTATGCTGGTTTGTTCAGCGTTGTTGATGCCTGGGAGGAAGTAGGGAAAAGTGGCTTTAAAATCTGCCGCTTCCGATTAGTCTACTCAGGTGGCAACGAAGAGAGGAAATCCCCAGAAGAAGTAGAACTAGACCATAGTACCAAGGATAAGAAACGAAAGCAAGGGACTGTTATGAGGGTGGTCCGCGACACAAAGATTGCCCTGGAAGTGAAGAAGCTGTATAAGTACGAGTGTCAAGTCTGCAAGACAGCCATCAAGACAAAAAGCGGGTACTATGCTGAGGGAGCACACATCCGCCCGCTAGGTATGCCTCATGATGGGGACGATAGCCTGGCAAACCTCCTCTGCCTCTGTCCGAATCATCATGTAATGTTCGATAAAGGTACTTTTACAATCTCAGACAGTTTTCAGATCTTAGGGGAAGTGGAAGGGGAACTATTTGTACATCCCAAGCACCAGATAGCCCCACAGCACCTTACATATCATAGAGAGATCCATGGCTATAATTAAAATTGTTTGTGGTATCATCTATTGAGAGGATAAGATTTTTATATACAGGGGAAAATTGAAAGATTCCTAGGTGGCTTTTGGGAATTTCCCAGCGGTAAGGTTGAGCAAAATGAAAGAAACAATGGCTCCCTCCTCGGGGAACTGAAGGAGGAGCTAGATATGAAATGTCATTAGTCGCTACTTCAGCTCTTCCATCCATGCATATGATACTTTCTCGATTGACCTAGCCTCCTATATTTGCCAGTATAAAAACTCCAGTTTCAAGATGATTGATTACAATAGGTTGAAAGGATAGAACCGTTCAAGTTATGATTGAAACCTAACTCCAGCTGATATTCCTATAGCCAATGATTTAATCAAAACAAATTGATAATTGTCATTGAGCTTAGGATAATAAATAAATGAAGCTCATTCTAGCTAAGGCATAATCTATAACATGTTACATGCGCATGATAGCTCTTGAAATATTAAAAGCCCTTTCTTTTTCGGATAAACAAAGTTAGAGTTATAGTCTGATGAGACTAAGATTTTAGATGTGTTTGCTTTAGGTTGCTTTTTTTTACGCTATAAATGCAGCCAATTCGTTACCCCAAACCTATATCTAAATGATTATAATATATTTAACATATTTTGCATCGGCAAATAAGCTCCTCAAGTTACCTTATATAAAATTGCACTAAAAGCCCATAAAATAAATATTTATGGGCTTTTTTACGTCTACCACCTGCTCTTGATAGAACTTTACTAATTCAGTATTGTTATTGTTTCTGTGCCTCGCTTGTACCTCATCTTCTTTTTTTGCCCTTAAATTTTTTTCGGGAGAAATCTTGCAACATGCAGCTTCCTTTAGCAACATGAGTTCCAACATTAGAATTAAGAGGATTTCTCAGCACTGCGGAAGTGAGTTTATCGCTAAGACGACAGTTACACAGTACTACAGCGACAATTGTGCGAAGCACGCCTATAAAGCGAGGCAAAAGAAAGCAAAGATTCAGATTAGCAATAAAGAAACTAAAGCTATAAGGCTAAAGCCCATAGAAGAGTTGAAGGCTAAAGAGTTTCTTAATATCTCGGAAACTTGCCGACTACTAGGGCTTAGCCGGTGGACTGTTTGAAGAGACATCAAGGCAGGAGAGTTAGTAGCTGTGAAAGTAGGACGGCGAACTATTATCAAGCGCGTCGATCTTGATCAACTCTTCGAGCAAAGCCGACCTTCGGTCGCAAAGCAAAAAGATTCATCCGAAAAACAAGTCCCCATAGAGGACTGCTATACAATGACCGAAGCTCAGAAGGTTTTTGGCATCTCAGAGAAGGCCCTTTATGAGGTGGTTCTTCCCAACAACATTCCTAAGTACAAAAAAGGAAAACATGCTTATGTACCAATAGCAGCGATTGATCGCATACTTAATCCTTCAACGGGGTTATCAGGTGACAAAGCCTAAACAAGAAGCATGCATGTGTCTATGACAAGGCAGATGCTGCACTTAGGCTTCAATCCAGCTATAACTTATTCTAAAACCGGTAAACATCTCGCCGGCGATTGCCAAGAGTTCACATTTAGAAAAGGTATGATTTTTACCCGCCACATAATGACGATTATCAAAAGCAGCATGGAAAAAATCAGTAGTTGTACCGCAGTACTGAAATCAGGTGGAGTTGTTTGATTTATTTAACGCTAATTCTACTTGGTTTATACTAGCAGTACCGAATGGCCATGAGATTTAGCATCAGCATACAAGTTAATTTTCAGCATGTGGGAAGGAATTTATAACCAAACCTGCCGTGAATAATCTTTGAGAAGAGACTTTTGCCAGGTACTGTTAAGGCCCGACTGAAAGCTGCAAAAGCAGCAGCCAGCAATCAGCCTCTCGTCAGGTAAAGACCAGGTATATGGAAGGGCTAAAGGCTAGAGGATTTTAAACTATATAGAGATGATCTGAAAACAAATTTACTACTCTGATGACGAAAGTAACGCTACACCGCAAGCCAATGTCAAAGGCACGTCACACACTCTACCTGGATTATTATCCGCCCATTCCACATCCGGACACAGGCAAATTGACACGACGGGAGTTTCTAGGCCTGTATGTCTTTGATACCCCGAGGAGCCAACTTGACAAGCAGCACAACAGAGAGCCCTTAGCCGAACATATAAGGGCTAGTCGCCAGCTGGATGTGCAAAGCATGAAGTATGGTCTCCTTTCCTCTGCCAGACGAAACACGTCCCTCTTGGCTTACTATAAAGAGCAGGTTGCCAAGAGAAGCGGATCCAACAGCGGGAACTGGCAAAGCACGCTGTATTACCTCCAGAGGTTCTTTCCTGAGGGCCTAAGGCTTACAGAGCTCACAGTGGCTGCCTGTAACGATTACAAAAACTACCTGCTACTTGCCAACAGCCAACGTAGCATGAAAACAGTCAACAACAGCCAGTCTAGCAAGAAAGCAGCTAAGTTGATTTCTTCTAATACTGCCCACTCCTACTTTAACAAGCTAAAGGCTACCCTCAAACAGGCCTATAAAGAGGACCTCATAGCCACAGACCTGAGTGCTAAAATATCCTCCATCAAGCCTGCGGAAACCAAGCGTGAGTATCTGACCATGGAAGAGCTGCAGGCACTCTACAAAACGGAGTGCCCGTTGCCTGTCCTGAAACGGGCAGCTATTTTCTCAGCACTGACCGGCTTGCGTTTCTCAGACATAAAGCAGCTTACTTGGAGCCAACTACAGCACAGCCAGGCAGAAGGGCACTACCTCCACTTCCGCCAGCAAAAAACACAAGGAGCCGAAAAACTACCAGTCTCACGCCAGGTTGTCCAGCTGCTGGGTGAACGGGGAGATCCAGCGGCAGTGGTTTTTCATGGCTTGGCATACTCGGCCTATAATAACCGTATCCTGAGGTCCTGGGTGAAAGCAGCCGGTATCACCAAATACATCACCTTTCATTGCTTCAGGCACATTAATGCTACGCTGCAGCTGGCGCACGGCACCGACATCTATACGGTTTCAAAACTGCTGGGCCACCGCAAACTGAAAACCACCCAAATATATGCAAAAGTGGTAGACCGCTCAAAACGGGAAGCAGCGGACAGGATCAAGATAGACCTATCCTGACCTGCAGCAGCAAGAGACCAGGCAGCTCCCCCTGCTAGAGCCAAAAGCACCATATGAATGAAACTACTAAAAAACAATCACCATGGAAACACTTACTTTTGAGCAGCTCCCACAAGCTATCTGCCAGCTGCATGAGAAGATAAGCAAGCTTGAGCAGCTCTTGCAGGAAAGACAGAACCCTCAACATGTTGAAGAGATGTTCACTGTTGAACAGGCGGCTGCATTTCTAAACCTGACTATTACCACGTTGCACAGGAAGGTCAGTAGCAGACAGATACCTTCCAACAAGAGCGGAAATCGCCTTTACTTCTACAAATCTGAATTAGAGGCCTGGATCAAAGGAGGAAGGAAGAAGACTTTGGCAGAACTGCAGCTGGAGGCACAGGAGTACACGAGAAAGAAGCCAAAACATAAGCACTTTTAGCTTTATCAGCATAACGGCAACTATTGTGATGAAGTGTAAGATGCTTCCCTTTTAAGCATTGCTCATCCTCATTAAGGAGGATGAGCAATGTTAACAGGCCTACTAGATCTGCTCCTTCTCAATAGTAAGCTCATTTCGCTGTAGCTGTCTAACCGCTTAATACCGGCTGAACACGTGTGCGATACCCAGAAGATTGTTGCCTTTGGCACATAATCCCATCATAAGGAACCTACCATTGATGACCTGTTAAGAAAAAGAAACAGCTAACAAGAGCCCCTTTATCCCAGCAACGCAGCAGTAGTGACAGAAAAAGTATACTACCAGATGAGTGACAGACTATCCATAGCTGTATTTCAACAGACACTTCAAAGCAAAAGTCCATGGCATTCATTCCAGTGCAAAGTTAGCCTTGCGTGCCGGACACGGGACAAGGTAGTCCTGGAAAGATGGGTATCCCAGAGGGAACCCTCCACCTTGCCCTTAGTCCGTCCCGAAGGCAGGTGGGACACCATAATCAATTCCTCACTCTAAAAACAAGATGATTATGGAAAAGGCCGTCAACACATCCGCCTTCCACAGAGTAGCCGAAGTCAAGCTCTCCTACCGCAACCGCGTCAAGCCCAGCGAGCGCCCGCAGGTCACCTGTTCTGCCGACTCTTACATGGTGCTCAAGGAGAGCTGGGACAAGAGTAAGCTGGAGTTCGTCGAGCAGTTCAAGGTGCTCCTTCTCAACCGGGCCAACCGGGTGCTGGGCGCCTACGAGCTCTCCACCGGCGGGGTGGCCGGCACCGTCGCCGACCCCAAGCTCGTCTTCGTGGCCGCGCTCAAAGCCTGCGCCTCCGGCGTCATACTCTGCCACAACCACCCCTCGGGCAACCTCAAGCCCAGTGTAGCGGACCTGCAGCTCACCAAAAAGATCAAGCAAGGGGGCGAGCTATTGGACATCGCCGTGCTGGACCACATCATCCTCACCAGCGAGGGCTATTACTCACTAGCAGACGAGGGGCTCCTGTAGCCCCTCCTTTTGCTCATTTCATACTTAGGACAACTTCTGCCTTGCTTGATGAGACTCTAAACTAGGTAAAAAAGCTTGTGCAACACAAAAGCAATGGCATCTCCTTTTTGAAAAGTAAATGCCATTTAAGCCCTCCAATTATATCCTGACTGATAAGTACCGTTATGTAAAGTAGAAGGAAACTTTTCTCCAGTTGTCATTTGGTGCTCGTGTTCCATAGAATATAAGCTTTTGAGGCTAATATCTAAGATGTATGTAAATAAGCTGCGGTTGTACATATAATCCAGTAGCTTAAATATTCTGTGTACAGCTTCTCCTATATAGCCTTGTTGCTGCTTCAATTTGCTGTTATAACGCCTTTTGTTTTAGTTCCCTTTTATGAAAATTTTTATAAATAAGCCTTGTCTCTTAAGGTATCGTAGCTTAGTTTTGCCGCAGTTAACTATAATTAGTCTAAATAAAAATAATTTCTAATGGCCAAGATATTTGACCCTACAAAAATCCGAACCTTTACACTTGCAGTTGCAGCATGTATGGCTTTCTCTTCATGCTCTGACGAAAAAGAAGAAGATCCTTCTTATAATATTCCGGAAACTTACAATTTCGAGAATGTAAGCTACGCTGGCCAGACAACGCGCCTCGGGATGCTGAGCGAACTGGATGCCTATATCAAAACAGGTAACACCGGTGCAAGGCTGGATGCCCAGAAGATGAGAAACATGTATGCGAATGCTAACGCACCGTTCAACGACCCCAAGCTGAACGCAGCGACAGACAAGCAGCTGAAAAATAAAACTATCGCTACAGCGCAGGATGAATTCGAAGCTTTGTTCGATAAAGTAGCCGCAGCAAGTCTTTCTTCAGGTGTTTCTGCTGTGGAAGGCTTACCCGGCTTGTTGACTACTGCAGATGGTAGCAAAAGCTACCTGGTAGATGAGAACGGCGTAGAGTATGCGCAGGTGATTACAAAAGGCCTGATGGGTGCTGTACTTTATTACCAGGCAGTGGACGGATATCTGACCGAGGAAAAGATTGGCGCTGCTGTAGATAACACAACGGTAACGCCGGGCGAAGGTACTAAAATGGAGCACCATTGGGATGAGGCTTTCGGCTATTTTGGTGCGCCCGTTGATTTCCCTGCAAATACCACAGGTACTAAATTTTGGGCGAACTACAGCAATAAGGTAGATGCCGCACTAGGCAGCAACAAAGCCTTGATGGATGCCTTCATCGAAGGGCGCGCCGCCATTTCTGCAAAAGACATGGAGAGCAAAGACGAAGCAGCCGCCACCGTTCGCGCCGAGTGGGAGCGCCTTGTTGCAGCCGCTGCCATCCACGAGCTGAATGCCGCCAGAACAAACATCGCTGAGCAGGCAAAAAAGAGCCACTACCTGTCTGAGGCGATCGGTTTTGCGATGGGCTTGCAGTACAAAACAGGAAGCAAGTTATCTGCAGCCAAGTATCAGGAAGTGATGGCCGCAATTGGTGATAATCTGTACGACACAACTGCCGAAGACATCAACACAGCCATCAATATCCTGAGCACGGCTTATGAAATGGATGCCATCAAAGGTCAGCTATAATACCTTACCCGTTACTGCTAGCTTTAGATAAGTGCAGCAGCTACGGGAACGCCAATCCCCAGCTGCTGCCTTTCGCATTTAAAAATATACCGCATGAAAATATTCAGAGAATATGCTGCTGTGGCACTGGCAGGCCTTGCCGCTTTGAGCAGTTGTAGCTCAGACAATGAGGGTAATGATCCGAGAACAGACTACGACCGCCAGGGCATGGTGACCAACTACGCCGATAATCTGATTGTGCCGGCTTACACGGCGTTCAAGAACAAAACAGAAGCCATGGCCACCGCCATAGATGCTTTTGTGGCCACCCCAACAGCTGCCACATTGGCGGTAGCCCGCACTGCTTACCAGAAAGCTTACTTAGCATGGCAGGAGGTGAGTGTGTATGAATTCGGACCAGCCGACGAGCAGCTGCTGCGCACAAACCTCAACATTTACCCAACAGCTACCGCCGAGATAGAAAATAACATCGCTTCCGGCACTTACGACCTGCAAAGCTCAGCTAATCTTGATGCCAAAGGCTTCCCGGCTGTAGACTACCTGCTGTACGGTGCCGGTACCGAGGCCGCAGTAGTGGAGCAGTACACTTCTGGCGCCAACGCCGCCAACCGTAAAAAGTACCTGCAAGTCGTGAGCGCCCTGATAAGCCAGCGAGCCAATGCAGCACACACTGGCTGGACGAGTGGCGGTTATGCAGCTACTTTCAAGAACTCTCCGGGTACGGCAGTGGGTAGCGCTGTGGGCAACCTTGTAAACCAGCTGAATTATGACATCGACGTGACCAAGCGTGCCAAGGTAGGTATACCTAGCGGCAGGTTTACTGCCGGCAGTGCCTTACCAGAGAAAGTAGAAGCTTACTATAGCCAAACTTCACTTGAGCTGCTGAAGCAGGCTATCCGTGCAGAGAAAGCTACATTCTTGGGGCTTGCGGCAAATAGCGCCAACGGTCCGGGACTGGATGATTACCTCGACCATGTGGATGCAAAGTACAACGGAGGCTTACTTTCTGATGCCATTGAGGCGCAGTTTGATGCTGCCTTGACCGCTGCCAATGCTGTGCAGGGACCGCTGTCAGAAGCTGTGACTAGCCAACCACAGGCCGTGACGAAAGTGTACAACGAGCTGCAGAAACTTATTGTGCTCACAAAAACCGATATGCCAGCCGCACTGGGAGTTACCATTACCTACACCGATAACGACGGAGATTAATATTTTTTGTCATCTCGAACATACCTGAGACGTGAGTCGAAAGGGGCCTGCGAAGCAGTGAGAGATTTGAGTCACTTTATGTTATTTTACAGATTTCTCACTATTATTCGAAATGACAATTGCCGGATTGCCATTTAAGTAGGGCGGAAACTCCAAAAACAAGCTTTATATGCTCCAGAAGCTGAAACCATACCTGACCGCACCTGTCTCCGCCGCACCGTTGGCAGTGTTCCGTGTGATATTCGGTGGTATGATGCTGGCCAGCATCCTGCGCTCTATGGGCAAAGGCTGGGTAACGGAGCTGTACGTAAAGCCGAAGGTTTACTTTACCTATTATGGTTTTGAGTGGGTGCAACCATTGGGCGAGGCAGGTATGTACGCGCTTTTTTCCGTGATGGCGGTAGCCGCATTAGGGGTGATGGTTGGTCTGTTTTACCGCCTGTCGGCGCTGCTGTTCTTCCTGAGCTTTTCGTACGTAGAGCTCATCGACAAAAGCAACTACCTCAACCACTACTACTTTGTAAGTATAGTGGCATTGCTTCTGGTGTTAGTGCCTGCGCACCGGCACTTTTCGCTGGATGTACTGCGCAGGACGCAAAGCTGGGTAAGCCAGGTGCCGTGCTGGGTAGTGCTTGTCTTTCAGTTGCAGCTGGGGCTGGTTTACTTTTACGCGGGTGTTGCCAAGCTAAATTCTGACTGGCTACTGGAGGCCATGCCGCTTCGTTACTGGCTACCTGCTCATACGCACCTACCACTCATCGGGCAGCTGCTCGACGAAAAATGGGTAGCTTACGTGTTTTGCTGGTTCGGCGCCTTCTACGACCTGACTATTCCGTTTTTCCTGAGCTGGCGCAAAAGCAGGCCTTTGGCCTACCTTACGGTGATCGTGTTCCATGTGCTCACAGCAGTGCTGTTTCAAATTGGCATGTTCCCCTACATCATGATGGTGAGCACCCTGATCTTCTTCTCAGCAAACTTTCATGAGCGTCTACTAGGCCGGTGCCGCAGTTTATTCCGCGTGTGTGTGCCTGCTGCACCTGTTGCAGCAAGGGTAGAGGCACAGCCGCTGCTCTTAAGCCTGCTGGTAGTACACTTTGTGCTGCAGGTGCTGGTACCGTGGCGTTTTGTGCTGTACCCTGGCGAGCTTTTCTGGACCGAGCAAGGCTACCGTTTCTCGTGGCGTGTGATGCTTATGGAGAAAACCGGGACCGCTTTCTTTTATGTGTTTGACCCAAAATCAGGACACGAAGTGGAGATCAACAACCGGGATTACTTGACCATTAACCAGGAGAAGCAGATGGCGACGCAGCCTGACATGATCCTGCAGTACGCCCACATGCTGCAGCAGGATTTTGCTGCCCGTGGTGTACCCGGTGCGCAGGTGCGTGCCGAAGTATATGTAAGTATGAATGGCCGTGGCAGCCGGCTCTTGATTAACCCCAACGTTAATTTGGCGGCCGAAAAAGAAAGCTTCCTACCAAAGCCCTGGATTCTACCTTTAGAAGAAGCAATTCCTCCGCTTGAGGCGGTAGGGCAGAGATAAAATCAAATGCACGTTACGCTAACAATCGCTCTGGTGCTTTGCAGTTGCATGGCTACACTGGCACAAACCTTTTCCGTCACTGGTAAAATAACCAGTGCATCCGCACAGCAACCAGTGCCACGGGCAGAGGTGCTGCTGACCAATACCGGCTCTTTATATAAAGCCGATGCAAAAGGGAATTACACCATTCCCAACCTGGCTCCGGGCACCTACACTTTAACTGCCTATAGTGTGGGCTGGGGGGCAGCTACAGAGCAAGTAACGATCAGCAACAGCAACGTGTTCCTTTCCTTCTCGCTCCAACCGCTGGAGGGGAAACTGAGCGAAGTGAATGTAAAAGGGGAGCGGGAGAAAACCTTCGGTATCACCCGCCTGAACTCTGTGGAGGGTGCTGCCATTTACGAGGGTAAGAAAAGCGAAGTGGTGGTACTCAGCGACATCACGGCCAGCAAAGCCACAAACAACACGCGGCAGGTATTTGCGAAAGTAGCCGGGCTCAACATTTGGGAGAGCGATGGTGCCGGTTTACAGTTAGGCATTGGGGGACGTGGCCTTAGCCCTAACCGTACTTCAAACTTCAATACCCGCCAGAACGGCTACGATATATCTGCCGATGCCCTTGGTTATCCGGAGAGCTACTATACTCCGCCTACTGAGGTCGTGGATAGAATTGAGATAGTACGTGGCGCAGCGTCGCTGCAGTACGGAACCCAGTTTGGAGGCATGGTGAACTTTGTGATGAAGGAAGGGCCGGAAGATAAGCCTTTTGAGCTGACAAGCCGCCAGACACTTGGCTCCTGGGGCTTTCTGAACACCTTCAACAGCATCGGGGGTAGCGAGGGCAAGTTCCGTTACTATGGTTTCTACCAGTACAAAAGCGGCGATGGCTGGCGCAATAATTCAGAGTTCGATGCCCACACTGTGTTTAGCTCGGTACACTACAATGCGAATGATAAACTTGAGATAGGGTTTAACTACACGTACATGGATTACCTGGCGCAGCAGCCGGGCGGTTTAACAGATGCGGAGTTCGACCATAATCCGCAGCAGTCGAAGCGTGACCGCAACTGGTTTAACGTAAACTGGAACCTGATGGCCCTGACGCTGGATTACCGCCTGAGCGAGCGCACGAAGCTCAACATCCGCAACTTCGGCCTCCTGGCTGAGCGCGATGCCTTGGGTTACCTGGAGAAGATTAACCGACCGGACCCGATGGAGAAGCGTTTGCTGCTGAAAGACCAGTTCAATAACTTCGGTAACGAGACACGTCTCATCCATCGTTATGACCTGGGCAGCTCTTTCTCTACGCTGCTGGTAGGCGCCCGCTATTACCGTGGCTTTACAGATCAGAAGCAGGGCGATGGTTCTGCCGGTTCTAACGCTGATTTCCGTTTTTACTCCAAATCGGGTGCACCTAATGCGTCGAGCTATGACTACCTGAGCCGCAATGTGGCTATGTTTGCCGAGAATATTTTCAACCTTACGCCAAAGCTGAGCCTGACGCCGGGAGTGCGCTACGAGTGGATCAACACCAATGCTGATGGCAGCTACCGGGATGTGATGGCCGATCAGGCAGGTAACACCATCAAAGATGAGGTGATAGCCGAAGACCGCAGCAACTCCCGCAACGTGCTGTTGCTGGGTTTAGGCCTGAGCTACAAGCCTACTGAGCAGATGGAGGTGTATGCTAACTTCTCCCAGAACTACCGTGCCATCAACTTCAACGACATGCGCGTTATCAACCCAAACCAGTTCGTGGATCAGAACCTGAAGGATGAATCGGGCTACAGTGCTGATTTAGGTTTCAGGGGGAACGTAAGCGGTACATTGAACTACGATGCCAGTGTCTTTTACTTAGCGTATAAAGACCGCATCAACTTTAAGAATGTTGAAGGCACCACCAACCGCATACGCACCAATGTGGGGGACTCGCGCAATGTGGGGCTGGAGACCTTCGTGGAGGCAGACCTGCTGAAGCTTTACTATGGCAAAGACCACAAAACAAGCCTTTCTGCCTTTTCAAACGTGACGCTCGTAAACACGAGGTACAGTAGTCCGCAAACAGACATCAATGGCAAAGAAGTAGAGTTGGCGCCACCCGTTATAGCTAAGCTGGGCCTGTCGTTTAAGCACAATAACCTGAAGCTGGCGTACCAATACGCTTATACCGCTGAGCAATACACCGATGCGCCGAACTCAGTGCTAGAACCAACAGCTGTTGTGGGTGTGGTGCCTGCCTACTGGGTAGTGGACCTATCCGGCAGTTATACCTATAAGCGCTTCACCTTAGAAACAGGTATAAATAACCTAACTGATAACCGTTACTTCACGCGCCGTGCCACAGGTTATCCAGGCCCAGGCATTATCCCATCCGATGCGCGGAATTGGTACGTAACGCTGCAGCTTAAGCTTTGATGCTTTGGAGGAGGTGGTGGTAAACTAGCTGGTCCTAACATAAACTGCAAAGCACCTCTTTCTTAAGTAGAAAGGGGCGCTAATGTTTCTGATGTACAGTTTGCCAGAGAGCATGCCCTCACCTTGCCTTCTCCAAGGGTAAAACAGCTCGGTCGCAAGAGAAGTAGGGCTTACAACCATACCCTGTCCTTCAACATCAGCGCTCCTGTGTTCGCCGGCTCATCAAACCACAAATCGTGTCCCAACTTTGCTCCCCTCGTGCTGGCGACACATAGCTGGGGTGAAGGAGGCTGAAAAAACATACATATTGCCTCCAAATGATGTACAGCAAAGTTCTTTCCGCATCTACAACTGTTGAGCACAGACTGTGTTGCTGCCTGTAGTACAGTCTGTGCAAGGAAAGCCTTAGGTAATAAGCTTGATCATTCGACTTTATCAATTTCATTATTCCAGGGTTTCTTGATACGCCCCCCGGTTGCACCTGGTTTGTAAAGCGGCTGCTACCATGGCAGAACAAAGCGAGAATAACGGCGGGTCCACTCTTAAGCTGCTATAAGTAGATCTGATAGGGAAAGGTGCTATTTTAGTGACACAGCAATGAAGCTGGCTGTGCCCTTTCATCCAGAAGCTAACCAGGTGCAAACCAAGGGAAAATCGTTACGCTAGTTGCCTGACCACTCACCGGTAATTTTCATCTCAGTATTCCACCGTTTTCCAGGACTAGGAACGAATCGGAAGGATGCTGACGGCTAACATCGGCTTGGAGTCAGCCCAAGTAAACCCTGAATTCACAGAGATCATCAGGAAGTTTTTCGAGGACTGGATTACCGCTTTCTCCTATACCTTCCAATCACAGAATCAACAGCCAGAGGCACGGATGGTGGATGAGCAGGCAGTGCAGGAAATTGAGGGCGCTGTCATGCTCTCCGTCATATCTGGCAATGAAAAGCACTTTCTCGCCACCTGTGAAAGAATACGCTCCTACCTTAGGGAGTCGCTTTGGGGGAAGCTCTTATCTAAACTTAAAACTCAAACGACCGTTTGACAAACAAAGCTAAGTGTTTGCTACTCATCGATGTTTAGAAATAAGAATAGGGGTAAGTTTCCTTCGCTCAAGCTGGGAGGATCCCGATTTATTGGTTTCAGCAGCCAGGTTGGGGGCAGAGTCTGCTTCCATTAAAAGCAACTACTAAACTACACACAAGCTATGGAAGAAAACGAAGAAAAAGAAGCCAGACGCGGACCATTGGTGTCAGCGGCTGCCGGCGCAGTTAGCGTTGGGGTAAACATGATGAAAGAAAAGTTCTCCGAGCTTAGCCATGATGCTGCCAGCAAAAAGCTAAAAGCTTCGGCTAACTTCCCCATGATCCGGCTTCCGGAAGGCTATGAAATTGAAAAGATAGCGGAAGGCCTTACCTACCCAACATCTGTTACTTGGGACGACCAAGGCAACTTATACGTGGCTGAAGCCGGGGGCACCTTTCTGGATGAGGAAGATGCCTCCGCAAGAATACTGCGTGTAGAAAGCAATGGCAGGACTACTGAAGTGGTGAATTTAGATGGTAAAATATATCCGGCCATTTCTGGCATGACCTGGTACCAAGGCGCTTTCTATATTACGCACCGGGATAAAGAACTTTTTGGAGCTGTATCCAGAGTAACACCGGACGGAGAAGTAACCAAGATACTTGGCGGAATAATAGACAGTCAGTCAGACCACCAGCCGAACGACGTGCGCGTGGGAAAAGACGGCAGAATGTATGTCTGCGTGGGTATCGGAGGTAACTCCGGGTATATGGACGAGAACATGATTCCGTTTGTGCTAAAGGCACCAGGTGGACATCCTACCCCTGCCAAAGACATTGTGTTAACTGGTTACAACATAGAGCTTCCTGATTTCCGCCCAGGCGGTAAGGGAACGGTATTAACCGGTGCTTTTATGCCATTTGGTACAGCCACTAAGCCTGGTCAGGTTGTAAAAGGCAATAACAAGTGCGGCGGTTCTATCCTGGTGTTCGACCCCGAAAACGCTGAAGCTACCGTAAGGCCTTATGCTTGGGGTTTTCGCAACACCATAGGTATAGCCTGGAATAAGGCAGGAGAACTATTTGTTGCCGTGAATGGCTACGACAATGCTGCTGGCAGGCCAATAAATGACTACCATGATGGCTCTTACAGGGTGAAAGAGGGTGCCTGGTATGGCTGGCCTGATTTCGCAGCCAATTTCGAACCTGTAACAGATGCTAAATTCAAGCCCAGCAGTGGAGCTATTCCTCCTACCTATAGGGGTACCGAAAAAGTGGCACAGGAGCTACACCTCTTAATCGACCATGAGGCAAGCGGGCTGGAGAAGCCGGACAAATCGCTTATCCTGGCGTTGCATGAAGTGAACTCCTCCCCTTCCAAGCCTGATGTAGCGCCTGCGTCATGGGGTGAGTTTGCTGACCAGCTTTTTATACCGGAGTACGGTGATTTTCAGTGGATCACGAACCCCATGCGGGATAAGTTTGCAGGAAGTCGTATTGCCAGAGTAGAAACAAGTGGCAGCGGCGAGAACACCCTGCATCCTTTCATCCAAAATGAAAAAGTGGGTCCAGGTTCCCAGCAGGGTAAACTTGGCGAGGGAATCGAGCGACCGTATGATGTGAAATTCGGACCGGACGGCGCGATGTACATCGTTGACTTCGGCTCGCACAGAACAAGCCTGAAGCGTATAGCCGACGGACATTTCCCAATTGAGTTTGACAGAGAAACAGGTATGGTGTGGAGAGTAGTCAAAACCAAGTAAGTTATGCTATAGGCGAGCTTAATTAACAATCAAATAGAAACCATATCAAAGCAAATGAGTCTGAGAGCGATATTTTTGAACTGCACTTTGAAGAAATCTCCAGAGGCATCCAATACAGAAGCATTGATAAATAAAGCTGTTTCGCTCTTCAAAGAGCACGATGTAGAAAGCAAGGTGATCAGGGTCGCTGATTATAAAGTCGCGTTTGGAGTTACCTCGGACGAAGGACACGGGGATGAATGGCCTGAGATCTTGGCAGAGATCAAAGGTTCTGATATTCTGATCATAGGCTCGCCTATATGGCTGGGTGATAAATCCTCAATCTGTAAAATGATAATAGAGCGGATAGATGGCAGTACCTCTGAGCAGGATGAGGAAACCGGGCAGTACCCTCTGTACAACAAGATAGGGGGTGTTCTGGTGACAGGAAATGAAGACGGAGCAAAAAAAGTTTCTTCAGAGGTGCTCTTCTCGCTTAACCACTCTGGATGCACCATTCCTCCGAATTCTATGGCATACTGGGTAGGTGAAGCAGGGCCAGGGCCAAGTTACATAGACGCAGATGGAGGTAAGCACTTGTTTACGAATAAGAACTTGAGGTTTTTAGTAAACAACACGGTTTACTTCGCGCGACTTCTTAAAGAGAGGCCTATCCCTACAAATATTCATAAGCTTACAGAGGAAGCGAAAAAAGAAAGCAGTAGTTGAGGGTTAATGGTATAGCCTATCCTGCCAAGTATATGATGCTACTTTGCAATCAATGCGAGACTGCCTTTGGCTTGGTGAATGCAGACTCTTATTGAAGTTTTCACCAGTAGGCACTGCTATATTCACCCTACGCTTCATGAAACAAAAGATGGTGTCCCAGCCTGTGCTCTCCCTCGTGCAGGCGATGCATGGGCAGCAGTAAAAGAGGCCAAAAAACATACATATTGCCTCTAAATCATGTACAACTAAGCTTTTTCCTCACCTACAACCGCAGCACAGACTGTGCTACTATCTGTGCTGACGCCTGTGGTTGTAAACAGGATGCGAGAAGGGCCCTTTAATTAGGCACAACCTCTAAACTACGGCTATGCCTTGTTCACCTTGGGTACTAAGCTAATTTACTTATCTCATTATACCAGTGAATCTTCAGATGGCTGTTTCGTGTATAGACAAAATAGTAACGCAGCTTCAGTCTTAAGATAACCTCTTCTTTTCAGACCTTAAGCAATAAGCAACTCTCATACCCGTCACTTGTGTAGTAAACCAGGTTCGGCATTATCGAAACGGGATTAACTAAGCATAACTTGCGTAATAACAGGTATTATGATCAACAGAGCCTAATTCTTTATTTCCTTCCATAGTTGTAGAATGTAGGTGAATGACGCTTCAACTAATAACCACCTCCCATGACATAGAAAGGAGCTACAGTGAATTAAACTACAGCTCCTTTCTATGTTCAAGTGTTTTATTCCTGATAGGTATTATCCGGAAAGCTGCTGGTAGTGAACACACTGGAGAATACAACACAATTATTTTCTTTTGAGCGCACAGCTACTTTACCAACTACTAACCCTGTTCCTTCACCTGCCTGCGCAGCACCCTCTACCGTACAAGAGGTGACATACCTGGAGCTTAAGCAATTTCAGCGGACAAGATACAGCACACCCTTAGCAACGGCAAATCCCCCCCTGCCGTCAGCCTGTGAGGGCTATACTGAACGGTAGAGAGGGATGCAGGAAAGGCTACTGCGCCTGGTAATAGCGCACCTCGTCAATCACGCCGCGCCTGACGCGGTCAAAGATATTGACCTTGTAGCGGCTGCCCTCGTGGGTGATGACCCAAGCCCCCAATGGGGCGCTACGCAAGGCAGAGGCGCAGGACTGCGGCGGCGGCTGGTGCCCCGGCGGCTTGCTTGGGAACCACACCTTGCACTCGCCCGGGGGCGGCAGGTGGCCTTTGGGAATGTTAAGCGAACTGAAGGGGAAGACGCGCCCGTCACGGTCGCCCCGGCCTTCGCCTCTCTTTTCCCAATCCTTGTCTCTTTCATCCCTGTCTTTGTCCCGCTTCTCCCACTCTTCGTCCCTGTCCGGCCACGGGCTCGGGTAGTACCTCGGGGAGCAGCCGGAGGCGAGCAAGGCCAGCACGAGGGCAGTCAGGAAAGTGTGTTTCATCTGTCTCATATGGAAAACGTTTGGTGCAAACCTAGGCAATTACTGTATTAGTTTGGGAAGCTGCAGCAAAGACAGCGCCACTCGCTCTGATTGCCCTTGACCTTTGGGCCAAACTATCCGTATAGAATTGCACTGAACAAGCAAAATAAAACGATGAAGATACTAAGACTATTGCTTTTACTGGTACTGCTGCCGGCCGCTCCGCTGCTGGCGCAAAACTACAAGACCGGCGTCGGCTTCAGGGGAGGCTACGTGTACGGCCTTACCGTCAAACACTTTGTTGACAGCAAAAGCGCCGTGGAGGGCATTATCTCCCCCCGCTGGGACGGGGTGCTTATCACAGGGCTGTATGAGAAGCACACGACCGCCTTCCAGGTCGAGCAGCTGCAGTTCTACGGCGGCATTGGGGCGCATGTGGGCTTCTGGGACTACCATGACCACGACCACCGTCACCACCCCTGGTTCGACCACGACCACGACGACCATGACCACCACCGGGTGATAGGGGCCGACCTGGTGCTGGGGCTGGAGTACACCTTCCGCGACATCCCCTTTGCCGTGGGCGTGGACTGGAAGCCGGCCCTGAACCTGGTGGGCCACCACGGCCTGTGGTACGATGACGTGGCCTTCAACCTGCGCTTCCTCTTAAGCAACCTGTAGGCTTGCACTGCTGGCCTTTCTCTACGTATACTAACTGCAGTACCATAGTTTAAGGCACGGTCCCTGGTAAACAGAGGGCCGTGCTCTTATACAACCCCTCACCTCCCACAGGCAGACATTCTCGGCTAGCTTGCAATAACTAAATTCTAGGGAAATTTCCAGTACGTACATGGGAACCACTGGGCATACTGGTCGACCTCCTTTCGCTATGGGAAATAACTAGCCATAGGCCCAAAAAAACACAACCGGCTAATTTCCTGCGTAAGGGCGACGCTTTCAAAACCCTTCAATGTTTGGCAGGCAAGATGTGTAGAGCTAACCACACTCCTCCAGTTTCTACAAAGTGCCTCTGGCCTAGCACGGGCAGGCCTCCTTTTGCGCTGCAAACACTACTCAAGCGCTCATCCTTACTTCAGGCTCCATTCTTCATCAGGAGCTCACCCTGTATGAGGCGCCTCAGAGTCGAAGATACTCGAAGGCATTCTAAAATTGAGGCAGTTAACTACACCACTGCTCCTGGTACTCTCAAGCCCTGCTATTCTGACGAGCAAGCAGTACAGCTCGTGCTCTTCCTACACTCAACCCTTTACTTGGCTCCCTGTTAAAAGCCACAAGCACTGGGGGGGAGCCATGCAGAAGTGCTGCTATATTATGCTAGGAAAAGGCACGATAGTTTATCGTTGCCTGCTGATATCTCTTAAAGGAGGAATCACCCATTGTCACTTATCCGTGTAAGTGCCACTTTCTATCAAAGCGCTCATGGCTATGCACAAGGCAAGAAAAGCGCGATACTTATACTTGACTTGCATGGTATTAGCAGGGCTTACCGCCTCGTTCCTGGACCCATCACAAGTTGATGCTTAAAGGGTCATTGTTGCCATTCCATTACGGCTTGCTAAATACAGCCCCCGGCACTTCCATTAGTCGTCCAATGCCTCCAGCTCACGCCTGACCAGAGTTGATGCCGAAGAATGCAAGGGCTATGGCCTGCGCAAAGTTGTCTTCCGTGGCGGTGACAGAGTTGAAGGTATCCCTGGAAAAATCAGCTCCCAGTTTTTGGCGATAAGGAAGCTGAAAAAAGAACATGAAGAAAAAGGACAACTTAAGCAGAACGATTACCTGCAACACACCGGATGGTATGCTCACAATGGCGCCTTCCTTCAGGCCGAACATTGGCACGATGGTAAACAATAGCGTAAGGAGCGTAACGGGCTTTATGATTGAAATCTGATTGATGGAACTAACCCCGCCCCATCCCGCTAATTAACACCTACCGGCTCACAATACCAGTAAATTAACAGAGTACCTAGATAGATCAGTACGCTCTCAATGACCTGCCCGATGGTGGATTCAACCTGAATACTGTTTCCCCGAAGTCCGGAGGATCAACTAAAGAAGGTAAGCATACAGGATGTAGAAGAACATGTGAAGCTATAACTACCTTGAGAAACACTTTGCCAAAGGCGTTTATCAAGGAGCCTGCACCTGCTGGGCCAGCAGCAGGTGCAGAAAGCGTCATTTCCCTGCTCAGCAGGAGTGAAAATGGCAGCAGTGCCGCAGTAAAATTCTAAAGCACTTACTAGCATAAAGCCCTTTGCATCCGGGTCGCTACCTGCCCCAGGTAGCAAAGCCAGCCTAGACAAGCTAGCGAATCCAGCTCAGGGCTTATCTTCTGACTGCAGCGGGACAATCCTTTCAAGAGGCGTGCTGAAAAGCCCCATAACACTCGCGGCGTGAAAGCGCTACAGGCACTGCTAGTACACTACCTGCCGTTCTCCTCTAAGGTACCCACCTTTGGCAGAATCTGAATAACGAAACGACGGTCGCGGATATCTCCCTTACGACCTGCCCCTTCAAAACCGCTTCCAGCGGCGACCAGCTCTATCTTATCTTTGGGAAAGTTTATCCCCTGGCGCTGCCAGAAATCAAGCAGTGCCAATGCCCGCTGGTAGCTCAGCTGCAGGGCATACTCCCGCTGTGTGATGTTACGCGGATCCCCCTCTGGAAAGCTGGCCGCGCGCCCGTCGATCACGATCAGGTACTTAACATCCTCATCCTCGATGGAGTTGATGACCTGGCTAAGGTTCTCACCCGCCTTACGTAGCGGTGCCCGCGCACGGAAGGGAATGACTGCACTACTCTGCTCAAAGAGCACGTCCACCAACAGCTCGTGGCGTTTGTACTGTTTGTTGTACTGAAAATATTCATCATCCAGCCGGGCAAGCGCGGCTTTGATCTCATCCAGCTTCCGCTTTTCCTGTACCTCCACCTGCAGCCGGGCAATGTTCTGCCGGTTCTCCTGGTCCTTGTCCTGAAACAGTTTAAAGCTCAGCACAAAAAGCACCAGCATCACCAAAAAGAGGACCGTCATCAGGTCGACGTAGCTGGGCCAGAAAAAATCCCTGTTCTCCTTGCTCATACTTTATCGGTTACCTTCTCCCCTGGCCGCCGCCAAAGAGCTTATCCAGTACAGACTTCAGCGGTCCCGGCTCCATGCTTTTGGCCATGTGCATGTTCAGTAGTTGCAGTTGCTGCAGCAGTTGCTGCTGAATGGCAGTGTCGGCCTCCAGCTTCTGCAGCAGGCGCTCGTTTGTCTGGCGTATCTCTGCGGATAAATGCTGCTGCGTGTCTCCCAGCTTTTCCTGCTGCTGGCTCAGGTTCTCGAAAGGGCGCATGTAGTCAAGGATACGCTGGTACACGTTATCCTCGTTCAGCCTGCGGAAATGCTCCTGCCACTTTTGGTAAGCATGCTGCGCATCCCGCTCCTGGTGTTGCAGCCTTGCCTCCATCAGGTCCGTTAACCGGAGTGCGGCCTTATCAAAGTACTGCTCTATGCGAGAGCTAATATCGTTTAACTCCCGCTCGTGCTGTCCGAAGAAATTCACCTGCCGCTGTATCGATTCGTCGTGCTGCTGCAGGTAACCCGGCACCTTGTCAAATCCCTCCTGCAGGCTGTTCAGGCGGCTCAACACATCACTTATAGTTTGCGTTAGCTCCGCCCCTTTCTGCACCGACTCGTTTAAGGCTACCTGGTAGTGCATAAAGTTTTTGAACAGCTGCTCGCTCTCCTTCATCTTATCAAACACCTGGAGGTTGGCGTTGGCCATCTGGGTAAAACCTATCTTATCAAGCCTCTCTATAAATTCTTTTTGCGTGCTGATGTTCTCCGTAAGCGTATCCACAATAGGCCTGAAACCGAGCACCTTGTCCAGGAAATCTTTGTTAAAGGAATCCAGCACCGATTTCAGGCTGCCTAGGCTGGCAGCCATATCAGAGTTAAGTTTGGGCAGCAGGTTGGTCTGCAGGAAAGTATAGTAGCTGTTCTTGTTCCGATCGCGGAGGCTGCGGGCATTCTTCAGGGCGTTGTTTCCCATCAGCGTGAGCAGCAGGCCCAGGAAACTACCCGACATAGCGATCAGCACCCCAAACAGAAACGAGGGGATGTTCTGATCTGTGATAAAAGACCCGGTGGCTGCACCCGATTCAGCACCTCCCAGGCCTGACCAGATCAGACTCGACAAGCCGATGATCACCCCTGAAAAAGTACCCAGCAGGCCAACATAGAGCGGGGCAGCAATGGTAGACTGCACCTCTGCATCCATAGCTTCTGAATACCGCTCCGACACATCTTTCAGGATATTGAAATCTGCGGCGGCCCCTTTGTTACGCCTCAGGTACTGATTGGTGCTCTTAATGATGCTGCCAAATGTTTCGGAAGGGTTCTGCACCTCTATCAGGTCGATGGTAGCGGCACTCTTTCCGCCTGAGGCTGCCGGGGTTATCAGCGCATCCGGGTCCCCCTGCACCAAATGGAGGTTACCTCCTGCAAACAGTTTCTCCAGCTTGTGGCGCTCTATACGGTAGCTGGCGACAGGGCCTCCCTTCACCTCTATCTGCAGCATATTGTCTGCTGCAGCCACCACTCTCTTCACCACTGGGTTGGATAGCGTGTACTCCCTGAAAGGTTTACCGGCAAGCACGGCTTCCCATACGGTGCTGTCTGCTTTGGCATCGGCAGGCTTTCTAATATTTCCGGCCTCCAGCAGCTGCTCCCGTATGCTGAGTCTTTCTTCGGAAGGATAAAGTTCGGCTATACTTTTGATTTTTTGCTTGTTCCCCTTGTACACGTACAATTGGTAGCCAAGTATGATTAATATAAGTACAGCCTCAAGTATAAAGATACCTTCCATCTACAGGCTTATCTGAAATCTATGCGTGCTTTCTCCTGGATTTTCCAGTCGTTGTTCACTTTTGTCAAAATGCCGTCGCCTTGCAGCACCACCCGGCTCACCATGCGGTTCGATGGTTTTTCAAAAGAAAAGGCGTTCTCCAGCCGATCCATGCCTTGCGCAATGACAAAGGCGTGGTTGCCCGACAGGTTAAAGCGGTAGCGGGTGGTATTGCTGCCATCGGCCGGTAAATCCATTTCAATGTAACTGTCAGAGTCGGGGTTTTGCTGCAGCTGGTGCTGCCGTATCATGCCATCCTCCGGGATAATGGCAAAGCGGGTTCTAGTGTCTGCCGTAAGTCCCGGCATAGCCTCTGGCTCCGCATCCGGCATCTCTTCCGGTTGCACAGGTGGCGGCGTGGCCTTGCCTGCTTCCTTCTCCAGCTCATCCAGCAAATCACCTCCCTTAAACTCCATCCGCACGGCACTTGATGCTGAGGCTGGCGCCGCTTTTGCTCCTACTTCGGGGGTAAGCCGCTCTATTGTTTCGTTTTTTCTGCGTTTGTTTTTCCTGCGTTTCTGCTGCTCAGCTGCCTCCCCAGCCTGCGGTGTCTGTTGAGCTTGCCTTTGTTGCTGGCGTTGCTCGCCCTGCTGTTCCTGTCGCTGCTTCTTTTGCCTGACGCCCTCGCTCTGCTCGCTGCCCTGCCTGTTGCCCCGGCTGGCATTTCCTTCCAATCTTCTGAGGCGGCGCTCTAGATCAGTAGTATGATCTTGAAGCTTGTTGATCCGCTTGGTGAGCATGTTATAGGCGCTTGCGGCTCTTAAAAAGGCAAACCCTGCCCCTAGCAGCGCAATTATACTGATAATGATGGCAAGTGTATTCATGAGCCGGTGTTATGTTCTAAACAAGTGTTGATGTTGATGATTTTACCACTTCTGGCTCCACGGCCTTGGTGAAAAACTGATCTGGTTTATTGTTGAACCATTTATCGGGGCCTTTTGCAAAGGCCCCGATAACATATCCGCTGACGAAGGGTAAGTTCTGATCTTTAAGAAACAGCGCTCACCTGCGCCTGCTGCCTGTAGAGTTCCTTCGACAGCAAGTACAGCGACTGCTTGAGGGGCATAAAGAACATGGTCTCGTGCAGCGGCTCACGGTCTGTCAGGCCACGTACAGTGTCTTCCAGAATCATGGTATAGCTGTCTTGTAGGTTGGCGCGCATAAACTCCAGCACACGCAGCGGCTCTACTTCCACCCCCATCGAGCGCATCAGCGGCGATATGTCCGGATCGTCAAGCAGCATGGTCAGGCAGTTCATCACATTATCCATCACTTCCTGGCGCAGTTCCCCAGATACCTGGTTTTTGGTTACCGGTGTCAGGGCATCCTGCAGATTGGCCGAGCCAGTAGGCTTCATGATTGGAATGTTGGTCAGGTCGTTCAGGTCAGTGCCTTCCAGGGCCATCGCGCCGCCATTGGCCGTTACCTGCTTGGGGTTATCTACCAGTACCAGCTTGAAGTTAGCCGGTGGCTCCTGCCCTGTTACCTTCTGAAATATAGCCTTGGCGAAACGCTCCACATTCGACAGGTTGTTACCTGCGCTCAGCAGCTTGATGTATAAGCTACCGCGACCGCTGAACGAGATGTAGCGCGGTACTTTCACATCGAGTTGCTGCACCAGCTGCGCTAGGTGGTACATCAGTGCCCCGAAATGCAGGTAGAACATGAGCCGCAGCTGCCGCGCCTGTAGCAGTTGCGAGCTATAGTTTAGCTCCTTATCATAACTGAACAACAGGGAGCTGATGTCAGCAGAAGTAAAGTCCGGGTTGTCCAGTGCAGTCTCCAGGAATTTGCGGTACTCGCGTCCTTCTTCCGTTAACGGAATGCGCAGCACGTGGTCCACTCCATACTGCAGCAGGCCATTATCCTTTTTGGTCTTCACCGTAGCAAAGCCGTCGCCCCAAAGGTCATTTCCGGCAAACCTGAAAGATGAACTATGGGAAGGCCTGCGGTTAGTAAACAGCAGCACATCGGTGGTGCCGCCGCCAATGTCTACGTTGATCAGGTTCTCGTCCTGGCTCGGCACCACCGCTCCGGTTCTGGAGAGGAAGTAAAAGGGCGCCACCGACTCGGTGATGCAAACCGTGGTCCGGCCATTTTTAAACACGTTGTCGTACACCGTATCCCACACGTTCTGGAACATATTGCGGGAGTACTCATCAAAGCTCAACGGCGCAAACCATATTATCTTCGTGCTGGCCACATTGCCGTGGTTCAGCACCACTTTGTTTTTGATCAGGAGCATGATCTCAGTGAAGAAGGCTTCAATGCGGCGCTTGCCAGCATTGGTTAGCGTTTCACTCCACTTCAGGTCGGTGTGGTAGGTTTGCTTGTACTGGTCCTGGTGCGTGCCTTCAGTATTGATCGAGAACCCAACATTGATATTGCCAAATAAATTGGTGATCTGGTTCTCAAAATCCAGCGCCTCACAGGTGGCGGTCCGGGTCGGAAAGTTATAAAGCGACCCGCCTGAGCCAATGATCAACGGTATAAACTCGCGCTTGAGTAAGGTCTCCACAGCAAAAAGACGCCCAAAGCCCCTTTTGTGAAACCGCTGGTAGTCCGTTAAGGCTGGATCGTCTGAAGGCTTGTTGAGCATCACTAACTGCTGATCATTGGCCGTGATGGAGAACTCGCGCGGCGGCTGGTTCGCACCGGAAGTATAGGCGATGTGGGTGTTGGAAGTCCCGAAATCGATAGCGAAAGTGAAGTTATGAATCCCCTGCTGCATTTCCTGAAACCTTGGCACAACAAGGGCCTTCCCCTCCATGTCCACCCCTGCATGCGTGAACTCGGCAAAATCAAAATGAGTACCGCGCAGCTCGTAGTATGTGCTGCCTGCACTGCTGTTACTCTTTTTGGTTCTGCGGTGCGCCGTGACAGAGACAACGCCGCCGCCCGCTTCCACTCTCTTGCCCCCGGCAAAGAAGCTAAGCGAGTGGTTCCTGTTCACTAGCAAGGGATCAAGGTCCTCATCGACCAGCATCACCTTATAGAAATCGTTGTACTGCACCGCGTCGGTGAATTTATAGAACGGGAAAACACCCATGCCGATTCTGGATTTAACGATGCGGCCCTTCTCTGGAATCACCTGGCCGCTGGCGTCTTTGGAGTTGAGCGGATTATCATAGAAGCTGCGCTCATACACCACGCTTCCCTTCTCAGTAGGCACCCGCAGCGTCACGCGCACATGGTTTACGTCGATGTGGAAGGTCAAATGATTGGCCAGATCCTCGGGGGTGAAGAAGTCAAAGTACAACGGCGTGATGGGCAGCAGGTAGTTGAAGGATTTCTCCGTTACCCCCGGCTGATAGGCCACCGTGCCACTGTAGAAACGCTCCGTGTTCACCTCGTAGGGCACCTGCACCAGCGTTTCCTGCAGCAGGTCATTGATCGTTAAGTAAGGGTAGTTGAAGCCCACGCCCGGCAGCGAGCGGTTCTCCAGTGGTTTCTCATCGGCATAGGCCACCTGGGTATTGACCGGCCAGGCCAGGTTGTTGACATACTTCACGTCCGGGGCCAGGCGCAGCTCTGGCTTGAGCACAATCGGCCGTTCGCCTGCAAAGCCAGTATGCGTTGGGCGTATGAACAAATCGCTGCTGGTCACGGCAGTCTGGTCCTTTTTTACCAAAAAATTAATAGGCCCCACATGCACCGGGTTCTGCTGGAAATCCACGAGCTGCAGGTACTCAGAGGCGATGGCACCCTGGCCTACCGCCCCTGCCATGTTGATGCTGCGCAGCAGGTTTTCGTCCAGTGCGTTATAAACCGCCGGGAAGGCCTGAACCATGGCAGGGTTCGATACAAAAAGCTTGTGCACATACTCTCTGAAATCCGGCTCCCGGTGCTCGAGCGACACATAGTGATGGTCGAAGTAGGTGCCGATGTTCTGGGCCCGGTTGATACTTAGCGGTTGCACGTTCGGGGCCACAAACAGGAAGGTCAGCGGCGAGGTACCACCGATCAGTTGCATATGGCGGTCGCCGCGGCCGTTGGTTGATTCGAAGAAAATCAGGAAAATATCCTCCACGCCCTGAAAGCGGCTGTCGTTCATGAACAGCTCCAGCGTCCGGCCCAGCAGACTCGTGTTGGGGTTTGCCTGCATGGCATGGAGCTGCTGGTGCTTATTCCAGCGGCGGATAATGATCTTGTTGCCTGCCTGTGCATAGCTTTGGTGGTTGTAGAGCAACTCCCACAAATCCCAGAAGTGCGTCACGAACTTATGGTAGATCGTGTTGGTGTTATTGCCGGCCACCCCACGCCTTACAAAGTCGAAGGCGGTTTCAAACAGGTGCATGCGGGCAAAGGGCGTAGGAATAGAGGCATTGATCTTGAGAGCTCTGCCACCGGCGCCATCGTTGATGTCCTTTATTTCGGTGCTGGTAATCTGGCTTGTTTTGGCCCAGCCTTCCACATTTGATCCGGTTTTATGAAGACGAAGTACTTTCGGCATGTTCGTTTGTTTAGGTAAAGAATAAGGTGAGCGCGCTCGCCCTGCATTGTTTATACTGGCTGGAGCAGCAGTTATACGTCCAGCTCTAGGTCTTGCATGGAAAAGGTTAGTTTCTCTTAACTATACTTCAGCTTCTCCTCCACCAGCCTTTCTGTGGCGGTTTCGAACGCTTTGATCGTAGCTTTGAAAGCATCACGCTCGGAAACGGATTCAGCGGCACGGTTCAGCTCTTTTACAAAGGCCCCCTGGTAGATGCCTTTGTTGAGGAAGCCCGTCTCTACCTGCTTGTCCGAAACCATCCGGTTAAAGTCGGTTTCGTCCAGGTTTAGGGCGGCAAATGTTCGCTCCTTGCGGCTCAGCTCCCGTAGCCACGCCTGGTAGCCGAACTCCGGGCTCGTCAGGAATTTGTTCAGCTCCTTGAACGCCGGCTCGTTGCGGATCGCGCTCGTCAGGTCCACCCCTTTCGCGTAGGCCGCCTGCGCATCACCGGGCAAGAACATGGTATAGTAGCGCTCGAAGTAATGGAAACGGATCAGCTGCTTGGCAATTTTATCCCTGGTCTCGCTATCCAGGTGCTGGAACTGTACACGGCTCACATCCTCCCGCAACCCATACTCATGATAGGTCTCATTGCCATAGAGTTCATCGTCGGAGTAATCCATAAAATCTACAATCGCCAGGGCGCTGAGCAACTCCACCAGGTGCGCATCGTTTTTCTGGCTCGCCCGGCCCGGGTTGTTCTCCATTGGTTTGTCCGGCGTATCGCCCATATAGTACACTGCATTCACGCCGTTCAGGTGATGTTGGTAGTAGGAAAGCGCATCCTTAGCCTTCGTGGTGAAGGTGTTGGAATCAATATAATCCGCGTCCACGCTAGCTGCAGGCTGCTCTAACGAGAAATAGGGCAGCACCACCATCGCCCCCGTCAGCGCTGTATTCAGACTCGCTGCGTTCGGCAAGCCGGTACGCGGGTCCTTGAAGTTCTTGAGCAACAGCGGGAAACCGGCTGCGCCTGTTCCCCCAAAGATGGAGCTTACAAAGAAGATACGGTCTCCGGCTTGGAAGTTGGACGCAAAAAAACGCATCTCAGGCGAGTCAATGATTTCATTCAAGACCACACTGCCTACGTTCGGGCTGCCCCTGAAGCCCACATCCAGGCTGTTGTTCAGGTTCTCGGGCGTAAACAGCAGGTCGATCAGCGCCTGGCTCTCCACATCCAGCTGGTTGTAGCCCACATGGTCTTTGAAAGGTTTGTTGATCCCCCCGAAATCATACACAAAGCTGTCGCGGATCTTGGCCGTGCCATCGCCGGCAATACTGGAGAGCGTGCTGATGTCGGTATGAAAAAACCCTTCCTCGCGCTGGCCCAGCGCGTTGTGTATGTGCTTATAAGTTTTCAGCAGCTCCACAGTACGGTTCATGTCGCCGTTCTGGGTATCAGGATCAATGATAATCGGTACTATTTTATCACAGTTCTGCACCTTGACACCTGCCGCCATGAGCATGATTAGCGAGCGGATCACACGGGAGCCAGTGCCTCCAATTCCAAATACAAAAAGTTTTGCCATAGTTATCTTTTGTTAGGCCATTTCATAGGGGTTGTCCATGCCTGCACGGAGCCCCTTTTAAGAAGTATAGAGAAAACGAAGAAAAGTATGAGGCTGTATACCACATTCACAAAAGCGAACATGTAGGTATAAGCGTGCGTCTCGATCTCATTGCCCGTCACCTGTGTGATTGGTATAATGAAGGCAATGATTGCGTTCAGGATCAGGAACATCACCCAGTGCTGGGTTTTGTACAGACCCGTACTCATCATGCGATTCAGCACATAGTAGTACACCACTACCATTGCCAGCGAAATGATAAACAGCATCAGCCCTGTGTTCGGGAACACGACTTCGCGGTAATCGTTGGTAAAGTTGGCAGGAATAGGCCGGCCCAAAACTATTTCGTAGAGCCCGGAAAAGAACTGTTGTATCATGCGTGTTAATCTGCTTTGTTAAACTGTATGGTTGCACTAAAAACGAAGTCGCGCTGGTCACGGTACAGTGCCTGAACGCCATCTACTATTTCATTTAACTTATAAGTCTTTTTCGGGTCCGCCGCTGGGTTATTGTCATTATCCGTTGTCCAGGCATCAATCCAATTCGGCTTTACCTGCGGCAGTTGGATGGAAATAGAACCGGAACGAGCCGTTAGCTGCGGCACGCTCAACCGCAGAAAATGTGTATACTTTGCCAAATCGGGCGTGGCTTTCACCCCTTCATCGGCCGCTGTAACCGAGACGATACTTGCCCTGCTGCCATTGCTGCTAATCGTCAGGTGCTTTTTTAGGTAATCAACCTGCTGCATGGACATTGGCAGCCCGCTTAGGTCCAGGCCAACTGTAAACTCCACGGGCTCCTCTTTCTCCGGCTGCAGGTGAACAGAGGTGCAGGGATCAGCGTTGCGACTGCTGCAGTATACCACACCCGCTGGCTTGAATTCCCTCTCCTTCAGTAGGGCCGAAAATGGCACAGCCTCATACGCAAAACCGAAGTACGCCTGCTGCGGCGGCAGGTTCCGTAGTACCCTGCTTGTGACCACCTGCACTTCCTGCTGCGGCCCGATTACCCAGATATAGTAGGGGATTTCCTCCCCGTTCAGCGCTCTTCTTACATCCGGCTTTTTTACGGCCGGGTGGTATGTGCCAAAAAACTCGGATGCGTTGGCAAACATGGCGATGGCCAAGCCCTGATGCTCGACTTCTCTCAGGCTGCTCCTGATATCGGCATCTAGCGAGATAAACTGGCCCTGATCGCTCGGACCATGTATAAAATCGGAGATGATTATACTTACCGCCCCCTGGTCGATAGACTTTTGCAGTGCCGCCTTTAGCATCCCTGGAAGTGGCGTACCGCGCACATCATCCCTGATACCACTAACGATGTAGCTTTTCATCGTATTGTACGACACACTGTCCAGCACCGGCCGACTCTGCGCGTCTTCCTTGGCCAGATAAAAGCCTTTTTGCACCACATAACGCCCATCCTGTACTTCGGAGAGCATGTTGAGGAGGGTATTCTGGAAAGCGGTAGCCTCTTTTCCGGCTGAGGCCGTTGGCATGAATCCTTTCATCCCATTCGAGATTTCCAGATACACATTTACGTCTACTTGCTCGGCAGAGGCGGTAGCAGTAGTAGAGGAAGGTGCGTTGGATTCTGCTGTCTTTCTCTGTAGGTCCGTGGTGCCTGGCTCATCTTCCTCTGCCCCGTTATGCTTTTTAAAACATCCGCTTAAAAGCAGACCAAAGCAAAGCAGCAGCAAGAGGAGGTTTCTTTCGGTTTTTTTTAACAGCATGCCTTGAGTTTTAACAATTGGGCTTTACTAGGTTAAAGTGTATTTAGTTAGCAGGACAACGCAAGGTGCCCAATAAAAATTTGGATCATTTAACTAGCATGGGCATTCAACGATATAGAAGAAGGTATAGATACAGAGGAAATGAAATTGTTCTGTCAACGAAACGCCTCATGTCTCCATGCTACTGCTATGGAACTGGCCTTACACCTTACAGGCCTCCCCAACAGCCTTTAGCTTGCGTCCTTTCCCATTCTGTCACAACCGCTTCAAACCATCCTTATTTTCATTTTCCTTCCCTTAATCCTAAAACGCATGAAGCCCTCCTTAAGGTATAGAAATTGGCGTTGGGTTGCCAAACAAGCGCTCGTACATGCAGCACTTCAGGCATTGCTCCGTTTACTACCCTACTCTCATGAAAAAACCACCCAGTACGTTTTATGAAAGCTTTGTCATTACGCGTCTCAATCCGCGAGCCCTTGAATATGGATCCTCGCTCACCACCTCCTCTGTCTCCCGGTCCGCCCATTTATCACTGAGCCCTGCTAAGAAGAAGAGGGCTTTCTCCCTTAGTGAGGACTGCCTGCACCGCCTGGAAGTGAGGCGCACTTCCTTGATCCTTCCCCATACGGGCCACTTCAAAGCAAAAATCCAACCGACATTCATTCTGGGGCAAAGGTAGCCTTCAGGGCCGGACACGGGAGCAAGGTCGTGCAGACAAAATGGGTATCCACCGAGGGCGGACCCTCCGCATTTTCTCCGCCTCCACCTTGCCCTTCCTCCGGCGCCGAAGGCGGCGGGGGCACCATGATCAATTCCGCACACTCAAAAAAAAGATGATTATGGAAAAGACACTGAAATCCGCCTTCCACAGAGTGGCCAAAGTCAAGCTCTCCTACCGCAACCGCATCAAGCTCAGCGAAAGGCCGCAGAAAACTGTTTGCCTTATCTGTTTCAATTCTTCCCGTCTGCCATGATGCGGAAAAGCACTTACAACGAGCAAAAGCCCACTACTAGCACAGGTTGAAAGAACGCCCAACAAGCTATGCCCACCCCACATCAAAACTTGGGTACAGGTACACACGTTGCCTTCCTATTGCGGCAGTACCCCCTGCTCCCGGGATCATGGCGTGTCGATAATGCTTCTACATACTCGCTACCTAAACAAGCAGGGCGGAGCTGCCTCACGCAACCCCGCCCTGTTCCTCACTTGCTTATTGCAGCAGCACTTTTACTGCAGCATCACTTTCCGGGTGATGAAGCCTTGCGGTGTCTCCACCACCAGCACATAGGTGCCGCGGCGCAGACTCCTTACCTCCAGCACGATATCCAGCTCACCGCTGGTGCGTGCCTGGCGGGTAAGTACTTGGCGGCCCAGCAGGTCGTACAGCCTGATGGTGGCTGTGCCCTGGCCTGTCTCGCCTGCCTGGATGCGTAGCCTGTCCGTGGCCGGAACCGGGTAGACCGCCACGCCTTTCTTGAGCAGCTTGTCCTGAATACCCGTCACCGTGACCTCCTGCGCGGCAGAGGCCTCAGAGCTGCACTCGCCGGCCAGGGCAATCACTGAGTAGCTGCCAGCCTCGGTGGCCGTGTAGCTTATGCCCGTGGCGCCTTCGATGGCCGTGCCGTTCAGGTACCACTGGTAAGATACAGTGCCCTCTGCCGGGTTGGTCACCGTCAGCTCCATGCCCTGTGCAGCAACAGTCGGCGTCGCCGGCGCCTGGCATGCCTCCACGCCCAGCAACAGGCTGTAGTCTGTGGCCACGCGGATGCCGTCAATCGTCAGCACCGGTGAGCCGGAGCCCTGGCGCAGGGCGATCGTGCCGATGTCGGACGGTGATTTGTCGGCTCCCTCTGCCAGCTCAGCCTGGCCTGCTGCCGGCTCCGTGCCAGCCGGATTCACGTAGAGGGTGGCTGTGGTACCCGTCTCGTCAAATACGTACTTGGTCACGAGCAGGTAAGTAGTATTCACATTGTACTCGGTGGTGGTGTAGGCCTGCTCAGAGCCGCTGCCGCTGATGCCAAACTGCACCTTGCCTTCTGAGCTGGCGCGCACGTACACGCGGTTGCGGAAGGTGGTGCCCAGGCTGGACGGGCCCAGGTGCAGGAAGTAGTCCCCTCCCGAGCTGGCTGTGGCCACGTTCACCAGGAAGGAAGCATAGACAGGCGTGCCCGGGCCAATCGCCTCAAACGAGCGGTTCACGTCCTGTCCGCTGGCTGTAAAAGAGGCGCTGTTGCCAATGCCGCTGGAAGGATAACCCTCGTAAGAAAGGCCCTCAGAGGCCACCGCTATGGCGTTGGTGGAGCCGCCGCTGTGGGCCGCCCAGCCGTTGTCTGTCAGCAGCTCCCCTGCCGCATAGTTGAAGTTCTCCTCAAAGGCCACGAAGCCTGCCGCCTCCGGTGTGGTGGCGCTGGCCCTGCCCACAGCGGTGGTCAGGTAGTTCTGGGCAAATTCAGTGTCATTGTCGTTATAGGCAAACACGGCAAAGTGGTACTCGCTGGCCCCTCTCAGGCCTGTCACCTCCACCTCGGTGCCAGTACCGTTGTAGACCACAAAGTTGCCGGTGCCAACTTCCTGGCCCTGGCGGAAGGTAGCGTTTGCGGCATAGGCCGTGCCATCCGCTGGGCTGGCGTCCACCGCCGCGCCCTGGCGCGCCAGCACAAGGCGCTTGGCGCCGTCACCGCCGGAAAGGGTCAGCAGCAAAGAAGCACCTGTCACCTCGCTGATGGCGATCTCCGGTGCCGTGGTAGGCTCTGCGGCAAGTTGTACGGCGGCCGTGGTAAAGGTGCGCTCCTGCCCATAAACAGTGCCCACGGCGTTAGTCGCGTAGGCGCGCACATAATACACTGTGCTGTGCATCAGGCCGGAGATTGTGCTGGTGAAAGCGCCTGAGCCGGTACCGTCGGCTGTCTTGGAATCGGCTGTGGTCGGGTTCACCTCCGTGGACCACACCACGCCACGGGCAGTAACTTCACTACCGCCATCTGAGGCGATCGTGCCGCCTGCCACGGCTGAGCTGGTCGTGATCTCGGTGACAGTCGCGCTGGTCAGCGTGGCCGGGTACAGGGCCGCTATGCCGGTGCCTGTTACGGCTACTGCCTGTGCCTCATCCCCACCGCCGGACACCTCGATGCTGCCCGTGAAGGCTTCGGCTGCACCCGGCGCAAAGCGTACCTCCACGGTGGTGCTGGCAAGGCTTCCCTCTTCAGGGCCGAGCGTGATGGCGCAGCAGGCGAAGGCGTTGTCTCCCACGCGGATCTCAAAGCCTGCGGCAGGCGTGATGGTGATGTCCCCACTCAGGTTCTCCCCGCTCACCGTGAAGCTTTGCCCGGCGGAGACAGCGCCCACCTCCACCTGGCCAAAGTCCGGCAGGGAGGTCTTAGAGAGCGCTACGGCCGGAGCTGTGGTACCCGGATCTGTCGTGCCCGGCTCCCCTTCGGTGGGCGTGGAAGTGATCACCAGGTTGTCCAGGCTCATCTTCGGACGGCTGCCTGTCGTACCCCCGGAGGAGGTGATCAAAAAGAAGCGTAGCCTGGCGTCTGCCTTGCCATCAAAGGCGCTCGGCAGCGCGATGCTGGTCAGGGCGCCGTTCGTGGGGTCATTGTTGGTGATCTCCACCGTGGTGCCGGCAAGCTCCTCAAAGGTGCCGTCCGCACCCGTGTTGGCCTGGATGCTGAAGGTAGCCTTACGGTTGCCCGTGGAGTTGCTCACCGAGGCCCAGTCCAGGCTCAGGATGCCTGCTCTGGTGCCGGAGAAGTCGAGCAGCAGGTCGAAGGCTGCCGCGTTCTGCCCGTCTGTGGAGCCGGTGGCCAGCAGCACAATGCTCTCCGAGCCCTTCTGCACCCCACTACCTGTGCCGGAGGAGAACACCTTATTTTGCGAGGGCAGCACCGGGCTCGGTGTGGCGGCCTGGTAAGGCGCAGCCCCCTGGCCGGAGGCGAAGTCGGCCGCCCATGCTGCTATGGCGTCATAGCGCTCGGTGTAGTTGCCGCCGCTCAGGCGGTAAGGCTCCTTTGTCTGGGCCACGGCCAGAAGCGGCAGCAGCAGGGCCAGTGCCAGGGCAAGCAGGCCATGGCGGTAAGCATGTGATCTATAGAAATGTCTCATCTGATGTCTGGTTTATATTCCCTGGATGTTAGGTTAGTTCGTCGGACCGTTGTCCACCTTGGCCTCCACAACAGCCTGCACGCTCTCGGGCAGGTTAGACAAGAGGTCCAGGCCTGTCGCCTCCTCGATCTCATCGACAGAGACGCGGTAGGCGCCCCAGCCTGAGTTGATGCTGTTCGAGTTCGGGGTATCGATGGCGATGATGCGCGTCTCGGCTGAAATGCGGGAAACGTCGTTGTCCCCAACCGGCAGGATCACAGCCACTTTCCACACGCGGTTCGGCACCGTCACGCGGCCCTGGTCAATGGTAGAGGTGGTGCCGCCGTTCGAGCCGGTGCCGCCCACGCCGTAGTTGCCCATGATCAGGTACACCTCATAGCCCGAGTTAATGAACGAGCGGGTGTACTGCTCAAAGTTGTTCCAGGTCTGCTGGTTGTTCTGCGGGGCCTGCGGGATCATGTTGGTCATCAGGAAGGTGGCCGAGTTGTCAGCCACGGTGGCGGTCCTGTCAGCAGAAGGCGTGTTGTGGCCACGGTCAAAGCCGCTGCCACGGTAGCTGTTCTCGTTCACGCGGTACCAGCCAGCCGGAAGCGTCGGGTCCTCGCGGAAGTCGTCCTGGCGTGAAGCGCTGCCACGGTCACCGGCGTCCAGGTGCCAGCTCACCCAGTTCGGGGTGGCACGCTCACGGCTGTAGGAGAGCGCGTACTGCGGCTTGCGCATCAGGTAGTTATTGGGAGAGTTGACGTCAGTAACGGCGTTGCTCGGATTGCCCAGGGCCAGGTGGTCGTTGTCCGGGTGCTGTGGCACGGTCGGGTCGTAGCCGCTCACGGCAAAGTCGTCGATGTTGATGCGGGCTGTGCCGCCCGACACCTTGCGCAGCTCAAAGCGCACTGGCGCCGTGGTGTTCACCGTGAAGGTAGCGGTCTCCAGGGTAGAGGAAGAGGAGATGACGGTAGCGCCTACCTTAGTCCACTTCTCGCAGCCGCAGGCACTATTGTTGGCCATGGCCCAGAGCTCCCAGCCGCTACCCGCGTCGTTGCCGTAGATGGCGTGGCGGACAGTCACCGTGCCGGCGCCCCCTTCCAGGAAGGTGTTCATGGTAAGCTTGCCGGTGTTGCGGATGCGCGCGGACTTCTCGCCCTCCTTCTTGTCTGAGTCGGTGCTACCGATCAGTGCATCGTCCAGTGTCCAGGTGCCGCTTCCCAGCTCCACTGAGCCGGTGGCGTAGCCTCCCTTGGAGCCGGACTCAAAGGTCTCGGGAAAGGTCTGGGCGGCGGCGGCGCCTGCTAGCAGGGTAGCCGACGCACTCCAAATCAAAAACAGCAGCAGCGCAAATGCCCGTCTGCCGCGCATGTAGAGTTGTAACATGTAACAGATTGTAAGGGTGATAAATTTGGATTGATTGAGCGACGAAGTTAGGAATAAATTTCCTAGCCGCGGCCCGATCTGCCAAGTTAATCGCCCCTGTTTCCCTTATGTTACCTTCCTGTTACCCTACGGTTATGTCTATTGAATTGCACCACATAAAGGCTCAGGTCTCGATCAGGTGGGTCTTCAGGCCCACCAGGCGCCCTTTCTCCGTGCTGCCCAGGATAAAGGCCTCCACCTTTACGCTCCCCAGCCGGATGACCTTCACGTGCCGGAGCTTTGCGGTCAGCAGCTGTTCCAATGCCTGGAAGCGTTCGGCCTCCTGCCGCATAGCCTCGCTGTGCTCGGGGCGCACCCGCGTCATGTTGCGCAAAAAGTAAGGCAGGTCCACTACCTCGGACGCCGTGTCCTGGGGCCTGTCGAGCATGGTGAGCAGCTGCCCGGGCGTCGGGTCCAGGTGCTCGGCCCGTCCCATGTCCACGATCTCGAAAGGGTAGTCGGATTCGCTCCGGAAAAACAGGCCTTCTGTCGCCTGCTGCAGTTCGTTGAGGATAGGATCCATATCAGTGCTTTTGTCTTTGCATGCTCATGCCAAGTACCATATAGATGGCCTGTCATGTGCCAGGGCTATAAACGAGAAGAACGCCGGCAAGTGCCGACGTTCTTCTCATCAAATCCAAATCAACTTTCATTGATTATAGGAGCAAATGTAATTACTACAAACTGCTTATCATACACATTTCTTTCGCAAGACCTCATGCTGCCTGAGGGGTAGGCTGAAAGTATATACCAGCCGATTGAATCAACTGCCGCAAAGGCGGTACCGCGCCAACTCCAGGGCTTCAGATGCAGGAGATGATTCCCCGGTTACTTCCTGCGCTCTGTTTGTAAGGACCTGCAACGATCCAGTCGCATCTAATGCTGCTAGTGGGGTTATCTTTGGCTAAACAAATCCTCTTGCTCCCCTACCGGCTGAAGCACCTCGAGCATGTCATGGGCCAGGGAGCTCACAATATATAGCTATTAACTACTCTTATTGCAATCGAACTCTAAAGATTAGATTTATGCAGTCGTTGGGCGACAGGGCACTCCTCACCATTTTTGCAGCTAAGCTCTGTCCCAGTGCACCCGGCATGCCATGTCCTAAGCGCAAATAAGGCTCGTCAGGCTACTTAGCCATATAGACTAAACTCTCTAAGCTGATCTGTGGCACGCTGCCTGTCGCAGGTCTTTCGTACCAGCTTCCTATAGGTGTATAGTCGCTGAAGAAACCGCAGTTTCGGAGGTAATAATCAGCACCTGCCCGGCCTCCGGCATAGTCCATTCTATAGCCGACGCTGGCGGTGTTATCTGCTGTGAATTGGGACTTTGTCAGCTCAACCCAGTTGCCGTTCACGTCGCGGGCCCACTGGTTTGAAAACAGTACTTTTCGCTCCGCATCACCATACTCGGGCATAAAGTTCTCTAGAAACGAGTGGATGCGTTTCAGGTAGGTGTTTGTTTGCGGCCGCCTAAAGCTGGCAATCAGCATCCATTGGTCACGCTCCGGGGCGTAAAAATAGGCTGTAAAAGAAGTATAACCAACGCCATCAGGCTTCCCCTGTAGCAGGAACCTATACGTCGTACCGGCCTTCCAGTTATACTTCAGGTAACTTTGCCCGCCCGAGCCCTCATTGCCGAACTCGCCGGTGAAGACCCCATCGCCTTTCTTCAGGAGCTGAATCTTCTGGTCATCGGGTATGCTCTCAGGATCATCGGTGTTGAAAGGGCTCCAAACCGAGAACAGCACACGCCGCTCTGTTTCCGAGTTCACCTGAATACCGAAATACCCTTCTGCAAAGCCATTTGCCATAAAGTAGGAGCCGATCATATCGCTACCCTCCGGCACGGTTACCTCATTGTAAAACCACTCTATGTCTGTTTCATCCGGCAAGGGGTAGTTCAGGTGCACCGAAGGCCCTCGACGGCCCCAATAATAGAAGTTACCTTCATTGTTCTTCACGTACTTTGTTTGCGCATCAACCGCCTCTCCTTCCAGCTTTATAGCTGCCACGTCGGCAAAGATGCTTCCTTTCCTGTCAATGCCTCTTATGGTGAACGCCACATAACCAGTGTCGACTACCTGCCACTCCCCCACATAATGATCCTGCAAGGCAGTGCCCTGCACTGTTACCGTTTCGGCCTTTTCCAACGCCTCCAGCTGGAGCCTGGTTTTGCCCTGCGGTACCCGCAGGTTTAGCCACACCTTCACTGGCCCTTGTTTGGCTACCCTGACGTAAGTGGTAAAGTACACTTGTTCATTGGACCAGTTGGTAATACCCTGCACGTCTACCCTTCCACCCGCTGCCTGTCTATTGGACTTCCAGGTGTTACCCCCGATGGGCACAAAGGCTGCTTGGGGTGTCGTGGCTGCCGCTGACAGCTCACTCCTACTAACTGGAGCTTCATTAGCCTTGCAGCCTATCAGCATCCACATGGCACATGCCAAGCTGATAATAACGGTGGTCTTGCTATGCATTATGCTGTATGCTTAAGAGCAGGATCATTACAAAGCAGGTGGACAAGTACCCCCACTTGGGGGATCCTGTCCACCTGCTTCCTCTTTATTCTTCAGGAAATTAAGGATTCTGCTCTAGTTTTGGGTTTAGCACAATTTCCTGCTCCGGAATGAAGTACACCACACGCGGATGCGTGTAAGGGATTTCCTGTGTATTCGAGCCAGAAGGGAGATGCGTACCTGGATAATTACGCTCCATGGTGCGTTTGTTTCGGAACACATCATATTTGCGCTGCGCCTCCCAAGCCAGCTCCAGGCGGCGCTCGTCCAGCACCACATTTAGCACATCTGTATAGCCCATCATGTTAGAGGCCGAGAATAGCGCATCACCCGACAAGCCCGCTCTTCTGCGGATCAGGTTTACATCCTCCAGCGCGTCCTCGTCGTTGCCCAGTTTGGCCTTGGCTTCAGCACGGTTCAGGTACATTTCTGCCAGGCGAAGGTACACCGGAGAACTCAGCGTAACAATACCCTCCTGGTAAGAATACTTGGTGATGTAGTACTTCGGATACCCGTTTCTGGTCGACAATACCGGCTTACCGTCTGCGCCCGTTTTAATGGAGCCGTCGGCATTGCGCTCATAAACCGGCACAATAAACTCCCGGCGCCTGTCCTCCTCAAACTTGCCGATCAGGTTACGGTAGCTCTCAGAGGCATACATCTCCCCATAGCCCATCCCGTCGTTCAGGTACATGGAACCCAGCGAACCCCACGTCTGATCATCCTGCAGCGTGTGTTTGATGGCAAAAATAGTTTCTTTGTTATTCTCATTGGCGTAGGTGAAGTAATTGGGCAGGTCAGCGGTGGGCAGCAAGGTATAGCGGCCGGAGTTAATCACCAGATCGGCATACTCAATGGCCTTTTCGTTTTGCTCCATATACAGGTGCACCCTGGAGAGAAGTGCGAGCGCCACCTCCTTGGAGGCAAAGCTGCTGCTCTTGGTACTACCCATCAGACCGGCGGCCTTCTCCAGGTCCCTGACGATGAACTCATATACCTCTTTCACAGTGCTGCGCGGCGGCAGGTCGGTGATATCCGTGTTGTTGCGGATCATCACCCCCAGCGAAGCCCCGCCATCCTGCGCGTAAGGCCGGCCAAAGATGTTGACCAAGTCAAAGTGCACCATGGCCCGCAAAAAATAGTTCTCCCCCAGCACCTGGTCCAACTCCGCTGACTGCCCCTCCTGCAGCTTCTCGATCACCACGTTGGTGCCGTAGATCGCCTGGTAGGCCTTCCGGAAGAAGTTATCCGTAATCCCCATGGAGGTAAGGTGCTGATAATTGTAGGCGTAGAACAACGGGTCGGTGGTGGTGCCGCTCAGCGCCACGTTATCGCTGGGATACTCCACCAGCATGTGGAAGTTACGGGTGTAGTAGGGGTCTTTAAGGTAGTTGTAATTACCAATGGTGGCGGCCTTCAGCCCCTCCGGCGTACTGGTCGTCTGGTCTATGGTAAGGCCATCGTACGGCTTTATGTCCAGGTCATCGGAACAACCCGTAAGCAATGCAGCACTAAGAATGGCCGGGTATAGATAGTTTCTGAATTCAAAATTCATGGCTCTGTGGTTTTGGGTTAAAAGTCGATGTTAACGCCGAACATAAGTTTCTTGCTGCCCGGGTAGCGGGTTGTAGAGTAACCTGAGGTCAGGTCCACCTCAGGGTCCATACCGGAGAAGTCTGTCAGGGTCCACAGGTTGTCGCCGCTTACAAACAGGCGAAGGCCCTCTGCCCCTAGACGACTGGTAACGGACTCAGGCATGCCGTAGGACAAGGTGATGTTGCGCAGGCGCAGGTAACTGCCATCTTCCAGATAGCGTGATGAGACTTTGTTAGAAGCTCTGTTGCCGTTCAACACAGGCCTGGGGTGTGTGGCGATATCGCCTTCTTTCTCCCAGCGGCTCCAGCCATCCTGCAGCACCATGCTGTTGTAGGTAGGGTAGGCACCATCGGCATCGAAAAGCTCCCGGTTATAATTATACACTTTGTTGCCATACACAAAGTTCATGAAGGCCGACAGCGTAAAGCTTTTGTAGGCAAAGGTGTTGCGTATACCACCTGCGAACTTAGGCGTGGTGGTGCCGGTATAAACCCTGGTGGCACTATTATAGGAGTTGGTTACCGTGTCTCCCACAAAGTTGCCACTGGCATCATACTTTTTAAGCAACCAGAGCGGATCTCCCGTGGCCGGGTCCACTCCCTTCCAATCTCTCATAAACCAGGAGCCAATCGGTCTCCCCTCCTCAATACGCTGGCTGCCCTGATCAATCGGCTGCCCATCATACAGCTCGAGTACCTCGTTGCGGTTAAAGGAGATATTAAAGTCTGTTTCCCAGGCCAGCGCACCCTGCAGGTTCTTCGTGCTCACCTCTATGTCAAGCCCACGGTTTCTAACAGAGCCGATGTTCTGCGTCTGCCAGTAAAAGCCCGTGGCCGAGGAAAGCGGCACCTGCTGCAGTATTCCTTTGTTTGTTCTGTTGTAGAAATCAAGCGCAAGGTCAATCCTGTTGAACAAACCAACTTCCACCCCAAAATCCAAGGTATGGGCTTTCTCCCAGGTCAGGTCCGGATTTACGAGTCGACGCGGGAAACCACCTGGAAGGTCAGCATACTGCACGTTAAACTGATAAAGATCCAACGCCTCAAAATCACCAATGTTGGCGTTACCGGTGGTACCATAGCTGCTTCTGAGCTTGAGCAGGTTAACCGTAGAGGCAAGTCCCTGGAAGAAGTCTTCACCGGAGATAGCCCAGGCAGCCCCCACGGAGTAGAAGTCCCCGAACCGCTTGTCGCGCCCAAAGCGGGAGGAGCCGTCGCGTCTGTAGGAAACAGTGGCAAAGTAGCGGCTGTCAAAATCATAATCCATGTTCAGGAAGCCCGACATAAACTTGCTCTCCGTTTTGTACCCGCCAATGTTCACGGGCGTAGCCACCGCATCAAGCACCTCTAGGCCCGGAAAGATTCCTTGCCCCGAGGCGTTCATACCATCGGTGAAGTTCTTCTGGTACTCAGCACCTAAAATACCCCGCAGGTTATGGGAGCCAAAGTGCCTATTAGCTGTTAACAGGTTTGATGTCAGAAAGCTGTTGCTATAGCCGTAAGAATTGCTCAGGGAGCCGTTCGACGCCTTTCCGCCGGGTGTACGCGAGTCGCTGTTTGACTCGGAGCGGGAGTTGCTCGTGCTGTAGCGGTTGGTGGTGGAGAAGGCAAGCCAATCGGTCATTCTGTATTCTAGCTTCAGGTCGCCATCTAGCATCTGCCCCCTGCTGCGGTTGTAATTATACTGGCTGGTATACAGGAAATTGCTCTTGTCCCGGCCAAACCATCCTGCCGTGTTGGCATCCACATACCTTACTGTTCCATCCTCATCGTAGGGTTTGTCCCAGGGCATGTTGATGAAAGACTGGTAAATGGCACCCGAAGGGTCGTTATCACGGTTGTTAAACTGTGCGTTCACACGGGTTGCAATTGTGAGCTTGTCATGGATGTCGTGGTCGATGTTGGCCCTGAAGTTGGTCTGCTCATAGCTGGTGTTTACGACCGTACCTTCCTCCTGAAAGTAGTTTCCGCTGATGTAGAACCTTGTTTTCTCAGAACCGCCGGATACAGAAAGCTGGTGGTTGTTGGTGATGCCGGTGCGGAAGGCTTCATCCAGCCAGTTCGTGTTACCTGGTTCACCTGGCAGCACACCATTAACATAGGCTCCATAGGTCAGCGGGAAGTTCTTCGACGCCAGGTATGCGTTGATCTCGGCTTCAGACGGATTAGGGTTTGTCTGGTATAAGGCTGCAATATGGCTATTGCGTTTGCCGGCGTAATCGTTCTGGTACAGGTTGTTGGCGTAGTCGAAGAGCTGCTGCCCGTTCATTACCTCAAAGTTTCCGGTGGTGCGTCGGCTCACCCCTGTCGTGCCGTTATAGGACACGCGGGTTTTTCCGGCCTTGCCGCGTTTGGTAGTAATCACGATCACACCGTTGGCTGCCCTGGAGCCGTACAAGCCTGTTGCAGCGGCATCTTTCAGTACTGTTATACTTTCAATGTCAGTTGGGTTAGCAGTCCCCCCAATCACACCATCCACTACATATAAAGGGTCAGCGGCGGCTGAGATTGAACCTGTACCCCGGATGCGCACCTTAGGCGCTTCCCCGGGCTGGCCGCTGGTACTCGACACGGTGACACCAGAGGCCTTCCCTTGAAGCATAGTAGCTGTGTTGTTAGTGGTCACGTCGCGCAGCTCGTTGCCGCTCACGACTGAAACAGAACTCACCAGCTCCGACTGAGATTTGCTGGAGTACCCCACCACGACCACCTCTTCCAGGCTCTTGGCGTCTGCCTTCAGGGTTATGTTGATAGTAGACTGACTTCCCACTGCTACTTCCTGTGTCTGATAGCCGATGTAGGAAAACAACAACACCTCTGTAGGTGCCGCGGCAATACTAAAACTGCCATCCATGCTCGTGGCGGTTCCGATGGTACTGTTCTTTACAACCACTGTAACCCCCACCAGGGGTTGGTTCTGCTCATCTACGACCTTACCCTTTACTTCTTGCCGCCCCTGGGCATGGCCGACACTAACATTAAAGAGCAGGAGAAAAAATCCTACCCATAAAGGTAAGGTTCTGGCGAGTAGCGGGGAGCAGTGCTCAAACAGATGGGACACCCTGTTCCGAATGACTCCATCTTTTCTGTAATGCTGTTTCATGCTTCTTGGGGATTGGTTACATTAGATTAATTTAGGTATAGGTTTAGGTGTAGGTTAAAGCCTGTGCTCGTTAACGCACATTTTAAGTTACATATATTAGCCGCTAAAGCAAGCTGCAAAGCCAGGAAAAGAAAACACAAACGTTTGCTTAGCATGTTAGGAAAGGGCATGACTACAACGTTGTTTGAACACAGTAGGCCAGCTCAACAGATTTGCCTGTGAACTAGAGCCCGAAGCGGTGCGATCTCCCACAACAAGGGCGATCGAGAGGCAGTCCAGCAGAAGTGCGCCAACACGGTTGTACACTATAAATATCTGTTATACAGCAATTTAAACCCGCTGCCTTTTTTAGCAACGCAGAAATCACTCTTCAGGCAGCTAGCTCAACAACCATGTGTAGCAACCGGGTGAAGGTGTGTGTACGCGCATGGAAAATTCTCCGCAAACGTTTGCGAAGAGCTTGGAGCCATAGCCTGTACTAGCTTTAAAGCCCCCCTGCCACCACTGGACAACACGCCTGCATGCAGCAGCAGCTTTACGGTATCTGATCGCGCAGCCGGTTTGCTACCTCAAGAACGGCGATGCAGTTACGGCAGCATACAGGGCCTTATTCACGAAGGCAGGCTACTGTCTTACAGGCACTTGGGTTAGTAAGTACCTGTAAGACATAAAAAAGAATGCCCCTGCGGTCGCAGGGGCATTCTTGCACCTTAATCACCAACCTATTGAGAAATAAAATATAATGAGGTTCAACAAATATAAAACTTGTGCGCGAACACACAATAAAAAAGTTATATTCCTTGTAATCATCTCCTATTCCGGTTCTCGACAAGAATTCGCTTTCTATTAAGCTATTAAAATTTTATATTTAGAAACCACTAGACGTTTGCAAGATGCCAGGTAAACCCGTCACTATCAAAGAAATCGCTAAAATCTTGAGTGTGTCCACATCAACTGTTTCCAGGGCGCTGCATGACCATCCGAGCATAGGCATGGAAACAAGCCAGCGGGTGAAGCAATTAGCCAGGGAGCTTAACTATGAGCGCAACCATGCGGCTGTGCATTTCCAAAAGGGCAAAACCTACACCATTGGCGTTATCTTACCGGAACTCTCAGAAGCTTTTTTCTCCTCGGCCATCACCGCCATAGAAGACACTGCCTACAAGAGAAACTACACGGTATTGCTGGCACAGTCCCACGATGATACACAAAAGGAGAAACAACTGGTGGAGAAGATGAAAAGTCACCGGGTGGATGGCTTACTGGTTTCTGTGGCAAAAACAACCTCTTCCTTCGAACACTTCAGCCGCCTCAGCCAGTGTAACATTCCTGTCGTGTTTTTTGACCGCATTCCACCCGTTCAGGACGTACACTCGGTTAGCTGCAATCTGGTTACGGGCACAGCGGAGGCTGTAACCTATCTCTTAAAAAAGGGGCACCGTGCCATTGGCTTGATCAACGGCCCCCACACCCTTTTTGCTAGCACAGAAAGACGAGAAGGGTATGTCAAAGCCATGCTCAACAACAGGCTAAAGTATGACCCATCGCTTATTGTTGAGTGCGATTTGACAGAAACCGGAACCAAGGCGGCTTTTGATAGCCTGATGGCCAGTAAGCGGAAGGTGAGCGCCATCGTTACCTTCAATGATTATGTGTGGCTTCATGCCTGCAAGCACGCCAAGGAATTAGGCATTCAGCTACATCTGGAGTTCGTCAGCTATGCAAACCTTCCTATGATTGCCTACATGGATCACGCTCCGCTCGCGTCGGTGGAGCAGTATCCTTACAAACAGGGTCTAAAGGCCACTGAGATCCTACTCGACCTCCTGTGTACCAAGGCAGAACAGCCGCGGCAGGCTTACTATAAAGTCACCGTGGAGTCGCAACTCGTGGAGACCCAGAAACATACATAGGTAAGACAGGTCCTAAACTACCCTTCACGCCATACCGCTTGTACCCATCGGGCCTTGCCCGGCGCGGCAAAGGAGGTGCGGCATGAGCTTCTGTGAACAAAATAAGCATCGCCTGCTGCCCTACCCTTTCCATGCCTCCGCCTTTTGCAAGTGCCCTGACCGGTAATGCCTATGTTTTTTGGGCCCACAACCAAGCTAATATTGGATTTATCGCTTGCGTGTTCGTAAACATAATATAGTTTTTTCTTGTTTTGTAGAATCCGGCTGTTTACTTTTAAAACAGGGTTCCAAACGGCAAGCAGTCAGGGACGTTCTGGTACCGCAGTATTTCCCTGCAACGGTGCCTGGCCCTATGAACGCCCAGGCACCGTTGCAGTTCCCATACAGATCAGGGGTGCTATGGCCATGAAGCGTGTCAGCTCTTGGGGATTTCCTTGCTTGCAGAATACCTATAGATGGGGAAATCCATCGTTCCTATATAACTTTTTATCACATGCATACAGGCCCTACTTTACTTATATTGGCAGCAGGCATGGCAACGCGATACGGCAGCCTTAAGCAGCTCGATGCCTTTGGCCCCCATGGCGAAACCATTATAGAGTACTCCATACATGACGCCCTGAAGGCAGGATTCGGCAATGTCGTGTTCGTTATCAGGGAATCAATTGAGCAGGAGTTCAAGGAAGTGATGCAGCAGAGACTGCCGGCACACATTCCGGTAGCTTACGTCGCCCAGGAACTTGACATGCTGCCAGCGGGATACCATGTGCCTGAGGGGCGCGTTAAACCCTGGGGAACAGCGCATGCCGTCTGGGTAGCCTCTGCCAAGATACAGGGCCCTTTCGCCGTCATAAACGCAGATGACTTTTACGGCTATGAATCATTTAAGCTAGCATCCGATTTTTTACAGGAGAGCACGGACCTGAAGGAATATGGCCTGATTGGCTATAGACTACGCAATACGCTCTCCGAGCATGGCAGTGTGTCGCGCGGCATCTGCTCTCTCGGCCCTGACCATACCTTGGCCTCCCTGACAGAGCTTACACAGATCACCCGCTCCACTGACGGGAGTATCACAGTGCAGGACGAGCACGCACAGCACTGGGAGTTGGATGGGGAAGAGCTGGTATCCATGAACCTGATGGCCTTTAAGCCATCTGTGCTTCCATACTTTGAGCAGTACCTGCAGGAGTTCCTGGATGAAAAGGGACAGGAACTGAAGGCTGAGTTTTACCTGCCGTCGGTGGTAAACCAGGTGCTGTCAGCCGGCCTTGCACGCGTCCAGGTAATACCTACCCCTGAAAAATGGTTTGGCGTAACTTATCCTCAGGACAAGGCCCACACGACCGAGCAAATAAGGTTACTCACGGAGGCAAATGTGTACCCCCGTCCTCTGTGGGACGATTTTACCCTACATCCCGGTAAAGCAATCGCCCTACAGGCGGAGGCAAAGCTTCGGGACGTTCTGGCTCACTTTCAGCTAGAGGGAAGTGTAGCTAGCATAATCCCCTATGGGTCAGGCCATATCCATGACACTTATGCTGTAGCGAATGATCAGCCAACGTGCCCTAACTACCTGCTGCAACGCATCAATCACCACGTTTTCAGAAACGTGCCTCTGCTGATGGAGAACATCGGGCTAGTGACCCTACACCTTCGTCAAAAGCTACAGCATATACCCGGTGCTCGCCCAGACGAGGAGGTGCTGACTTTGGTGCCAACGCAGGACAATTTAGGCTACTATCGGGATCCGGATGGTAACTTCTGGCGCGTTTACCTGCTGCTGGAAGGCACCCGCAGTTATGATATTGTTGAAACACCGCAACAGGCTTACGAAGGAGGTAAGGCTTTCGGTAAGTTCCTGGCACTTTTAGCAGACCTGGATGCCAGCCAGCTGCACGAGTCCATTCCAGACTTCCACAACATCGAGAACCGCCTGCGCCTGCTAACACAAGCCACCAGGCTGAATGCTGCAGGAAGGGTAGCACAGGTAGACAAGGAGCTGCGCTTTGTATGGCAGCGTGGTGAGGAGATGAGCTCCATCTGCAGGCTTGGGCGTGCGGGGAAACTGCCGCTCCGCACCACGCACAACGATACCAAGTTCAATAATGTGCTGCTCGACAGGCATGACAAAGCGCTCTGTGTTATTGACCTGGATACCGTCATGCCTGGTTTCCTGGCTTATGACTATGGCGACGCTATCCGAACCACAGTCAACAAAGCTGCCGAAGACGAAGAGGACTTGAGCAAAATCAAAGTGGACTACGAGTTGTTTAGAGCCTTCACGGAAGGTTTTTTACAGGAAACCAGTGCCTTTCTTACCGAGGAGGAAGTAAACTCCCTGGAGCCTGGGGTAAGGCTCTTGCCTTACATCATGGGAGTTCGTTTCCTAACAGATTACATTGAGGGGGACCATTACTACAAAATTCATTTTCCGGAACACAACCTGCAGCGGGCCCGGGCGCAGTTCAGGCTGGTAGAGGTACTTGAAGAGAACAGCGAACTCCTGCTACATACGATACAACAAACAGCGCATGCTTTTAAAACAGCCGCCGCTGCGCAGCAACAAGAAAGATGAAGCACCTGACAGTTCCGTTCATACCTGACCTGCCGCATGAAAGCCCGCTTGCTCTCGTGTCCGACAGGCTCGACCAGCTCCCGGCACAGTACCTGGAAGTGGCGCTGTGGACAAATGGAGAGCCACTGCCTAAGGTGGCTTTTGTTATGGCCCATGGGCAAGATTGCCTCTACCTTAAGTATAAGGTAGAGGAAGAAACTGTGCTGGCCAGGTACAGAAGCATAAATGAACCGGTATACAAAGACAGTTGCGTAGAGTTCTTTCTCTCGTTTGGCGACGATGGCACCTACTACAACTTAGAGGTAAACTGTTTGGGTACATGCTTACTAGCTTATGGCCGGGGCAGAGACAACCGAAAGCTCCTGCCCGCCAGTATCGTTTCAGCAATTGAGCACCTGGCACACCTGAAAGTATGCAACCATGGCTGCACCGGTAAAGCCTGGGAACTGACCTTGCGGATACCGGCATGGGTATTTTCCGAGCACCAGCTGGAGCGTTTTTCCGGCTTGCAGGCACGGGGCAATTTTTACAAGTGCGGAGAAGACCTGCCCGCACCCCATTACCTGGCCTGGCAACCGATCGAAGCGCCTGAGCCAGATTTTCATAGGCCAGAGCAGTTTGGCCGCATCTCATTCGCTTCAGCATCCTTTGACTCAATCAATAAGCATATCAGCTAAACATCTAACCTTTATCACCATGAGTAGCAACCGCAGAGATTTCTTAAAGCTTTCAGGCTTGGCTGGGATAAGCATCGCCGGCACGGGCTTGCTGGGAGGCTGTGCCACCGGCGCCGTAGAAGAGCAAGCACAGTCTAACCTAGCACAGATTGCGCAACAGGCTAAACGCAAGTATACGCAGCAGTTTAACATGAGCGGCTACAGCGCTCCTAAGCTCGACAAGGTGCGTGTCGGTTTCGTGGGCTTAGGCATGAGAGGCCCAGGCGCCGTATACCGCATGAGCAACATAGAAGGCGTAGAAATCAAAGCGCTCTGCGACCTGATTCCCGAGCGGGCCGAAAAAGTAAAAAAGCAGCTGCAGGAGAGGACTGGTTCAGCACACAACCCTACATTATACTCCGGGAAAGAGGACTCCTGGAAAGAAATGGTTGATAGAGATGATATTGACCTGATTTACATCACCACGCCCTGGCACCTGCACACGCCGCAAGCCGTCTACGCCATGGAGCATGGCAAGCACGCCGCCGTGGAGGTTCCTGCCGCCACCACCATTGAGGAATGCTGGCAGCTGGTGGAGACATCAGAGCGCACCAAGAAGCACTGCATGATGCTGGAGAACTGCTGCTACGATTTCTTCGAGATCCTGACGCTGAACATGGCACGCCAAGGCTACTTCGGGGAAATTATTCACGGCGAGGGTGCCTATATCCACCAACTGGTGGACCTGAACTTTGATAAAGAGGGCTACCAGGACATGTGGCGCCTCAAGCAGAACATGACCCGTAACGGCAGCCTCTACCCGACCCACGGCCTAGGCCCTATCTGCCAGGTCATGAACGTTAACCGCGGCGATGTGATGGATTACCTGACCTCCGTTTCCAGCGATGACTTTATGATGTATGAGGAGGCACAGAAACGGGCCCAAGGCGATAATTTCTATAAAGGCTTTGTGCAGGACACCTACCGGGGCAACATGAACACCACCACCATCCGCACCAAAATGGGCCGCACCATCATGATTCAGCACGATGTCACTTCCCCTCGTCCCTACTCCCGAATTCACCTGGTGAGCGGCACCAAAGGCATTGCCCGCAAGTGGCCGGAGCAGAAGATTGCCACGGGCCACGGCTGGCTCAAGCCAGAAGAGGTGAAGGCGCTGGAGGAGCAGTACACCCCTGACATTGTGAAGAAAATCGGGGAGATGGCCAAAAAGATCGGAGGCCATGGCGGCATGGATTTTATGATGGACTGGCGCCTGATCGACTGCCTGCGCAACGGCTTGCCACTGGACCAGGACGTGTACGACGCGGCCTCCTGGACGGCTGTCGGCCTGTTGAGCGAGTGGTCTGTGGCCAACCGCTCCAACTCCATAGACGTGCCCGACTTCACTGCGGGTGCCTGGCAGAAAAACGCTCCTGTTAACCTATCGCTGGCAGGAGGCGGCACTACCAACGTGATCGTCAAATCCTAGCATCACTGAAGTTCTATATGGCTTTATACATTAGTAGCTTTCCACTTTAACAAAGCCCCGGTCTTGTGCGCCGGGGCTTCCTTTTGAAAACCAATCAGATAGCAACCCTTCTTGTCATTGCACTATACGTTTTTCACGCTAATTCCCAGGTAAGCCGAACATTCATGTATCTTTATATGCCAAGGAAGGGTTTCATGCCTGCAGCATGCGGAGGGACCTCCCAAGTCAGGCACACGTTGCACCCTACAGCTGGTCGGACTGTAGCTTGCAATTCTTTCACACGTTAAACGCTAGGCAGAACTTGAACAAGGTTATTAGAATAAAGGATATAGCTGAGAAAGCGAAGGTATCAACGGGTACAGTGGACCGCGTGCTGCATAACCGCGGAAGGGTGGCGGAAGACGTACGCCAGCGGGTACTTAAAATTGCAGAGGAGCTTAACTACAAGCCCAATTTCCTGGCCCGTGCCCTGGTTAAAAACAAAACGTATCAGCTAGCTGCGCTGATCCCTGATCCTGCATACGACAGGTACTGGCAAGCCCCCAAGGACGGGATTGAAAAAGCCGAAGAGGAGTTGCAGCAGTACGGCATACGGGTAACGCAATTCTGCTTTGATCCATTCAACGCAGAGTCCTTTGTGGTAGAGGCCGACAAAATAGCCTCCAAACCTTTTGACGGCATACTGGTGGCCCCTGTTTTTTACCGCCAGTCGCTCTCCTACTTTAGTAAGTGGAGACAACAGGGCATTCCGTTTGTGCTCTTTAACACGCACATTCCTAACTACGAGCCGCTCATGTATATTGGCCAGGACTCTTACCAGAGTGGCTCCCTTGCCGCTAAACTGCTACACTTTGGCAATAAGGAAAAGTGTACTTTCGTGGTGGCGCACATCGAGGAAGATGTGGCCAACTCCTCTCACCTAATCAGTAAGGAGCAGGGCTTTGTGGATTACTTCATGACGCAGGAACTAGAGGTTGCCTATAATGTTGTGCAGGTAGACCTGCAGAGCGGTGGCAAACAGAGCGTAACACAGCAGCTGGACAAGCTCTTCAAGAACAACCGCGACATCAGGGGCGTGTTTGTCACGAACTCCAAGGCGTATGTTATGGCCGATTACCTTGCACAGAAGAAGCTGCATCACGTGCACCTGATAGGCTACGATTTAATTGAAGAGAACCTAGCTCACCTGAACACTAACCAAATCAATTTCCTTATCAACCAAAACCCGAAAGGCCAGGGGTACTGGGGCATTCAGGGGCTGGCCGATTACCTGATCTTCAAAAAGAAACACAACGCCATTAAGTACTTGCCGCTGGACATCATCACAAAGGAAAACCTCCACTACTATATTGAGGCTGACTTACAATAAAGGGCTGCATCTGCATAGGCCATGTTTTCCTGCTGCACCTGCTCCCTAGCACTTGATGTGAGGTAGGCAAACACCAGCAGCAGTAGCTTAAGATTTCGAAACTGCTGAAGCAGCCGCGGCAGAATGGATGGTATAAGCTCTCAATTCCACATGCCAGTTCCGCCGGTAGCTTCCCCTCTTGATTTACAGCAAACCAACTGTTAACAGATCATGGCTCGGGCCATGCTTAACCCTCAATACCTGGTATTTCCTCCAGTTTCCTGACTGTAGGAAGCAATCTTTCGTCTTTTATGTTCGCAAAAAAAGAAAAATACTTTTTAGCGAACGCAAGCTCCATCATACAACACTTCGGTAGAAGTGTTTAATATGCTTTTACTAAAATGGGCCCTGCTTTTTCACCTCAGCAAGCAACCCCTATAGGTGAAATCTTCTGATTAAAATGAAGATCCGCCTCAATAGCTATAAGCTTGCAAAATCCCTGTCGTCCCAGTAAGGAAACCTCAGCTCCATAAGGTGTATAGTCTCACAGTCCCACATCTCAACTGCAATGCAGTAACAACATAAAAGCAGATCGGACAGGCTTTGAAAGTAGTGTACCAAACCACCCCAAAGCAAAGATCCAACCGTCATTCATTCTGGGGCAAAGGTAGCCTTCCCGGCCGGATACGGGAGCAAGGTCGTGCAGACAAAATGGGTATCCACCGAGGGCGGACCCTCCGCATTTTCACCGCCTCCACCTTGCCCTCCCTCCGGCGCCGAAGGCACCATGATCAATTCCGCACACTCAAAAAACAAGCTGATTATGGAAAAGACACTGAAATCCGCCTTCCACAGAGTGGCCGAAGTCAAGCTCTCCTACCGCAACCGCGTCAAGCCCAGCGAAAGGCCGCAGGTCACCTGCTCTGCGGACTCCTACCAGGTTCTGAAAGACAGCCGGGACTCAAGCAAGCTCGAGTTCGTCGAGCAGTTCAAGGTGCTGCTGTTGAACCGGGCCAACCAGGTGCTGGGTGTTTTCGTGGCCGCCCTCAAGGCCTGCGCCTCGGGCATCGTCCTCTGCCACAACCACCCCTCGGGCAACCCCAAACCCAGCCAGGCTGACCTGCAACTCACCAAAAAGATCAAGCAGGGCGGCGAGCTGCTCGACATCTCCGTCCTGGACCACCTCATCCTCACCAGCGAGACCTACTGCTCCCTGGCAGACGAGGGGCTCTTGTAGCCCCTCGTTTTTATTCATAGCCTCCGAACTGCTACACAGCGGCTAATATTAAAAGTATAGGAATTAATAGCCTCAAAGAATCAACGTTCGATTCCCCTACGGGCTACACGAAAGGCCTTCAGCTAATGCTGAAGGCCTTTTTTCATTTGCTTCGGACACTATTCGGACACTAATACCGCCACCTGTAAATTTACCACCTCTCGATTAGGCCAAATTTTTGTTTTTATGGAGGGGGTAAAGCTTGGGTTGTTTGCCTTATTCTTTTTGTGGCCTCCCCTATTATTATTTGACTTTAGGTACATCTATCGATTAGCCTTTTACACACCGTTCATGATATCATGAACGGTCTCAGCTGCTCATATCTTAAAACGAATGTTATTTTGATTTGTGAGACGACAAAATGAGACTACAAATAGGCTGCAGGGGCAGGTACCGCTGCATGTTCCACGATACATTTATTCCCACGTTTTTCGTGACGAGTACAAGGCATGGCTTCGTTGAACTAGCCTTCCCACCGGCTGAAAGCCTGCTGTTGATCATTGTGCTTTGCACGCCTCTTCTTTCATGCTGGGAGTTGTGGATAAGATGCTTGAGTGGTATCGTCAGTCATTTTTCCGTTCTGTTTCTGTTTGGGAATACCTATTAATTTGCGCCCCTCAAGGGCCTCCTGCTCTTTTTGTCATAAATAGTCCCTGCGGACTTTAGCTTTGCAATACAGAAAGAGGCTGTCCGGAAAGGGCAGCCTCTTTTGGTTTATCCGGTTGATTTTGTTTTTTAGGCGGCCAGCTGGAAAACGGCTCTTCTCGGGCTGAAAATGGTAGTCAGCTGGTCCAGCAGGCCGGTATGAGCCGCAGTTGGCTGTTTTAGCTGCTGGGAAAGGCCGGAGGCGCCCCTCTCCAGGGCCTGCCGGAAGGCTTTCACTCCCTTGCGGGCTATTTTGCGCAGGTTGTGGGCCATGGCCGCCAGGCCAAAGTCCACCTCGGCTTTGGCAAGTGTTCTCAATCTAAAGCGGGTGAAGCGGTTGTTGCTCTTCACCTGCCCGAACACAGCCTCGGGCTCAATGGCCCTTCGCTTGCGGTGGCGGATTCCCTCCTCACTCAAGAGCCGCTCCCGTGCCCGGGCCTTTAACTGGCGCAGGCGGTGGTTGACCTCGATCATGCGGTTGCCCCTGCCCTTGAAGCACTGCCCCCGCAGCGGGCAGCCCTCACACCGGCGGGCAGCATAGCGGGTGACAGAGGAGACATGACCTAACTCAGAAGTACGGGTGTACTGGCCCACCCGCTCCAGGCGCTGGCCCATGGGGCAGACAAAGAAGTCCTGCTGCTCATTGTAGTACAGGTGCTGGGCGTGGAAGATGTCGTTCTTGAACTTGCGCTTCTGCTCTTGATGGAAGTAGCTGTACTTGACGTAGGCCTCTACCTGGTGCTCTTCGAGCCAGGCGTAGTTCTGCTCCGAGCCGTAGCCGGCGTCGGCCACCACTTCTTTTGACTGCCGCTGGTAATGGGCCTGGAACTGCTCCAGGTGCGGGATCAGCGTGGCCGTGTCGCCCGGGCGCTGGTGCAAAGAGAAATTGGTGATCAGCTGGCCCTCGGAGCTGATCTGCACGTTGTAGGCGGGCTTCAATTGCCCGTTCTTCATGTGGTCTTCTTTCATCCGCATGAAAGTGGCATCCTCGTCTGTTTTGCTATAGCTGTTCCTCTCACCGAGCTTCTCTAGCTGCTCCTCGTATTTTTGTAGTCGCGGCAGGTGCTCTTTCTCCAGTTTGGCCACCTGCTTGCGGGCCTGCTTGTCCAGCTCAGCCACGCGCTCGTTGAGCTGGCGGATCTCCTCTTTCAGGCGCTGGGCGTCCACCTTCTCGGGCGGCTGCTCCTGAGGCGCTTTCCTGTCTTCTTTGATGGCCTGCTTGATGTCCGAGAGCACGGCCTTGATCTTTGTCTCCAGCTTTTGCTTGTTCTTCTCCACTGAGCCCCGCCACACGAAGGTGTAGCGATTGGCGGCTGCCTCCAGCCTGGTGCCGTCCACGTACTGGGTCTCCAGGCTCACGTAGCCCAGGCGGTTTAAGAGGCGCACCAGCTCGGCAAACAAGTCCTGGATCTGGTTCTTGAGGCGGCGGGAGCGGAAGTCGTTGATGGTGCGGAAGTCGGGGGTGCTGCCGCCCGAGAGCCATATGAAGTGGATGTTCTCCTCCAATGCCCGGGCGATGCGGCGGCAGGAGTAGATGTTGTTCAGGTAAGCGTAGAAGAGCACTTTCAAGAGCATCCGTGGGTGGTAGCTGCTCGTGCCCCCGCCCTTGTAGGTGGCTATGATGCGGTCGATGTTGAGCTCATCGACCACCCGGTCCACGAGCCGCACCGGGTGGTCTTCCGGGATGCGGTCTCCGATGCTTTGGGGGAAGAGGACCACCTGGTGGCCCGGCTGCTCCTTGAAAACAACGTTGCGCCTTTTCATACTCCCTAAAATAGCAAAAGAGGAGAAAATGAAAAAGGGGCCGCCCTTTTTGGACAGCCCCTTTCTGTATTGCAAATAATTGCACTTGTCTTATAAAGAATATAGTATAAAACTATTTAGCAGAAGCACCGTTTACGTGCATCTAGCCACACCTGCCCTATTTCTTGATAGCTTCCACAGGGAAGAATAAAGATTATAAAATAATATTTATTGAATATCTGTTTCTTCATCCTACCTTCATGTTCCTGTCCGATATTTGGCAGACAGACAAACATTAAATTTTTATTCTTATGAAAGCTTCTTCCTTATTACTGATCGCTTCCCTGTCACTTGGCATGCTTGCCTGCGGGGAGGAGGAGACCGCAGCGCCACAGCCACAGGTGGGCCTCAGCTTTGACACCGTTACAGCAGCAGCACCAGTGAACGGCAGGACGGCCTCCGCCAACAGCCTCTCCTTCACCTCCGGCACCATCACACTGAGTGAGGTTCAATTCGAGGCAGAGAGCGATGTGGATTCCCTGGAGGTGGAGTTCGAGCTGGAGCAGGACGTGCAGATTGACTTCGCCACCGGCGCCACCTCCCCTGACATCAGTGCCGTTGCTATCCGCCCCGGGACCTATGAGGAGATAGAGGTGGAGATGGAGCTTCAGGATAGTGGCAGCCAGCCCGCCATTGTGCTGAACGGAACATTTACCGATGCGCTGGGGCAGGCCCACCCGGTTCGCTTCGAGTTCAACTCATCTGAGACCTTCGAGGTGGAGAGAGAGGGCACTGTCACCTTTGACGAGGGGCAGAGCGTGGTGGCCCAGGTGACATTCAACCCTGTTGCCTGGTTTGCCGGTGTCTCCGCAGAAGAGTTCCTGACGGCAACAAAGAACGCGCAGGGCGTTATCGTCATCAGCTCGACCCAGAACACCGATATCTTTGAAGAGGTGGCCGATGGATTGGACCTGGCAACGGAGGTGGAAATAAAGGAATAGGAATAAGCAGCGGTTTCTCAAACAGATTATTAACAACAAAAGAAAAAAGACAATGAAGCAAGCAAAGATACTCATGGTGATGCTTTTAGCTGCCGTAGGACTTTTTAGCAGCTGCGAGAAAGAGGAAGGCCCGACAGCCAGCGCCACCTTTACCACCATCGCAAGCGGTGACATTGACGGGGATGTGACAGGCAACGGAGGGTCTTTCACAAAGACCTACACCTGGCAGAACCCCATGCCCACTGCCGATTACAACATGGACATCACCGCCTCCAAGGGAGGAAGCTTTCAGCTCCTGATAAAGGACGCTGAAGGGAAAAACGTTCTTGACAATAAGCTGACTGCCGGGGACGGGGAAGACTCAAAGTCAGGAGTGACCTCCTCTTCCGGTACGCCCGGAGCGTGGACCGTGACCATTGTCTTGACAGACTTCAACGGTGACGGCAGCTTCTCCCTGAGCAAGGGCGACTAGGTCTGTCTTGTATAAATAAAGAATTATACCTATTTACTACTTATGGAAAGCCATCTCTTTAAGAGGTGGCTTTCTTGTTTTGGCACCTGGGGAAAGGACGCATTGTCCATTGTCTGAGCGGCATCTCCCGCCAAAGTACCAATACCGGCACCTCCTCCAGAAGACTGGAGCGGGATTCGCGGATAAAACTAGTTATGTTAATGATCCCCAATGTAGCTGATGAAAAAGCTCAACCGCTCCTCTCCCACCTGCAGCAGGTACTTTTCCACAGCCGCTAAATCCTTATGGATAAGGTTCTATGTTCCATCCTTCGGTCTACACGAAAGGCCTTCAGTTAACGCTGGAGGCCTGTTTTCTTTAGCTTCGGACACTAAAGCCGTATGTCTTTGTCGCACACTCCCCATGACTAGACTGATTTTGACCTTGACGACAGCAGCACTTGTTTCCCAACCCCTGGCTATCCTTGTTGCCTACAGGCTACACCTCAGACTAAGCATCGGTGTTCTTCAGGATGACCTTGTCCACCCGGTAGGCGTCCATGTCCACTACCTCCAGCTCGCACCCGTTGGCCTGCACCCTGTCGCCCGTGGCAGGCAGCCTACCCAGCCGATAGGAGATGAACCCGGCCACCGTGGCGTAGTTGTCGTTGTCCCTGGTGATGGCCTCCCGCCTGAGCTCCCGGTTCAGCTCGTGCACCTCCATTGAGCCGCTGACCAGCAGGGAGCCATCCTCCCTTCTGACCACCTCCGGCTCATTCAGTTCGTCTAAGTCAGGCATGTCCCCCACGATGGCCTCCAATATGTCGTGCACCGTAATGATGCCTTCGGTCGTTCCGTACTCGTCCACCACGATACCGATATACTGCTTCTCCTTCTTAAAGACGTTCAGCACCGTATTCGCCAGCATGGTCTCCGGCACAAAGAGCGGCTTCTGCAGCACGCTCCTAAGCGGCTCCCCCCTGCGGTCAGCCCAATACTCATAGAAGCGCTTGGCGGTGAGTATGCCGACAACGTTATCAAATCCGCCCTCGGTAGCAGGGAACCTGGAGTGCACACTGTGCTCTATGGCTGCCTTGATGTTTTCAAGCGGCTGGTTGATGTCCAAGTACTCCACCTCCTTGCGATGCGTGCGCAGGTTCTTTGCCCGCTGCTCAGAGTAGGAGAAGATGTTCTGGTGCAACTGGATTTCCTCCTTGGCCAGGATTCCCTGCTTGCCTGCCGTCCGGATGACCTGTCGCAGCTCCTCCTCCGACATCTTTTCCTCGGTTGGCTCCTTGATGCCCATCACCCGGATGGCCAGGTTGGTGGAGCCGGACAGTACTTTCACCAGGGGCATGGTGGCTTTGGTGAAGCCCCGAATGACGGGCGCCACGGCAACGGCGATATTGTCGGCGTTGCCCAGCGCGAGGGACTTGGGTATGAGTTCCCCTATCACGATGGAGAAGTACGTAATCAGACCGACCACCAGCACGATGGAGAGGGTGTCGGCATAAGGGGCCAGGAAGGGAACACCCAGCAGCCACGCCTCCACGTCACCCGAAAGCGCCGCGCCGCCGTAGGCACCGGACACGATGGCGATCAGTGTGATGCCGACCTGAATGGCCGAGAGAAAGTTCTCGGGTGTCTGGAGAAGCTGAACAACAGCCTGCGCTCCCTTGCTTCCCTGCTTCGCCCGCTGGGCCATGCGGTTCTTGTTGACAGAGATGATGGACAGCTCCGAGAGGGCAAAAAATCCGTTGAGCAGGGTCAGGAGGATGAGAATGAGTATTTCCATGTCAGTAGAGTTGGTGCAACTCAAGTATATACCTCCACCGCCGCCAAAAAGATCGCTTTCGCTACGTATGTGGAATGGGTTATCCCTACTTGGCTATACCTTATGTCAACACTAACTACACAGCCTCCCGCGCTCAAAACCAGGGGTTAAGGGTGGCCTACTTTCTGAACATCCTAAGGATGAAGTACCCGATGGCAACGACTACGGCGATGAGGATGAGGGCCGTCCAGAATCCGAATTCCAGCACGTCGCCCACAAAGTCACAGCCAGTAAGTGTCAGGGAGAGGGTCAGGAAGAGTAGGCTAAAAAGCCAGTTGAAGTTTAATTTTCTCATAGTTGTATACGTAGTGGTTCTAATGGAGAAGCACTTGCCTCTCTTCTCATTTTGTACCCTTTCAAAGCAGGCTGGGTTACATTAGCCGGTCTTTGCGTAGAATTTAACCTCCGGGTGGTGGTTAACCAGCAGAGAAAACTACTGCTTGCAAACAGAAAAGCCGTTGATTAAACATCAGCAGCTTTTCTGTTTGCCTTAAGGTCACGCTTGCCATGTGATCCCGGAAGACTGTATTCAAGCTATGCCTTATGACAAAGGGGGTGATCAGAGGGCAATCACGCGTTACAGGCTGTCAATCCACTCCTTAATTTCATGCTTTGCCTTGCTTCATTTTCCCTTATTCCTCCAGCGCCAGTTTAACAAGGATTGGGAAGTGGTCTGAGCCAAATTTGGGCAGTCTCTCCAGCTCCAGCACCCTGAACTCACCCGAGACATAAACGTGGTCCAGGGGCCACCTTAGGAGACTGGAGGTGGCGTCAAAAGAATTATACAAGCCTCTCCCCACCCGCACGTCCGCCAGTCCGCTGCCTGTGCCAAACAGGCGCGATGTTCTGGACCAGGCCACATCGTTGAAGTCGCCGGCCACCACCGTCGGCAGCTGCCTTTGCGCCACTGTCTCCCCCACTTTCAGCAGGGCCACCTCTTCCTCCCCCACGTTATCCGGGTGCTCACTGGGCTTTGGCGGCACCGGGTGCATGGCGTACAGCACAAAGAGGGAGCCATCCGGGAGCCGGACCTTTGTGTGAATGGAGGGAACCTTCTCGTGGCTGAGGAACTTTACCTCTGCGCCTTCCAGGGGGAACCTGGAGTAGAGGGCCATGCCGTAGGTGTTGTCCAGCGGGTGCAGCACCTGGTAAGGGTAACGCTGGCGGAGGGGGTTTAGTCGTGATGTCCACCATTTGTCTGTCTCCATGGCCAGCACCACATCCGGATTCGCATTATGCACCATCTTCAAGAATGCGGCTGCCTGCCTGTTCTCCATCCACATATTGGCCACCAGCAGGCTAAAGCTACTGCCCTCTTCCACAGTATGAGGGGCAGCGGTCTCTACCGCTTTGTCTGCCAACGGCGTGTAGGGCAGGATAAAGCTAGCCTGTAGCACAATGGAAGCCAGCAGCCCCAGCAGGAAGAGCACGGATGGAAGCTTCCAGTGCTTGCTGAAAGAAGCAAAGACAATCAGGCACACAAGCAAGCCTATCAGCACCTGTAACCGCGGAAAGTCCAGCGCCTTGATGTACCAGAACCGCACATCGTAGATAAGGGATAGCAGCGTGGCGATAATAAGCAGTGTGCCGGTTACCAGCACGAGGTAGAAGAGGGTGAGTCGGATTGTATTCATGCATGAAAGGAGGTTTATCTTAAAAACGCTTATCCTAACGGAGGGGTTATGGCGCTTGGAAGACTTGTGTGCCGGAGTTTATTCAGAATGAACCCTCTCTCTGCTGACTAGCCGGGAACAGCAGTTTAGCTTACAGCAATGCCGCATACCCTTCCTATAGAAGTATTTGTGTCAGCGGACTAGCAGTAAAAGACATGACTTTATCACTGCCTGCATTTGTATTTTCTTAGAACATATGTTATGTTCAGCAGTCGAATGGATATCAAACCTCCTCTCCTATTTGAAGATACGAGTCTAAAGCAGCCAAATCTTTGTGGATAAAGTTCGATAATTCACTCCTTCGGTCTACATGAAAAAAGGCCTTCAGTTAACACTGAAGGCCTTTTTTCATGTACTTCGGACACTATTCGGACACTAAAGCTGCGCATCTCTGTCATACGCTCCCCATAAGTAGGCTGAATTGACCATTAACGGGAGCTAATGTTTCTTTACTTTTCCTTCCACCTTCCTGCGCTACCTGCTCCTATTCTCTTGGCCTCCCCTCTCTATTAAATGTTCGTAGATATGCTCTAGAAGTAAAGTCGCTCTACTGTATCACCAACTCATCTCATAAATCAAAATACTGGTTTGATTTGTGAGACGGCAATTCGGGACTTACTACACATAAATTTTGCATACTGCTTGTAAGTATCGCTAAAACGGCCGTGGCTGTTGCACAACTATTTTCAAGTCCTGTCTTTTCTCTTTTTCAGCTTTCCCAAAAGGTCTTCAGTTCAATCTTTATCAGTTTTAGCTGAAGAAGAGCAGTGAAAATACAAAGGGACCGCGTCTAAACTCCTGTTGGCGCTCTTTTTCCAGCGCCGTGACCATGATCACTGATTTGGTTGGCTTGAACTTCATGTACTTCTTTAAATTGAAGGCAATGGCAGCCATGAGCATGACTTTATGCGCCCCTGATTTTCCCAGGACATTGATCTTGCGCAGGCCATAGTGCTGCACCAGGCTCCCGAACACAGGCTCCACCGTGCTCTGACGCAGTTTCTTCATGCGCTTGCCGCGCCTGCTGTTCTGCCTGGCGTATGCCCGCTGGTACTGCTCGTCATAGGCCGTGCGGGTGATCTTCCGGCACCGGGCTTTGGGGGCGCAGGTGGGTTTGCACGCGCACTGCCTGCAGTCCGCCGGGGCCGCCCAGTAGTTCTTCAGCAGCCTGCCGTCCGCAGTGCGGTCAAAGCCCATGAAAGGAAGCGGCTTTCCCATCGGGCACATGTAGCGGTCCCTCCGATTGTCATAGGGAAAGCCCTCTATTTCGGGCTTATACTTGCCGAACACGGGTATCCAGCCCGTGATGCCCTGCTGCTCACGCATGTGGTAGTTGGAGCCGTTGGAGTAGCCGGCATCGGCCAGCAGCTCCTGCATGAGCAGCGCATTCTCCTTTAGCCTACCTTGCACCTGCATCACCAGGGAAGGCAGGTGCTGGCTGTCCCTGCCGTCGGCAAAGTCTGCCCGTACATGAGAGATAACACCTTGGGCCGCATCTACGGCCAGGCTGCAGTGGTAATTGAGCTTCCTGGCCTTGCCGGGCTTAACAGAAATGCGGGCATCGGGATCGTGCGGGGAGTAGTGCGCCAGAGTTACTAAGCAACTGCGCCTTTTCATTGGTTGATCCGATAGCCCCTGTGGGGCGCTCATTCAGCCGCTGCTGGCGCCTCTCTAGCCGCTTCAGCTGGTGGTCAGGAGCAGTGATATATTGCCCGGAAGACGGATTCGCTTCTTTATTCACATCCTGATGCTCTGTTCCTGCTTTTTGTAAGCGGTATTCTGCGGATGCGGCACCTTGCTTGAGAACCAGGCTCTCCATGGAGGCATTGGCCTTGATGGGGGCTGAATCGACCGCCTGCGTACTGCCCGCTACCATGTCTTTTTCCACACACAGGCTGAAGACTTTATTGAATAAGGCCTCAAACAGGGCCTCCGGGTAGAGCTGGCGGGTGCTCAGAAAGGGTGGAGTGCCAGGGCAACGGCTCGTCGAGCTGGTAGTCCAGAAAGTAGAGCAGGTCCAGCCGCAGGCTGCAGTGCTCGATGAGTTTTCTGTCCGAGACGATGTTCTCCAGGTAACCCACTAGGCAGAGCTTGAAGAACACCACTGGATCGATAGACTGCTGGCCGCAACGCCCGTATAGTTCCCCCGTCAGCTCGTAGAGAAAGTCCAGATCCAGTTGCTGCTTAAGCCGTCGGTAAAAGTTATGCTCCGGCACCTAGAGCCGAAAGCGAGAAGTGCAGCTCCTTCTCATCCTTGAAAGTCTTCCTGCCCTGCATAGCACCAAAGGTTTAACTTATATGCTTACGGCTGGATTCAGACGGTTGTGCAACAGCCACCGTCTTTTTCTGGGACACCACAAGGCGTAGAAGAGAGTAATAAACAGCAGAGAGGGTTAGTCCTCTCCAGCACGCACTCGGCTATATGGAAGGCGCGCTCACCGGAACCGCCAGTTTTAGCTTGTCCCAAGTTATCACAATTGCACCTTGCTCTTCTCCTTGAGATAGGATTTCGTACCGAAGCCGCTCCTGATGCTGCTGTAGAGTTTCCGGATTTACCTTGAACCGCACCACATCTTCTGCTTCAGAATAATCGTCTGCCAAGTGTTGGTTCCAGTTCCTGTTGATAATCACTGTCCACTCCTCTTCTCCCGGAATGGTAAACAGAGCATACTTGCCTGCTGCTACTTGCTCGCCGCCGATCATGATCGGGTGGTCTGTCTGCAAGCTGGTGGCTGAATGGGCACCAGTTACCCACACCTGGTTGTTTGCCACCAAGCCGCCCCAAATCACCCGGCCCCGCGCAGCAGGTGAATGATAGGCAATGGTCAGATGCGCAGGGCCTATCATGCCGTGCGCCTCTGCCTTCAGGCTCCCTTTCAATGTGTCAGGCTCAGACTGTGCCTGTATAGCCAATGCGCCCTCCGATGCTTTGGCTTCATGAGCAGTGGCATGCTGGTTTCCTTGTTCGGGCGCTTCCCGACTTGCTTCTTGCTGGCTACAGGAATAGAATGAAAAGCAAACGGCTAGCGCGAGCAGGCAGTGATGGAGTCCTTTGGTCATGTGTGGGTTTAACTTAAAGTATATTGTTTTTTGAGCTACGAAATAACACATTAACCGGTAGTTTAAAAAGCATACCTCAATAAGAGGCTATCGCGCATCTCTTCTTCTTGTAGTGATACCAGAGCAGCAACCGGGTCGGAAAGCAAAGAAAGTCTGCGGAAACTATAAGAAAATGTGGGCCTATAACACCTTCCTCATCAGGAAAAGGAATAGCCCCGAAAGCAAGAGCGCCTGCGATGATCGCAGGCGCTCTTCTTTTACCTATGACTGTATTCTTACAGCTTAAGCTGTTTGGTACTGCTCGCAAGCCTCGGCGCATTTAAAGCATGCCTCGGCGCACTCCTTGCAGTGCTGTGCCTCATGCTGCTGGCATTCCTGGCCGCAGTCCCTGCAAATTTTGGCGCACTGCTGCAGGATCTCCCCTGCGTAGCGGGAGTCGCGCGACACGTAGTCTATGGCCTCCTTGCAGATGGCGGCGCAGTCCAAGTCCAGCCTGATGCAGGGCACCATCATTTTGATATCGTCCTCACCCAGGCAGGAGATGGCACAGTTGTTACAGGCGGCGGCGCACTCGGCCAGTGTTCTTATCAAGTCCTTGTTCATAGTTCTGATGTTTATATGTTTAAATGTTCATGTATGCTGTATTATACCCGAACAGGCGCCTGGGGTTTTATACAATTTTAGATATTCGTTACATAATTTCCGCCAAGGCCCCACTAAAACCCACTCTGACTGCTCTCTTCGCCTCTTGTCCGTTGAGCTTCCTAACCCCAGCAGCAGCAGCCTCGTTGATTAGAACAAACCATTGTTGCTACACGAATCATGAACATCCTGTACCTGTGCCTTGGCATACTTGTATTTACCTTAATCATACTGGACATCATCAAGACGGCGCTCTCCTCCAGCGGCGGAGGTAGGGTGACAAACGCCGTGACAAATGGGGTATGGAAGGCTTTCTTCCTTATGGCGGGGAAGCGCGGCACATCGAAGCTGCTAAGCTACTCCGGCCCTGCCATCCTGGTGTCCATCCTGCTGACCTGGGTCCTCGGCCTTTGGTCGGGGCTGTTCCTGGTGCTGCTGTCCGATCCAGGCTCCGTCGTTAACAGCAAGACCCTGGTGAGTGCCGGGCCCCTGGAGAAGCTCTACTACGCCGGCTTTACCCTCTCCACCCTGGGCATGGGGGACTACAAGGCATCCAGCGATGTGTGGCGCCTTGTCACCAGCGCTGCGGCGTTCTGCGGCTTCGCCTCCCTTACGCTCTCCATCACCTACTTTGTGCCCGTGCTCTCTGCCGTGGGGCTGCAGAGCACGCTCAGCCTCTACATCAGCGGCATGGGCAAAACACCCCAGCAGATGCTGGCCAACGGCTGGAACGGGAAGGACTTCTCCTCCTTTTTCGGCAAGACCTCAAACCTGTGCCAGATGCTGATGCAGCACACCATGAACCACCACTCTTACCCGGTTATCCACTACTTCCACAACAGCAAGCCGGGCCGCGCCGCCATACCGGCTATCGTGCAGCTGTACGAGGCGCACCGGCTCCTCAGGTACCGGGTGCCCCAGGGAGCAGTGAAGGATGACACGGGCATAGAGATGCTTCAAACCGCGCTTGACACCTACCTGGACGTGCTGAAGGGAACTGTAAAAGGCCACTTACCCAAGCAGCAGGCCCCAACAACAGATGTGAGGCAACTGCAGGAGAAGGGAGTACCGCTGCGCAACGCTGAGGAAACAAGCCAGAGCCAGTCCCCGGACAAAAGGCACCGGCAGATGATGCTTTCCTCCCTGCTGGAGATGGACGGCTGGTCCTGGCAGGAAGTATATAGCTCATAATATAAATGTGTTTTGTGTATCTACCCATTTGCGTACCTGCCCAACTTTGCCTCTTTCCGATATTTGCTGTTAGGTAACTAACCAATCTGCTCCTGTACGAGTATTTGTAAACCATACCTTTAACTGTTTAAAAGCTATGCAAGACGATCATCACGACCACAAGCTCCATGGCCATAACCACAAAAGTCCAAGCAGGAAGATTGAAGACATAGCAGGTAAAGCAGCGGAGCGGCTGGAGGAGAAAACCCTCCACGGCCACTCCCACGCCATGCCGCACGGGGAAGGGACGCGCCCGCCGCATGAGGAGCACATGGGGCACGGCGGGCACGGGCACGACCACCACCGGATGATGATCGAGGACTTCAAAAAGCGCTTCTGGGTATCGCTCGCGCTGTCAGTGCCGGTGATTGTGCTAAGCCCCATGGTGCAGCACATCCTGGGCTACACGCTCGACGTGCCCTACAGCATGTACATCGCCTTCGTGCTCTCCAGCGTCATCTACTTCTACGGCGGCTGGCCCTTCCACACGGGGCTTGTGGAGGAGGTGAAGAAGGGATCACCAGGCATGATGACGCTGATCGGCGTGGCCATTTCCGTGGCCTATATCTACAGCACGGCCGTCACCTTCGGCCTGGAGGGCATGGACTTCTTTTGGGAGCTGGCCACGCTGATCGTGGTGATGCTGCTGGGCCACTGGATCGAGATGCGCTCGGTGCTAGGTGCTTCCAAGGCGCTGGAGCTACTGGTGAGCATGATGCCCGCCGAGGCGCAGGTGATCCGGGACGGGCAAACCTATACTATAAAGGTGGAGGAACTGCGGCAGGGGGACATCATCCTTGTGAAACCGGGAGAGAAAGTGCCTGCTGACGGCGTGGTCGTGCAGGGCGAGAGCTACCTGAATGAGAGTATGCTGACTGGCGAGAGCAAGCCGGTGCAGAAGGCAAAGGACGACCAGGTGATCGGCGGCTCCATCAACGGCAACGGCTCGCTGCAGGTGCGCGTGGAGAGCACCGGCAAGGACAGCTACCTCAACAAGGTGATAACCCTGGTGCAGGACGCCCAGAAGACAAAGTCAGAGACGCAGCGCCTGGCCGACAAAGCCGCCAAATGGCTGGCCTACCTGGCCCTTACCGCCGGATTCGGCACGCTGGCCGCCTGGCTGGTTGCCGGTGCAGAACTGGACTTCGCCCTGGAGCGGATGGTGACGGTGATGGTCATCTCCTGCCCGCACGCCCTTGGGCTGGCTATTCCGCTGGTGGTAGCCATATCAACTGCTGTGTCCGCCAACAATGGCCTGCTCATCCGCAACCGCACCGCTTTTGAGGACTCCCGCAACATCACCACCATCATCTTCGACAAAACCGGCACCCTGACCTTGGGGGCACATGAGGTGGCCCAGGTAGTGACCTTTCAGCAGGTGTACGGTGAGCGGGAGCTGCTCAGGTTGGCAGCCGGCGTGGAGCAGCACTCAGAGCACTATATCTCGCAGGGTATCCTCAAAAAGGCGAAGGCTGAAGGTATTACTGTGCCAGCATCAGACAACTTTCACTACTTACCTGGCAAAGGATTGGAGGGCACAGTGGAGGGGCATGAAGTGAAGGTGGTAGGTCCGAACTACATCAAGGAATTTAACGTGCAGGTGCCTCAGAGCCAGGCGGAGGAAGGCGTGGAGACGGTGGTGTATGTGCTGGTAGACGGGCAGGTGGCAGGCTACATCACGCTGCGGGACCAGATACGCCCTGAGTCCGCCGAAGCCATCCGGGTGCTGAAGGAGAACGGCATCAAGAACCTGCTGCTCACCGGCGATAATGAGCGGGTGGCCAAAAGCGTGAGCGATAAGTTGGGCATGGACGGCTACCTGGCCAACGTGCTGCCGCACCAGAAGCAGGAGAAGGTGAAGGAGCTGCAGCAGCAGGGAGAGTTCGTGGCCATGACAGGCGACGGCGTGAACGACGCCCCTGCCCTTGCCCAGGCTGATGTGGGCATCGCCGTAGGCTCCGGAACGGACGTGGCGGCAGAGACAGCCGACATTATCTTGGTCAACAGCAACCCGCAGGATATCGCCTCGCTCATTCTCTTCGGCAAAGCCACTTACCGCAAGATGATTCAGAACCTTATCTGGGCCACAGGTTACAACATTGTTGCCCTGCCGCTTGCCGCCGGGGTGCTCTACCAGCAGGGCATCATGATATCTCCTGCCGTGGGTGCCGCCCTCATGAGCCTGAGCACTGTGATTGTGGCCGTCAATGCGCAGCTGCTCAGAAGGCAGCTGAAGTAAGCCAGCTGTTGAACCCGTACCTACGTACAGTATCTTAACGGGTGGCAAACCTTTACTAAGACTAGAAACTATGAAAGGAACGATGTTAACAATGTTTTTGGCAGCAGCCGTTTGGCTCACAGGCTGCCAGTCCTCTGCGAATGTAGAGGAGGTGCTGGAAGACGAATCGCAACGCAGGGAGCTGTATTCCACCATCCTGAACAATGAAGCATACCGTACTGAAATGACGGCCATGATGCGGGACGCTCCGGCTGGTGGCATGATGGGTAACGGGGAACACATGGAAGGAATGATGGGCTCTGACGGCATGATGATGAACCAGAACCCGGAAGCAATGGAAGATATGATGCAGCAGATGATGGCCCGGTGCGAAACAGACACGGCTGCCTGCAACATAATGTCACGCATGATGATGCGCAACAGCGGCATGATGCAGAACATGATGCAGCGGATGCATGAGAACGGCATGATGGACGAAGCTTGTATGCAGCAGATGATGCGCAACATGAACACAAACAGGAGATAGCGTTCTGCTTACCCTCCTAAACTATAGAACAGACATTCTCACACGTACAGCCACCGTTTTAATACGCTATGAAAACATTGAAAAGTCTACTATACTGCCTGGTCATCACCGCTTTGGCTCTGCCAGCCACAGCACAGCACCAGGGCCACCAGCACCAGGCCCAGGATACAACGCATCAAATGGAACATCAGGTGCATATGCTGCATTCAGGCATGCAGCACGGAGAGACGCAGATGCCGATGTCGCATGCCTTCTCCCGAAACCTGCCTATGAACCGTAATGCCTCCGGCACAGGCTGGCTTCCGGATGAGTCACCGATGTACGGCAACATGTATCACCGGGGCGACTGGATGCTGATGCTGCACTACAACCTGTTTCTGCGCTATAACAAGCAGGACGTGTTTGAAGCCGGCACCCGGGGCGACAGCCAGTTTGACGCGCCCAACTGGCTCATGCTGATGGGGCAGCGGTTTGTCGGCGACAGGGGACTTTTCCGCGTCAGTGGCATGATATCCCTGGACCCGCTGACGGTAGGCGGCAACGGCTATCCATTGCTCTTTCAGACCGGCGAAACCTTCGAGGGCTCTCCGCTAATAGACCGCCAGCACCCGCACGACCTCTTCAGCGAACTATCGATAGGGTACACGCACATGATTTCGGAGGAGGCGGATGTATTTGTTTACCTGGGCTACCCCGGTGAGCCAGCCTTAAGCAACGTGGCTTTCATGCACCGCCCGTCGGCGCTGAACAATCCCGACTCGCCGCTGGGCCACCACTGGCAGGATGCCACCCATATCACCTTTGGAGTGGCCACGCTGGGTGTCCGTTATCGCAATTTTAAGCTGGAAGGCTCCTCCTTCACAGGCCGTGAGCCGGATGAGGAACGGTACGACTTCGACAAACCCCGCTTCGACTCCCGCGCAATACGCCTGACGTATAACCCGGGTCCAAGCTGGAGCCTGCAGGCGTCAACTGCTTACGTCAAGAGCCCGGAGGTGGGCGAGCCAGATGAGGATGTCTACCGCACGACTGCCTCTGTGCTGTACGGGAACATGCTGCCGGGTGACAACCGCTTCTTCACCACCACCCTTAACTGGGGATATAACTATGTAGATGCCCACCACAAGGAGCACTCCTTCCTGCTGGAGTCGAACCTGCAAAGCGACAGGTACGCGGTGTACGGGCGTTATGAGTTTGTACAGAAGTCCGGGGAGGAACTGGGGTTTGAGGATGAGGCTTTCGGGCATGACGAGCGGCTGGGCATCCACGCCCTCACCGTGGGAGCTAACAGGCAACTGTTTGAGCTAGGAACCGTCAACTTTAACCTGGGAGCGCAGGCTAGCGTGTTCAGGGGCGACAGTCAGTTGCACCCATACTACGGTGAGCTGCCTGTAAGCCTGCAGGTGTACCTGCGCGTGTTCCCGCGTATTATGGTGCCCCGGTAGAGCGCATCGCGGGGCGGTGAGCTGTGAAGCGGCAGGCTAACCTGGAAACAAACAGCATTTCACTGCTTTAATACGACAACATTTATTGCATATTCTTTAACCTTGAATGAAATTAGCCACCGGGCTAAAGAGGGTCATGGACGCTATAAATAGGGATGTCTGTCTTACCATGGCCACCGCTTTCCTCCTTCTGTTGCCTCCGGATCATGTCCAGCACCAAGCCAGACCATGTGAAGTTATGTGCTCCGTGGCCCTCGCCGGTGAACGGATTATAGTACTCCCGGAAGCCGCTTTTGGTGATGAGCCGCTTTATACTCAACAGCAGTTCCTCTGCCTCTCGGGTGTAGCCTACGTCGAGCAGGTGCCCGTGCATAAACCAGTTGAACATCACCCAGGTGGGCCCGCGCCAGATGTAGAGCGATTCATCAGGATTGAAAGCGGGTTCATCCACAGCCAGCGACGGGATGGGGTAGGGCACATGAAAGCCATCCCGCTGTTGCAGGTGCCGCTGCAGTACGCGTTTGCCAACTTCACCGGGCACCTGGCGCAGTACCACCGGGAAAAAGATTGTGCCTGTTTTAACCTTCAGCTTTCGGTAGTTGTGCCCGGTTAGGTCGTAGAAAGCAGCATCGGCATCATCGTACATGTACTTGAGTATGCTCCTGCCCGTTTTTTCAGCCTGTGATTGATAATATGCGGCTGTATCTTGATCGCCAGCCAGGACACAGAGTTGGGCCAATGCTTCCAAGTTTTGGACATAGATGGTGTTAAAAGCGGCGTCTTTCACAATAAACCTGTTGCTGCGGTAAATAGCCGGCAGGTTATAGTTGTAAAAGAAGTTATGCGCATCCACCTGCAGTACCTTCCAAAACAACTGCGGCCCCGCCAACCCCTTATCATACTTTAGCACAGAGTCAAAGCTTGCCTTCCAGTCCAGGCCCGACTCGTAGGGAGAGATAATGGAAAGCAGTCCTTCTCCCTCAAAGTCGCGGTTGCGCCGCAGCCAGTTATAGTAAGACTTTAACCTGGGCAGCATCTCATTTAAGAAGTGCTGATCTGGAGCGTATTGGTAAATGCGCAACACGGCCTGAGCGGCTAGTGGCGGCTGCACCAGTGCCGACATGTGGGGTTTGTATACCCGCAGCGCATCCTTGGGCCGGAGCTGAAAAATATCGGTGATGCGGGCGGGCCAAAGGCGTTTCCAGTAGCTCATGTGCCCGACGAAGCCATCGGGGGTCTGCATCTGGAACAGGCTGCGCATGTGTTTTTTGGCCATGTCCACTTCGTCCATCGCCAGAAGTATGAACACATGAAAACAGGTGTCCCAGAAGTACTGGTAAGGATAAGTGCCCGGGGACGGTTTGGTATAATGGTAATCAAAACCTTCCCGCTGCCCGCTGATCATGTTCCGGTACAACAGGTCGCGCACCTGTGCCGCTATCTCCTCGTCCGGCAGTAAGCCCTGCTCATTAAGCTCTTTCTCTCTACTTGATGTACGCATCCCAGCCTGCATAATTTTGTGTTTTAGGCCCCAGCGGAAGTGATAGTGCCGCTACTGCCAATCCTAATACAACGCCTGTTATACTTAAGCCGACAGGACTGTTGTTCAAAAACCACGGCGCCACGGCCACTGTAAGCCCCAGCAATATGTTGAAGTAGCGCCCCCTGCGCAAAGGCTCCCCCATGCAGAAAATAGAAGTAACCACCACCAGCGAGCCTGCCAAATGGAAAATATCGGCCACGGTTTCCTGTATCTGCACTCCGAAAACGGCTGGCGCAAACACCATGGCGATGCCAAGCAGCATGGCTACGGTCAACGTCCACGGGAAGCTGATGCCCCAGATGGAGGCGCTGTATACCGGTCCCGGCTTCTGCGGGAACGCCATCATCTCCGGTGCCTCGTCCTTTGCATCGCTCTCTATGGTGTCGCCTTTCCAGAACACTTTCCAGAAGCTTTCACCCTGGTTTACCTTCTTTTTCATGAACTGCCCCATGGCAATTACCTCGTCCACTTCCAGCGGGATCATCGGAATCATGATAGCGGCGGCCAGCAGGCAGAACGTGCACCAAGCACCCACAATAATAGGCTGGCTTATTACTAGGAAGATGTGCACCATGCCCAACGGAATAACTAGTATACCAAAAATGGCCACCATCCAAGGCATCGTACGCCAGCGGCTCGGGGCTCCCATCCAGCCCATCAGGAACTCGAAAGTATAAGCAATAGCACCCAGGCCCGCATCGGAAACAGGCATACTGTGCGACATGGCCGAGTTTAGCACCTGCTCGCTCTGCTGCCCGAAAAAGGGGTCCCAAACAGAGTCGATGTAGCCCAGCTGGAAAGCGGCCAGGTAGCGCGACACCACCCACCCAACGAGGCCCAGCACCATCATGATCCAGCGCTGAGGCCAGCTGGAGGGGTTGTAGCTCCAGCCGGGGGGCGTGTCGGGGCCCATTTTCATGTACATAATCATGTTGGGCATGCCGGGTATGAGTATGGTCAGGGCAATGATGAGCGCGCCCACCATGGTGTCGTTCAGGTAGGCCACCGCCGTTGGTGCCCAGAACAGCAGCGGTGCCATGGTAAGCCAGATACCGATAAAGCAGCAGATCCAGAGGCTGACGGGGCGGTTGGGCGTGAGCCCGCGCCAGCCGAAGAACATCAGCAAGACTCCGCTGATAATATCGCTCCACTTCATAAACTGGATGCGCTGCTCCATGGTGAGCCACACGCTCCTGCCGCCCGAAGGCTCCACCGTGCCGATACCGTAGTCGAAGGTGAGCGGCGAGAGCAGCACCCAGGCCCCAAGTATAATGATCATCCAGTAGACCCACAGCGTCTGCATGTGGTGCATGTGCAGCATCTGCTTGCGCATGTCCTCCGACATCATCATGCCCTTTTTCTTGTCCTGCTTCTGATCATGACCACCACTCGCATGGTTTTCGCTGTCGCCATGCATGTTCTGGTTGTGCTGGCGGATTTCCTTTTCGGCCATCGGGCGCGTAACGCCGCGCATGCCCATGCCGCCGCTGTGCTGCCCTTTGTTATCCTTGTGCTTGTTCTCTTCCATTATCCTGATGTTTAGTGAATGACAGTCAGGTTCTGCTATACGGAGTGGCAGCAGACAGGATATTTTCAGCCGGTAATAGGATAAAGCAGGCTTATGAAAAAGCACCGCAGTCTTCATAACCGGAGAGCTTGGGCAAGTTCCTTTGCAGGAAGAGGAAAACTATTCTTAAAGAGCACTAACCAGTGCTTATACGCTTCCAGTGGCTGTTTTCACAGAAAGCATGATTAGTTAAGTCCTTATAATTAAAATGTTGCAACGCATACTCCTTAGCTTGGGATTGAGTACAAAGTTTGCGCTATACGCCCACCGGAAGCGACAGTTTTAGCTTGTCCCATGTCATGACAACCGCTCCCTGCGCATCACGCTGGGGTACGATTTGATAGCGCAACCGCTCCTGGTGCTGCTCCAATCTCTCAGGTGTCACAGTGAAACGTACCACGTCTTCTGCTTCCGAGTAATCGTCTGCCAGGTGCTGCTCCCAGTTTTTGTTGATGATCACCGTCCACTCCTTCTCCCCCGGAATGGTGAAGAGCGCGTACTTCCCTGCCGGCAACGGCTGCCCTCCTATCGTGACCGGCTGGTCCGTCTGCAGGCTAGTAGCCGAATGTGCCCCCGTTACCCACACCTGGTTATGGGCCACCAGGCCGCCCCATATCACTCTGCCGCGCACGGCAGGAGAATGGTAGGCAACCGTTAGATGGGCAGGCCCTATTTGTCCGTGCGCCTCGGCTTTCAGGCTGCCCTTCAGGGTATCAGGTTCAGCCTGTGCCTGTATGGCCAGCGCCCCATCCTGCGCGTTTGCCTCATGCGCGGTGGCATGATGGCTTTCCTGTTCCGGAGCTTTCTGCTCTGCCACCTGCCCGTTGCAGGAAGCAAGTGCAAGACCAAGGGCAACAGCCAGGATGGCGCTACGTAGTTCTGTTGTCATATGAGGTTTTCCTAAACGTGTAAAGCGTGTTTTGTGTGAGCGAAATAACATCTAAACCGGCAGTATTGAAAGCGCCAACAGTCATAATCTGGCGGCGGCTGCTTTTTCTTCAAAACTGATGCCGCTACCCTCCATCCTCCCGCCACTACAGCCTGATGCACAGTAGTAAGCAGTTAGATATGTAACAATTACTGGTAATTGCCTGACAGAAGTCCAGTTTGTTCCTGCAAATCTTATACTTTTACACCTCTCAGCATAGGTTAGGAGCACACGCTTTGCTTTGCCAAAGCATCTTCTTGGTGCAGCACATTCGCACTTCGGATAGAACGCCTGCGCCAATTGTAAGCAGGGCAGTGCCCAGCAGTACTGCCTCCAAACCAAACAGGTCACTGAACAACCCCGCTGCCACGGCCCCTGCCACATAGCCGAAGTCGCGCCAGAACCGGAAAATACCCAGGCTCTGCGGACGCTGGTTTGGGTGCGTGTTTTCGGCCACCACCGACAGGAAGTTCGGGTACACCAGGGCCGTACCGGCACCGAGCACAACAAGTGCTGTTACCAATACAGCGTAGGAACCGGAGAAAAGCAAAAGCGCAACAGCCATTCCCTGTAGCAGCATGCCCAAAGTAAGCAGCTGCTTTTTGCAGTATATGTCCCCGAGCCTGCCCGTCACTAGCTGCCCCAGCCCCCACACCACAGGGTAAATACCCGCCAGTAAACCTATCTCTGCCAGTGAGTAGCCCTTTGTGACCAGCAAGACCGGCAGCAGGCCCCACAGCATCCCGTCGTTCAGGTTGTTCACAAAACCATTGAGCGTGACAGAGCCCAGGTTGGCATGGCGCCAGGTTGTGTCTTTCCAGATGCTGCCGAGTAAGGGAATAGTGGTTTGCGCTGCCTCCATTTTTACGTGTCCGTGCGTGTCACGGAGGAAGAAGACAGTCAGCAGCAAGCCCGCTATGGAGAAACCGATGCCCGGCACGAACGCGTACGTGACCTCTCCCGTGGCGGAGGCAATGTACCCCGCCAGAAACGCCACCAGCCCCACGGCCAGGTAACCGGCGAACTCATTGATGCCCATCGCCAGTCCGCGGTTCCTCTCCCCGACCAGGTCTATTTTCATCACCACCGTAGCCGACCAGGCAAATCCCTGGTTTAGCCCCAGCAGCAGGTTAGCAAAGATAACCCACCCCCAGCTGTCCGCATACAGCAACAGCCACGGTACCGGCAGTGCAAACAACCAGCCTGTGAGCAGCAACTGCTTTCGGGTATACCTTGTCGCCAGACGGCCCATCATGAGATTGGCCAGAGACTTGGCAAGACCGAAGGCTACGATAAAGGAAAGAAGCGCCGTATGCCCGCTGATGCCGAAAGCGGATTCGGCAAACTCCGGAATAACGGAACGCTCCAACCCTACCATCGCACCCACAAAGCCATTGATGAGCACCAGCAGCCAGAACTGCGCTGCGTTCTCCTTTAAGCCCAATTTCGCTTCTTCCATTCTTCCCATTATTTAAAAATCCCAGGTAAATACCGGTAGCTCAGGAGAGCGGCCCTTTGATACCGGTAGCCGCTAAAAATGGCTCGTTTGCCAAACCTCCTGCGTATCTTTTGCTTAACAGGTAACGCGGAGAGCCTTCTGAGTTCAACCGAAGGCTCTCCGCGTTACCTGTTATACGCTCTCGCTTTATCTAGTGTGGCCAGGCCCCCACGCCACCGGCCAGGTTATAGGCCTTGAACCCCTGGTCTGAGAGCATCTGGCAAGCCGAGCCGCTCCGGTTGCCACTGCGGCAGAACACATAGTACTCCTTGTCCTTGTCCAGCGTCTTTAGTGCCGGCTGGAACTGTGGGGAGGTCACGTCAAGGTTCGTGGCTCCTTTAATGGTTCCCGCGCTGTATTCCCCAGAAGTTCGCACGTCCAGCAGCTCGGCCTTCGGTGAAGCTTGAAACTTTGATTTGAATGTGCTCCCGTCCAGGTCTTCGTAGTTCTTGGGAGCGGATTTAAAAATATTGAACATGGCTTTTATCTCATTATTTGGTTTAAAACTCAATACTCTACAAAGGTACGCGCTGTCAGGCCCCCGTTCAGTGACATTAGTTACACAGCAGGGACGCATGCTCCGCCATTAAAAGAACAACTCTTTTCCGATGATGTAAACGCCCATCACCAGCACAAACCAGCCGAAGGCCGTCTTGAGCCTGTCTGCCTGCACCTTCGTGGACAGGAAAGACCCCAAGAAGATGCCGACAATGGAGAGCGCTGAGAATACAACCAGGAAGGCCCAGTCAATCTCATAGTTGTAGATGTCGCCGATAAACCCGAACAGTGACTTTGCCGCGATGATAAGCAGGGAAGTACCCACTGCCAGCTTCATGTCCAGCTTGCTGAAGAGCACCAGCGCCGGAATGATCAGGAAGCCGCCCCCTGCCCCCACCAGGCCTGTCAGCGTGCCCACCACGGCCCCTTCGGCCAGAATGCCGCCATAGTTGAACTTCGGTTCTGTGGCCTTGGATGGCTTGCCGTTTTCATCTAAAATGTCGTGGTCTATGTTCTCGTCGGCAGTGCCGCTTGGCTTCTTGTCTTGCCTGATCATGCTGATGGAGGCAAAGACCATGAGACCGGCAAACAGCAGCATGAGCATAATACCCTTTGTCACTTCAAAACCGCCAATCGTGAAGATGCTCTCCGGGATGGCCGGCACAATGTAGCGGCGCGTGGCATATACCGCCACAATGGATGGAAGCCCGAAAACCAGCGCTGTCTTGAGGCTGACCAGTCCTCTTTTGTAGAATTTATAGCTCCCTACTAAGCTGGTGAGCCCCACGATAAAGAGCGAATAGGCTGTTGAGATGACGGGGCTCAGACCCAGCAGGTAAACCAGGGCCGGTACCGTCAAGATAGAGCCTCCCCCGCCAATGAGCCCCAATGAAAGCCCGATAACAAGGGCCGCGATGTATCCTAAAATTTCCATTCTCTGTGTTGTCTTATTTTGTACTACAAAGATAGAGAAGCCTGCAGGCGGGTACAGTGACTTATATCACACAGGAAAGCGGAGGGATGGAAGCGGCATTAAAAGCATACCTGCAGGGTAAAGCCAGTGGGTGCTGTCAACATTCAGGAAGAAGGGTGAGGTTGTCCCACTAGTGACTTATGACAAAATAAAGGCCTCCCGCTTCACGGGAGGCCCAAATAACACGACTGGTGCTGGCTGCCTCATGAGACGAACTTGAAACCACAACAAAGAAAAAGCTTCCCCTAATGAGGAAGCCTTTTTCTAAGAATACCATAGGCCATCGTGCCCAGGATGGCGCTAAACAGCACCACCAGTATCACACTGTACCCATTCCCAATCAGCGTGTAAATCGGGCCAGGGCAGGCACCCGTCATGGCCCATCCCAGTCCGAAGATGGTGCCGCCAAAGAGGTAGCGGGGAATGCTCATGTTCTTCGGCGAGAAAGTAATTGGCGTACCCTCTGTTGACTTGAATTTGTATTTCTTGATAAGCGCCACGCTGATGATGCCCAAAATGACGGCTGACCCGATGATGCCGTACATGTGGAAGGCGTCGAAGCGGAACATCTCATAGATTCTGTACCAGGAGATGGCCTGCGACTTTGTCATGATGATACCAAACAAGGTACCGATTGACAGATAGGTTAAAAACTTCATATTGTCTTTCGCTTTAAAGTGTAAGTATAACCGGGAGCAGCAGGTAGGTCATGATAAGGCCCCCGATAAAGAAGCCTACCACGGCAATCAGCGAAGGGACCTGCAGGTTGCTCAGGCCGCTGATGGCATGCCCGGAGGTACATCCCCCCGCATAGCGTGCCCCGAAACCAATGAGGAACCCACCGATGACCAGCATCACGAAGCCCCGCAGCGTAAAGAGGCTCTCCCAGCTGAAGATTTCCTCCGGCAGGTAGTCAGCCCCCGGGTTGCTGATGCCCAGCTCCTGCAGCTTCATCACCGTGTCCTGCGCAAGCGGAATCGGCTCAGGCTGCTGCAGCCAGGTAGAGGCGATAAACCCGCCGATGACAGCGCCCAGCACGAAAATGAGGTTCCAGACCTGTTTTCTCCAGTCAAAGTCAAAGAAGTCACTCACCCTACCCCCTCCCCCAATGGCGCAGGTTGTCCTCAGGGTGTCCGACACACCAAAGCTTTTGCCGACAAACAGCAGCAGCACCATTGTGAAGGCAATCAGTGGGCCCGCCACATACCAGGGCCACGGTTGGCTCATCCATTCAATTAAACTTTCCATTCTTTGGTATTTGTTTTTATGTGCTTATTATGATTCATGTCTGCTCTTAATTCAGATACCTGTAAATATTGATACAAAGGTAGCGCATGCCCTGCTGCGGCACAGTGACATTTATCACACTCAATAGCCTGCAGCTTCATGTCTGGCAGGTGTATCAGCCTCCTGGATAGACATTCTACCCTCATGCCAGCTGAAGGGAAAGAGGGAGACCTGTAAAAGAAGGAGGCGCCTTTTGGAAGCGCCTCCTTTGAAAGCTCTATTTGTTCTTCAACTCTGTCACCGCCTCACTCATATCCAGTACTTCCACCGGGAGCAGGCTTTCCAGAATACTGCTTCCGGCTGCAGAGCGGTATCCTCCGGCACAGTGCACCACCACGGGCTTGTCTGTCGGAATCTCCCTGGCTCGTTCCCGCAGTTCAGGCAAAGGAATGCTGATGGCTTGCTGAAAGAACTTGCCGGCCTTTGTCTCACTGCTGTTGCGGATGTCAACCACAGTAAAGTTTTTCTCTTCAGCCTTGAAAGCCTCTTTATTGAAAGCCTCGCTTGCTTTACCGCCTTCCTTGTCGTACACAAAGGCCCCTTCCACTAGCTGTTCATAGCCAATCTTAGCTGCTTTCTCCATTAGCTGGTTCAAGGCTTCTTCTGACGCTGCGACTAAGTAGTACTTTTCGTCCGGCCCCACGATGCTGCCCAGCCAGGTCTCAAATTTATCTCCGTTCTGGATGTTGATGGCACCTGCTATATGGCCTTTTTTATACTGCTCCTGTGGTCGTCCGTCCACTACCAGAACTCCCGCCTCAGGCACCGCATTCTTCTCCAGCATCCTTACCCCTTGCAGGGACTCCTGGTAAGCCGGAGCTCCTTTTTTGTTCAGGTCCACATCATAGCCAAAGTACTTCGGGATGAAAGGCTGGTCCTCGGTAATCATTTTCACAAAAGCCTCCTCGCTCATCTCCTGCAGGGCAGGGTTCCCGAACTTCTCCGCGCCAATGGTGCTGCTGTTAGCCTCACTAAGCCCCTTTCCGCAGAGGGTGCCTGCGCCGTGGGCTGGGAGCACCTCCACATGATCGTCCAGCTTCATCAGTTTTTCACGGGTGCTGTGGTACATCTGCCGGGCCAGCTCTTCCCTCTTCGCTGTGGTGTTGCCCGCACTCTCTCGCAAGTCCGGGCGCCCTACGTCACCGATGAAAAGGGTATCCCCCGTGAATACCGCCTTGTCTTTTCCCTCGTGCTCCAGCACAATGCTGATGCCGTCCGGGGAGTGGCCGGGCGTGTGCAGGGACCTGAGCCTTATTTTACCCAGTTCCAGCACGGCGCCCTCATCAAAGGCCTGGTGCGGGTAGTCTGCCCCTACCAGGCTGTGGGCGTAAATCGTGGCGCCGGTTTGCTGGTGTATTTCCAGGTGCGAACTCACAAAGTCAGCGTGTGGGTGCGTCTCTATCACCCCCACGATTTTTGCGTTGCTTGCCGCTGCATAGTCATAGTAGGGCTGCGGGTCGCGGGCAGGGTCTATGAGTACAATTTCCCGTTCGCATTCACTAAGCACAGCATAGGAGTAATGCGCCAGTCCCTTGTCTTCAAATTGCTTTATTTTCATGATTGTGTCGTTTTCCTTTTGCTTGAATTTATATTATAATACAAAGGTAGATACCTCGGAAGGCAATGTCTGTGACTCTTGTCACATAGGGGCTTACGCTCTATTTTGTAGCATTTGGGGAAGCAGGGAATCCTTAGGAAGGTTACTGGAAGAGTATCTTCGTAGACCTTTTCATGATGAACATAATACCTGTACCTGTATTACATCCCATTACAATCAGAGACCGACTTAGCGGGAAAGGTTTTCGAGGAATTGTTCCAGATCATCGCGCACAAAGATTTTGTTTCTTTCCAGCTCCACCAGCTTGCGGTTCTCCAGTTGCTTGAGCAGCCTGGAGACAACCTCCCGGGAGGTGCCCAGCTCACTAGCGATTTCTTGGTGTGTCACCGTCAGTTCCAGCGTCTTCAGCTGCTTTGACTTAACCACCAGGTACCGCAGCAGGCGCTCGTCCATTTTCCTGAAGGCCACGTCATCAATGGCCCTGAGCATCTCCTGGAAGCGCTTCTGGTAGGTCATGGCGACAAAGTCCTTCCACTGGCGAAACTCATTCGTCCACTCCTCATGCTTCCGGACAGGAACTCCCAACACCCTTGTTCTTTCCTCCGCCACTGCCTTGATATCGCTGGGGCTTGACGTACTGCAACAGGTCAGGGAAACGGCACAGGTGTCCCCGCCTTCAATGTAGTAGAGCAGCAACTCATGCCCTTCCTCATCGGTCCGCATCACTTTAACAGACCCCTCCAGGATGATGGGCACCATCTTGACATACTGCCCCGGCTCAATGATGGCCTGCCCAGGCTCAAACTCCTGAATTTTGCCGTTCTTTTCTATCTCTTCAAGCAAAACAGGATCTGTGATAAGTGGAAGTTCAATAGGCATATATGAATGAAGCTTGGTCAGATATTTTATTTACTACTCCCCCGGTTCTCTTAACCCGTTATAATGTGACGTTTATAAAGCACTAGCCTAATGTATTTGGAAGTTATCAGCCTTCCAAAACAGCTGATAAAGGCATGTGTGCCTGGTTAACAATTTGCAACAGCGCCAGAAAGCGGCACTTCTATTCTTCTAACGATAAAAAGCAGGCAGAGACTAGTTTTTAGGCCATATCACGGGATCGGCATAGCCAACAAAGTTCACGCTTTAACCAGAACCTGTCCGTGACTTTTATCACACAGGTAGACTGCATGCTTTTATAACCCTGCAGGAGCAAGGGCCCATGCTGTTCCTGCAGCTTATGAGTGTATCTACTGGTGCGCAAACACGCGCATCATCTTCTCGTAGTAAAGGAAACACCGTCAAATCTTTTCGCTATGAACTACCATATCACCAAAAAAGTAAACTACAGCTACCAGGATGCATTAGAGAAGACCAGAGCCGCCCTTGGGAGCGAGGGCTTCGGCGTGATATCTGAGATTGACCTCAAAGAGAAGTTTATGGAAAAGCTCGATGTGGATTTTAGGGAGTATAAAATACTGGGTGCCTGTAACCCGAAGCTTGCATATCAGGCAATCGGGCAGGAAGACAAAATCGGCGTGATGCTGCCCTGCAACGTGCTGGTGCAGGAACATGAGAACGGAGAGGTGGAGGTAACCGCTATCAACCCAATGGAATCCATGTCAGCCATAGGCAATGCTGACTTAGAAGCCATAGCCAAAGAAGTGAGCCAGAAACTCAAAACTGTCATTGAAAGCATATAGGCTCAAAACCATTCGTAGATACCAGAAAGTAGCACCCCAGTTAAGCGCATTGGCCTCAAGAGAATATTTCAATAGCACCTTAGAGGTATAGAAAGCGGCTTTTCCCTGGTGTAGAGGGAGCGGCATTTTAATTTCAATCGCACCTTGGTGGTATAGAAAATCGACTTCGAGGTTTAGCAAGCCCAAGTAGTCTACTACGATATCAATTGCAACTTAAGACCAAGACTGCATTCTTTGAAAGAAGATTCAGATAATGCTGCCTTGGTCTCTTATTTTTTTACACAAAAACTCTAACAACCCCGTTGATCACAAAAGAAGTCCACACGCTGCGCCATGCCTAGCAACCCTGCCAGCTCCACATCCGGTGGAAACTTTATCCAGTACAGCCCGATAACAGTAGGAGATGCCGGTGCCTTCAGGGCCTTTTCCCTCAGGTAGACTTCACATGCTTGCAGCACCTCGGACAGCAGCAGCGAGTCATAGCTTACCCCCTGCTCCTGGCAGTGCCTTTGGGCCTGCGCCCGTAGGTTTTCCACCTGTTTAAGGTACCTGCCCCCTATCTTGTGTTGCCAAACCATGCGTTGCTGCTGCACGCCGCGATGCAACTCCTTCACAAGACTCTTGTACTGATCCATAAAGGTGTACACACCGTAGAAATACCCTCTATTAGGCGCTTTTATGGTGATTTCAGTTGTTTTCTGCTGTGATTCCGCCTCAAAAAGCTGTTCTGATAGTGTCTCAATCCCTGTTGCTTGCTCTCGCTTGCTATTTGACTGCACTGTCTGTGGCGTGTCTGGAGCTCTGTGCTCTCGGCTGCAGACAGCGTCTGAAGGCTGTCCGACTCCAGTTCCTTGACAGCTTTTTCTACCGTGTACTTGGTGACGCCGAGTTCTTTTGCTGTTTCGCGGATGGAAAAGCCTTGACCGCGCAGGCTTTGCACCCGCTCTTTAAGCGTGTCGTTAATCATGTTTTTTGAATTTTAAGGGTTTATAAATTTGAATGGGGATTTGCTGGGCAGTAGGCACTGCCAGCATGCCACGTGTGGCTATGCTTGAATTCGTAATGGGTCGTACACCACGTACCAGGTACGATACGTACGCCCCAGTACGATCCTAAAATGGTGCGCCGCTTTCCTCCGCTTTTTTGATCCACTTGCGAACGGCGCCCTCAGAGACTCCGAAATGCGCGGCGATAGCCACGTTCGACTTACCCTGCTGGCGCATCTGCAGTGCCTCCTTCGTTTGCTGCTCCCGCTCTCCTTCGGCCAGCTGCCTAAGGTGGTCACGCTCGCTCCCCAGGCCTATGAACTCAAACTGCAGGAAGTTGTGGGGCTTTGCGATCTGGCACAGCACCACGTTCTCAGCGCCGTAGCGCTCCTCGGTCTGGCGCTGCTTTACCTGCTTGAGGTAGCGGGTGTGCGGGTCCTGGGAGCTGGCGCCGATGGCGAAGCTGCTGTCGCAGAAGTTCACCAGCATCTTGGAGCCCTGGATGTCGTTCTTGGTGATTGGCTTTGCCATGTCTCGCTTCGGGGTGTGGGCCAGCACCAGGAAAGAGAGGCCGTGCTTCTTCTTGAGTTTCTGGAGGTGCTTCATCAGCGGCAGCGCACCCTTGGCCTTCTCCGTGTCGGTGCCCAGGTAGGTGATGTTGTCGATGATAAGCACCCTAGCACCGGTCCTGACCAGCTCCTGCTCCAGGGCGTGGCACAGGTAGCTCTCGAAGTCGGGAAACTCCCTTGGCAACTCCGCCTCCGGGTTTATCTCGGCCCGCAGCAGGTTGTCGCACACGCCTGGCGTGAAGAAGTGGTCCCGGAAATTGTCGGAGTAGCGCGCCTCAAACTGCTTGTCCGTTAGCTCAAAGTCAAAGTAGAGCACCTTCTCGGCCGGGGCCTCCAACGCGAAGCCGGGGATACGACTGCTCCGGGCGATGCTGACGCCGATCTGCACGGCAAGGATGGACTTGCCCAGGTTGGTGTCGGCAAAGAGGATGCACAGCTCGCCCAAACACCAGAACACGCAGAACAGCATCTGCGGGATCGGCTTCGACTTCGCCTCTTCGCTCCACTGGCTAGCAGACTTTGTCAGGAACAGACCGACGGTGGATTCTAAAGGTGTTGGCTGCACTGCCGCCTCCGGCACGGGTTTCAGGTCAGGAAGAGATTGGTCAATGTTTATCATGCGGCTTCCCTCCCTTCCTTCGCTATTTGCCCGTGCACAGCCATTTCGCCTTGGAGCGCCTGGTTCCACATCCTGCCGATTTCCGGTTCCAGACGCTCCACCTCATCGCCCACCAGCCGGTAGGCGATCTGCCTTGCCTCCGTGGCCGCCAGGAGCCTGGCCCTGGCATTGTAGAGCTGGTGCACGTAGAGCAGCGTTGTGTTTGCCAAGTCTCGCTCAGCCTCGGCCTGGCGCACGTGTTTCAGCACGCCGTGCTGGTTTACGGTATAGTCGGTCAGGTAGTCGGACAGCAGGTTGAATGTCTCGGTGTAGACCGTGATCCTTTCCTTCCATGCCTCGGCGGCTATGCCGTTCGGGTTCTTGCGCACATAGGGGCCGTAGCGCTCCCGTTCGTAGAGCACCGCCGTGCGCAGCCTGGAGAGCACATCCCTGATGCGCCGCTCCTCAGTGAACATTGCCTGCGCGATCATGCCGCCTTGTTTGCCGGTGTGGTACATCCGTTGTTGCCGCGGCCTCTGCTGTTGACGAGCCTTCTCGGTTCCTCGAGCGAGGCCAGCACCTCTGACTTGAACAGGTAAACGCGGCGGCCTTTCCTGTGAAAGGGGATGGTGCCCTGCGCCATCCAGCTGTGGAGCGTGGGGCGGGAGACTTTCAGCAGCGAGCACACCTCCTTGATGGAGATGGGCTCCTCTGCCTCTGGGGTGGGTTGTGAATTTTTCAGCTTGTCATCCCTTAGGATCTGCGCCGTGCGCTGGGCGATAGCTTCTATCGCCTCCTGCGTGAGGTTGAATGAGAATTGTTGCATAAACTTCTTTTTTTCTAAGTCTATGCAAGGTGTTAAATAGAGTAAAGGCGAGAGAAAGCGCGCGCTCCGCGTACTGAATCTCGTACGATTTTGGGTTATTACTTTGAAAATCCCTTTACAATGGTTTCCTCAAAGTCGCTTTCGTCAAACTCATGGAAGTTGTCCCTGAGCATCTCGCAGTACCTTCTCTTTTCCTTGTTGCTCCTGGAGTGCTTCTGATAGAACTGGTAGACGGTCCTCCTGATGTGTGCCTGCGCTTTAAGCGCCTCCGACTTCCGCTTGACAACCTTCGCTCTCGGATTGAAGTCTTTGAAGTTGGCGTGAAGGAAGTCTTTCACTTCTTCCGCGCTGAAGTACGGGGTTCCATTACTGTCTTTCTCATGGCAGAACTTGTCGATGAAATAGCTTTTGATGTATTCATTGGACATATACCCTGTGATTCGGTTGTCGAACGGTTTCTCCTTCTGCTCTTTCTCCCTTAGTCCTATCCACTCTCCCAGCCGCTCCGTGTAATTCGGAACGAAATACAGGTGGTTAAACTCGTCAGCGTCCTCATGGGCAACACGTGCCGGGCTTTGCTTTACAAAATCTAGGAAGTCTATTTGCTCCCCTTCATATTTGTCTTTATGGAAGTCCAGAAAGGCGTAAAGCTGAGATTTCTTTAGGTTGCCGTAATAGACCTTGTCGCTGTAGAAGTTTCGCAGCTCCTGCTCAAGATCCCCAACATGGCCTGCGTAGGGGCTCTCTGCGTGCTTTGCCTGATACTGGTGTTCGCTCTCCCGCTCTTGCCCTTGAAAAACGTGTGAGATGTATTCTTTGACTAACATGGTATCGATGTTTTACTTAAAGTCCTAAAAAATAATTAGGCTGTATTACTGCTTGTGCTTTACCCTGTGCCTACAGTAAGGCTAAAATAAATCGGATGATATGCATGGCACAGGAATTAAGTGGCTACCCAATGTTTCTACTTAAGGCAGCAGCTCTGCTTCCTCCTCTACTCTGCCCCACACACGCTCCATCTCCAGCTCCTTGATGTTGTCGGTGATCTTGATGTACTTCTTAAAAGTCTGGTAGTTGGTGTGGCCAGACACCTTCATCACCACCTCGGCGCGCATGCCTTTCTCCAGATAGAGCGTGATGAACGTCCTGCGGGCCGTGTGCATGGTAATGAACTCGTGCTTGGGCCGAGTGTCCACGAGTCTTTCCCCTCCCCTGCGGGTGGTCATGCTCGTCGGCTCGTCGATGCCCACCAGTTGACCCAGCTCTTTCAGGTAGTCGTTCGTCTTCTGGTTTGACAGCACCGGCAGCGGCAGCGCCTCCTCCCTGTACTTATCCAGTATGGCCCTAGCCTGGGCGATAGCGGCACGTTGTTGGCGCTGTCGGTCTTCACCTGGCGCAGCACCCACTTGTTTCCCTTGATGTCGGAGTGGCGCAGAGCGGCCACGTCGGAGTAGCGCTGGCCGGTGGCGCAGGCGAAGCAGAACACGTCGCGCACCCTGTCCAGACGCGGGTTCTTCGACAGGTCAAAATCAAATAGTTTATCCAGCTCTGCCTTGGTCAGGTAGATAATGTCCACGTCCTTCTGCGGTGCCTTGAACTTCTTGAACGCCTGGTTCTGGTGGTAGCCCCTGTCGAGCGCCCAGCCAAGGAATGCCTTCAAGGTGGCGAACGTTTTCCATACGGTGTTGTCTTTGTGCCGTAGATCCGTCACCAGGTAACCCCGCAGATCGTCGAAGAAGCGCATGTCCATGCCTTGGAAGGATAGCACGTACTTGGTCTTTTCGCTGAAGCTCTTGAGGTGGTTGTAGATGCCGCGGTACTTGAGCAAAGTGGATTGGCTGCGGTGGGCGGCATGGATCCGGATGTACTCATCGAAGCACTCCATAAAGCTCTTCTCCGCCTCCGGTTCAGTGGGGAAAAGCACAGCCACGATGTCCTCCTTGAAATCCATAAAGCGGAACGATGGATTCTCCTCCATCTTTTTGTTGTAGGCCCTGCGCACCTTGCTTTTCACCTCGTCCAGGCTGTCGTTCAGCTCCGGGGCTCCCCGGAAGTTGCCCTTCACGTGGTTGCCCCTGATGTTGGGCTTGGTGTTCCAGTAGGTGGGGTGGATCTGGCGGCCTGTTTTGACTTTGATGGTCTGCTTACCCAGGCGGGCAAAGAGGTAGATGGAAGTCTCGGCGTCCAGGCCCGGCTTGTCCAGGTAATAATTGAGCGTCTTAAAGGCGATGTATAGAGAGTTCAGATATAGGTCTGGACAAATATACGGGATTGTCTGAAACTGCGGACACATTTCGGACACTAATATTTAATTCCATCTATTTTTATCTGACCTGCCTTTACAAACAGGGGCCTACAAAGCCTATATACAGCCTTTTTAAGGCATAATTAGATAAACATAAATATAGTTGATGTCAAATGGTTTTAGTCCCCTACGGGCTACTCGAAAGCCTCTCAGTTTTAGCACGGGCTGAACTACCTATTTGTGGCCTGCAGTAACTGTTGTTCCTTCTCCTCAGCAATTTAATTTATACTCCCAGCACAGCAGTTGGTGTAATACTTTCATAGCATATGATTAAAATTCACTTCTTACCATAGAGAAGCCTTGCCAGGTTCTTTCAAAGTTTACTTAAGTGTAGATGTGTTATATCGACAGCTTTCAAAGATGAAACCACAGGTGCTACCACCACTGTCAACGGACAGACCAAGGTAACATTGAAAGGTGAGGACAAAAATCTAGGTGAGTCCTATGTAGAGTACTGTGATAACACGGATTCTCCGGGTTACGAGTACAGCACTGGCTTCCTTTACTTCAACGTTATTCAGTAGAACTTCCATCTTAAAGCCAAGAGCAGAAGCTCTTGGCTTTACATTTTGTCTTGCCATGAAGCGTCTTTTTCTGTTTTGTTTGCTTGTATGCGGCATTTTGACCACCAGCAAGGTGTTTGCCCAAAAAGTTTCTTTTGGCCCCTCTGTAGGTTTGCTGTTTGATAACCCTACTGGTTCTGTCTTGTTAGACTCTATTCAGGTAACATTGCGTGGAGATAATGATCGACAACCCTATTTGGGCGGTTATTTGTCTTATGAGTTATCCCCAAGTTTTACGGTTTCCTCAGGTATAAATTATTACAATTCCTATAAAGGAGCACGTGTATACAATACATCAAAAGATGGGTTTGAGCGCTTGATCCATACAACCAGTGGCGGGAACAGGTCGTTAGAGCTTCCTGTTCTTGTCGAATACCAACTGCCAGTTAGGCGCAGGAGCTTGTTTGTGATGGCTGGTGTCAGCCCTAACATTCGCCTTACACGGGACGGTCAGGACTATTTTTCCAATAAGTTTATCAGCCCTGCTATGGCTGAGGTGCTCTACAACTTTAAAGCGGTCTCAAAACCAGTGGTTTGGAAATATTCCTTGGGAATTGGTGCCAATGTATGGAGGCTGAGGGTAGAGGCCAGGTGGCAGTACGATTTTTCCTCCACCACAAATTCCTATAAAGTCTGGGGAAAGCAGTTTGATTTTCAATCAAGAAACAATACCATTCGGTTTGGACTAGGCTATAATTTAAATTGGAATAAAAATCTACGCTAAGTTAAGGGCACAGGGTCACGCCTCCTGTATTAGCCTGTGGATCCAGAACCATGTCTCCCCACATGGCTTCATTTCCAATATGCTAGCCAAACAAGCACCACGGCGCGGCGCCAGCAGGTCGGGAGTGCCATGCACCGGGGAGTTCACCAGCGTGGACACAGGGTAAAGCCTGAGCTCCTCGCTCGGGTAGGGCCTGAGCAGGGACAGCAGGTGCTCGTCTGCCTTATCACCAGAGAGCCACGGCAGCCCTTTTAAAACATGCACTGGCTCATGTGAAGCAGAAAGGTCCTGCAGGGACTTGGAACACGACCATAGATCTTCTATTTTAGGATACTGTTCAGCTGGTACTTCAAAACTAATACCCCACCCTTTCACCGCCTTAGCATGCAGCACGATAAGTCAAAAGTGGACATAGGGAAAGTGGCTTTCAGAAGAAAGCACATGGTGCGCTGGTTCAACCCGATCCAGTTGCTGGATACGGCCGCCAGGGTGATGGTCTCCTCTGTGCTTAGCACCTATGCCGACAAGCGGGAATCCTTTGCTACCACCCGAGAGGCGTGCTCCTATGACTACAGCGGTCGAAAGGAGCTGTGGTTGGATTATATTGCCGATATCGGGGACGGCTGGAACCCCACTTACTATACGGCTTACCTGCTGGCGCAAAGGGAGCTCATGCTTGGTAACACCCGTATCCGGCGTGGGAACCTGCTGCTGATGGGGGGCGATCAGGTATACCCCACCCCTGCCCGCAAAGAGTATCATGACCGGTTGTGGGGGCCTTACGAGTGCGCTTTTCCAAAACAGGCTGCACCCGCCATCCTCCCGCCCCCTCCGGAGCCGCACTTGTATGCCATACCCGGCAACCATGACTGGTATGACGGGCTCAGCAACTTTCTCAAGCAGTTCTGCCAGGAGCGTAGCCTCGGAGCATGGACAACCCGGCAGGAGCGCAGCTACTTTGCCTTGCAACTGACCTCCACGTGCTGGTTGTGGGGGATTGACATCTCTTTGAACGCAGACATCGACAAGCCGCAGCTGGATTATTTTAAGGAGGTCGCCACCCAGCGCATGCAGGAGAATGACCAAGTCATCCTGTGCACAGCGGAGCCTGCTTGGGTCAACTGCGAAAAAGCATTTGGCCGGGAGCGATATGAGAAACTGGCCTTTTTCATAAAGGCGTGCATTGAGGAGATTTCCTACACAGGCAAAGGTGAAAGAGGTTGTCAGGAGGCAAGAAAGCGTATACTTCAGTTGGTGCTCGTACTGTCAGGGGACCTGCACCATTATGCCCACTACAGACACCAACGTGCGGAAAAACCGGACATTCCCTATATAACAGCCGGGGGCGGCGGCACTTTCCTGCATCCCACCCACAACCTGAGGGACATGGTTGTGTGGCCTAACAGGCACAGCGGCAAAGGAGAGGAGTTTGAACTGAAGAACTGCTTTCCGCCAAAGCAAGTATCCCGGAAGCTTACCTTTCGCAACCTGCTGTTTCCGCTCAAGAATCCTTTCTTCAGCCTCTTGCTTGGACTGTTTTACCTGCTCATGGGCTGGCAGCTCTACAGTGACCATGCTTGGCTTTGGGAACCGGAATGGCCGGGGCTGGAGGGCTTGTGGCCATCGCCCCTTCTCCTCCTACAGGCGCTTGCCGGCAGTCCTTCCACTTTCTTTCTCCTCACGCTTCTCATCGCAGGGTTTGGCTTGTTTGCTGACCGGAAGGCCTCCGACCATCCGGCTGCGGTCGCTTTGTTGGGCGGCATGCATGGCCTTTGCCATGCCCTGCTGGCCCTGGCCATCATCTGGCCGGGAGGTTACCTGCTGGCCGCTGTCTCGCTCACGGAACCCACTGCCCTTCCCTTCCTGGCGTATGTGTTGGGCAAGGCAGGCCTTGTGTTGCTGCTCCTCTTGACAGGTTGGCTACTAGGCGGGCTGTTGACTGGCCTCTACCTCATTTTGATGAACCTGTTCTTCAAGTTGCACGACAACGAGGCCTTTTCCGCCCTCCGCCACCAGGACCACAAAAATTTCCTGCGCCTGCGCATCACTGAAGAGGAAATCACCCTCTACCCCATCGGCATCAGGAAGGTACCGCGCAGGTGGAAAAGATCCAATAACAGACATCCGGGTGCCCCTTATTTTGAGCCAGCTGCTATAACAGATGCCCACAAAGCTTTCCTCCTGGAGGAGCCCATAAGCATATCGCTGCGGTCTCGATAGATTCCTCCTTGAAGGAGGTACGTCCGTAGGCAGGCTTACAGGTTAGGAAGAGCTGGAGAAGGTTACGCCTTAATGCTCCAGGTAATGCAGTTCAGCAGCCCGCCCTGCCGGGCAATCTCATTGATGTTCACAAACTCGACTTGCCGGTCAGCAAAAACCCTGCACAAGGTGGCTGCTGCTTCCTCATCCTTGTTCCCAGGCACCTGGAACACTGGTGCTAAAATCAGGTCGCCTATCTCCAGGTAGTTGACATAGCATCCAACAGCTGAATCCGGGAAGCTTTTCTCCTTATACTCAAAGGAGGGTAAAGCTACATAGTCCAGTTTATGCACTGTCAGTGCATTCTCCATGCCCTTTTGCCAGTATCGATACTCTCCCTCCAGCCTGTTGCCAATCAAGGTATTTCGATCGTAGAAGCGCACCATTCCATCGGCATGTCCTGTCATATCCGACCTGATTGCCGGGATCACTATCACTTCGGCATTCAAGAGCCCCTCCAGCTTGGTAAGAAGTCTGGACCGGTCAGTATATGCTGGGCTCTCCTCAAAAACCCTATCCGAGACAATGACCCGGTCAGACCAGCGCAGCACATTTCCCCCGTCCAGGTTGATGTCCGAGAAGACGGCTTTCACCTGGTTCATCGCCAAAACATGCGCAGGGTCTGACTGCAGGTGCCGGTCCTCCTCCAGGTAAGACGGCTCATACCGGAACTGCATGTATTTTCCCTCCGCCTGCTGTACGGGCATATAGTCTCTGCACCAGATATCTCTTGTTCCTTTCAGTAAGCTGTGCCGGATGCTATGCTTGTCCAGGAGGCTTATGATCCTTTGATATGCTGGTAGATACTGCTTTTGCGCTACCAGTAGGTCGGAAAAGAAAACTACGTTTGTCTCTTTATCAAGTATCATTTGTCCAGTAGTTCTCGGTACTTCGCTTCCAGGTACACCCTAATCTGTGGCGCAAAGTACTGGCAATGGTCCTCCTCTGAGATGATGTCGCTTTTGTGGTTGTTGCAAAAGTAACAGGCCAGCACGCAGTTCTCCGCTGTGTACAGGTTGGAGGCAGCGTCTTTCCGCTCCAGCTCCAGTGACTTTCCCCGTCCCCGTTTGGTGGAAAGCACGCCGGCGCCAAACAGTTCCTCTAGCTTGTGCTCCTCTATGCCGCAGTAGGCACAGATCCTTGGTTGTTTACGGAACCACTCGAAGAAAGCCCGCCTGCTCGAAAGCGGTGAAGGCTGGTTTGCCCTTCCTGCTTGAAAAGAGGGCATTGGACCTTTTGATCTTGTTTCTCAGTTCTGTTCCGGTAGCCCACCACTCCTGAATCTTAGGCAGCTCCAGTCCTTTATTTTCATTTAAGATGCTCTGGTAGCTTTTATCTTCGGTCAGGTGCTGGATGAGAAATTCCTCCTGGGTCATAGCTGTGATGCTTGTATAATGAAACGGTTTGATCGCTTTTGGTAAAAGATATTTGGTACAAGCAAGGGAGCAGAAAACATGACACGCTACAGACCGCTTTGTACTCCCATGCTTTGCCTCTATTCCACAGCCAGCTGTTTACTGCTTGCCGCTGCCTTTTTGTCCAGGCTGGTGCCGACCCCGAGGCCGATGGCCATGTCCAGCCCTAGCAGGCCGTAGTTGGCAAGTTCAAAATAACTTCCTTTAGCGGGAAGTAGGTGTAGAAGGAACCTGTCAGGTGAAGTGTATCCTGCGAAGAATTGCGAAAGACAGTTACCCCTCCTCTCCTTGCAGCGCAATAAAATCTGGGTTCAGCAGCAAGGTATGATATTTATTTTGGCAACTGTACATAAACTGCACAAACAGCAGCAAAGGGGTAAAACATTGCTTTACATTTATAATATTAGCATTCTCAAGTGATAACAAGTGCAGTCTTATGGTGATAAGAACACATCGTTAGACCTTATTTCTGAACGCATTATAAAGTGACTAAATATTTAGTTAATACACAAATCAAGTTAGAAATTCAGCCTCTGAGCAGCATGTAATCCAGTGGATGCCTGTAAGCATACTAGAATGAAACAATCTTTGAGTAATGGTTCCTGTTCTAATTGCTTTATGCTTTTTCATTGGCAACATTTTTTGTTACCAGAAACACAGGTAAAAAGATCAGCATAACCACATACGAAGCTAGCACTCGGATTTCCTCTAATAACTCCGTATTTTTCAAGGCTAGCAGTATCTTCATTTCCAAGGATCTAAACTAGGTTTGCTTTCACACCTGGGCTATAAGGAAATTGGGTTAAAGCTGACTTGTTTTTGTCTCTTTAAAGCAGTACTTATAGCTCTTTTGAAAACACTGGATGAGGTATGGAAGTTAAAATCTATTACACGAACAAGTGGCTAAACGATATGAAAACAAAGTCGCATCAAGATTACCCCTGTTGCGTCACATTCTACCTGGTGAGAGCTACCAGAAAACATGAGGCTACAAAATATTATAATATTATTCTATATTAGCATTACATACTCTCAACTTCCTCAGCAAGCCATACTTCCACTAAAAGTGGTTATTTTTCAATCAAGGCTGTTCAGCTAGCTGATGTGTCTCAAACCACCTAATAGTTATAAACTATATGATGCGCATCAGACATTCTGAGTTCAGTTTTGAACTGATTAGCTTTGAGTAGGAGAAGGAAGGACATCATATTAAAACTTGGCTTTACGAAAACAAACTAGCGCTTATGGATGCAACAAAATTTTACCGGTGCGTGGTTATTGATGACGAAGATCATGCCATTGAATTACTGACTGATTATATTAAGGCAACTCCCAGTCTACACCTGGAAAAAAGCTTTCAGGACCCTATCGCTGCCCTTATGGACGATGCTCCAGAGATTCCTTATGATTTTATATTCTTGGACATAGATATGCCGCGCCTAACCGGATTAGAGTTAGCCAAATCCCTGAGGAGCAGAACAAGGTTTTTAGTTTTCACTACCGCCCATCAGAGATATGCGCTGGAGGCTTTTGATGTACGAGCTGATCACTTTTTACTTAAGCCTATCAGTATGAATAAGTTTGCCGTGACAGTTAACTTACTTCTAAAAAGCACCAAGGAAAGCAGCTCTGATCCAGTTTCTCCAATTGACAATTCATTCTTTATCAAAGGCGATCAGAAAAATAAATTAATTAGGATTCAGCCCCATGAGATTATTTCCATTGAGGGGCTAAAGAATTACGTGCTCATCCATACGCTGACCCAAAAGCACATAGCATACTTGACGATGAAGGAAGTAGAGGATGCTTTAGGCCCGACAAAGGGGTTTGTACGTGTCCATAAGTCCTTCATCATTGCGAATCAGTATATAGAACGGGTGGAAGGGCGCATAATTCAGTTAAAAAATAACTTAGAGGTTCCGATCGGGGAAACCTATAAACAAAACTTCCATGACTATATTGCTGGGAAAACCCTCCGAACCGGCCGGTAAGAACTCCCGGCTCGAAGGGTTTACTTCATTACTTCTTAGACAAGAAAATGGTAACGTTTGAGGTGAGCGTTAGCGTTAGGGTAGTCGGATCCGTACTAACTCCTCGCTTATCTCCCTCTCTGCCTGCAAATCTAAACAGGGTCTTCTTTTTCAGTGAAAGTCGTGTGTTGTGATGCGTCGCCATAGCTTTTTCTTTTTAAGTTAGGAGACTCGCTTTTCACCATATGAAATATTACACCAACACGGTTTATTCTTGGACGAACAGCTCAGCTTTGAAAAAACTTATAAAATCTACCCTCATCGAGCATAAAGGGCATTTCGTTGCCTGGAGCCTTTTCATCTTTTATGAGATAGTAATAGTTGCCGTTTTTAATGGCAGCTTTAGCTCATTCTGGGACTATTTGGGGCATTATGCCCTGCATGTTGGCTTGTTTTATTTCCATGCCAGAGTGGTGCTCCCCCTAGTAGTGCAGCGAAAGAGACTGTTCGTTTGGCTGCTACCGTTACTGGTAATAGGTGAAGTCACAGCCTATATTGCTTTAACCTATACCCTTGAGTTCATTCTTACAAATTACCTACAGGTAGAATTGATGCGCCCCCTTACTTTTGACCACTACTACTGGCTCAGAGCCTTATGGAGAGCAATCTATTTCATGGGATTTGCAACAGGCTATTTTTTCTTGAGAAACTATCTTCGGGAGCAAAAGCGTGCGAAGCGCGCAGAAAGAGAGCAACTCCTAAAGATCATAGAAAAACAAAACTTGCAGAATGAACTGATCAAGTCGCAGAATGCCTATTTAAAGACACAGATTAACCCTCATTTTCTTTTTAACACCCTGAATTTTGTGTACAACAGTGTTCGTAAAACATCTACTGAGGCTGCCGAGGCAATTATGTCGCTTTCCCAGATGATGCGCTACGCCTTACAAGACGAAGATGATCAGCATGAGACACTATTACTAGAAGAGATAGAACATGTGGAAAGCCTTATCCGCATTCATCAAATCCGGAACAAGCATAAATTACAGGTGCAACTCTCTTATAACGATAGTTTGGCAGGAATTAAGTTTGTCCCTCTAATACTGATGACGTTGGTGGAGAACATCTTCAAACACGGAGACCTAACACAGCAAGAGCATCCGGCACAAATCAAAATCACGTTAGAAGCGAATACCTTACGCATCTTCACCTCCAATCTCAAAAGCTCGATAAAGCCTGAAGGACACAGAATAGGACTTGAAAATATTCAGAGGCGCCTTCTGCTCTCCTATGGGGAGCGGGCCGCTTTTACAGTCTCCTCCACCGAGATGGGTCACTTCATTACTGAAATAGAGGTCACCCACCCCAACAATAAGGGTGCGTTTCTTGCAAGGGAGAAGACTATGGTGACGGAGCAAAACTTTAGGCAGCACCCAACATAAAACAGATCATCCAAATCGCTTAAGCCTGTAAACATTGAGTTATGGAGAGCGTTACCCTGACACGACAAGCGCTATATGAAATGGTATGGGCATTCCCCATGCGCACTCTTTCTCAGAGGTACCATATTTCAGATGTCGGCTTACGGAAAGCCTGCCTCAAAAGGAACATTCCCTTGCAGAAGCCAGGTTACTGGCTCAAGACCAAGCGTAGCAAGCCTGTACCATTGCCTCCAGTCCCCGCGTCCTTCAAAGGAAAAGAGAGCGTAACGCTGGAGGTAAGGAGAGCAGACGCTGCCCCAACCTTCCCTGCCAAACCAGCTCCTGGTTCTAGGTTGAATACTCAGTTTCTATGGATGGAGTAGGAAATGAATTGACTCTCTTACTGGCTGAGCCACTTGGGTGGTGTTACGCTGCTGAAGTAAGTGAGCAAACTGGCCATACATGACACTATCATTGGCTGGTTTATGGAAGCACCCGCATGGAGTCTTTGCTGTTCCTGCACTAAGATGGCGTTGATCTGCAGGTTTGAACGGGGAGTATGGTTTCTTTGAGGGAATTAATCTGCAATGGGCAAATTTACCTGTTGAATGCGAAGATGACATATCCCTCAGCAATACCGCACTAAACAAACCGGTGATGTTCAGCGCCAATTATACAGCCCCAAAGTTAGCCAACTCAAACCTAGAAGGTGCATGGGTATGACACAGCAAAACAGACAAACTAACCAGACCTTAACCACGCGATGGCACGAGCTTACAACTCATTCCTGATCTTTTCTAAGCAGCTATCCCTTCTGTATAAGAACGATCCTTGAGTGCTAAATATGTATCGGAGCTTTGCCATTAGATTAGAGCAACCTCTAACGCCTAGAAACCTCACACGCATATAAGTGCACAAACAGCCTTCTCCTGTCATCCCTTTATAAGTAGTTACATTTCAAAAGGGGTATTAAAAATTCACTTCTGCTCCTTCAGCATTCGCTCCAGTAACTCCACCTTCTCCCGTTCACTCTTTAGCAAAGCATCGTAAAGCTCCACTATTTTCTCAATAGGGTTGAAAGTTATTGAGCAAGTATTATTAATAGAGCCGGCATTATCATGCAGCGTGCTAGAAATTATAGTTATTGCAGCCTCTTCATCAAAATTCCTAATAGCCTCTGTAGAAACACCAAGGGCCTGCCCTATTTTCTCCAACGTCATATCATCCACCTCCTCTTCCTGCTCAATGCGGGAGATGTTCTGCTGGGTCATGCCCAGTTCGCTGGCTAAGGCGGATTGCTTCACTCCCAAAGCGGTCCGCATTCTTCTCACGTGGTCGCCCAGGTGAATCGGTCGTCTTTTGGCTGCTGTTTCCATAGAAATAATTTACGAAAATTATTCAATAAATCCAATATTATTTCACTTGTATTTCACTCACTTATAATTGTTTAATACAAGCATACCACATTTCATACAAGTACCCTTTCCTGCATCTTCGTGCTATAGCTAGGCTGTACCGATGCTAATATACAGCTTTCAGACATAATACTTTCTGAATATTTAAGCCTGTTGGTTACCTCCCGGCCGCAAAGCGGCACAACGACTACCAGAGGACCCCTACAGCCAGGCCTGAATGCTGCTCCTCTATAGGAGGTAAATTGTTAAACATGAACACAAGCACCTATCACTCATCCTGGACAAGACTTGCAACATGGCGCCTCATGCTGCAGCACACTTGCGTGACTTGTGTGCAGTGCCTGCTTCTCACTTCGTTCAGAGGCAGGACTGCTTCTTCCCCTCCCATCGCTTTTAGCTTCCACTTTTATACCCGTACCATCATACTTTCTATGGCCTATGAAAACGCTCAGACTACTCATTCAACTCTATACCCGTTACCTGACCTATCCCGTCAAAAGCCGCCGGTCTTACTATCGCCGCCGCTGAAGGTGGAGTGTATTCCATTAAGTAGCCAGTCCTGGATACTCCTCATTTCACCCCCGGAATAGCTTCACCTTCTCTCCGTTCTGTCATCCTAACACCGGCTATATGCTGGCTTTCAGGGCGGCTGTCCCCTTTGCGCGCACATGCTCCAAGCTGCCCTTACAGGAGCAGTGACACCTTCTATTCTCTGACCCAAAACAAATAGAACCTATGGCAAACGCTTGTGAAAACAAAACCACACCGACTCCAATGGACATCCTGCAACATTTCTGCGCCCGCTACCCTGAGGAAGCAGTGCAACTGGAAATCAGGCGCTGGTTTATTCTGGCCCTGAAAGACGACTACGATGGTCTCTGCTCGGGCCGTACCCGGCACCTGATCACCTTTTTCGAGCAGCTCAGGCAAGTGCTCTCAGCCCTGTACAGGCTCCAGGATAATCCCGATACCATTGCCCCGCTGGCGCTGGCCCTCGAGAACCTGAGCCAACAGCTAACCCCCAACTGGACCCTGCTCGTCGATCCGGCTGATTAACGTCTCCTTTCTTCTAAAAAAATTCAACCAGATACATCGTCACACACTTACAACCTGTTCCCCATGTATAACCAAAATAGCTTAGTTACTATTCCCAAGCCCCTGCTCTGTCTCTCGCTGCTCTGGCTTCTACAGTCGTTCTTCAACCCGGGCAAGGCTATTGCCCAGGCGCCTCCCACCCCCGCCGTACTTGCCGTGGGCGATCCGTTACCGGACCTGCGCCTGACCAGAATCCACAACGCCTCCGTTTCAGAAGCAAACCTTTCAGACTTCAAAGGAAAGCTGTTGCTGCTCGACTTCTGGGCCACCTGGTGCACCCCCTGCATCAAATCCCTCCACAAGCTCGACTCCCTGCAGCAGCAGTTCGGAGAGGCCCTGGTCGTGCTGCCCGTCACGGACGAGCCTTTGAGTAAAGTCGCTCCCTTCTGGCAAAAGCGCGGCTGGCGCTTGCCCACCATCACCTCAGATACCCTGCTGCGCCGCCTCTTTCCCCATCAGGCCATCCCTCACCAGGTGTGGATCCAGGACGGACGGGTACTGGCCATCACAGGAGGCGAGTACGCCACAGCAGAGAACATCCGCGCTGCCCTCTCCGGCACAGGCTTCCAGTTCAAGGCCAAACAGGAAGTCCGATTGGAAAAGGACAAGCCGCTTTTTATCAACGGCAACGGCGGCTCCGGTGAGCAGCTGCTCTACCAATCGGTCCTCTCCACACGCCTGCCAGCTGATATCGGTGGTGACTCCCGCCGGAAGGACCGAATCCTGGCCTATAACATGCCGCTCCCAGACCTCTACTTTGTAGCCTACAGCGAGATCTTCCGCTTTCACGACCACCATAACCGCCTGCTGCTGGAGGTATCGGACTCCTTACGTCAGCGCATCCTGTGGGAGGGCTCCCCTCACTTAACTGGGAACTTTGCCACAGATGCCCCTTACCTCAACTGGATGGACCAGAACCAATACTGTTACAGCCTTGTACTTCCGCAGGAACAGCCCCGGGAAGTACTTAACGCTATCATGCGCGAGGACCTCAACCGCCTGTTCAACCAGTACCTGGGAATCAAGGGCTCCCTGCAGCGCCGCAAGGTGGATTGCCTTGTGCTCGTGCGCACTTCACGCAAGGACCTCCTGGCCAGCAAGGGTGCTCCCGAACAACGAATTTCCGACGAGCAGACTTTCCAGCTGCAGAACAAGCCCTTCCGCCAGCTGGTGAGTGCCCTGCAGTACAAGTACAAGCTGCAGCCCCTGCCCATCGTGGACGAGACCGGCTACACGGGTAACATAGACATTCGCCTGCCCCAGCCCCTGCATGATCTAGACCAGCTGCGGGTGGCGCTGAAAGCATACGGCCTGGACCTGCGCCCGGCGCGTCGCAAGCTCGACATGCTGGTGATCTCGGAGGTGGAACGGAAGCTTCGCTTTGAATAATCCTGCTCTGAGGCCAAGCTATGATCGATGCCTACATGAAGCAATACCATTTCTAACCTTTATAAACCATAAAACCTGATGAAAAGAAGTTTACCATTGTTGCTGCTGCTCATGGCGCCTGCCTGCCTGTATGCGCAGCAGCGCCTGGAGGGCACGGTGCGCGCCGACAAAGGTGCCATCCCCCTCGAAGGAGTCTCCGTCCTTCTCAAAAGCGGGCGTGCCGGCACTACCACTGATATGGGCGGCAGTTTCTCACTGCCCGTCACCAGCCTGCCCGACACGCTGCTGGTGACGCTCCTAGGATTCGAATCCCGCGAACTTCCCCTGCCGTCCCTTCCCGTTTCCCCCTTGCAGCTCACGCTTGCTGAACGCAGCACCAGCCTGCAGGAAGTAGCTGTCGTCTCCACCGGCTACCAGGACATCCCGCAGGAAAGGGCCACCGGCTCCTTTACCCAGGTGGACCGGGAGCTGCTCACGCGCAGCACCAGCCCCGATCTGATCAGCCGCCTCGAAGGCGTTACCAACAGCCTGGCCTTTGACCGCCGCGGCATGTACAATGAGCGCACCGACAGCAAGCCCGAACTGCGTGTGCGGGGCCTGAGTACCCTCTACGCCAGTTCTGCGCCGCTCCTTGTGGTGGATAACTTCCCCTACGAAGGGGATATCGCCAACATCAATCCCAACGATGTGGAAAGCGTGACCATCCTCAAAGATGCGGCAGCCGCCTCCATTTGGGGCGCGCGTGCCGGGAACGGGGTAATCGTCATCACCACCAAACGAGGCAGCTACCGCCAGGCCCCACAGGTGTCCTTCCAGACCAACGTGCAACTGGCCGAGAAGCCCGATCTGCACTACAGCCGCAGCTTCCTGCCCGCCTCCGACTTCATTGACATCGAGCGCCTCCTCTTTGAGCGGGGTTTCTACCCGGAGAATGATCGCAGGACGCTCTCCCCAGCCGTGGAGACCTGGATACAGGAGCGTGATGGCCAGCTCTCAGCAGCGGAAGCCAGCGCCCGTATCAGTGCCATGCGCCAGGTAGACGTCCGGGATCAGGCACTGGAGCACCTCTACCGACCGGCCCTACAGCAGCAGTTCGCCCTGAACCTAAACGGCGGGAGCGCCACCTACCGCTATTACCTCTCGGCCGGCTATGACCGCGGGCTCTCCAGCCTGATTGGTAATGAGGACCGCCGTGTGACGCTAAATAGCCAGAACACCTTTCAGCCTCTGCCCGGACTGGAGCTCTCAGCTGGTCTAAGCTACACCGGTCGTGAGGCTGAAGAGAACGGGTTGGGCATCAGCGGGCTGAGCACCGCCGGCTGGACCAACATTTACCCGTATGCCCGGCTGGCCGATGACGCAGGCAATGCCCTGCCCATCGTGCGGGACTATCGCAGCGCTTACACAAACAGGGCAGCAGAAATGGGCCTGTTGGACTGGCAGTTCCGTCCCCTGGATGAGATCCGGCTCCGCGACAAGACCAGTACGGCTACAGAGACGCGGCTGAACGGAAGCCTTGCCTATGAGCTGTTTCCGGGCCTGAAAGCCCGTGCCCTCTACCAATACCAGCAGCAGGGCAACCGCACCACCGATCTGAACTCTGTCAAGACCTATTATGCCCGCAACCTGATCAACCGCTACACCCAAGCCGATGGTACCCGCATCATTCCCCAAGGCGGCATCCTGTCCGAGTGGTCCGGCAGCCAGGCAGCTCATTCCGGGCGCCTGCAGCTCGATTATGTGCATGCGGTGGGCAGGCAGGGCTTCCTGAGCGCCCTGGGTGGCGCCGAAATACGGCAGACACGCCAGATCAGCTACCCGGGTTCTATTCTCTATGGCTATAACCCGGAGGTGGCGCAGGGACAGACGGCACTGGATTTCCTCTCCTTTCACAAAACCCTACCCACCTCCGGAGCCCGCATTCCCGCTCCCAGCACCCAGCGCCAGGAACTTACTGACCGTTTCCTCTCCTACTATGCCAATGCCTCTTATGTCTTCCGCGACCGCTATACCCTTTCAGCCAGCAGCCGCTGGGACGCCTCCAACCTCTACGGGGTGAAGACCAACCAGAAGGGTGTGCCGCTCTGGTCAGCGGGCCTGAGCTGGCTCGTGAGCGAGGAGCCCTTCCTGCAGCAGGACTGGCTTTCCCAACTCAAGCTACGCGCCACTTACGGCCTGGCCGGCAACACGGATAAGGGCGTGACAGCCTATCCTACGGTTTCCTATGTATCGGCGGATGCCCTGACCCCCCTTCCTTTTGCCATTCTGCGCAGCGCGGGCAACCCGCAGCTGCGCTGGGAGAAGACCGCCACGCTCAATACTGGCCTGGACTTTGGTTTCTTCCGCAACCGTCTTACAGGCAGCTTGGAGTACTACCGCAAGCAGGGCACGGACCTGCTAGGCGACGTGTTCATCGACCCGACCTCCGGCATCATCTCCGGGCCTAACGGTTTTGTGCGGAACCGGATCAATTATGCCGACGTGCTAACCACCGGCTGGGACCTGGCGCTCCGCACCGACAACCTCACCGGTGCCTTCGGCTGGCAAACGCACCTGCTGACAAGCCAGGTACAGAGCGAGGTCACCGGCTATGAGGAAAGGCAGCGCCCTGCCGTCAGCACCAACACCTATTTCTTTGCCAGCCCGCCCCCTGTCGTAGGCAAACCTATTGCAGCCTTATACAGCTATCCTTGGCATGGCCTCTCACCCGAGTCAGGCGATCCGCTTGTACCTGTTGACGGGCAGCTAGGCACCAACTACAGCGCCTATCAGCAGAGCCTGACGCAGGAGGACCTTGTCTACCATGGCAGCGCCGTGCCCCGGTGGTTTGGCAGCCTGCGCAATACCTTTACGTGGAAAGGCTTTTCCCTGAGCGCCAACCTCACCTGGAAGGCAGGTTATTTCTTCCGGCGGAACAGCATCGACTACAGCCTTCTCATCAATAGTGGAGTAGCCCATGTGGACTACCAGGACCGCTGGCAGCAGCCCGGGGACGAGGCTCGCACCCAGGTACCCTCACTGCCTGCCTCCCTCAACTATAGCCGGGAGAGCTACCATACCTACAGCGAGTTGCTTGTGGAGAAGGGAGACCATGTGCGGCTGCAGGACGTACGCCTGGGCTATGACTTTATCGGGGAGCGCCTTCCCTTCCGCGAACTGAAACTGTTTCTCTATGCCCGTGACCTGGGCATCCTCTGGCGGGCCAACGCCTATGACCTGGACCCGGATTATGTAAATACGACCTATCCGCCGGCACGCAGCCTGTCTGCCGGCCTGCAGTTAACCTTTTAAGCCATCAACGATGAAAAATAGAAATCTATGTACTTGGACCCTGTGCCTGCTATCCCTGGCAGCACTGCCTTCCTGCGAAAAGGATTTCCTCGAGCTCAAGCCTGACAAAACCCTCGTGGTGCCTTCCACCCTGGAAGACCTGCAGGCACTGCTGGACCACGGCGCCGTGATGAACAGGGGCACTTCCCATGCACTTGCCGCGTTCGGCTCCGATGACTACTATGTCTCCACGGCTACCTGGCAGCTGCTGCCCCGACCGGAGGAAAAGAACGGCTATATCTGGGCCAGGGAAGTGTATGAGGGCCAGCCGGTGAACGACTGGGACTACGCCTATCGCCGTATCCTCTATGCCAACACCGTGCTGGAGGGGCTTACAAAGCTCACGCCCGCTCCCGCGCAGCAGGAGGCTTGGAACCAGGCGAAGGGAATGGCCCTCTTTCATCGTGGCTGGGCATTCTTTCAGCTGGCGCAGCTCTTCGCCAAGCCTTATGATGCGGCCACCGCAGCGCAGGACCCGGGCATCCCGCTGCGCCTCTCTGCCGACGTAGGAGCCGTACCGACGCGCCAGTCCGTGGCCGAAACCTACCGTCAGATCCTGGAGGACCTGCAGACAGCCGAGGCCCTGCTGCCGGACCACCCCATCGTGCCGCAGCGCCCGGGCAAGGCAGCTGCCCGCCAAGTGCTGGCCCGCACCTACCTGCAGCTCGGGGAATATCCCCAAGCGCTGACCGCCACGGAAAATGCCCTCCAGCTAAGCAGTGCCCTGCTCGATTATAACACCCTGGACACAAACGCTGCCTTTCCCTTCCCCACACAGGGAGTCGGGAACCCGGAGATAGTCTTTTACAGCAACCAGTATGCGCTGGAGATCCTGTATCCCGGGCGCGTGCAGGTAGACTCGTTGCTGTACCAATCTTATGACACGCTGGACCTGCGCCGGCAGGCCTTCTTCTACTACGAAGGGGATAAACTCACCTTCAAGGGATCCTACGAGGGAGCCTATAATTTGTCCACAGCCTTGACCACCGGGGAACTGTACCTGACCAAAGCCGAGTGCCTGGCCCGGCTCGGCCAGCCCGACGAGGCCCTGCATACACTAAACCAGCTGCTGGAGCGGCGCTATCGAGCGGGGTCGTTCGAACCCCTCACCACGGTTAACACACCGGATGTACTGGGCCGCATCCTGGAGGAACGCCGCAAGGAGCTGCTATTCCGCGGCCTGCGCTGGCAGGACCTGCGCCGCCTCAACAAGGAGCCCCGTTTTGCCAAAACCCTAGTGCGTCATATCGACGGCAAGCGTTATGAACTGCCGCCCAATGATCCGCGCTACGTATGGCCCATCCCTGATAATGTCGTGCAGGCAAGCGGTCTGCCACAGAACCCCCGTTAATTTTCAACTTTTAGCCTATGCCTACTTTAAAAATTGTTTTCCCCTTTCTGTGCTGGCTGCTTCTTTCAGGAAGCAGCCTGGCGCAGGGCCTGCAGCCCGTGCAGTGGACCTTCCAGGCAGAGCGCCTAGGGCCCCAAACCTACCAGGTACTGCTGACTGCCACAATGGATACTCCCTGGGTGATCTACTCGCAGCACACCCCGGAGGGAGGCCCGCTTCCTACCACCATCACCTTTGAGCCCAACCCCATGGTGCTGCCCCTGGGTAGCACCATGGAAAAAGGGATGCGTCAGCAAAAGCAGGACAGGACCTTTGGCGTGAAAGTGCGTTACTACCGCGACACGGTCACCTTTGTGCAGCAGGTAAAGTTGCGCAGTCCTGTCACCACGGCCCTGTCGGGCACCGTGGAATACATGGCCTGTGATGCCACGCGCTGCCTCCCGCCCCAAACCGTAGCCTTCACCATACCCTTGGACTAAACTGATGACCTGGATTACTAAACCTTGGCTCCCCCTCTTCCGCCCGTGGGAAATATTGCCCCTGCTGTTTGTCTTGAGCCTGGCAACCGCCTCGGCTCAAAGCCCGGTAAAGTGGCAAGTTTCAGCAGAAAAGGAAGCTGATAACAGGTACACCCTGACGCTCCAGGGTATTATCAAGCCAGGCTGGCACGTGTATGCCCAGCGGGATGAGGCCTTGGGCCTGGAGGAACTGCGGCTAACAGCAGATGCACCACAGCTTAACCTGGAAGCACCCAAGCCGCTGGTATCGCTCCAGCGCCTGCAGGACCCGCTCTTAGATAACCAGGAGGTCGCTGTGTACCGCGACACCCTGGCACTGGAGCAGCGCCTCTGCCTGCAGGGTCCCGTGCCGGCTTCCCTCTCCCTCACGCTCACCGGCTTTGCCGCCACAAAGGATACTTTCCTGCCCCTGCGGGAGGAGCTGCGCGTCACCTTGTCCGGAGGACAGGAGCACAGTGCGGCCCTGTCAGGCAGCCTGCAACTGGCATCGCTGGACCTGGCCCGGGCCTCGGCCTGTGGGGAGCAGGCAAGCCATGACGGGTCTATCCCTACGATTTTCCTGCTGGGATTCCTGGGAGGGCTGCTGGCCCTGCTCACCCCTTGCGTCTTTCCCATGGTGCCGCTCACCGTCACCTTCTTTACCAGCCGGGCTAATGGCAGGCGGCAGGCTCTGCGGCATGGCGCACTCTTTGGGTTAAGCATTCTTGCCATCTACCTGGCCTGTAGCCTGCCTTTCCACGTGTTGGACGGCGTAGAACCGGGCATCCTGAACAGCCTTTCGACCAACGTGTGGGTGAACCTGCTTTTCTTTGTTGTCTTTGTTGGCTTTGCCCTATCTTTCTTTGGGATATTCGAGTTGGCTTTGCCCGGCAGGCTCACCAACAAGGCAGACGCCCAGGCAGGCCTTAGTAGTTTGGGCGGCGTCTTTTTCCTGGCGCTGACGTTGGTGCTAGTGTCTTTTTCCTGCACCGGGCCCATCCTGGGCACCCTGCTCGTGGGCTCCCTCACCGCTGATGGCGGGGCCTGGCAGCTAACGGCAGGCATGGCTGGCTTCGGTCTAGCCCTGGCCCTGCCCTTTGCCTTGCTGGCATTCTTCCCCCATTGGCTGCAGCGCCTGCCCCGCAGCGGAGGCTGGCTTCGCACTGTCAAACGCTCGCTGGCCTTCGTGGAGCTGGCCCTGGCGCTCAAGTTCCTGAGCAATGCAGACCTGGTCGCCCAGTGGGGGCTGCTCAAGCGGGAGATCTTCATCGGCTTGTGGTTGCTACTGGCTATTTGCCTGGGGCTGTACCTTTTGGGTATCCTGCGCTTTTCTGATGAGCCTGCCGAACAGGCCATTGCGCGGGTCCGCCGAATAGCTGGCCTGCTGACACTGATCTTTGCGCTTTACCTGGCACCGGGACTGAGCAATACCACACAGGGCAACCTGCGCCTGCTGAGCGGTTTTCCGCCTCCTTGGAGCTACAGTATATACAATCGTGGGGAGAAGGCTGGACAAAGTGGCTTCAACCAACATGTAGAAAATAACCTGGAGGTGGCCCTACAACTAGCCAGGGAGCAGCGCAAGCCGCTCTTACTGGATTTCACCGGCTACGCCTGCGTGAACTGCCGCAAGATGGAAGAGCAGGTGTGGACAGCGCCTCATGTGGCCCAGATTCTCCGGGAAGAAGTGATCCTGGTGTCCCTCTATGTAGATGACCGGCGCCTGCTTCCTCCTGCTGAGCGCTTTGTCTACACGAGCCCTGAGGGGCAAACCAAGGAAATTCGCTCGGTGGGAGAAAAGTGGTCTACCTTCCAGGCCCAGCACTTCGGCCAGGTGACCCAGCCCCTCTACGTGCTACTGAGCCCGGAAGAGCAACTGCTCAACCAGCCGGTAGGTTATACCCCGGATGACAGGCAATACGAAGCCTGGCTTCGCTGCGGCTTATCCAACTGGTCCGGGCAAGGATACGGGAGTGCTGCCCTACACTATCCCCTTACAGCAGAGAGTCTCCTGCCTTCCAGGCTTATGAAGCAATAATGAGAGCTAGTGTTTGTGTTGGTTGTGGGGGCAGGTCATTGTACCGGCCTCCCTCCTTCCCTTAGCAGCCCGAAAAGATAGTTTAAGGTGAGTTTTGGTTGTATAAAAGGCGTCCAGGTTTTGCCGGGGCGCCTTTTCCATGTACTTTTTCCTGCTCCCCCGGCAGTCTATGTCCCCAAAGCAAAACAGGTACCCCAGGCCGTCATGCATACAGCCCAGCGTACCTGCTTGGTTGACTAAAGCTAGCCCTTAGAATTGGCGATAAGCTTTATCGATTACCTGACCGTTGGCTTCAGCCTCAGGCACCGTCTCTGGGATCGGTTCGTTTGCATTCAGCCTTAGCTGCACCATGCAAAGCTCTTTGATATTGGTGGTTTCGCAATCACCGCTCGGTCCAGCCGTCGGATTGCCGATGGCGTCTCCTTCTACCAGGTACCAACCTGACTGAAGAGTGGCTGGCGCGCTGAAGGCCATGGTGCCGCCTGCTACCAACACAGCAGCCAGCGCGAGGAAATTCACTTTAAGTTTTTTCATGGTTGAATATTTTAGATTTGTGAAAATGATTATCTGCCGCCACTTCGGTAGGCCGCCGCACCTGAAGAGGAAGCTCTCCCGACCTCACCTCTTCCTTTTCGCTTCATACATAGGGAAAGTCCATAGCCCGCCAGCACGGTGAACAGCAGGTTAAACACTAGGTGCTCCTGCCAGCCCAGTTGGCTGAGTACCCCACCACAGGCACAGGGCAAGTCCTGCCAAACACCCCATACAGCCAAGGCCACATAACCGGTAAAAAGCAGCATCAGCCCTAAAGAGAACCAAAGCCCCGCCAGTTCAAAGCGCCGAAAAACTAGCAGCCCTGCTACCAACAGCTCAGCGACAGGCAGTGCCCAAACCAGATGGGAGGCTAGCCAGAAGGGCAAAGGCTGCCGTTCAAGCTGCGCAGCAAAAACCTCCACCTCGAGCAACTTGCTCACTGCCGCATACACCCAAAGCGTGATCAGGAATAGCTTTATCCAGGTTAAGCGGTTCTTCACTTTTTTCATGCTGCTGTGTGCGTTTAGCTTTCATAGGCCCACGGCACTTGCTGTCGTGCATGACTTGCCTGTCACCATCACACCGTCCGTTGAGAGCCTGATGTAAAGGTAGTTACACGGATTTCCAAAACTGTTTACCCAATGTTATGAAAGGCAGTATTATATGTTTCGAAATGAGGAAACAAAGGATAAGGCTGAAGCTGCTAAGGATGGCCGTTCTCGCGTATCAGCCGGCTCAGCGACTGAGGTGTCACGCCTAGGTAAGAGGAAATCACCTCTTTAGAGACTTTCTGCTCAATCCGGGGGTGGGTCTGCAGCAGGTCGATGTAGCGTTCCCAGGCAGAGCGCGTCAGCAGGTCCTTCGTGCGCTTTTTATGAAAGGCGCAATAATTCAAAATCAGTCCTCGTAGTAGGATTTCAGTGGCAGGCAGTAGCTCCACCAATTTGATGACTTGATTATAAGACAGGGACAGGAGTATGCTCTCGGGCATCACCTCCAAGTATAGGTCCGAAGGCCTGCGGTCAAAAAAAGGTTGTAACGGCACAGCCCAGGAAGCTTCATTCCATAAAAACAAAGTAATAGCCCGACCAGAGGCATCATCATAATAATACCCCCGCACTATTCCTTGACGAACGTAATAAAGATGCTCCGGAACCTGCCCTGCGCTCAGCAACAGCTGCCGCTGAGCAAACTGGCTCTCCGCCAGCGTATCTGAAAGGTAGGTATCAAGCTTCTCCAACACGCCTATGGCTTTCAGCTCCCTGGGTACGGGCCCTACAATGAGAGCCTGTATCAGTTGATTCATCTGCATCTGACACCTCCTTTGTGAATGATGAAAGAAGGTAGCTTAACGGGCAATACCGGTGAGCGTGGTGGCGGAAGTGGTAATAGTGACCGTCGTCGTGGTGGGATCGGTAGATGTAAAATCTCCCATCAGGCCCTGCCATCTAAAAGCAAACAGGGTCTTGGTATTGAGTGTGAGTTTGTTGTCTTTTTTCTTCATGACTTAATCTTTTAAAACAAACTTACAGCAGGCTGTGCTTTAACGGAAAAAATTTAGATAAACGGAGCCCCTCTTTACATAAAAATATCACTATATTGAAAAGAGTATGCGAGTAGACCCTAACCCACGATAACAAACTTTTCTATGGCACACTTCCCCTTCCACCGGGCAGGAACACATGTTCTGGCCTGGGCCATATTTATTGCCTATGAGGTCTCCATAATCTTCTTTACCTCCACTCCGCAGCGGGTATACTGGTGGGAATACCTGGGCTTCTACCTGCTCAACATCCTGCTGTTCTATGTGAATGCCCATGTGGTGCTTTCCTACGCTTTCCACCCTCGCAGAACACCCTGGCTGCTTTTACTGCTCCTGCCATTGGAGCTGGGCCTTTACATTCTCCTCCAATATGGGGTTGATTGGCTTTACAACCTGTTTCGTCCCCTGCCCAAGCCCCTGCTTTTTGAGCAGAAGTTCATCCTAAGCTATCTCTGGCGCGGCCTCTATTTTTTTGGTCTGAGTGCTACCTACTGGCTCGTCGGACGCACGATCGACAATATGAAGACGATCAACAAGCTGCAGGTGGAAAAACTCACTGCTCAGAAAGAGAAGGCCGAGCTGGAAAAGGATCTAGTTAAATCCCAAAACGCCTACCTGCAGGCGCAGATCAATCCGCACTTTCTTTTCAACACACTCAACTTCCTCTACAACCAAGTAATCGATGTGTCTCCCAAGGCAACGGAAGGGGTGCTCCTACTTTCAGAGGTCATGCGCCACTCCCTGGCGCAGCTGCACGAGGATGGCAAGTCAGACGTAGCCCATGAGTTGGAGCATATCCGCAAGTACATCGCCCTGAACCAGCTCCGCTTCCAGCACCCGCTGCAACTCCAGCTCCAGGCAGAGGGGCAGCTGCAGGGGCTCCGGCTGCCGCCCCTGGTCCTACTCACGCTGGTAGAGAACATATTCCGCCACGGGGACCTGTCTGATCCGGCCTACCCGGCCAGTATCTGCCTTCAGGTAGCGCACAACACCCTTTCTTTCCAAACCCGGAATAAGAAAAGAACCTCCTATGTCAAAGGAGGGCATCACCTGGGCCTGCAGAACACCCGTACCAGGCTGTTGAACGCCTACGGCCCCGAACAACAGTCCCTGGTTATTCAGGAAGACGAGCATTACTACACGGTACACCTTCAAATCAAACCTATATGATCACCTGTTATATTGTAGACGACGAAGCCCATGCCATCCAGATCCTGGCGCGCTATGTGGAACAAACCCCAGGGCTTGCCGTGGTGGGCTCTGCAGACAACCCTTTGCAAGCCCTACAGGCTATCAGTACCGGCCAGATTAGCCCGCAAGTGGTGTTTGTTGACGTGGACATGCCCCAGCTTTCCGGGGTAGAACTGGCAGAGTTCCTCAGCCCCTACTCCAGAATTGTATTTACCACCGCCTACGAGGCATACGCCCTGCAGGCCTTTGACAAGAACGCAGTGGATTACCTGCTCAAGCCCTTCACCTATGAGCGCTTCCTGAAGACTGTGCAGCGGATACAGCACACACCTACCCCCGCCTCCAGCCAGCGGGAGCAGGAATACTTCTTTATCAAAAGCGAAGTAAAGGGAAGGGTCACGCGCATCGATTTAAAGGATGTGCTGTATGTAGAGGCACTGGAGAATTACATCCGCATCCATACCGTGCAGGGCAAGCATGTCACCTACCTGACCATGAAGGAGATGGAGGCATACCTGCCCAAAGAGCACTTCCTGCGGGTGCACAAGTCCTATATTGTGCATACGCCTTATGTCAGGGCGGTGGAAGGCAACCAGATTATCGTGGACAATAAAGATACCATCCCCCTGGGCGCTATTTACAGAGCCGAATTTCTGGCGGAGGTGCATTCCCGGCTGTGGAAAAGTAAACGCTTACCTTGATGTAATTTTTCAAGGTAAAAGTCTAATATCACTTGTAGTGGAGTAGACATGCCCCCTAACCTGCGGATGGAAGGGTGTAGATGAGATTTCCTCCAGAGCCTTCGCTTTTGCGTTAGATGAGCAGGATATACCTTTAGAAGTCTGTTTAATCCAGGTTGTTGTAGAGAACAAGTTAGCAGCCTTCCCTGCTGGTAAACTGGTAGTCGTGGCCCCAGGTGAAAAAGAATGGACTGAAAGCATAAAAATGGCAGACGCGATCATACTTATAGAAGGCGTGGGAGGCACCTACACAGCAGGTGTCATAGCATTAGGTCAAGGAAAACCTATCTTGCCACTGGCGGACACCCGAGGAGATGCATTAAAGCCTTTCACGGAAGTATAGCTCAACAGGGATACATACTCTATTCCTTACCTGACTCTTCAGGATTTCAGAAAATTAGGTCGTGAAGCTCCAACTGTTCTAAAAGTACTCCCATAATTTCTCGTAAAGCTTAATACCTCACAATAAAAGTAAGCTAATTGCTGAAATATTATATACCCTTGGCTCTAGCATAGCCTATAATACAATTTTTACTTTTAGAATGTCTCTATCCTTGAAAAGGATGGTGAAAGCTAAGTCTGAATTAGGCAAGAAAAGATTAAACATGCATACTGAGCTTTTCTAATGATATAAGTAAGAGGGCGATACAATACATAGAAGGCATATGTACCAGAATAGCTCAAGTGCATCTCACGTGAGGCTAAACCGGTTAAGGGTAAACCTATAATATAACAGTACACTTTGCTATGGTTAGCAGGAGACTTTTGATTGCTTCTGACGAGCGGCAACCGACTGGTAATGCTTCCAAAGGCAATAGTACAGCACCAGCTCCTGCTGCCTTGGCTGATCTATCAGCAGGCGGTTCAAATGCATGTGCATCAAGTCAGAGATTAAGTGCTTTTTTCTTCCTGGCGGGAGAAACCTTGCCTGTTGGGCCGCATAGACTAAGGTCTCTTTAAAGCGAGCCTGCAGGCTTCTTGACTTTACTTTGGGTAACAAAACCTTACTGCCAACTCCTGGAAGAACTCCCGGCAGCTTACTGATTTCCCTGTATTTGGAGGCTAACTGTATTTTAAGCTCTTTCGTCTCACCAAATTCTCTGTAAAAGGAGGCATATAGCTGGCCCAGCAACTCCACCTTCCCGGCTACATCCAGACCGAAGGCGTCTAGGATAGTATCCATGCCTTCAAAAGCTAAGCGATAATACGAGTAATCAAACTCTGAGAAACGCGTACTTTTAATATAAGCTGTCACCAGGGTACTACTGGCACAGAACACCTGCTCCACTGCCTCGATAAGGGCTGGATGGTACCTTTCCAGCTCCCGCTCGTACACTGCCAACTGAAAGTCCCGGACAGCACCTTGCTGCAAGAGCATACCCAGCTTACGACTCATCTTGCCCAGCACGTCTCCTGCTCCATCCTTTCCCGCTGCCAAGCACAGCCGTACCCGCAAATGATAGGCAGGATCCCGGTAGCGCACAAAGAACCATTGGGTGATCTCCCCTTCTTTTTCGAGTCCCTTGAGCAGGGGGTTTAGTGTCTCAGCCAGGATGCTGTTAGCACGGGAAGGATGACAATAAACTTTAAAGTACAGCCAACCATCGCCCGGCACAAGCTTCCGCCTCTTCATCAGGGGTCTCCTCTTGGAAGAAGAATGTGGTCTGTGCTTATACACCGGCTGGTCATGATATGCGGCAGCCAGGAACTGATGGACGTAGGGCTGATGGGCACCATCTCTCACCGCTGGCGCTTTTTCACCAACGAAGGGAAACTCCCGAAGCGCCACCTCTGCCTTGCCCTTGATGTTGTCGAGCAGCAGCACGCGATCCTTCTCCTGCGCCAAATCAAAAACCAGTTGATGGTCATGCTGCGTCAGCGCCAGGTAAGGTGGCCAGTGCAGCTCTTTGGCCAAACGCATCAGCTGCTCTTGTTGCAGAGCGGTCGGCACCTGAAAGATCCGCTCCAGCTGCTCCTTCCCAAGATGCCAGCTTGCCAGCTGCAGGATAGCCTCTTTGAACTCCACCCGTGGATAATAACCAAGTCCAGGGAATAGGCGGCTCATATCCAGGCTGAAATTGCAGTGCAGCCCCTGGTACTGCAGGTCGCACAGAAAGCGGAACACGGCCAGATCATCCCGGACATAGTTAAAGGCAGACCCCAGGCGCGGCACGACCACCTTTTGCAGGCGCACGGACCATAATACTACCTCTCCCCTTTCCACGTGCACCCAAAGCTCAGACAGATGGATTTGTCGCTCCTCGGGAAGCGTGGACTGCACGAGTACCGGGATTTCATAAGACCTTATGGCAGCACGCCGGTCAATGTTGGCTGTGTGGGCATCACAGACATGGGCAATCTCAGCAAAAACGACCTCAGGGTTAGCCTGCTCCTCAGCCTGCGCGATCTCCCGCGCCATAACCTGCACAGACGCACTCAGGGGCGTAAACCTACCCAGCAATGCTGTCGCACTCACGCCACCTGCCTGTTCGATGTAAACCTGCTCCCCCAAAACCCGAAACAGCACCGCTGTGCTTGGAGGCAATACTCCTTTGCCTTCTCCGGCAGGAAGCTTTTCGATATCCTCCTCTGTCAAACGAATAGCTGCAGGATAAGTGCCGGCTGCCTGCCATTTATCCAGTAGCAGCGCATGCGCTGCAGACCACTCCACCACCTGTTTTTCCGTTCCAGGATTATCTAACGAAAGGCCTTCTAACAGCTTCGGCACCTGATAACTGACAGCGAGTTCCTCATACCCTATCCCAAGTTCTGGGTCAAGCGCCACAAGCAGGGGAACGGCGCGTCCCTCAAATTTTTTCTCAAAAGCCCTGACAAATTCTTTTAGCCCCGAAGGCGCTGCCTGCGGGACCAGCCGCTGCAGGCAGCGCAAGGCCTCCAGGATTTTCTTATGGTAGGAGGCACACAGCCTGTTTGCTGCTAAGCCTTTTTCCAGGTTTGCATAGACTGTTCCCTTGGAGTATCCTCCATCTGCTTGTAAGCGTACAAGGGCTTGCTGCAAACCTGCGCTCGTTTCTCCTGCCACCCGAATCTCTTCCAGTAATTCCTGCAAGTGCCGCTTTCTTGGCGTGTCTATTCCATGCTCGGCGCAAACATGGAGCAGGCGCTCCAGGTAGTCCTGCCCGGTAATATTCACTTCTAGCTCAGAGACCAACACCTGTTCTTCTAGCAGCTGCCCCACATACGCCTTACTCTCCTCTTCCTCCACAGCCGCCCTAAACGAGACAAAGTCCACTAAGGCCTGCTTAGAAGAGCCCTTCAGGCAAAACCGAAGCACCTCCTGAAGCAATCGGTCACTTTCCAAGCTATCAAGGGAAAATTTCCTTCTCTGCTGTTGCGCATCTTCAGCAAACCGTAGGTACCGATAACCACCCTGCACCTTATAAAGCGATGGGTTCAGTCTGTAGCGCAGGTAGGGAGCCAACTCCTCTGTTAATAGCTTCTCCGCCAAGCGCAAGGTATCGGCAAATGCCAGGCTGAGGTGCACCTGAGATGCCTCCTCTTCCAGCTGGAGGGGCTGCCCTGTGGCAGCTCCCCAGGAGGCGACGGAGAAACCGGAGAAAAGACCGAATGGCGTGGGACGGAAGCACATCCTGTTCAGGTATTTCTGCAGGCTTGCTTTTGCTTTCGGGGGCAGGGCCTCATAGTGGAACGATGTACTCTCTAATACCTGGAAAAGGGAGCGGCTGGCCAGCTGAAGGGCCGCCTGAAAATAAGGGTCTTGAACCAGCGAGCTTAAATCTGCCGTCGCGTAGGCAGTATAGGGGTAGGCAGGCGTACGCAGGAGTAGCCCGGGATAAAGTTTGATCATAGCCATATAGTAAGGTGCAATAGAACTGCTCCAATATAGCCAATTTGGAATATTTGGCCTAACGTTTATCTTGTAGATAAAGCCTATCCATTATATCCTCCACAAAGGACATGCTAGATCACTAGTTCACAAGCTTACCTTGGTTTGTGTTCCGCATAACCAGGAAAATACACCAAGTTTAACATCTCCCGCATGCGTGACCGCCCCGCAGGCTGTACAGGTACTCTATCTCCGTGTTGGTCAAGTTGACGCTTATATGTAGGCTAACAATATGGATCAGGGAATAGAAGGCCCAGGCATGCACCTCAGGTGACCATCACCTTGTCGCAGGCAATAGAGATCGGGTTGCGTAAGCAGAGCAGGATCCACTGCTGGAACAGGCCAAAATAAAGGCTGATTGATGTGCCTGGGTTGAGTCCCTCGTCTTGGGAGACGCTCCGGAAGAAGCTGGTCACATCTCTACTGATGGATAAATATTAACAACTTTACACTGAGTCGCTCACAGTATATATTGTTTCTAATTAATATTCAATTAAATGGTGTGGTTTTGAAAAAAGCAAAACCAGACACTGTCAACGTCATCTTGGATTATACTTAAAATAACCCAATCAGTACTGCCGCAATAGCCAACAAAGGTGCCGCTTATCTACTGTAATTGGCTAACACGCCTTTTAAAAAGTGCTCCTCCCTTAAGAATATTTTTCCTTCAAGTAATTCATCTTTCTCCCCTGCTTGCCCTAACCTTACCTGCACCTGGCGCCTTCCCTGAAGGATATTAGTAGATGAAATGCGGTACCTCCTTGAATCTCCATTTGGAAATAAGACTAGTACACTGTCTCCCACCGTAAAACTTTCCCCATTTACAGGCGCTGTATAGATGCTGCCTGTGGTGTCGCCCTCCTTTATTGACAGCAGGACATCCTGGTACACAGGGAGCTGCAACTCATTCAATCCCAACAGGATTAACAGAATGATAAGAAGCACAGTATAAGCTCCATATTTTACAACCCAGCCCCTTTCGTTGTAAATCGCCCTTTGAAACTCCATATTGCTGCGTCTAAAATTCAAACTCCAAGTTCAAGTTGGTTTCTCACCAAGTGAAAGTAGTGATGTCTATCTTTCACCAGGGAGCTGTGGTTTCCAATTTCTTCTATCTGACCGTTGTTCAACACGATAATTTGGTCTGCGTTCTTCACTGTACTAAGCCGGTGGGCAATAATAAAAACAGTCCTTCCTTTAAAAAAGTGATTCAGATTCTGAATGATCGTCTTTTCGTTGTCAGCGTCCAGGGCACTGGTGGCTTCATCAAAAAACAAAAACTGCGGGTCTTTGTAAACGGCCCTCGCAATCAAAATACGTTGTTTCTGTCCCCCACTCAGACCATTTCCCCCTGCCCCAATCTTTGTTTTGTACTGCTGAGGCAAGCCCTCTATGAAAGCCTGCATATTGGCTATCTTGGCGGCGTACCGCAACTTTTCCTCATCAATTTCATCACTCCCTGTAGCAATGTTACGGGCAATGGACTCTGAAAAAATATAGCCGTCCTGCATTACCACACCGCATTGACTTCTCCAACTGTTACTTGAAAAGCTACGCAGGTCCAGACCCTCGACTTCGATGCTGCCTTCACTCGGCAAATAGAACTTCAGCAACAGTTTCATCAGCGATGTTTTCCCACTGCCACTGGCACCCACCACCGCCGTCACTTTGCCTCTAGGAACACAGAAGCTGACATCTCTCAGTACAAAAGGAGAAGAAGGCCCTTCATACTGAAAACTAAGGTGTCGCACTTCAAGGGCCGTACCACCATGGTCGGGTAGCGGGATGGAAGTTAGCTGCCCTGGCTTTACCTCGTCTTCCTGCTGATGAATCTCCCCAAACCGAGCAATGCTTATGCGGGCATCCTGCAGGGATCTGAAAAAAGAGATTAATTGGCTAAGGGGTGAGTTCATCTGCCCAATAATATACATCACACTCATCATCGCTCCCAAAGTAATATGCCCCAGGATTACCTCCCGTGCTGCCAGAAAGGTCACCACTATGTTCTTCAACTGGTTAATCAGGGAAAACCCGGTCACCTGAAGCTGATCAACAGAAAGAATCCGGGCCTTAACCCGATACAATTTTAACTGCACCATTTCCCACTGGCGTCGAACGTAACGGTCGTAGCTGTTGAGCTTTATTTCCTCCATGCCATGGATAAGCTCGTATATGGACTCCTGATTTTCCGCTTTCCGCTGGAAAAGCAAATAATCCAGCACCTGCCGCTTCCTCAGGAACAAAAACATCCAGACTACCGAAACGAAGGTCAGCAGTGCGTAAGCAAGCAGGATCTTCATGTTGTAGATGCCTAATACCACAAAGAACACCGATAGGTTGACCAAGGAAAAAACAGCAAAAAGACTTTGGGATGTCAAGAAGTGTTCGATTCGCTCATGATCATGAATCCGCTGGGTAAAGTCACCCATCATTTTAGTGTCAAAAAACCGGATCGGCAGCCTCATCAGCTTGATCAGAAAATCAGAAATGATGGTTAAGTTGATCTTGGTGCCTACATGCAGGATGATCCAGTTGCGCACGATGTCTATGACAGCAGAACCAACAAACAGAAATAATTGTGCCAGCAGCAGGACGACAATGATGTTCATGCTCCTGGCGGCAATGCCCCTGTCAATGAGGCTCTGTGTCAAAAAGGGGAAGAGCAGTGTCACCAAGCTCCCCCCAACCAGGCACAGGATTAGTAGCAGAAGGTCCTTCCTATAAGGCTTCACATAGTGCATTAAAAAGGCTAAGCCCCTATCCTCCTCTTCCTCTGCCGGGATAGTCTCAAAGTCCTGGTTGGGTGTCAGCAGCAGGGCTATGCCCTTAGCCTCTTTGCCGCGCCAGCTTTTGTTAAATGCTTCTTCCGATAAGCTGACTCTTCCGTGACCAGGGTCTGCCACCTTAAAAGTAAGCCCCCTCCCCATGCGTTTTTTCCTAATCTCATACAGCACCACAAAATGATTCTGATTCCAATGTAGGATGCAGGGCAAGGGGGCATCTGCCACAAGACGCTCTAAACTAAGTTTGTAGCTGGACACATCATACCCTATGCTCTGAGCAGCTTCACTGATACCCAGCAGGCTCACGCCATCTTTTGTCAAGAATGCCTTCTCTCGCAGGCTGCTGATTGTATATTTCTTCCCATGATGGTAGGCGATCATCTGCAGGCATGCCGGGCCACAGTCCATCTGGTCATACTGCGGGAAAAACTTAAACATAGTGGCCGTGGCTTATTAATAGGTAAGAACTGTGCTGATGCGGCTTGGTTCAATCTTAAGGTTCTTTTGACAGTAGCTGTCAATAAGGGGGATAAGCTCCTTTCCCTCCTGCTGAGCCTCCAACGTCTGCAGCAACTGGTCCAGCAGAAAGGCCTGTAAAAACCGGGGGACATTTGCCAGGCCATCCTTCAAGGCATGTACCTCCTGAAGTTGCCTTGTCACATCACCTTCATCAAAGGCAGTCAAAGCTCGTATCGCGTGCGGGTATTCTTGTATGGGGCAAGCAGACCAGTCATGCCGTTGAGAAAGCGGTTGGACTATCTCTCGAAGCAAGTCGCTCCCGCTCCTCGGAACAAGATTGTCTACGCCTGTCCATAGCTTAGAGAAGACTGCATCCGATGTATAGTTCACCCAGTTAATGGCATTCTGCAGGTGCTGATCCTTCAGAAACTGAAAGTTCCCTTCCAGAATACCGTGAGTCTCTACCCCATTGGTTGCAAAAAGCAGGATAGCCCTGCCATACCGTATCAGTTCCTGTGGCTCCTGCATAGCAAAAAACACACGGTAGAAGTTGACGGTTTGTTCCATGGCATACTCCATCTTCAGGTCCTCATGCTCTCTGAAGAAAGATTCGGCAACCCGCTTTTCTTCTCCTAAGGAAGCCAAAGCCTTTTTATAGTCCTTTCGAGCATAATGGAAGTAGGCGACCATCGGGTGGTATAGAACTTGCAACGGCTGCCGGATGGCTTCGCTCAGTTCAGCATTCATCGTATCAACAAGGTTAATCCAATAGGCGGCGAGCTCCAGGGCCCCTTCCCGTGATAAGGCCAGGCATTTTTCATAGACATTAAAATGGTAGTTGATGTCCATCAACTCCGTTGTTGACAACTGACCTCTGATGACACCTTTGATATCCTCAAAAATGTGGTTCCTGTTATACTTAGCTTTTTTAGTCGGAGACTCTATTTCTCGTGCAATAGAATCCCCTATACCTGAAAGGATGTTTCGCATATAAATGAGATACAAGTGAATAAATTTTATTTCCGGGAAAGTCGGCGCTAAACAGACAGGCTTTCGTTGAGGTACTGGAGAACGAGCCTGTCTTCAATGTTGAATTTAAAAGAGGGGCATGCAGGCTTCCCCTTGTACCAGGAGATGGGACAGGAACCACCACAGACTGGCAACAGCTTGCAAGCCTTACAGTTGGCACTGTTATTCTTCTCTTGCCTTATGTCATTGTACCAGTCCCTGAGTGGTGCCATGTCGACCTTGTCCCAGTAAACACTCTCGGTATTATTTACATTGCCAATGACTAGGCCCTTGTCCTGTCCAAGCCCATCCGTGTAAGGCACCTCCCAGCAGTAGGAAATCTCCCCCTTTGCATCAATCAGCTCTGAATCAGCAGTGGTCGTCATGCAGGTGCTGTACTTGCGGGAAGGAATAATTCCAGACTTTCTAAACCCCAGCCGTCTCATTTTCATGATCCAGTCTATCTCAAGGGATACGAAGTCTTCCATGGCTATTCCAATGGTATCATCTGCATCATTATTGCCCCAATCATGTATCGGGGCGAAATCCATGTACACTTTGTTATGGATGCCGTGTTCATGTACGATATCTATCAGCGCATCCACCTCCTGGAAATTGTTCTTGTGAACGTTTACTCTGATGGTAATGGCACAATTCCGTTCCACGTATAAGGGATGGTTAACGGCCGTTACAATGTTCCGTAAAATGATGTCGAACGTCGGTTCCCCCGACTTAGTCATCCTGCTCTTGTCGTGCGTGGCAGCCACCCCATCCAGTGTTATCTGGTAATCGGTGACATGCGCCTTGGTTACAAGGTCAGTAAATATTTTTTCCTTTAGGCTCAGCCCGTTGGTAATCATCGATGCGCCATAGGCCATCTTCCCCTCTCGGGTCAATTCAATCAATTTTGCGCTCAATACCTGTATCGCTGTGTAACCCATCAGGGGCTCAGCGCCATACCAAGTCACATTGAGTCCCTCGTAGTCCCGGTCTCCCAGCTTTTTTTGGATGTGCTTGTATATGTTATCAGAAAGGCTCTGGCTAAGGGTGACATTCGTGTGGGACTGACCACAATAGTTACAACCCAGCTGGCAATTGGCAGTAGGTGTAATAACATAGTCGAGTGTTTTGTTTGTCTTCTGAGCAATCTGGAATTCACTTAGCACCTGGTTTACCTCGTCCTCAAACGCTGGCACCACGATCTCCGCCTCCAGCAGCTTGAGCAGGAATTCCGGATTGACAGCGTCAAAAGCTCCCTGCTGGATGTATTCCAGCGTCTGTTGCTCAATTACGGTGGCGGTGCCTGTTCGGGAGGAATAGATAATCCTTTTTAACTGCTCCGCGTCCTGGTTTATCGGCTCAGTGATGATGGTGTAATAGGAAAGTTTATAGCGCATTGTTTCCTGCTGTTCTGGTATCTGTGATTAATCATTAAATAATGCTTGCTAGTCCACTCCACACACACCCGGTGCCCCGTTCGGTATGTTGTGACCCGCCTTTCTAGAGAAGGTTGCGCAGTGCCCGGCGCAAATAGCTGGGCACTGCTGTTTAACCCTGATGAAGGACTAGCCTACCGGCTTTAGTTCTTCCTCAACCTCTTTTTCATTTGAGTTACAGGCACTGTTGGTGCCGCACTTGGTGGTACAGGGGGCGGCAAGGCCGCCGCGCACGGCGCGGATCACGGTGCCTTCCAGCGGCTCCACGTCGTTAAGCGCGTTGAAGCGCGCTAGGGCAAGCTTAAGGTTCTGGTTTTTCATAAAGGTTTTGATTTAGCAACACCCGCTTCACCATTTACTTGGCATGACGGGTGCTGCAGGTTGTTAAATCAGGAGACTACCCTATTTGCTGCTCCAGTTCCTCTTCCTCTTTTGCTTTGGAGTTGCAGGAGGTATTGGTGCCGCACTTGGTGGTACAGGGGGCGGCAAGGCCGCCGCGCACGGCGCGGATCACGGTGCCTTCCAGCGGCTCCACGTCGTTAAGCGCGTTGAAGCGCGCCAGGGCGAGTTTAAGATTGTGGTTTTTCATACTTGGGATAATAAGAATGTCATGTGCCTACTCTTTAAAGGATTTTCGACATACTCCTTACTGTACAGTATCTTATTCGCCTCCTATGCGGCTTTTTTCCTGGTTGATGATGTTGGAGGTTTTGTTTTCGTTCTTCCTGCCCCGGATAAAGTTGTAGGTGATGCTGACCGCTAGTCGGTGCGTATCATCGTTACGGACAGACAAAGATGTCTGCTCATGGAAGTTAGTTGTCACTGTTTTCTGCTCCGAATTGAAGACATCTGTAAAAATTAGACTCAGGTCGATCTTATCATTCCACAAGGACTTGCTCAAAGCGGCATCCATTGATGGAGCCATTTCTACTTTAGCTACACCGATATTATAGGGAGTGGAATACCACCCTGTGAGACTAAGCTCAAACAGGTTTTTTATGTTCATGTAATGCTTGGCATAAGCCTGAAACCGCAGAATATCAGTGGAGAATGCCTGCCCCTGAAAAGTGCCGCTCGTCTTGTAGCTGCTCAAGGTGACTTTGTGGCGACCTCTCCACCAAGAGTTGAACCGAACGGGCACACTAGTGGAACCACCATAGGAGCGCATATCATAGTTAACCGGACGTATGACAGAGACGGGTCCCTCCAGAAAAGTAAGGGTAGCGATGTTGTCTTGCACCTTGTTAGCGAACAGCACTAAAGCATACTTTTCCTTTAAAATATATTCTAGATTGTGGGCATGGCTGTACTGCCGCCTCAGGGCCACATTACCTTCGTACCTTGTGAAGGGACTAATGTAATAGCTAAAAGGGCTTCTGTCATAAAAGGTAGGCCTGTTGATTCTCCTCGAGTAGGAAAGCTTTAGAAAGTGATCCTCTCCATGCCGATAATTTACGCTGGCGGAAGGGAAAAAGTCCCCATACCGATAGGTCGCAGCTGTCCTCTTTTCTTCGGCCAGGTACCTCCCCCCTCCGCTGGTGTATTCATACCGGAGGCCAGCGTCAAAAGAGAGCCTCTCCCCTGTTTTCTTGTACTGCGCATAGCCAGCGTATATATTTTCTCGAGACCGGTAGTCAATGGTATGTAAGTCAACAAAACGTTCAGCACCCGCGAAATCCGAAGAAAAGTTAGTCAACAGATAACTGTGCTTAAACCCTGCTTGCAGCGTCTGCCTCCCAGGTAATGCGTAGTTGAAATCTAAAAGGGAAGACCAGATGACGGCATTGTTTTCATCCGCTTTGTTCAACAGGAAGATGTCACTTGGTTGTCCCTTGGTTTTTCCGGCGCTGAAGCTGTAGTCATAGGTGGATGTGAGCGCGTTGTAATAATAATTGGATTCTAACCTAAAACTGCCTTTTTTCTCTTTCAGGTCATGCGTGTAGAAAGACCCAAGGGTTAGTTCCTGTAAACCATGAACTAATTGGGCCGTGTTCTCATACACGGAATCAGCAGGCACGGGACGTTCACTGGCAACTGAAAAATAATCGTCTTGAAAGACATTTCGGTAAGGGTCCCATGATTTTCCGTATTCTACATTCAGGCCCACCAGCGATAAGCTGTCTATTGTGTAGTTAATATCACTGTAGAGGTAGTAGTATTTTTGCCTAATCACCCGGCGCTCCTGAGATTGCTTAATTAGCACGGGATCCCAGCCAAAAAATGTATCCCGAGTATCACGGTCCAAGAAAAACTTGTTATTGGCAATGTAAAACTGACTGTTCGAGCTAAAACACCCTTTGTTGTATGCCAGTGAGCTACTGACATACTTGTAATCATACCGGCCTTTTGTGTAGGTGGTCTTCACCTCTCCGGAGACTCCCTGTTGGTCCCACTTGTTCAAGTTTACATTGATGATGGCATCGCTTTTGGCGTCAAACCGGGCATCAGCATTCGTGATTATCTCTATTGTAGAAACCGCGCTAGCCGGCAGGCTTGCCAAGGACATCTTTGAGGGGCGCCCATTTACGTAAATAGCCACATTGCTCTTCCCTAGCACTGAAATATGGTTGGTTCCCGATGCTACTTCCATTCCCGGAAGGCCCTCTAATGCCTTGACCACGTTCTCTTCCTGGCTTAAGGGAGTTCCCTCTACATGCACGACTGTCTTGTCACTCCTATACTCCAGCACCCGTTTATCTACTGTTACCGCAACTTCTGTCAAGCTATTGCTCGTGTACTTTAATATAAAGTCCGCTAATACCACCTCATTGCTTCCGGGCCCGACAGCAAACCTCCTTTCTTCTGGCTGCATGCCGATGCGCTGCAGCCGGATGAGATATTCTCCTACTGGGACGGCGATGAACGCATATTTTCCAGCCTCATCTACCATCGCGTACCGAACCAGGGAATCTTGCGGTGCTGAGAATAGATGCACCATTGTGGCGACAGCCGGTTCCTGACTCTCAGTCACGACCTTACCACTTACTACTACTTGGGCAGCAGCAACCCGCATTATCAAAAACATAAAAACTATAAGCAGAACTCTTCCCATTTGGCCTCTATATTTGATTTATCCATAACCCCTTCCTATGGCATGTTTCTGAGAGCTACCTCCCGCTTCAGACAAGAGCCCCCACACTACCGGGTCAGCGTTCACGCCGAATCTGTTATCGGTTTATATGACTCTACCATTTTTGATATATCTAAATATATCTTATATGTGCCTTTGTAATCAAAACTGTTACACCAACGCCTCCTTCTCCTAGACAAAAAGTAACCAGCGTCAGCAGTACCAGTTCTCATGCACCCTTGCGGGTAGCAGAGTCCTGCTGCCAGACAAGAAGTCATAGTCAGTCAATAGCAATACACTTTACTTGCTAGGGAGCAGGACCTGTAGCCGAGCCTACCTGTTCTTTATTTTCTTTAGAAGGGTAATATAGGATAAGAGGCTCACAGGCTTACCTTAGTAAGTCTTCCGCAAGACTTGGAAAAATTACCAGGTTAAGAACATCTCCCGCCTGCGTGATCGCCCTCGCAAGCTATACACGTGCTCTATCTCCATGCTGGTCAGTTTGGTGGCTAAATATGATTTCAGGCCGGAGGAGGCGAACAGGTCGTAGCGGCTGAGCAGGATTTCACCAAGCACGTTATACCTGTTACTATAAAGAGGCCGCATCTGCTATGTAGCAGGAGGGATAAGATGCCTTTTGCAAAAAGAGCTGTGACTGAAGTTGTAGCAAAGTAAATCGAGCTTATCTGTTAAGATCGAGAAATTAGATAGGTCCTACACCTCCTGACGTTCTACTATGTTTTGTCACCACACTGCCACCTGGACGGGAGGCCACTTGCTTTAGCTCAGTTTAAATTATATCGTTTAGGCCAAAGGCCGCTGACCTGACTTATGGGGCTTAGTCACTTCCCCATTTAATTTGCTTATAAGGCAGGTTAGTCTTGCTATAGTCTGCTTGCATCATATTTTTCCATGAGGCATACCTTGCATCAAGACTATCATAAAGATACTTTCTTTCATAAAGCTACTTTCGGGAGGCTACGGCTGTAACACTCCAGAATTGGACCTTTACTCAAAAAGCAAAAGAAGCTAATAAGACTTTCCCCCTTCTAGGACTATTGTCAACTAAAATCTCGAGTTAGGTGAGCTCCTCCCTTTCCTCGGACGAGTTTGTCGGCACCGTGGCCGATGAGACATCGTGCCCCATCAGCCTCAAGGCTTTTCACGCCTCTATCCTAAACGACCACCAGGCCCATGTCCGTGAGGAAAAGGCCTACCGCCCCATCCCCGGTATCCGGCAGGTGGATCCGGAAACCGTGCAGCGGCAGTACCGGCAGGTAAAGCAGGAGGTACAGCACCTCATCGCCTCCATCCTTACCCAAGGTTCATCACATCCTTAACCTTTACTAATAACCATAAATTATTGCATACCAATAACTTATGATCTACTACACCCTCTCTACTGGCTTGGTTCATCAAAATATGCCAACATCCCGGCGCGGCTTCCTTACCTCTTTTTAAACGGCTCCGGGCAGCCTGGCGGCAGGATCCCGGGTTTGCCAGTGCCTGCGTATTTGCGGCTGGAGCCACCTGTCCATGCTACACCAACACAGTAAAATTATATGATACAGCAAGCCAACCAACTCTATGCCGAGCTCACGCAGCAGCTCCGGGAAACAGAGGTGCTTCGTTTCCCCTCTCCGGCCCTGCGCCAGGAGCGTCTCCTGCAGCACATCCGTAAGGCCATCGATGTACTCAAGCGGCAGGTGATCGCCCATACCTTCGCCGAGGAGGCCGAGGAGATCCTGTTCTTCAAGGAAGTCAAGCCCAAGTTCACCAGTCTGCTCATCTTCCATGCCCGCCTGGCCCTGATCGAGCTGAAGAAACCCCTGGGCAGCCTGCAGGACCTGCGCCGGCATTATGAGAACGAGTTGCTGCTCATCCGCATCTTCTACGACCACCATGTGCAGCTCTACCAGTACCTGCTCTCCGGGGCCTCCTACCTGGACAGCCGCCTTTTTGTGCGGGGCAAAACAGACCTGCCCTACCAGTACTGCACCTCCGCCGTGGATACCGACACCCGCTTCAGCACCCACTACGATTACATTGTGGCCCGCCTGGAAGCCAACCGCCGCCTGGGAGAATACCTGATCCAGGCCCTGCAACGGCTGGAGCAGGGGCAGCTTGACCTGAACGTCCCGCAAAGCGAGCCAGCTATGACCTGGACCGGCTCGAAGGTGTACCTCATTGAGTTGGCCTACGGCCTCTATGAGTCAGGCCAAATCAACAACGGCACGGCAGACCTGTGCCAGATCACCGAGCAACTGGAGAAGTTCTTCGGTGTGAAGCTGGGCAATGTCTACCGCACCTTCCAGGAGGTGCGCCAGCGCAAGAAAGACAGCCGCACCAAGTTCCTGGACCTGATGCGCGAGCGCCTGCTGCACCGCATGGATACGCTGGACGGGGCCTGAGGCCACCACCCGCGGCAAAGGGCGTGCATATATGGAAAAGGTCCGGTGGACTTTCCCTCTTACCCACCCCTTGGTAGTGGTGGTTATATGGAAGGAGGGTTTGGCATTTATTTTCTAAAAAAATTTCCCAAGTCAGGGAGGCCTTGTGAAGAAGGGGCTGCGGCGCTGTCCACTTTTGTCTCACCAAGCCCGCCGCACGGGGCGTTGGGCTAAAACCTAAAAAGCCATGCTTGACAACATTTCCTGGTCCCACTTCTTCCAGGCTACCGGCGCGGCCCTGGCACTCTACTACCTGGCCACACTGCTGCTCTTTTACAGACACGACATCAAGCGCCAACTCGGGCGCCTCTTTGTTCGGGCAGGCCTGCCGGCCCATCGGCCATCCCCCTCGCAGGAGTCCATCCTGGGTGCCGCCTTACCGGAGGCGGCACCTCCCCTCTCTGCGGCTAACGACCTGCAGGTAGCACCTGCCCGGCCAGAACAGCCCTTCCCTTCGGAGGCCGCGGCCATCCTGGAAGCGGTAGGTGCCCTGCTGGAGAGTGCCGTCGAGGCACGCATGGGCAAAAAAGAGTTCCTCTCGCTCCTGCACCTGCTAGACGAGCGCCACATGCCTACTTCTGAGGAAAGGCAGGCGGTGCAGCGTTACCTGCTCGAACACAGCCCCTCCAAGCTCTCCTTTCCCCTCACCGCCGCAGGGACATGCTCAACCGCCAGACACGGCAGGTGAAAGTGACGGTGAAGGCCGGTCACTGCCTGCTCCTGCAAAACCGCTAATCACCCTACACGTCTTTTTTCCACCTACAAACAGACCATACCATGAAAAAAAATCAGCTTTCTTATCTTCCTGTGCCTGCTCCTGCTACAGTTTCAGGCCTATGCCCAACCTACTGCACTGCCCCTGCTGGAGCTGAGCACCCGCCAGACCACCAGCCTCATCTTCCCCTACCCCATTCTGAGTGTGGACAGGGGGAGTGGCGATGTCCAGGCACAGGTTCCCGAGCAGACAGCCAACGTGCTCCAGGTCAAGGGAGCGCGGGAGAACTTCCCCGGCACGAACCTGACAGTGATCACCACAGATGGCAAGCTCTACAGCTTCCCCGCACGCTATGCCTCCGCTCAGTCTGAGCCCCTGCTCACCCTCGAGACGCTTCCTGCGGTCACAGCTTCCGTACTGCTGCCGGAAAATCGGTTGCATGCGGGCCAGTTGGAAAGCATCACCCGCCAACTCATTCATGAAGTGCGGTTTTACCGCGGCATTCAAGACAAGAGCGGCGGCATCAAGGTGGCGCTGGAAGGTCTCTATACAAAAGGAAACACCCTCTTCTACCGGCTGGTGCTCCGTAATGCCTCCACCCTGCCTTTTGAACTGGAGGCGGTGCGCTTTGCCACACGCGACAGGCAGCAGGCCAGGCGTACAGCCACGCAGGAAGTCCAGCTGCATCCCTGCTATGCCTGGGGCACGCGGGACGCCGTGGTGGCACCGGGGGAAGCGAAGGTTTTGCTATTTGCCCTGGAGCGCTTCCCCTTGGACCGGGGAGAGAGCGAGTCATCGAGCTCCTCGAGCGCTACGGGGTCAGGCACCTGACCCTGCGGTCTCGTGACAGACACCTGGCCCAGGCTTGCCCCCTGCTGTTTGAATAACTGATGTGACTTTAAACTATTCCTTAAATGCTAACCTGATACATCCATGAACACCAAAAACCTCGATTACCTGAAAGAAGAGCTCAAGTACACCGGCTTTGGTGAGAAACTTCACAGCGACCTGGAGCAGCAGCTCAAGCTGCAGGCCCCTCAGTTTCAGCTCCACCTGCAGCTCTCCTACCACAACAGCACGGTGGACCACACCCTGCACTTTCGGCGCTCAGACCAGACCGACAGGTATTTTTTCAACAAGTATGAAGCAACCCTGCGGTCCCCTGACCTGGAGCAGGAAAGAAGCCATACCTTCTACATCAACCGCAACGGCAGCATCACCACCAAAGAGGCCTACAACCTCCTGCAAGGGCGCTCCGTGTACAAGGAACTGCTCAAGGCGGAGGAGCAGCTCTATAAAGCCTGGGTACAGCTGGATCTGAAGACGCGGGAACCTTCTGGCAATTACAAAGTCAAGCAGTACCACGACAACTACGGCTACGACCTGGAGAAGGCCCTGCAGCGTTTTCATATCAAGGATCTGCAGGACCCGCAGCAAAAGGAGCTGCTGCTCTACTCCCTAAGGAAAGGCAACCAGTACCTGGTCACAGCGATGGAGGAAGGGTCTGAAGTGAAGCGATTTATTGAGGCAAACCCCCAGTTCAAAACCCTCAACGTCTACAGTGAGCAGCGCCGCCAGGTGATGCGGGAGACGATACAGCGGCAAGAGCAAAAGCAGGAGCCGGAAAAACAGCAGCAGGTTAATAAGGCTGAGAACACTCTGAAAGAGGAGGCAGAAAAACGGCAGTCCCGCCGGAAGGGGCTCTCTGTTTGATAGCTTTCATGTCGTGGACGAGCACCGATACGCTGCGGAAAGGACGCTTTTTTGCAGCGTATCGGTGCTCAATATCCGCCTCCTTCTTTGCATGATCTCTGCAGAGCTCTTCTAGAGTTGTAGAAGGGCTCTGCATTCCAACCAGAATGCCCCACGCGCTTTAGAGCGTCAATTGAAATCCGGTCGTGCAAGGGATACAATAGAAATACGCAGCAACGTTAGCGGAAGAAGTCAATAGCTAATATGGGGGAATACACCCTATCGTGTTGGTGCAACCGTAGCCCGTAGCGGAGCAAGGGTTAGGGCTGTGCAGGGTTACCCACTGTAGTTCTTTTAGGCAACTTTCACTTGTCTATTGAGCAATTCTACTTTAAAGTTAACCTTTGCCTCCAGAGCATTAAAGACTTTTAGAATGGTGTCTATCGTCACGTTAGTAGCATTATTTTCAAGGCGAGATATTTGAGCCTTTTTCACACCCATAAGCTGCCCAAGTTGCTCCTGCGTAAGGTTTCTTTCTTTTCTTGCTGCCCGAATCATGTCTCCAATCAGTTCTAGCTTAAGTTCGAACTCGTATTTATCACGCTCCGGCGTTCCTTTCACTCCTATAAGCCTGTCTTCGGCTTCGCTCAAGGAATATCTTTACATGTTTATGTCTCTTTAAAATAGATTTCCTGAATACGCTCGGCCTTACCAATTTCCTTTTTATCTACTTTGCTGGTTTTCTTGACGAAACCATGGGTGGCGAGCACAAGTGTTTCTGTTTTGTCCCAGAAGACAAGAGCTTGTACTGGAGCCCATGATAAAGAGCCCTGAACTTCCAGATTTCGCTGCTTAACTTATAGTCCCGAAAGTAGAATCGTCAAGTGGTGTAACTTCACTTAATATCGGCATGGGCTGAATCACAGGAAAAATCATAGCGCAAGTTGACGATCCCTTTTCCCACTCTTTCTCTGGTATGTCTCTTTAGGAGACAGCGTCATTTTCGGAGAGTAGGCACCATAACCCATGAGTACTTATGCATTGCTCTTAAAAAGGGACAGAACCGGGTCCTGTTTACGTACTTTCCGTCTGCAGATACTCTCCAATCAGTGTAGGTAATTTTCACCCCTACGGGCTACTAAAAGGCGCTTCAGTTAATTCTGAAGAGCTTTTTGATTTTGCCTCGAGCACCACACTTTTTCATCTAAATTTAATTAATTTAACTTAGACAGAATTCTGTGCAGCGCTGATTCCGAGAGTGGTTTAGTTACATAGTCTATAACACACTCGTATTTCAAAGAAGCTTTTATGTCAGCTTCTATATCTGATGATGATAACATGGATATTTTAGTCGGAAGGCGCTTTTGAAGGCCCATTTCATGATAGGCATTCAGAAAATCAAAACCATTCATCAAAGGCATATTGATATCCAGAAAAATCAGATCTGGAACAGCCTCTCCATTGCTGAAGCACGATGACAGGTAATCAAGTGCCTCAGGTCCGCTCATAAAATAGTCTACGTTTTCTGTTATACCTAAATGTTCGATCACAATCTTACAGAAGACATTATTTACTTCATCATCATCTATGATCAACACTTTATTTAAATATTTCATGTAAAATTATCTTGGAATCGTAATACTAAATGTTGTACCTACACCTACCTCACTTAAAAGTTTGATGGAGGCTCCCATCTTTTCTATGGCCTGTTTAACTATAAAAAGGCCAAGACCAGAACCTGCCACACTGAGATTTGCCCTGTAAAAAATATCGTAAACTTTTTCCTGAACAGGCTTAGGCATCCCTAGCCCATTATCAATTACTTCTATAAATACACTTTTGGGTTGACTGATAACTGTTACCAGCACAAAGCGGTCCTCACCTTCAGGGCGGTGGTGTATGATGGCATTACAAATAAGATTTTGTAAAACAGCTCTAAGCAATCCTTCATCAGCAGTTAATTCAGCACCGTCCTGCACCAGGGCCTTTATATTCAGGCTCTTTGCCTGAGGCACTTGCCGCAGTATATCTACTATATCACTTACAAATTCTTTCAAGATGATTTTGTTCAGTACTATTTCCTTCTGCGAAATGCGTGTGAGACCGATTAGATCGTTAACAGTTGTTGAAAGCATCGCATGAGATTTCTTTATCAGCCGCAGGTAGTCTAAGAACTCTTTATCAGTGGTTTTATCTATAGCAAAGTCTATTACACCCTGCATGGCAGAAAGCGGCGACTTCAGGTCATGCGATGCTCTGTACATGAACATATCGAAGTCCTTGATTTTAGATTTTAGCTGGTGCTGTACATTTTGAATATCAGTAACGTCCCGCTCTGCCAGCAAAACGCCATTGCTATGCCCTGCATCATCTTTAAGTGGCACAGCATTAACCAAATATGTTCTGGGGTAATAGTTTTCCCTTTTTTTAATAACTAATTGGTCATGAACCACCTCTCCTTTGAAGGCTCTTACCAGTGGCAGCTCATCTTCGGCATATGCTGTTTTGCCGTCAGGTTTAAGGTTAAGAGTTTCATTTTCAAGATCTATGCCCTCAGCAATTCCATTTTTCAGAGCAGCTCTGTTGATGATCATGATATTCCCCTGGTTATCAAAAGCAGTGATCTCCGGAGGAACCGTATCTATTACAACCTGCAACAGGGCGTTTCGCTGATACAGTGCCTTTTTATTCATTTCATGCGTTGTGACATTTTGTATCAGCAGGAGAACATAGCTAGCATTTAAGGGTATAGCTTTGGCCTCAAAGTACTCTTCGTTCGATCCAAGGCCTAACGAGTAACGCACCATATGTATAGCACCTTTCTCAGTCGCAGCTCTGACGGCATCTAATAGCTCAGCAACAATACTCTCTGGAAGAATAAGGCTTAAATGCGGCAGGCTATCATGTTGCATATAAAGATCAGAAATCGAACCTGTCTCAAACTCCTGATAATGCCCTGTGCCAGAAACGACCAGCACAAGATCTGTTATGATCCTTTTTGTCCCTTCAACCATTTATTGTAATTATTTCGGATCGCTGTTGTGCAAAGTGTGTGCAGGCTAGTCGCTAGTAGAATAATACTTTACCGCTTTTACTCGTTGTACACGAAATAAAACTGCGTGCTTTACATACTTGATTTACTATACAAAGTACGCTTCTCCGAAGGGTTACAGCTATCAAACCAATGGGCAAATAATGTAGCATATGCTACAAAAAACTGTAGCACTTTATATGACAACATATAACTTTAGCTACATAAGACTTACAATAAACAAAGTATCAAAAGAGGTGAATGGCTATACTTTGTAACACAAGAGCACGAAGAAACAATTATGGTTAATCTAATAGATTATTGTTAAGACAATACTTGGTCAGTTCTGGGATTGTACTGAGTCCCATCTTCTTATAGACCCTGTTTTTGTAAGTATGCACCGTGCTAGTGGTAATATGAAGGGATGCTGCTATACTTTTAACACTATCACCTGTTGCCAGTTTACACATTATCTGGAACTCTTTATCAGAGAGCAGACTGTGTTGCTGTACCTGCTTACCTCCAGCTCTTAAGGTTTCCACTAGATGTTCGGCTAGTTCAGGAGAAACATACTTTCCTCCTTCATATACCTTACGTATAGCATTTATCAGTTCACGGGCAGCGCTTTCCTTCGTCATGTATCCGGCAGCGCCGGCCATAAGTGCACGCACAGCATATTTCTTTTCAGAGTGCATCGTAAGAATAAGCACTGATATGTTGGGATAATATTTACTTATGTCCTTTAGCACATCAATACCATCTCTGACAGGCATTGTTATATCAAGCACAACAACATCAACTTCGTGCTTCTGAAGTAGTCGTAGCACCTCAGCTCCGTTTGTAGCTTCTGCTATCACCTGCATGTCCGGGTCGCGCATTATTACTTTTTTCAACCCTTCCCGTATCAGGACATAATCGTCAGCAATAAGTATATTAATCATGCTTTAATCTTTTAATTAAGAGCTGCATCAAGTGTTAACTCCACTGTGGTTCCCCTTCCCCTGCAGGAGTCCAGTATTAAGTCTGCCCCTATACGCTGCGCACGCTCCTTGATACCAAGTAACCCAAAAGACTGTTTACCTAACAATACCTGGTCATCGAAGCCAACACCATCATCTACAATCCTAAATTTAAATTTATCATCTTCTTTTATGATTTCAATAAAAGCAGTTGCAGCCTGTGCATGTTTCATAATGTTTGTTACAGACTCCTGTACCACCCGGTAAACTTCTATGGCTATGGTCGGTGGTAACTCAACATGTTCTACATTAGACTTCACCACTATTTGTGTACCTATGCGTTTACCCAAGTCGGCAACAAGCCGCTGTATCTCGTAAACCAGCTCCAGGTCATCGGAAAGGGAAGGCCTCAGGTGAGAAATAATTTTGCGTAAAGCTAATAAGGAAGCATCCAGCGCCTTCTCCATGCTGCCAAGGCTCTCTACCATTTCACCCTTTAATTTGCTTCTGCTTCCATTCATACGGTCGTATAGCAGGGATATTTCGATCTTAAGCGCAGTGAGAGCCTGTCCAAGTTCATCATGTATTTCACTTGCTATCAGCTTGCGTTCGTTTTCACGCAGGTCCTGCAAATGTGACGTAAGCAAATGCAACTGCTCGTTAACTTTCCGCAGTTCGGCAGTGCGTTCTACCACCCGTTCTTCCAACGCAACGTTATACTTACTCATTAACTCTTCGGCCCATTTTAGCTCCGTAATATCAGTGCAGGCACCAATGTAACCAAGCATTTCTCCTTCATCGGTAACTCTTGGAACGCCATTATCCAACAACCAGCGATACTGCCCATGCTTGTTTAGCAGGCGGTATTCCATGCTGAACTCCTCCCCCGCTTTAAAGGCATTTGTATAGGTCTTGATACAGGCGTCCAGATCATCTGGATGTACGCCTTCGGCCCAGCCATAGCCATACTCTTCTTCCTGCGTACGTCCCCTAAACTCGAGCCATTTGTCATTAAAGAAGTCGCAGAGCATATCAGTGCCAGACATCCAAATCAGAACAGGTGCCGCATTGGCCATTTCAATAAACCGCTTTTCTGTCTCTAAACGGGCCTGCTCATCTACTTTCTTATCTGTTACATCAGCAAAATAGCCTGTGATACCTTTTTCCGACGGGTAAAGCCTGGCATCAAACCACTTATTTAATTCAGTATCATAGTATACGATGCCTGCCGGTTGCAAAGTCTCCCTAACATGAAGCACCGTTTGATACAGGGCAGTATCCTTCAGGTAAGGATAAACATCCAGTATTTTTTTACCGATATGACCATCTTTCGTTCTATTCGATAATTCGAGAGCACGGTTGTTCACATAGATAAATTCCAGATCATGGGATACGTGATAAAATCCATCGCTTATACTGCTAAGTATAGATTCAAGCAGCTCTTTCCGTTCCTCCGATTCTTTAAGCAGCAGGTGCTCTCTTTCTTTCAGTTCATTGCGTAGCCTGGAATTTCTAATATTGGCTTTAACCCGCGTAAGCAGCTCCTTTGCACTAAAAGGCTTTATCAAATAATCATCTGCTCCTGTGCCTAAGCCATACATTTTATCTTCTTCTCCAGCTCTTGCTGATAACAGTATAACAGGTATTGTGATATAGGCAGGTACAGTTCTGAGCATTTTAAGCAGTTCGACACCATCCATTACAGGCATCATAACATCAGAAAGTATAAGATCAGGCCTTTGGTGCTCTAAGATTTCAAGCGCTTTCTGGCCGTTACTGGCTGTAAGCAATGCATAGTCTTGCTTCAAAATCCTTTTAACATAATCCAGCATATCTGCATTGTCATCAACCAGCAGCACAAGCGGGCGATCCTGATGCTGTAAGCTTATCTCTGACGCTGTTTCTTCTTCGGCATGGAAAAGTTCCAACCTGTTGTCTAACCAAGCTTCTGCCTCCAGTTGAGACTGGACCTTTTCTATCGAAATCTCACTTCTGATGCTCGCATCAACCTGTATTTTGTCTTCCGGAAGATGAGTGGAACCTTTAGGTATACGAACTATGAACTCACTTCCTCGACCTGCTTCACTTACTACATCAATGCTGCCACCATGCAGTTTTACCAGCTCAGCCACCAAGGCCAGACCAATGCCAGATCCTTCAATCGAGCGCCCGCCCTGTTGTTCTACCCGATGAAACTTTTCAAATATCCTAGGAATTTCCTGTTGAGCTATGCCTATACCTGTGTCTTTCACATGTAGCTCAATCGCCTTTTCTTTATCTTTTAAAGCTAATTCAACAGTACCAGCAGCCGTAAATTTGTAGGCATTCGACAACAGGTTCAGCACGATCATTTCCCACATCGTTGTATCAACAAAAACAGGCTTCGTAACGGCATCAACCTTTATCGTGTAACTTATACCAACCTGCTCCATCAATGTGTTAAAAGTGCTGCCAAGTTCTCGCGTTAACTTAGAAAGATCTGCAGGCACATAGCTAACATTATAACGGCCAGACTCAACGTAAGAAAAGTTGAGCAGATTATTTACCTGTTTCAGCAGTCTCATTGCATTGCGCTGCATAAGCTGCAGACTTTCCCGATCTTCATTTGAAAGACTTTCAGATTTACTCAGAAGCAACTCAAGCGGCCCCAGAATAAGTGTTAAGGGCGTACGGAACTCATGACTAACGTTGTGGAAGAAGTTCGTTTTTGCCTTGTCGAGCTCTATTAGCTTTTCTGATAGAAGACGTTCCTGCTCAAATGATCTTACAGTTGTTACGAGGGTATTTATTTGTGATGACAGCAGGTTCAGAAATTTAGAATAAGCCTCATCAAAAGACAGGACTGCACTGATGCCCATCACAAGGTATCCCCTGGTGATGTTCTCACTTATTTCTTTAACAGGCACAATAGCTGCCTGATCAGGCAACTTCCCATTACAAGGTGCTTTTAAGACGTTTTTAAGTGCTGCAGGAATGGTTACAGTTCTTATACCTGATGCATGATCCCCCTTTGTAAGCAGCTGCGTAAGGCTCTGTAAATCTGGCAGATCTTCTAAATTTTCCGTGAAGGCAGGTTTTGTATAGTCATAAAGAGTAGGGTTGCCATTATCTACATCATAAAGTATAGCGAATGGTAGATCGTTTGTATTTTCAGCAAGCACTCCCATTACCTCATTTCGGGCTACGCTTATTGAGGTATCTGTACGAATGCTGGATATTTTACTTATAGTTTTAAGTCTACGTTCATTCAGAACCTGCGATGTTTCCTCAAAGCAGACACAGAGAACTCCACCAACTGTGCCATTGCTTTCAAATACCGGACTATAGGAGTAAGTATAATAAGTCTCTTCCTTAAACTCTTTCCGCTCCATGTAAAGCAGGTTCTTTTCTTCAAAAGCCGTTTCTCCCTTTTGAATTACATTTTCAAGCGGAGCCCCTACTACATCCCATATATCTGACCAGTTTACTTTAGCGGGCTTGCCTAATGATTTAGGATGTTTTGCACCTAATACGGGTATGTAACCATCATTATAAAATGTGATCATTTCTTCTCCCCATAAGAGTGCCATCGGATAAGCAGCAGTCAAAATAATACTAAGGGACGTTTTAAGTGAAGCAGACCAATCCTCAACAGGGCCTAAACAGGGGCTATTCCAATCAAACTCCCGCATTACCTTGGCCATATTACTGGACCCACTAAACACTCTTTCTAACTCTTTTAAGTCTGTATTATTCATTTCAACTACTGTTTCTTCTGCACTTATGTTATTCGGAAGCTTAAACCTTTGTGTATCCTTAAAAAACACCTCATTTGTTTTATCCTTCTTTATTGCAAGACTTTTATAAGTATGCTTAATAAATAAGGTTTAGCACGAATAGAGGTCACTGAGAGTTTATTGTTTAACCTATACTACTTAATTACTAAATTCTGTCTTAACCTCAGTAAATCCTAACCTCTCAGCCGTTCTCTTGTTCAGGATATAACTGGTTGCTTTCACTTTGCTGGAGCAAGTATCTAAGGCCCCACACTCTTCGATTAGCGCAAGTATCCCCTCCAGATAACTTTGGATGATGTAGCTTGTTCTCTGCTGTTCGCGCTGCATATCAAGCACATAGAGGTAATTAAACAAGGTGCCTCCCTGGATGGTGATAACTCCGTTTTTCTCCTTATCTGCCAGGAAAAGCGGAGAGTAGTAGGTAAGCTTATTATTTTCTTTGAGCGAGGGAGTGTCAAAAAAGGAGCAATAACTGATAGTGTGATACTGACTGAAAGTATGCACAGCATGTAAATCCCGGTTGAAACTGAGAGAAGCAACATGCACAGGTTGAAAGCTAATGCGCCAAGACCGATAATGATCTGAACACGGTTCTGCTCTTTTATAGACTTCTGGTAAAATCGGTGTTTCAAAATCTCAACTGGAGTATAGTACTGCCAGCGTTCGCGTGTAAGCGGCGGCGGAGGCAGTCGGCCGAAGATGCCTTTTACATGATGTCAGCGGTCCAAGCCTACTTCCTCAATTTTGTGCTTATTCAAAAATTCTGTTACTTTCTGTCAATACAGGCGGCTCACCGTCGGTTACTACAATCCTATGTTCATATTGAGCCATATATCTATCCTCCTTTATTTCCAACCAGTGTCCATCCATCGCTTAGTTCTTTAGTATAAGTTGATGTGGTTGAAATAAACGTTTCGATAGCGACTACTGAGTTTTTCTTGAATCTTCTTTGGTCAAACCTGTTCCTGAAGTTGAGCAGTTCATCAGGTTGTTTGTGAAGTCTTCTGCCTACTCCGTGACCGCCAAGATTCTTGATGACCCTGTACCCCCTCTTCTTGGCTTCTGTTTCTGTCAAATAACCAATTTCTGATATTCTCACACCTCCTTTGATATTACTGATGGCTTATGGTAATACTTCTTTTGATGCGTCAACCAATTTTTGATGATGGTGAATATCATTACCAATAACAAAAGAACTTCCATTGTCGGCCCAAAAACCGTCAAGCTCGGCAGAAACATCAACATTCATTAAATCACCTTCTCTCAATATCTGCTTATTTGACGGAACGCCGTGGCAAAACTCTTCATCAACACTTATACAAGTCCAGCCCGGGAAGCCATAAGTAAGATGGGGTGCTGACTGTGCGCCAAATTCGGAAAGAATCTATGCGCCATACTCATCCAGTTCCTTTGTACTCATTCCGGGTTGAGCGTATTGCATCATTTTGTTTAGGGCATGTGAAACAGTTTCGCTTACCCTTTGCATCCCTACTAACTCAGTTTCTTTTGTTATTGACAAATCACCTTGGTTTTCATTGGTCTTTATTAGCCTTCGCTAATGGACTCGCATGAGGCTTGTGGCATATTTCGAAGCCCTCCCTTCCAGTTTGCACAAAACAGACTTAACCAAGCGTCAAACACCTTTGATTTACTGGTTTACCTGCCAAAAGCTGAATACATTCTTAGCGGTAGTACTTTTAACTTTTGTTCATTTACCTGTCATTCAGGCCCTTTCCCTCAAGGATTTTCGGAATACACCTCTCTATTCTTGATTCAAGGGTCTTGGATTGTTTGGCTTGTGAAAAATACAGCAGGTATCCTTTTTGTCGCCCAGGTGTCAAATTCTCAAAAGCAGCCTTCAAATCAGGTCTTTCCTTTAATTTATTTTGAAATTCTTCAGGAACATTGAATTCTTTGGCCTTTTTAAAATCTACTTTCAAACCTAGTTCTTCTACTTTAATGGCTTCATAAATGTAAGCTTTGATGATGGGTCCTAATTCCTCAATTTCCTTAACATTTGTAAAACGAATTTGTCGTGCCGCCTGCACATTTTCAGTCTGTTGGATTAGAATACCATTGGTATCATTCAATAAAGAGCCTTTATGAAATAAGAGAGCACAATAGTCCTTAAACCCGTGAATTAAAACTATGTTACTCTCTTGAAAAGTATAACAAGGAACGCCCCATTTTAACTCTTCTATCAATCCGCAATCAAGAACAAGCTTTCTCAGCTTTCCATATTCTTGTTGCCACTTTGTTTCTTTGTCGAAGAACCAATCTGTTTTAGGATTCATGTTTACTATTTTATAGTACTACCATCTTTTAAATTAGGTCAATGATATTTTTCCAATACGCATAGTATACTTTTAGCAGGCAGAGCAGTATTGCTCCTATTTTTACCTTCATACTACCCGCTAGCAAAGCGGACAGGGTCTAAGAGACGATTCAGTCTGGCTGCTATTAAGTTAAACCCGCAGGCAAGGGACATATAGATTTTCGGGACTTGAAGGGCTCAGTATAAGTTTTCGACCCGCCGCTTGCATAATCCAGTCAAAAGATATGAAATAGACTATGCAACCACAAGCCCCTGCCTTCATTCTGGGTGTGGATGTTTCGAAAGACAGCCTTGATGTGTGCCTACTAAAGTGCAGCAATGGGAGAATGCTTCACCAGAATATTAACAATAAGAGGGGGGCAAGGTGCTGGCCATCTCGCTCTTGGTTTACACCCAAGGCTTTGCCCGAATGGAGGACGGGCGCAAGCTGGCCTGCTACTGCGGGTGGCACCCTTCGAGTACCGAAGCGGCACGAAGGGTAATGGGTAGGACGGGCGTGTCCTGGTTTGCCAACAAAGAATCAAAGCAGGTGCTGTGCATGGCGGCACTGAGCAGTACCCGCAACAACAGGGAGATGAGACCTACTTCGAGCGCAAGGTCAGTGAAGGCAAGAGCAATATGAGCATCCTGAATGCCGTAAGAAATAAGTTGCTACACCAGGCGGTGACCGCCTTAAAGAGAGGGACTCCCTATGAGGTGAGATTGAACATTACTTAGAGCTTAGCGCTAGTTATTATCATGGATTTCGTACTGGTGTAGCAGAATGTCCTAGCGTGAGCAAGCCCTACTGCTACACTTTATTACATGGTGTCTCTATTTTCTTGGGAAGGCACTGCAGGCGTACAGTACACAACGGTCAGGTGAAACAAAATGGAATGGAACAAAGGCTTGCTTTCCTGCGGGTTTATGATGTTGTCATGTTTTTTTCACTTTGTTTCGTTTGATACATTTGCTTCAATGATAAAATGGTTTTAATTGCACTATAACTTAGTGACTAAATTATTAAAGCAGGAGCCAATAGAGACCTACTATTATATCCATAAGTAGCAATGACAACCATTCTTAATATTGGGATTGTATTATCTTTTTTTCTAAGTATCCTTTTGTTCTCCAAAAAGAATAAAGCACTTTCCGACAATATCTTATCAATTTGGTTATTTACTATCGGTATTCATCTGACGGGATACTTTTTGTATTACAAGGGCTATTGGGAACACTATCCCCATCTGATTGGTATTACAACTCCACTGCCCTTCCTGCATGGCCCATTTTTATACCTATATCTTGTTTATTCCATCCGGAACGGCAACCATTTAAAACCACTCGATTACCTGCATTTTGCGCCCGCAGCCCTATCTTATTTGTATATGATGCCGTTTTATTTTTCCTATTCAGCCGAAGAAAAGGCAGCGGTGGACAAAGGGCTTGTTGAAGATTATAGTGTTTTTTCGACTATTTTGCTTATTGGCTTTATTGTTTCCGGCTTAACATACGCTGTTACCTCTTACAGTAAACTGCTTAAGCGGAAGAATCTGGTGCTGGATAATTTTTCATATGAAAAGCGCATTAGCCTCAGCTGGCTCCAGTATTCTATTTTAGCAACAGGCTTTGTCTTTGTTACCGTAGCATTTGTTTCTATTCTTCGTGAAGGCTTTGGGTTTGCTTTTCCATTTAATGCTGACATTTTGTTTTATTCCATCATTGTTGGGTTTGTGGTTTATATTGGGTACTCAGGCATCCGCCAGCAAGATTTGTTTTCTAATGCTCCTAAAAGTGTAGAAGTACTGGTGGATGCTGAAAGTGGGTATAAAAAATCAGGGCTAAAAGAAGATACTGCCGTGCTCAAGCATCAGGAACTGCTGTGGGTAATGGAGAATGAAAAGCCTTATCTGAACCCGAAGCTTACTTTAAGTGAACTTTCGCTCCGCCTGGAGATGTCGCCAAATAATATGTCACAATTAATCAATCAATACGAGCAGGTTAATTTTTATGACTTTATTAATAGCTATCGGGTGGAAGAGTTTATACGAAGAGCGCAGTCCAATACTAACTTCAGCCTTCTTGCCCATGCCTTTGACGCTGGTTTCAACTCAAAATCTGCCTTTAATTCCGTTTTTAAGAAGCTTAAATCAGAAACCCCTTCCCAATACCTGGCTAAACTGAATAGTTAACGGATAAAAATCTGTTGCCCAACACACATCTGCTATTTACTGATAATCAACCACTAACACATCCTATCCTATAGGACTACACTCCTAAAAGGCTTCGTCCTTCACGCAAGGGCGAAGTGCATTGATTTCTGTGAAATATTTGCATCCTAAACAATTTAAAACAGAAATCATGAACATCAACAGTTATAGGCGAACCGGTCTATTCTTTGGACTATCAACTCTTATTTCATGGGTTTTTTGGATTATAGCAAGCTACACCAGTTGGGTGCTGCCTGCCGGTACAGTATCCACCTACTGGATTAGTATTATTGCTTTTATGGGTTTATTATCACCCGCGCTTACTACTCTTTTTCTCACAAGAGGCGATAAAGAAGCAGTTCGGGATATAAAAGGCCGCTTTTTTAATTTTAAGGGTGCGTCGTATTCTCATATTATACTGGCCTTTCTCCTAATGCCGCTCAGCATTTTGTTGGCGCAGGCCGTTTCACTCTTATTTGGCTATAGTATCGGGCAGTTTCAGCTGGCAGGGTCTTTTTCTTTTAGCTCGGGAGTTTTCCCGGTTTGGTTTATGTTTATTATAGCACCAATCCTGGAAGAACTGGCCTGGCATACATACGGTACAGATTCCCTCCGTAGACGGTACAATCTTTTTACAACCTCCCTATTGTTTGCGCTATTTTGGGGGATATGGCACATCCCATATTTATACATCAATGATTACTACAACAGTAATCTGGCTGAAGAGGGATGGATATATTCTCTTAATTTCTGGGTGAGCCTTTTCCCTTTTATAATGATCATGAACTGGATCTATTATAAGACCAACAGCAATATTATCCTTCCTATTGTATTTCATATAGCTGCCAGATTTTTCAATGAAATATTTGACACGCACCCAATGAGCAAAGTCACTCAAACCTGTCTCCTTGTACTTTATACCTGCTATATAGTCATTAATGATAAAGATTTCTTTTTTGCTAAAGAGCCAAAAGTGTTTAGGCAAAAAAACAGTGCTTTTCCTAGACTTATAAATATTCGGGTTTGTGTTGCTTTTTTTGTTTTTAGCATGCTTTCGCTGGGAGCTACAACGAAATTGCTAGCTCAGGACATCAAGCGAAATATCACTGGAAAAGTGTATGATGAGATAAGCCAAGAGCCCTTGCCATTTGCCACCATTGTTTTAAAAAGTACTGATCCGCCTACCGTAACGACATCAGATGTAAATGGTCATTTTGTCCTGGAAGATGTAAAAGTTGGACGTCACACCATTTCAACCTCAATGATTGGGTACGACACCTATGAGATCAAAGAGTTTCTGGTAAGTTCAGGTTCGGTTCTATCTTTGAATGTAGGGCTACAACCAAGCAATAAAGAACTTGATGAAGTAGTGGTCCGCGTAAGTAAGTCCACTCCTTTGAACAGCATGGCAACTTTAAGCAGCCGTCAGTTTACTGTAGAAGAAACACAGCGGTATGCAGGGGGGATGGACGACCCGGCACGATTGGCAACATCTTTTGCAGGTGTGGCTAATCCGTCCTTTAGTAACAATGGTATTTCAGTTCGCGGCAATAATCCTGACGGGCTCTTATGGCGGATTGAAGGTGTAGAGGTGCCAAGCCCCAACCACTTTGCCAACCTTTCCGTTGCCGGAGGGGGCCTGTTGTCGGCCATCAGCAGCCAGGTGATGAGCAATAGCGATTTTTATACGGGAGCATTTCCTGCCGAATATGGCAATGCTTTTTCAGGCGTGTTTGATATAAATTTGCGCGAGGGGAATCGCTACAAACGCCAATACTCATTTAAAGCCGGTGTATTAGGCATTGAAGCATTGGCCCAGGGACCACTTCACAAAAACACAGCTGCCACTTACATTGTAAATTACCGGAATTCAACAATGGCAGTACTCGCCCCAATCCTGCCTAAAGATGCGGGTATTTTAAAATATCAGGATATAACTTTCAAATCTACTTTCCCTACAAAGAAGTACGGAAAGTTTACCCTTTGGGGGATTGGCACTATCGATGGTGTGGATAATTATGCGGAAGACAGTACTAACTGGGAATCGGATTTCCAGCGGGACAATTCAAAAACGGCCATGTACATGTATGCCACGGCACTGTCCCATGGAATCCTCTTGCCTGGCGATGCATTCCTGAAAACCAGCTTGTCTCTTACCGGTAGCGGATTGAATTTTTCTGAAGAGCGACTGGACTACACCTTGAAAGCACATCCGCAATCGAAAGCAGTAAACAATACCAGTAGTGTTACTTTTCAAAGTGAAGTTAGCACCAGTTTTAACGATAAACACACGAATAAAACAGGGATTCGATATACCCACAATTTTTTTGCCCTGGACGTGGAGCAGTCACCTGCAAATGGTACAAGCCCTATTCAAGTCACCAATCAAACAGGAAATACTGGGTTTATGCAAATATTTTCGCAATCGAAAATCAATTTAACACCACGCCTGGAACTCAATGCAGGAATTAATGCGCAATACCTCATGCTAAACAAAGCCCTTTCTATTGAGCCTCGGGCAGGAATAAAGTACCTCCTCAATGATAAACAGAGCCTTGGTTATGCATATGGCATGCACAGCAGAATGGAACAATTATCTGTGTATTATGCAACTGTGAATGGAGGAACACCCAACACCGGGCTTGACTTAGCCAAATCATCGCATCATGTGTTTTCATATCAAGCAAAAATTACCGATGACCTGCACCTGAGCATCGAGCCCTATTATCAGCACCTACATCATGTGCCGGTAGCTTCAAGTGGGTATATCTCAACGTTGAATAATAGAAATAACATTTTTTTCAATAAAGCGCTTGTAAGCAAAGGCAGGGGAAGAAATATTGGTATTGATCTTACGCTGGAAAAATACCTGAGCGAAGGCTACTATTATATGTTAACAGCAGCTGTTTTCGATTCCAAATATACAGGGGCTGATGGTCTTACAAGAAATACACTATTTAACAAAAATTATATTTTTAACCTTTTGGCCGGGAATGAATGGCAGGTTCGCAAAAATAATATTTTCAGTACCAACATCCGGTTAAATTATTTAGGAGGTAATCGTGTAGAACCTATTGACTTGGATGCTTCCATGCACCGACAAGAGGTAATATATGGCGAAACCGAAGAAAATGTGGCCTTTGAGAAAAAACATGAAGATTTACCGGTACTTTCGCTGACACTTTCATATAGGGTGAACAGGGCTAAATTCTCATCTTTATGGTCGCTGCAAGTACTAAATGTTACAGGTACCAAAGAATATTCAGGAGATTTTTATAACCTAAAAACAAATACGGTTGAGGCAAAATTTAACAGGTTGCTCATTCCTAACATCAGCTATAAAATTGAATTTTAAAAACGTATGATTTTACTAAAGAGCATCTTTATTTAGTTTCAAAGGTTAGACCCCTTACACTATCTCAATACTTGTTCCCCTATGAGAAAAGAAACAAAACTGATGCATAGAAACAAGAAATAAATTTTTAGATTATAGCTTAAATATGAGGAATAGGGTTTAAAAATTGGATCTCTAAATAATAGAAAAGAACGTTTTCTAAATAAAAACTAGTTAGCAAATTATTAACTGTGCATTTAAAGACAGTATTCATAAGTTTAAAATCATAAACAGTTGTTTAAGATCTAATTAAGCTCAGTCCAAGGTACAGAAACAAGTAGATCCTTGTAAGTTGTTTGCTTACAAGGATCTACTTGTGTTAGGAGACGAAATAGCGGAGGGTAATTTAGTTTCAGGTCAACGGTCTTGTGCATAGCTCCCGGCTCAGCCAAAGCCAGCCCACGCCCTCCAGCTCCTCAGCCAGCTGTTGTATGTGATGCCCGCCCTCGGGTATGGCAAAGCACTTCTGTTCCCGCTGCCAGGTGGTCAGCCTGCTGTGCCGCAGGATCTCGCATACCTGCTGGCTATAGCGGAATGTAACGCTTATCACCATTTTGTTTTCCTCCACCAGCATCGGCTGCAGCTTCACCACCGGCATATCAGGCAGTTTTTGAAGCGGTTCTCCTTACTTCCCTCCAGCCAATACCGGTTATAGCTTACTGTGTTTCAGTCTTTTGGGGCGGTACAGGTAACAGGTGTTAACCTTAGCTAAGCCCTGAAAATTTGCATAAGTGAGATCAATGTCCTGCGGACTGTGTCGCATAACGAAGCACTTATAGGTCTTGCTGTACTTAATTCAGGCAGCCTCACGCAGCATCTTTGTAATAAAAGGGTTTGGCTTATACCAAAGCCGGATAAACTTTGTACCCTCGTGCTCAAGAGAGTTGAGAAAGACTTCATGGTGTGAAATGGCCTGATTCATAGCGCTGTTCATGATTACAGCGGCAAGTACACTTAAAATTAACTTATAAGCGGAAATAAACAAGCCAATGGATAGCGGGAAGAGAACATGCGCTAATTGCAGTCAAACTTTAGTTGGAAGGGCAGGCATAAAGTACTGCTCTAATCAGTGTCGCGCCGCCGCCAGTAATCAAAGGCGAGGCGAAGACGCGGGCGAACGCCTGATGAAGGAGATCAATAACAAGCTGCGCCACAACCGCTTCCTGCTGCAGCGCTTCAGTCCCGAGGGCAAAACCACACTCAGGCGCGAGGTGCTCCAGCTTTCCGGCTTCGACTTCCGCCACTTCACCCACCTATATCGCACTCGACAGGGCCAGGGCAACACCTGTTACTTTTGCTACGACTATGGCTACTTCCTGCTGCCAGACGAAAAGGTACTCATCGTCAACTGGCAGCCCTACATGGAGAAGTAAGGAAAAGTTTTATCTCATACTTGAATTACACAGGCCTATTTGACGGCTTGTTGGAGCTAGATAATAAAAAGAGAAAGACTATTAGCTTTGTTTTTTGACTTGATACAGGTTAGTTAAGAGCAAACTTTTACTGTCCCCATTTGTACCTAACCAGGCACAGGCTACAACTATCTATCTGTTTATAAATAAGTTATATAAAAAGGGTGCTTTCTGCATCGGAAGTAATCCCCTCAAACCATTTTGTATTAAACTTCATTAAAAAACCCTTAAACAAACGTTTATAGGCTTTTTAATGAAGTTCAAACACTACAGTTCCTGCACTTACAACCCCTTCCTATGTGTCTGCAGAAGGGATTTCAGCAAGAGTTTATATCACTACCTGTTTGCGCTCCTCCCCTGCTTGAGCAGCTGTTAGATAACGCCATGTCTGCCGAGCGCAGAAAAACAATACCATACCTCGGGCATCTGCTCATTCAACTATCCTTGCAGCTTGGAAGCTGCTTGGTATTAAACAGGGGTGCCTTTCATCACGAGAGCTGGCTGCTGCAGCAACAGGATCGATTGTCATTCACAGCGGCCAGCCCCCTGCGGGTCTTCAGTTATCAATGCTTGGAGTGGTTCAGAGCTTTCCCGTGCTTGCCCAGCTCATCAAGTGCCGCCCGAAAACCGCGGGCCAGCGCAGAGGCTTCACCCTGGCCGTAGTAATGCAGGAATACCATCCGGGGATCATCTCCGAGCATGTGGTTATGCAGCGCCACGACTTCCAGGCTGTGGCGGCGGAGGGCCGCTATGACAGGGTTTACCTCAGGTTCCAGCATGGCGACATCACCCGCTATGTGGGCCTTTTCCTTGGTGCCGGCAAACGAGGCCCAGGAATTCAGCCCGATGGACTGTGTCAGCTCGACCCCCATCGCCATCACAGTCAGGTCCTCACGTCCCACGGTGTACTTGTAGGTAGGCCCGTTCTCCGTGCCAGTGTGCTTTATAATGGCATCCAGGGCCGGTATATCAAAGGCCTTCTTGGCGGTGGGGGGAGAAGCGGACGCAGCGGCAGTATTACCGCTCTGGGCCGAGGGGGCAGTGGCAGCAGCCTTAGGCTGATTTGCCGGCGATAGTTTACTTTGGCGTATGGTAGCAGCAAACTTCTTGGCCAATTCGGCCGGAGCGCCCATCCCATGCAGGTGCATGTAGAAAATTCGCGGCTCCTCGTAAAAGAAGTGATTGTGGATGGCGCTCACCTCCAGCCCGTTGGCATGAGCCGCAGATATCAAAGGGTTCACCTCCTCCTGAAGCAAAACAGTGTCGCTCATCAGCATGGCAGACTTTCCGTCTACAGTCTTCTTGATGGAGGCCCACCCCCCAAAGCCAAAGGGAACAGGCACTGCCTCGCCCTTGACCTTAATCTTCAGGTCATTTCTGGGCAGGGACGTCGTGTGAAGCGCCTCTGCTTCCTTGTATGTGCCTTTCTTTCCCATGGCAGCCTCAATGGCAGCGATCTCCTCGGTGGTCAGAGGGGGCGTACTGCCCTTTATCGGTGCCGCTTTCAACTTTGGAACACCCAGAACTGATGCCGCTCCGATCAATGCCGTCGCGTGCAGTGCCTTTCGCCGGTTCATATCAGATTATTTTATAAGGTTGAACAAATATTATTCTAAGGTAAGAAGCCAAGAAGTAACAAAGCATATTTATCAAAGTTTTGCTACCAGAAGCTTCTCTAGTAGTTAAGCGTAAGTGAGGCAATAAGGTTGGATGTTGTTCTTGATGGCAGTAATAAGAAGGATAGCGCCGTAACAGATGGAATTATCTTCCTCTCTCTCCGCAGCGCGCCAAAAGTCAACGCCTCAATTGGAGCGGCTGAGGGCTATTGCTCCCATAACTGCTTTTATATTGAGCAGAGTGGGTTCAAAGCGGAGTACATTATTAAAGCAACAGCCTTAGTTGCTTGCTACTGCCCGATGGGCAAACAAAAGTTAAACCGCCTACCGCTTTTCTTCGTCTCAGGCAACGGAAAGCATGCAACAGCCACTTTTGACTTAGGATAGCTCCTGTAGCCACAAAACTGGGAACAGAGCAACCGGGGGCATATCAAAGTAAGGGTCCTATTTGACAATAAGATAATTAGTTAGTGTGGTTTGGCCTTTCTACATTTAAACACGCCCGAACCTAAGCGACGCAACACCTCCTGTGCCTTGTTCTCCTGCTGTTACCTGGCACACCTTACTCCTGTCTAGTGAAAGTTTACCTGCTGTTTTTAAACGGCGGACACATAAACAAAAAACGCACAATTACGTGGTATAAGAATGGCTTATTGTAAAACTCTACGCCTCTTTTTATAACGATGGCCACGGAAAGCGCTAAAGGCTACGGACACAGAGGTCCTGCGTTGCTCATGTCTTTTGTCACTGCCAAGAACTAGAAGACTCTCAAATGACAGTTAAAGCAGTGGATACTGTACTGGACATCTGCGAGCACCTCCAAAACCAGAACGGGATGGGTTCTCGCAGTGCAAGCTTGAAAATAGGCGAAGTAAAGGGAGGCGTAAGGTGCAAGAACAGGGGCATTTCCTTTTCTTGATTTTGAATGAAGGTTTGGTCTCAGTCTGTTTTTAATACCACTATATGAGCGGAAACAAAGGAATCATTTGCCATAAAGGAGAAGGTGAATCTTACTGGGTGCTGGGCGATTTGTACACCTTCAAGGCAACAGGAAAACAAACGAACGGCGCCTACACTGTGGTTGAGGAAACCATTCAGCCCCAGAATGGACCACCCATTCATGTCCATCATCGGGAAGATGAAGCCTTTTATGTACTGGAGGGGAGGTTCTCTTTCGTATGCGGTGATGAGGAGCGTCTGTGCCAAACGGGTTCTTTTGTCTATGTACCAAAGGGTACTGCCCATACTTTCAAGAATATAGACGAGCAGCCAGGAAAGCTGCTCGTTACCATCACGCCAGCAGGGCTGGAGGAGTTTTTTTATACCATAGGCACACCCGCTGTAGACTTGTCTAACCCGCCTGCCCATGACCTCACAGTGATGGACAGAATCATGCAGTTAGCCGAACAATATCAGTTCGATGTGATATCCTATAAAAGGGAGTAGAGGTGTGAGCAGGTCAGGGAAAAAGGAGTGCCAGCGCCCGGTGTGATGCACGCTTAGAACTCGACGGTAGCTTTAGATGCGTTCTTAGCTGAAACGGAAAGTATCCGCTCTCTTTGTTTTACTCTCTGCCGAACTCTGCCTTTACTCTCCTCTCGTTTTCTCTCCCTTGATCATGATTGGCCAATCCTTATAAGGCTTAGAGGCAGGCTTACCTCTACCTATACCTTTTCACTCGTATCAGGAGATAAACCAATACGTAAGCAGGCTGATGTCCACAGCCGCACAAGGCTTGGGGAGTAGTAGAATACTATTTTTTTCACAGGAATTCCAGTCCAATTCCAAGGCATTGGCTGCAGGCTACCTCTTTGTTCCCTCCCTTGCGCTCAAACGATGACAGACGCAGCACAGCAACCTTTCTATTTGGCTTCTAGCCGTTTAGCATACAATTTAAGTGAGCTATATACGGCACAATTAATTTATAGTATTTAAATATCCTATTAATATTTTTGAATACCATCAAAGTAGAAGGTGACATTGTAAAACCTTAAACATCTAATCAGAGATGAAAAAAGTAACACTGTTCAGCCTGCTGGCCATTCCAGCTTTGTTTGCCATGAGCTGTTCGGAGGATCAGGACCTAGCCCCGACCGCCTCGATGAAAACCTCTTCCAAGGCCTTGGCCACCGGCAACGGTGCCCCTAGCGGCGCCCACTACACCCTCAACATCATTGGTGTGCCAAAAGGAAAGACCGCGCCTATGGACGGCAACAGCGGCCACCGCATCTTAGTCACCCTAGAGGGCAACACCAAGCTCAACCTGCAGAACGCCGACCTGACCGACGGCACCTTCCGGGTGTTGGACGCCAATGGCACGGACGGCAACGGAGCTTTGTTCCAGCTGCCGAGCCCAGACCTGGTCAACGACGGCATCACCTCCTACTCAGTCTACGCCCGTGCATTGGGCAAGCCCGGCGGGGGGCGATGATGACCACCTGCGCCACAGACCCGACGCTGGTGGATGACCGACCCGACCACGGCATAGGACGAAGCGCAGGTGTGCAGCCTGGAGTCAGCGTATCATCAATTAAATGACTTTCTGAATTCCAAAGGAGAAAGGCTGGTCTTACTCTTGAACAGTTTACTGAAGGAAGACGAATGCTCAAAACCCAGCCCAAAGGCGATTTCGCTTATTGAAAGTTCCGATGCAGACAGTCTCTCCTTAGCTTTCTCTATTAGTTTATTCTGGACATGCTGCTGCGTGCTTTGCCCGGTCAGCACTTTGAGCATACTGCTTAGGTAATTTGCTGAAAGGTTTAAGCTGCCGGCAATGTATTCCACTGAGGGTAATCCTTTTTCAACTATAACCTCATCATCAAAATAGCTGTCAAGAACGGCTTCCAACCGGTTTAGGAGTTGGTGGTTTGGCTTTCTTCTGGTGATAAACTGGCGTTCGTAGTAGCGTTCCGCGTAATTGAGCAATAACTCGATTTGAGTGACAATGATGCTTTGGCTAAACTTATCTATCTTAGACAGGTATTCCCGCTGTATATTCGTTAGAATCTCAACCATCACCTCCTGCTCCTTTTCCGAAAGGAAAAGCGCCTCGTTGACTGAATAGCCGAAGAACTCATATTTCCTGATAGTTTTTGCAAGGGACGTTTTCCACAGAAAATCAGGGTGAACAAGCAGTAGCCAACCCGAGGGATCAGCAACTGCCTGTTGGTTTATCTCTATGCTAAGTATTTGCTGTGGTGACACAAAAGCCAGAACACCTTCATCAAAATCATATTCCTGCTGTCCGTAGTTAAACCTTTGGCTTACGTTACGCTTCAGCCCAATGGAGTAAAAACTCTGTACCCACCGGATTTCCTTGCAGTCTGCCGGATAACGCACCAGGTTATAATCAATCATACTCACAAGCGGGTGCTCCGGCTTGGGCAGGTTGGCAAACCTATGGAACTCACTGATGGTGCCAAATCTAAAAACATCTCTCATTCCTGTGCATTTTTTGGCTGGGCCTCTTTGTGCAGAACCATTCCGGCGTGGTACAGTACCCCTTCCCTAAACTCCCCGTCGGCCGTAAAGCCAGTATCGTCCTTATAGTCGATACGGTTCCCTGTAACTTTGTAACTGCCCTGGTAAGCGCTTTGCCGGCTGCCTCTGGCTTCGTCATAGCGGTTGTCAGGTAAAAGCTCGTGGCGGATGTAGCCGTCTTCGGTTACCCACATGCCGATGTATTTTTCTGTTTCGGCCGTTATTGTAGCTTTCATGGCTTTGCTCTAGAATCCTGTTGAAGTCGCCAATGCCTTGTCCTTCTCCATGTTTTCCTGGATAGCTGCAATCTTCAGGTTTGCATACTGGTAGGCATCCTCCCCCATGAAGAAGTGCACCGGCGGATTATCATGTTTGCTCAAAGTAATCAAAACTTCTGCTGCTTTCTCTGGATCATTGGGTTGATTTCCGTTAATCTCATTTAGATGGGCCTTTTCCATTTGCCTTGCGGCTACATAATCGGCAATAGGTGTAGCAGGGGTTTTCACAGAGCCCTGAGATAAAAAACCAGTTCTAAAATAGCCGGGGTATACCAAAGTGGTATTGACGTTGAATGCCCTCATTTCTTCGGACAAGGCTTCGGTGAAGCCCGCAACGGCAAATTTGGTAGAACAATAAACACCGAATCCCGGAAAACTGCCGATGTACCCCCCGATCGAGGCAATATTGAAGATGTGACCGGACCTTTGTTGGCGAAGGTACTTTGCCACATTTCTAATAACATTCAAGGTGCCGAACACATTCACACTGAAGTTGTTCTTTACTTCTTCGTCTGTCAGTTCCTCCAGTGTTCCAATCTGGCTGAACCCGGCATTATTTACCACTATATCTATCTTACCGAAGCGGGCTATGACGGAGTCAATGGCATTTTTCACATTGTCGCTGTTGGTGACATCCATTTCCAGCGGAAAAAAGTTTTCCAGATGGTCTGGGACTTTCTCTTTTAAGGCATTCACTGTTCTGGAAGTGGCGGCTACCTGATAATTGTTTGCGAGTAATTTTAGAACAAGCGTCAGGCCTAAACCTTTTGATGCTCCGGTTACCAACCAGACTTTTTTAGTTTCCATGTTTCTGATATTAAAGTTTGCACTGCAAAGATGGGCCGCTGCATTTTCATATCTTTTTCCAAATCTTCGGAACTCATTGCCAAATCTAATTTAAGGGGTGTTTATTGCCTCTCCCACCTGCAGATACTTGTTCACAGCCATTACGTCTTTGTGGATATGGTTCGATAATTCAAGCCTTCGGTCTACTACAGCAAAAAAGCCGCTCCACATCAAATGGAGCGGCTTTTGGGGTTCGACAATTTATCGCTTAGGTTGATTTCTTGCAGCATAACTCTCCTCGTCCATCCACTCAAAAGTATAGACTCAAACTAGGATGGGCTACTCCTGATATCGATCACCCGTTACTTTCTCCCTCCAATCCACTACTTTGCAGTTCAGGTTTTCCTGTATGGCGATATGCGTCATACCGTCTGTCGGGACAGCACCGTGCCGGTGTTTTTCAATCGGTTTCAAACAGACTACGTCATCCGGGTAGACTTCCTCAATAGGCTCGCCCTTTCTCTGCACCTTGCCACAACCGCTTGTGATGACTAGGTTCTGCCAGATTGGATGCCTCATGCTCCCGGCTCAAAGGTAGGGGCTATTGAGGAAAAGAAACACCCGTCAGTTCTTTGCACATATTCAATAATCGCTCCTGCAGGCCCACATCATCTGCATCAGGGCTATGGTGTCCCTCTTTCTGGTGAAAGAAGTAACGCCCGCTTACATTTGCCTTTTCGTCGTTGCTGGCAGCAAGCCACACCTGCGTTTCATACCCTTTTTGCAGATCGCCCGGCGCTCCGCTCCCGCCCATCTTTGTAGGAACCCAGCCCGGATCAACCGCATTCGCATACACCTCCGGCCATTTCCGTGCTACGGCCATGCAAAGGGCCTGCAGATGCAGCTTCGAATCGGAGTAGGTAATGCGACTACGATCACCTGTAAAGTTTTCAAGCTTCAACTGCCCGTTTAAATGCATGTCCGAGCTCAGGTAGATCAGACGCTTTGGCTTTTGAATTAGGCAGGTAAGGATATAGGGTGCTAAGGTGTTGACCGCTAAGATTCGCTTTGCCGGGGCCTGGTAAACGCCTGCGTTATGCACCACGGCATCAAAGGCACCCAAGCCATTCACCTCAGAAGCTAAATGCTTGGTTTCTTCCATGCCTGACAAATCGCCTGTTACAACGGCTTCCGCTCCCGGATTCTGGTTTATCGCATCACGCCCGCGCGCGGCATTGCGTGCATGCAACACCACCCTGTGCCCCTGCACAAGCAGCTCTTTCGCAGCCAGCTGCCCCAAGCCATCGGCCGATCCTGTGATAAATATCCTTGCCATTTCACCTTACCTGTTAGCGTTTCTCAATCAGCTTTCCTGATGTGACGGTCTGGCGTCTTTATTTTTCAGCGAGGCCATGTCAATCACAAACCTGTACTTGACATCCCCTTTCAGTAAACGCTCGTAGGCTTCGTTGATCTGCTGCATGTCGATCATCTCGATGTCTGATACGATGTTGTGCTTGCCGCAGAAGTCAAGCATCTCCTGGGTTTCGGCTATGCCGCCGATCATGGAACCGGCAAAGCTTCTACGGAAAGGAATGAGGCTAAATGCCGCCACCGGAAGCGGTTGCTCCGGAGCGCCTACCAGCACCAAGGATCCGTCTACCCGCAGCAGGTTCAGGTAGGCATTGATGTCGTGCTGAGCCGAAACAGCGTCCAGCACAAAGTGCAGCTTGCCGGCATACCTTGCCATTTGGTCTGCGTCTTTCGACAGCACCACATCATCGGCACCGAGGCGCTTGGCATCCTCCACCTTGGACGGGGAGGTGGTAAACACGATCACATCTGCTCCCATGGCCTTGGCAATCTTCACCGCCATGTGCCCCAAACCACCCAAACCAACAACCCCTACTTTCTGGCCGGGGCCAACGTTCCATTTCTTCAGCGGCGAATACGTGGTGATGCCGGCACATAGGAGCGGCGCAGTAGCTGCCAGGTCCAGGTTGTCGGGTACCCGCAGCACAAAGCCTTCATTCACCACAATGCTCTCGGAGTAGCCGCCAAAGGTGTGCGTGCCCAGGTGTGTATCAGGCGAGTTATAGGTGCCGGTATTGCCTTCTGCACAATACTGCTCCAGGCCCTCGTTGCAATAGTCACATTCATGGCAACTATCCACCATACAGCCTACCGCTGCCAAATCTCCTTCCTTGAATTTAGTGACATGGCTGCCGACCCTTGTCACCCTGCCCACAATCTCGTGACCGGGTACGCATGGATAGACCGTGCTGTGCCACTCGTTTCTGGCTGTGTGGAGGTCGGAGTGGCAAACGCCGCAATACAATATCTCGATCTCTACATCGTGTGGCGTGGGGTTTCTTCTCTGGATGTTCAGTTGCTCTAGGGCTGCATCGGCTGCTTCCGTACCGAACGCTTTCACTTCTTTCGCTTTCACAGGAACTGCTCCCTCTGCTGTTGCTTTTACCTTTTCCATAATTAATTCTGTGTTTTAGTTTTAAAAGAGATAGCCATCTGCTTTGTATACAATACTGTTATCCCGCCAGCAAGTTATCCCGCACCATGGTATGCTTCATCTGCTACAGGCTCCATCCATTCTACAATACCCTTCTCTGTATTGGGAATGATGTACAGCTGCTGTAAGCCTGTGTCCGGGCTTGCCCCGTGCCAATGAACCGTGTTGGGCGGGCACTGAATGACATCTCCCTTTCTCATCGTTTGCCGGGCCTGCCCTTTTATCTGGTGGTACCCCATGCCGTCTGTGATGATGAGGATCTGTCCGGCCGGATGCCTGTGCCAGTTGCTACTGGCGCCGGGCTCGAAGTATACGTTTCCTACCAGCGTAGCATAGGTGGAGTCCGCAGGAACCAGGCCGTGGTTATAAGCATTGCCCGTGAAATACTCCGAGGATCCTTTTTCCCCTTTTGGAAAGATGGTTTGCATATCTGCTGCTGCAGTTGCCTGCCGGTCCGCTTGTTCTTGACAACCTGTGATTAGCAGGCTGCAGAGAACAAGGGCTGTCATCGTGGAAGCATCAGGTTTATGTTCAATGACCAGCAGATGGAATGCAAAAGAGGGCAGTTTCTATTTTGGTTTGCCGAGAGCAGGCTTTCAGGTTTGCAGCTTTGAAAAGGCTTCAAAGCAACAGCATTGCTGGTGGAAAAAGATTTTTTGAACAACAACTTGCCTGACCAGGGCTGGAGTATCAATGCCCTGCTGCATTCCAGGGCTTATCCGGTCAAAAAGCTGCATGGAAAAAATGACAGGCAAAGAATCCTTTCGAACTTTAAGTGGCTGAGTGATCGCGCTTTGGAAACCGACCATCGCTTTTACAACGAGGCCCTCAGCTTGCAGATGAAACTGTTTATTCTCGACATGTGGCACCTCTTTGCCAACGAGTATGAAAGGCGGAAACACACCCTGCAAACCGGAACCTTGTACGAGCGGTTCATGCAACTGGCACAGGAGCATTGCTTGACGGAGCGTGAGGTACAGTTTTACAGCAACCAATTGAACATCACTCCAAAATACCTTAACCATATTTGTAAAAAGACATCCGGTATCACAGCTTCCGGATGGGTTCAGCGTTTCGCCAAGGAGCGCATCATCATCCATCTGCAAAACAGAAACCTCACTATTTCCGAGATTGCCGATGAGATGGAATTTAGCAGCCGTTCGTTTTTTTCCCGCTATGTGAAAAAGATATTGGGTGTTACACCAAGTGAGTACCGGAGCAGATTGGGCTAGATGAGAAACTATAAAAAAGCAATATGCATCTTCCCTCCACCTGATTAGGCGCAGAGACTCCTAAAACTGCCCCTGTTGGAGGCAGAAAACCCGGTAAAGAAATCAAGGTAAATCTGCAGAAACAGGGAACAGGTTACTTCTCCAACTCCGGAAATGGGAAAGCGCAGTGATAAGTGCATCAACCGCACCTTTGATACCGGCAGCGAACGCTAATAATGCCAGAGTAACGATTCGCAACGTGCAGGCACAGACGGATCCTGTTGAACAAACCTGCCGTTATCGGGACTTCAAAAAAACTACACTATCTATCCGGCTTATCATAACCCAACTGTAGGTGCCTGCGTATAAAAGCACGGCTAAAAGTTGAAAAGTTTTCTTAAAAACTGATCATAAAAGAAAGGCTCCTCATCCCGAGGGCCTTTTCTTTTTTATAGCCCATGTGCTCCTTTATGATAAGTAGGGACCAGACTTGCCTATCCTCTAGTATAAACAGTTGCCCCGACACTGACAGTTTTGATCGCGCCTAAAGAGGCAGGCCTGTGGATGCGAACTCTACTACTAGTTTCGTCAGCCGTCTTAGCTCCATTGCCTTCGCTGACCCTGGCAAGGCATCCAGCAAGTCTTCTATCCGGGAAGCTACCCCATCATACTCCTGCGGCGTCTGCATAAGGTTGGCTTCCGTTAAACCTCCGAAGTACTTCACCAAAAGCCTATCTCAAGGAATGCAAAGCACCTGGGGGGAAGAACTGATTCTTTACCCTGGTAAAGCACCCAAGACGGGCACCCTTGTATCCTGCCCCTGAGGTGGTGTTCGCCTCACCAATGTTATGATAAAGCCCTACTCAACAGTACCGTTGAGTAGGGCTTTACCGCTCCTCTTCCTAGGTGTTTACTCACAGACACTAAATCTTTGTAGATATGGTTCGATAACTTGATCCATTAGCCTACTCCAAAGCCCTTTAGTTTATGATAAAGGCTTTTTATGCACTTCGGACGCTAAAGCCGATTCCGTTGCGCTTTATCCTCAACTTTTTGCTTATGATGTGTCTGTCAGAAAGAGTCTAAGCATTCATTGTCTACATTTTACAACCTGGCGCAGCCTGCCTCTACGATCTCTGCGCTACTGCCCTGAAGTCATCTCTTAAAAAGAAAGTAGAAAAAAGAATTCTCCTTTCTCTTTTGGTTTCCATCTTTTTGCTGTTAGCTTTGAGCAGACTTTAGGGGTGTCCTGTAAAACTTTATAGGGCTGAGATTTACCCTTTGAACCTGATGCAGTTCATACTGCCGTAGGGAAAAGTGAAGATAAGCCGGGGTATTTTCTATTCTTCCCAGGTCCATTCCTAAGGTCTATTGCACCAAACTCTACAGGAATGGATATATCTGTCAATCAACAAGCTCAAACAGTGGCCGACAATTGCTCTTTACAGCAATTGCTCCAAATCCTTTTGCCACAAAATCAGAACGGTATTGCTATTGCGGTCAACAACGCTATCGTCCCAAAGCCCAGCTGGGCAGAGCACCTTTTACATCCCAACGATTCTGTCACCATCATCAGAGCAACGCAGGGCGGTTAAGCTTTCGCCTTTTCATCTGTAACCATAGCTTTATGAAAAAAGAAAAAATACCACAGCAACAGACCATTACCCGCACACCTTTCCCGGCATCAAAGAAGGTGTATGTAAAGGGGCAATTGCACGACATTTCCGTAGCCATGCGCGAAATTAGCCTGACCAATACCAAAATATTTGGCTCTGAAGGACAGGTTGAGAAGAACGCCTCGGTTACCGTATACGATACCAGTGGTCCTTACACAGATCCTGAAGTGGAGGTTGATGTAAAGAAAGGCCTGCCTGCCCTGCGTAGGGACTGGATCCTGAAGAGAGGCGACGTGGAGCAGCTGGAGGGCGCAACTTCCCGGTATGGCAAACAGCGCCTTGCCAACAGTAGCCTTGATCATCTTCGCTTCCAGTACATCAGCAAACCTCTTCGTGCTAAAGACAGCCTGAATGTAACGCAGCTGCATTATGCCAAGAAGGGCATTATTACGCCGGAGATGGAGTACATCGCCATCCGTGAGAACCAGCGCATTGATGTGCTGAACGAGCAGAACCCAACCCTTGCACATCAGCATGCCGGCCACAGTTTTGGTGCCAATACCCCTAAAAGCCACATCACGCCGGAGTTTGTAAGGCAGGAGGTAGCTGCAGGCCGCGCTGTTATTCCGGCCAACATCAACCACCCCGAGACTGAGCCGATGATCATCGGGCGTAATTTCCTGGTGAAAATCAACGCCAATATCGGTAACTCTGCTGTTACGTCGAGCATCGAGGAAGAAGTAGAGAAAGCCGTATGGGCCTGCCGTTGGGGAGCCGACACCATCATGGACCTCTCTACGGGCAAGAACATACATGAAACCCGTGAATGGGTTATCCGCAACTCCCCTGTTCCAATTGGTACGGTGCCAATCTACCAGGCGCTGGAGAAAGTCGGTGGCAAGGCAGAAGCCCTGACCTGGGAGATCTTCCGCGATACGCTGATTGAGCAGGCAGAGCAGGGAGTGGATTACTTCACGATACATGCCGGCGTATTACTGCGTTACGTGCCGTTGACGGCTAAACGCCTAACCGGTATTGTTTCCCGAGGTGGTTCTATTATGGCGAAGTGGTGCCTGGCGCATCATAAGGAGAACTTCCTGTACACGCACTTCGAAGAGATTTGCCAGATCATGAAAGCCTATGACGTGTCCTTCTCTCTGGGTGACGGACTGCGCCCCGGCTGCTTGGCTGATGCCAACGATGCGGCTCAGTTTGCAGAGCTGGAGACATTGGGAGAACTGACCAAAATTGCCTGGAAGCATGATGTGCAGACGATCATTGAAGGTCCGGGCCACGTGCCGATGCACCTGATCAAGGAGAATATGGACAAGCAGCTAAAGGAGTGTCACGAAGCGCCCTTCTATACCCTTGGACCACTCACAACCGATATCGCACCGGGCTATGACCATATCACTTCAGCTATCGGAGCGGCGATGATCGGTTGGTTTGGAACGGCCATGCTTTGCTACGTAACCCCGAAAGAGCACCTGGGGCTTCCAAACAAAAAGGATGTTAAGGATGGGGTGATCACCTACAAGATTGCAGCGCATGCGGCCGATTTGGCAAAGGGACACCCGGGCGCACAGTACCGCGATAACGCGTTGAGCAAGGCCCGCTTTGAGTTCCGCTGGCAAGACCAGTTCAACCTGTCACTTGACCCGGATACAGCGCGTGAATTCCACGATGAAACACTGCCGGCAGAGGGCGCCAAAATTGCCCACTTCTGCTCCATGTGCGGACCAAACTTTTGCTCTATGAAAATCACGCAGGAAGTGCGGGAGTATGCTGATCAGCAGGGCGTGCAAGAAGCGGAAGCTTTACGAAAAGGTATGGAGGAGAAATCAAAAGAGTTCACTCAGAAAGGCAGTGAGCTATACCTGTAAATGAAACTGATCGTTATTTCCAGTCCTGCTCCGGTAGCCGGGGAGCCGCAGCGCATCAACCAGTTATTTGAGGCAGGGCTGGAACACTTTCATGTGCGTAAACCAGACTACCCGAAGGAACAACTCAGGAAGCTGCTTTCACAGATAGATGCTGTGCATTCTCCTAAAATAGCTTTGCACCAGCACCACGTGCTGGCAGGTGAGTTTGGGTTAAACAGGCTGCACTTCACGGAGCAAAGCAGAAGTATAACACCATTAGCAAAGTTCACAACATTAAAATCAGATGGGTACCAGTTAAGTACCTCTGTGCACTCCACTGAAGCACTGCAGCAGCTTCCCTCCTGCTTCAGCTATACCTTCTTCGGCCCCGTGTTTAACAGTATCTCTAAGCCTGGTTATACAGCAGACATTCCAGCTAATTTTTGTTTAACAGCTGCAGAGAAAGCGGTGCCTGTTATTGCCCTGGGTGGAATTGATGCCGGAAACATTTCACTGGTCCCGAAAATGCACTTTGACGGAGCAGCCGTGCTTGGCAGCATCTGGAATCAGCCGGAACAGGCAGTTAGTAACTTCATCAGAACCAAGGAGAAATGCCAGATACTCGCCCATACGTACTAAGCATCGCCGGAATCGACCCTAGTGGCGGAGCTGGCATATTTGCCGACATCAAAACATTTGAACAGCATAGGGTCTATGGTTTTGGTGTATGTTCTGCCTTAACGGTGCAAAATGATACGGACTTCCTGCAGGTACAATGGTTAGGTGCTCGTGAGATCATAAAGCAACTGGAGCCGTTGGTAACTAAATTCAAGATCAGCTCCTGTAAGATCGGGATTGTGCAGGAGCTGGATGTGCTGCTTGACGTGATGCTATACCTAAAGAGCCGGCAGCCACATCTTCAGATCATACTGGACCCTGTACTAAAAGCCAGTGCGGGCTTTGCATTTCACGGAATACTGGAGGATGAAAAGCTGACGGCAGTGCTACGGGAGATAACCCTGCTAACGCCTAACTACAATGAGATACAGCAGCTAAACGGTGACCTGTCTCCAAAGGAAGCAGCCAAAGCACTGGCAAAGCATTGCGCTGTACTTCTGAAAGGTGGCCATAATCCGGAAGCACCGGGAACAGACTATTTCTTTGCCTCAGACTCCTGTATCACCTTAAAGCCAACTTTATCTAACGTTTCTCCCAAGCATGGTTCGGGTTGTGTGTTGTCGGCATCCGTTGCGGCCAACCTGGCATTGGGCCATACTTTACCGGAAGCCTGCCGCCGTGGCAAGCGCTACACCGAATTATTTCTAAGCAGTAACAATACTTTATTCGGTTACCACAATTATGATAGCTAAACTACAGTATATATCGCAACAGACAGAGGCACTAACGCATGTTGCGGCCATACATAAAGCCTTGGATGCCGGCTGCGATTGGGTGCAGCTGCGGGTTAAGAACTCTCCTGAAACTGTTGTGGCCCGTCATGCCGAAGAGGCTAAAAAGCTTTGCTCAGCGTATAGGGCCAAGCTGATCATCAACGATTACCCGCACATAGCCAAAGCCGTAGAAGCAGATGGCTTGCACTTGGGCCTGCAGGACATGCCTATCCGGGAAGCCAGAAGCATAGTAGGTGAAAAAATGATCATTGGTGGCACTGCCAATACCCTGGAGCACATCAAGCTACGCGTGGCAGAAGGTGCCGGCTACGTGGGCCTGGGGCCTTTCCGTTTTACCACGACTAAGGAGAAACTAAGCCCTGTGCTTGGATTGAAGGGATACGTGAACATTCTAAGTAAACTAGCTGAAGAAGGTGTCACCATTCCCATCATCGCCATAGGTGGATTAGTGGCAGACGATGTGGCTGCACTACTGCATGCAGGAGTACATGGCATTGCCATGTCAGGTGCGATCACTCATGCTGCTGATCCAGCAGACGTTATACGCTCCGTTCAACAATTCATAGCAAGTTCAACTTTAGCAGTGTAATATGTTACAGATAGCAGATAAAACATTTCAGTCACGCCTGTTTACCGGCACAGGTAAGTTCAGCTCCTCCGGCTTAATGGAAGAGGCCTTACTGGCATCGGGTTCTGAGCTAGTCACCGTTGCTTTAAAACGCGTGGACATACATGCCGAAGAAGATGACATCCTGTATCACCTGAAGCACCCGCACATTAACCTGCTGCCCAATACTTCCGGTGTGCGCAACGCAAAGGAAGCTGTTTTTGCCGCCCAGCTGGCACGGGAAGCACTAGAAACGAACTGGGTAAAACTGGAAATCCACCCGGACCCGAAGTACTTGTTGCCTGACCCAATAGAGACTCTGAAGGCAACGCAAGAGTTGGTAAAGCTGGGTTTCGCGGTGCTACCCTACCTCCATGCAGATCCGGTGCTGTGCAAGCGCCTGGAAGAGGCGGGAACAGCTGCCCTTATGCCTTTGGGCTCTCCTATCGGCAGCAACAAGGGCCTGAAAACAATCGATTTTCTGGAGATCATCATAGAGCAGAGCAAAGTACCGGTGGTAATCGATGCAGGCATCGGGAGTCCATCGGATGCCGCAAAAGCAATGGAACTTGGCGCTGATGCGGTGCTGGTAAACACGGCAATTGCCGTATCAGAAAACCCGGTGCAGATGGCCAAAGCCTTTAAACTGGCCGTGGAAGCCGGACGAATGGCCTACGAAGCCAAACTGGCCAAACCCGTGCAACATGCGGCAGCAAGCAGCCCTTTAACATCCTTTTTAGATGAGTAACTTCAGAGAAGCTTTTGACAGCCATGACTGGGAGCAGGTAAAGGAAAGCATCTACGCAAAAACCGCTGCTGATATAGAGAGTGCCTTAAGTAGCCAGAAGAGAACGCTGGAAGACTTCAAGGCCCTTATCTCCCCTGCTGCCGCCACATACCTGGAGCAGATGGCGCAGCTAAGCCAGCAGATTACCCGCAAGCGCTTCGGCCATACGATACAGATGTATGTGCCGCTCTACCTGTCCAACGAGTGCCAGAACATCTGTACCTACTGCGGTTTCAGCTATGATAACAAAATGCGCCGCAAAACGCTTACAGAGGAGGAGATCCTGAAGGAGGTAGAGGCCATCAAAAAACTGGGCTACGACCATGTGCTGCTTGTCACCGGTGAAGCGAATAATACAGTGCACATAGATTACTTTAAGCGGGCGCTGGAGGTTATACGGCCGCACTTCTCACACATTTCCATGGAGGTGCAGCCCCTAGACCAGGACGAGTATGAGGAGCTTATACCCTATGGCCTGAACACCGTGCTGGTATACCAGGAAACCTACCACAAGGACGATTACAGAAAGCATCACCTGAAGGGCAAGAAATCCAACTTCTATTACCGCCTAGATACCCCCGATCGCCTGGGAAAAGCAGGCATTCACAAAATAGGACTGGGAGTGCTGATTGGCCTGGAAGACTGGCGCACGGATTCTTTCTTTACCGCACTGCACCTGAACTACCTGGAGAAAACCTACTGGCAAACCAGGTACAGCCTCTCTTTCCCGAGGCTGCGCCCGTTTTGCGGAGGCCTCGCTCCCAAGGTCGAGATGACGGACCGGGAACTGGTGCAGCTGATCTGCGCCTACCGCATCTGCAACGAAGAAGTGGAGCTTTCCCTTTCCACCCGCGAATCGGAGAAGTTCCGCAATAACGTGATCAGGCTCGGCGTGACATCCATGAGCGCAGGCTCCAAAACAAACCCGGGGGGATATGTCGTAGAGCCGGCTTCGCTGGAACAGTTCGAAATATCAGATGAGCGGAGCCCGGAAGAGATAGCCGCTATGCTAAAGTCGCAGGGCTACGAAGCGGTGTGGAAGGATTGGGACAGAGCTTTTTAATTAATGTATAGCCATGCTACAAGCAGAAGAAATAAAACGCTACAGCCGCCAGATAATCTTACCTGAGATAGGTCACGAAGGACAGGCACGCCTGAAACAGGCCAAGGTGCTGATGCTAGGTGCAGGTGGCTTGGGGTGCCCCGTGCTGCAGTACCTTACCGCCGCCGGCGTGGGCACCATCGGGATTGTAGATAATGACGTGGTGGACGAGAGTAACCTGCAGCGCCAGATACTTTACTGGGTGGAGGATGTAGGACGCAAAAAAGCCACAGTGGCGGCCGAGAAACTGGGCAAACAGAATCCTTTTGTCAATTTTCGCATTTACACAGAACGCCTTACTGCCGAAAATGCAGAAGAGATAATCGCCACCTATGATTTGGTAGTAGATGGTTCTGACAATTTCCAGACCCGTTACCTGGTGAATGATATATGCGTGACTTTAAACAAACCGCTGGTATTCGGCTCTATCTTTAAGTTTGAAGGGCAAGTGTCGGTCTTCAACTACAATGGCGGTCCTACCTACCGCTGCATCTACCCTACGCCACCTGCACCAGAAGAGGTGCCCAGCTGTTCAGAGATCGGTGTGCTGGGAGTGTTGCCCAGCCTGATTGGTTCCTATATGGCAAGCGAAGCCATCAAAGTCATCTGCAGGATTGGAAGCGTGCTATCTGGGAAACTCTTGGTACTGAACACGCTGGAGAACTCTATAGACTTCTATTCTTTTAACCGGGCTGCAGATTTTGCGGCGCCTAAGGAAGAACCCACCCCCTCCTTCTCTTGCGCATCAGCATCCGCAGTTGAGGAAGTCTCTCTGGCAGAGCTAAGACAGTGGTTAGCAGCAAAAGATACTGTGTGCCTGGTAGACGTGCGGGAAAAGCACGAGTATGACATGTTTAATATAGGCGGAGTTAACATTCCTCTAAGTTCTTTACCGGAGCAGTTGCATACTTTACCAGAAAGCGAAAGCATCATTTTTTGCTGCCTGTCAGGGAAAAGAAGCCAGTATGCGGCTAGGCTTTTGGCAAATTCTCCATTCAAGGGAAGAATTTACAATCTAAAAGGTGGTGTTAAATCATCTGATTAAAGATCATCTACCACTTCTCTCATCGCTGCAGATATTCCTATATAGCCGCTCAATCCTTGTGGAAGAGAGTCGATAATTCCTTTCCTTGGTCTACAATAAAAGCCTCTTCAAGTAAAACTGGAGCGGCTTTTGTTTTTCAATGCCCTATCCCCTTCAGTAAAACGGTTCCTTTTGTAAAACAACTCCAACATCCTTTTTATAGCCATCCTCTTTTTAGAGAAACCAAGGTTTAGGCGCTAGAGTTTAGTGCATTGATAGCACGCCTCTTCCTATTGTAAATTCTAAAACAATCATCGTTTACTTTAACAATTCATTTTCTACTTGCTAATCTTGTACTTTGCCCACCAGGGATTATGTACATTTACATGATGGTTATCAAATGTAGTTTGGAAGGCATAGGGACTGGCTACTGAGTCCGGATCAAAGACCATTTATAAGATCACTATGAAATTGTATATTAAATATATGGTCAGCCTGCGCTGCAAAATGATGGTAAAGGAAGAACTGAACAAGTTGGGGCTACAGTTTGTGGTAGTTGACCTGGGCACTGTGGAGATACAGGAGGCCATTTCTCAGGAACAGCTTACGCAACTCAAAGACAACCTTCTGCTATCGGGATTAGAGCTGCTTGATGATAAGAAAAGCATCCTGATCGAAAAAATAAAAAATGTTATCGTTGAGATGATCCATCATTCAGATGAGTTTCCCAAGGCAAATTACTCGGACTTTATCAGTGAGAAACTTAACCACGATTATACGTATTTGGCTAATATCTTCTCTGAAGTAAAAGGTATTACGATACAGCAATTCATCATCTTCCATAAAATTGAAAGGGTAAAAGAGTTACTCCTGTATGGAGAGCTTAACCTGACTGAGATCGCTCATCGGTTACATTACAGCAGTGTGGCCCACTTATCAAACCAGTTTAAGAAAGTTACCGGCCTCTCCCCTTCGTTTTACAAGCAGCTGAAGCATAAGCGCAGGGCCAACCTTGAGAACATGTGATTTATATAACATTCTTTTTTTACTGTGTAACATAAGGCAGTGGGAATAACACCACCTTTGTACCATCAAAAACAGCTGAACTACAAACAGCCCAGCTTCCGCCAGTAACGGATACGACACCCATCACTTTATGGCTCCTATTATAATTTTTATACTTACAGGTTAATGAATTAAAAATAGAGAGCAAATGTCTTAAGTATATACCATAGAACCTGTTTTACATTTCCTTGTAAAACCCTGATCTCATTGCTCATCACTTCGCACCAGGTTCTAATCACTTTACCAGCAGCAGCGCCGTACCATACTCCCGGATTTGAGTATGCACTTTACGAAAACAAATGAAATTACTTATCAAATACATGGTTAGTAACCGTTGCAAAACAATGGTGCAGGAAGAACTCACGAGTCTTGGCTTACAATCAGAGTATGTAGTAATTGATCTGGGCACGGTGGATCTGCACAAAGATATTACTGACATTCAAGTAGAAGAGCTAAAAGTGAAACTTGATATTGCAGGCCTGGAATTGCTTGATGACAGTAAAAACAAACTGATAGAAAAGATAAAGAAGCTGATAACAGACATGATCAACTCTTCGGAAGAACAGCCGAAAGTTAATTACTCTATTTACATCAGTGAGAAACTTGGTTATAACTATAACTACCTGGCAAACATATTCTCCGAAGTTAAAGGCATCACCATACAGCAATTTATCATCATTCATAAAATAGAGAAAGCAAAAGAACTGCTGTTTTATGATGAACTCACATTAACAGAAATTGCACACCGCCTACATTACAGCAGTGCAGCCCATTTATCCAGCCAGTTTAAAAAAATAACAGGCCTCTCTCCTTCTTTATACAAGCAAATAAAGGAGAAACGGGAGGATGTGCTCGGAAACCTGTAAAATTTGAAACAGACTTGAGGAAATTTGTAAAGCTTTTTTTCCTCAATGCTCCCACCTTTGTACGTCCCTTGGTTAGTATACTTCAGACAGTGGATTCTATACCTAGGATAGACTTTTTCAGGCCAACAACTATCATCCTGATTTGGGTGATTTGATTTACGGGATTGAATACAATCCCTTGGGTCTTCTTGAATGTATCATAAAGCTCATTTTAAACTTCCTGTCATGGTGACTCCTCGACCTGAAAGTCCAGAACAATATCTCTATTTCCAAAACCATTTACGTTTACCTATGCAGCTTGAAAAATTAGAAACCGGAAACGCTTCCTTCGATCATATATCTCATGGCGGATTGCCGCTCGGACGAACTACCCTTGTAGCAGGCAGCTCTGGAAGCGCAAAAACACTTTTTGCCGCGCAATTTCTGGCATTAGGTATACAGTTGTTCGATCAGCCCGGCGTTTTTGTCACCTTTGAAGAGCAAATAGATGACATCCGCAAAAACCTGAAGAGCTTTAACTGGGATATTGATAGCTGGGAAAAAGAAGGGAAGTGGATATTTGTGGATGCTGCCCCTAAAGAAGAAGTTATAGTAGCCGTCGGCGATTTTGACTTGAGCGCCTTCAGGATCAGGCTAGAGAGAGCTGTAAAGAAATGTAAAGCACAACGGGTAGTAATTGATTCTATAGGCAGCATTTTCACCCAGTTTCACGAAGAAACGCATACCATTCGTCGGGAATTGATACAGGTTGCCCTTACGCTGTCCCGTTTAGGGGCAACGTCTATTATCACGGCTGAACGTTTAGAAGAATACGGTAAAATCACGCGCTTTGGGGTAGAAGAATTCCTGACAGATAATGTGATCATACTTCGGAATGTGCTATATAACGAGAAGCGCCGAAGAACTATCGAGATTCTGAAATTCAGGGGAAGCGATCATGAGAAAGGTGAAAATCCGTTTACTATAAACCAGGAGAATGCCATTGTCATCATACCGTTGTCGGCCATGAACCTGAAGCATATCTCTTCTAGTGAGCGGGTAACATCGGGTATACCTGAACTGGATGATATGTTAGACGGCGGATTCTATAAAGGGTCTATCAACCTGATCTCAGGCGCAATTGGTGCCGGCAAAACATTGCTGGTGGCCAATTTTATCAATGGCATTCGGGAGAAAAAAGAGCGCTGCCTGCTCATGGCTTTTGAAGAAAGCAGTGTTCAACTATACCGTAATGCAGCCAGCTGGGGGATTGATTTTAAGCAACTGGAAGAAGAAGGACTTTTAAAAGTCATTTGCCTGTACCCGGAGATATCTTCCCTGGAAGACCATTTTATCAATATACAGGAAGCTGTAAAAGCCTTTAAGCCAGACAGGATTGCCATTGACAGCTTGTCTGCTTTATCACGAACATCCTCTGACAAAGGCTTCCGGGAGTTTATCATCGCCTTTACATCTTACCTGAAGCACCAGGAAATAACAGGCATGTTTACGTCTAATACTCCTCTGCTGGCAGGCGGCACATCCGATACAGAAGGCAACATTTCTCCCATCACAGATTCTATTATTCTGCTACGCTATGTAGAAATGTCTGGTGAAATGCAACGAAGTATAGCTGTACTTAAAATGCGTGGTTCCAAGCATGATTCATCTATCCGCAGGTTTTCTATCACTGATGATGGTGCCAAAATCGGACGACACTTCGATGGCATCAGCGGGATACTGACAGGTAATCCTATGATCATAAGTTCGGGAAGAGATTAGTTCCCAGTATACCACTGCACAGTAATTTCCGGCACTTTTTAGCAAAATTAAGAAAAACGAGCATGCATGTATTTCAGCTCTATATTAACGGACACAGCCCTAATTCAATTGAGGCTGTGGACACCCTTCTCAAAATCTGCAGGGAAAATTTAAACGGTAATTATCAGCTTGACATCATTGATATACAGAAAGAACCTGATAAAGCAGAAGAAGCTGGCATAATAGCTATACCAACCCTGATCAGAATTGCACCCACACCAGTTAACCGAATTATAGGAGCTTTAAATGTACGAAGCCGCGTGTTAGCCGGGTTGGGAATTCCCAGTATGCACAAATAAAGTATCGGTCTCTGAAGCGAAGCTAAGAACCTGAAACCATCCAACAACAAATTCAGGGAAAAGCGCATTTACAACAGAACCGTTATAAATGATTGCAATCCCTGAAAAATAGAACAACCTGTTTCTTCATGAGTTAAAAGCTGCCTGTTTTTGGGTAGCTTTTTCTTTTGAAGCCAGATAAGAATGACCGTACACTCTTATGATAAGACAGCTTTAAGGCAGGGGCAGATAATACTAAGTTTAAGAATTATAGTCAGAAAAGCTTTTAATTTGTGATTTGTAATTAATTTACCGTATATTGAACAAAATAATGAACGTATATACCTGCAGATATGTAGTAGGTATATAATAACAAACACAATATGAATAACGGAACAGTAAAATTCTTTAATGACCTGAAAGGGTTCGGGTTTATCAAAGAAACAAATTCAGATCAGGAGTACTTTGTACACGTATCTGGCCTGGTGCATGAGATACAGGAAAATGACACGGTAACTTTTGACCTGCAGGATGGACGAAAAGGGCTAAACGCAGTTAACGTAAAACGCGCTTAGTCTCAAGCTATAAATTACAAAAAAGCCTTACCCCCCGGTAAGGCTTTTTTTATTGCAGCCACTGCTATTTATGCCTTAGCAGCACATTGATTACTATAGGCCTTGATTCTAAAGATGAGTAGAAAACGTTTAGTTTATACCATAACCCATGAGTACTTATGCATTGCTCTCAAAAAGGGACAGGACCGTTTCCAAATGGAGATTACATAAACAGGAGACTTCGCAGATGCGCAAGCCGGACTCTTTGCAATATAGTTAATATCAGCGTCTTACAAACAAAATCGCTAAGTGGCTTTTTTATGTACATGCAATTTGCATACAACTGCTCTTCAATAATTTTGAAACTCATCAAGCGCACTGGCACAGTGCCATTAGGCAAGTGCTATAGGTAAGGCTCAAGAAAGGTCCATGGGTCTTGTAGCACCTATTGATGACGCAGGAAACAAGGTGCAAAAGATGTATACCAGGGGCACGAATACAAGCCGGAAATTACCTGCCACACATTTATTCTACAAACAATGAAGCATTCCACTAATATGATTCTCCGGAACGCTCAGCCACCGTACAGGTGAACAACGTGCATCCATGTAAGTGTCTGATGCCAGTGGCAGACCTTTAGTATAACTATTCAGTGGATTACTTTAACACAAGAACTTATTGTTTAGTGGCTTTGTCGTATAGGTACGGGTCATAGAGCGACTGCCACAGGTTAGGGATAGTGAAAAGGAAGGAAGAGATGGAAGCAGCAGTATACAGCAATTTGAACATAAGAGTGGACAAGAAGGAGGCACTAGCTTTTTACTACCAGCTCAGGGCATATATCCGGGAAGAGGACGCCAGGAGCTTTGGTGTTCTCATGGACCTGAACTCAAGTATGCTCAAAGATGAAGTGCTGATGGGCTCTGTTCTAAGCATCATGAAAGGCAAGCATGCTGGTGCCCTGGCACAGTTTGTACATACTTTGGAGCAGTAAGGGTTTGCTGCCCCAGCATGCCGGTCATCCTTATGCCTTTGTGTTGAGCTGTATGAAGTGGTGCTTACGCAGGTACGCATTGGGATCATGCTCTATGGCCCCTTCGGGAAGCCACTGCCACCAGTCTCCTAAATCCTTCTGAATGATGTTCCTGTAGAATGGGGGCAGTTGCTGTGATTCTCCCTCGAAGTATTTTCTAAAAGCAGTATCCTCTACTAGGTTCTTGCGCACCTGCCGGTAAAAACGCAGTCTGCCATACCCTTCCGAAGAAACGGCCCGCATAAGGTTCATCCACTTGGCAGGGCGGCTGGGCGTGGCCATGAAACGGCGGTAAATCGCTTTCTTGGAGAAGGTGTAGGCTGTAAGGTCTATTACCCTGTCATAGAACTCCACCCAGCCGTAGTTCTTCGGTTTTACATTCATGGCCAGGTGGTTGTTGAGGAAGTGAAAAGGGAAAGGCAGCACCCTGCCCGCGCGCTGGTACTCCAGGTTAAGCGGGGCAGCCTCGCCAAAGGCGCTCAGCAGGGAATAGCCTGGGAAAGCCGCAGGAGACAGGTCTACAAAGCGCTTGGTTAGTTCGAAGGGCGCGTCTCCCTCGTCACTGTCCAACCCCAGCACAAAGTTTGTCTGTACATAAGGCACATAGCGGAACATCATGTTCACATGCTCAGAGATGCGGGCGACCTTCTCTTCCCCTACTTTGCGGGAAGTTCTTGATTTGTTTCCCAACTCGTACCACGATTCTATCCCAGGCAGCAAGGCATCAAACCCGTTACGCTGCAACACCCTCAGGTGCTCCTCGGTCAGGATGGAAAGGCTGCTCTCGGCAAAGAAGCGAAAGCTCCCTGCGGGGGCCGCAGAGGCGATGGCCTCCATGTTGGCATCAAAGCGTACGCCAAAATTTGGATCATGCCAGCCAACGGTAGGCTTCCTGAACTTGGTCAGCAGGAACTGCAGGTCTTCCCTTACCACATCAAAGTTCATGGGCTGATAGTCCACCGTCGCGTCAATGCAGAAAGAGCAGGTATAAGGGCAGCCAACGCTCCCGATCATAGGCACCAACTTAAGGAAAGGGGCTTTCTTCAGCGTTGGCTCAATAAACTTCCACCGCTCCTTTACCCCAGGCAGATGCGCGGGCTGCCGGGCAGCGGAAAGGTGTTTTCCTACAGGCTTCTGCGGACTGCGGTCCCGGAGAACCTCTTCGATGGTAGACTTATGAGTGAATCCGAGCACGTAGTCGAAGTACTTAACCGCGTCATCCGGGTAGCAGCGGGCATGGGGGCCACCCAGCACCGTCACGGCGCCTTGGCTGCGAAAGTAATTGCTGAGGGCGTATGCCAGTAAAGCCGCCTGGGTAAAGGAGCAGATAAAGACCACGTCAAGTCCCCTCGGCAGCTCCCTTTGCAGGTTTTCCTGGCCGGTATAACAGACCAGTACCACCTCATGTCCTTCCTGCTCACACCAAGTTGCTACCACCTGTGGCATGATGCTGGCAAGGTTTGCATGCATTGCCCTGGCCCAAAGGGTATCGGCCGGACCTTTGCTCACCAGGTCAACTACCCCAATTCTTAATCTTGCCATGTATTAGGAAATAGGTTGCAGGCCAAGCGCATGCACGCCATTAGCTAGCATTCGTACTACACATATGATTATATTGCAATTACTTAATTTAGAAGCAAATGGTTGCATTGATAGAATCAGTGGCTGCGACTCCTCTGAGAAAGGGTGCGCCCGTATTATATCGGATCAAACAGCCTTGCTCTACAGCACTCTGCTCTGAGGAAACAGGTTCTTGTACTATGCTTTTGCCAGCCGGGCTCCCTCTTTTATTCCCTCATCCGTAATGGAGTAGGTACAGGGAGAGACCCCATTTAGAATCTGAATGTGTCCGCTTTGGACCTGTTCATCCACCAGAAGTTGCAAGTGCTTGCCGCCGGGCGATGCACCGAGGTTGCTTTCCTTGGCAAAGTCGTTCATGGTGAGTGTCTCATGCTTGATCAATGCGTTCAAAACGATGGTTCTGTTTAGTGTATTCATGGCGTATATGCTTAAATGGTAAATGAATTCTAAAAGGCATTGATGAAGTGAGACCTCTTTCAGAAGGACGCACCCGGTGTTGAGCGGCACAGCTTCCTGCTCAGATCGGTTACACACCGGCTCGTCATGGAGAGACAAATAGAAAAGAGCCAGGCTAATGGCACTTTGAATTACATGCACCTGGCTCTGCTGCAGCCTATCAGACTACCAGCTTCTCATTTCACATGAGCTCCCGTTCAAAGTATACAAGTTCTTTTTCTTGAGGATGCTCTTGGTTGGTGCAGTAGTAGATGCGCTTCACGTATCGCCTTACCTTCAGCTTCAGGCTGGGGTTTACTTTGGCGTACACAATAGATCCTTCCGGATATTTATTTTCCATGGCTGAGTGTGTTAGGGGGCAGAGTATGTAAGGAAATTAATTGCTGTTTGACTTCGCTGATGCCTTCGCAGCCTTTTTGGCTTGCTTATCAGCGTCGGTTCGGTTCCGTTGCGCCTTTGCCTCCATGCGGGCAGCGCGCTTGGCATGCTTGGCCGCATAGGCAGCCTCCTTGTCGATGCGTTTAGCCTCCTTTGCGTCCGCCTTGGCTTTCCGTGCATCAGCTTTTGTGTCCTTTCTCAGGTCAGAGGCATCTTCCAAGCGTTGCTTGTCAGCTTGTGCTTCCTGCCGCTCGCTCTTTTTCTCCATGCTTTCTTGCGAAGTTTGAGCGAAAGTATAGGTGGAGGCTAAAGTCAGCACTCCGGTAAACAGCACAAGTAATAGGGGCTTGTTTTTCATATTGGCAGGAAAAGGTATGTTCTATTATCCTACTTAGTTATACGGATAGACGATCTGCTTAACTGGAATTAGCTGATAATAAAGCATTTATATTCAGTAAAGGTATACCAGGCGTTCTCCTGGCACATTTAGGGGCTTAATTGATTATTCTCAAGGATGAGGAGAGGGCAGTTACTGATTTGGAAAAAAAACAAAGCAACTGATTACCCAACTATTACCGACCACGTACCTGATATACAGGTGAACTACTCACCGGCCAGATGGCCAGAACCGATCAGCCGGTTGGCTGCCCTGCTTTTATTCGTCCCGCTGCTCAAACTCCGACCATGAGAAAAGACAGGAACTATCGTAACCATGCACTGTACCTTGCCCGAACCTTGGGAAGGAAGGCAAGTCGGGCTGAACTGATCAACTTTAAAGGAAACCAGGACCTGCTGCTGATAAACAGGCGGTCGCCCGCGAACGATGCGTACTGTGTTTACTTCGTAAACGACACCTCGGTGCAGCTGTTGACTGACGGCATGCTTCTGGGCGGCTCGATACAGCTGCACAGCCAGGAGGAAGCGCCCAGGCTCTACAATATTATGCTTGAGGGACAGGGCACAGTGGAGGAACACTACCTGATGCTGGACGCCTCCGTGGAGTCCGCTGTGGTGGGTGGGGTAAGAACCACGCTGGTGCAGATGGTGCGGTTGATCACCATCGAGGACCTGGTGCTACAACACAGCCCCATCATGTATAACCTTACTTAACTGATGAATAATGACACAGGACCAGTTTTACTATTGCCTGGAAAGGATATTGGGGCTTAGGGAGGAAATTGAAGAGACATGCATGGTACGTCGAAGAGCTCAAGTAACAGAGTCCGCCCTGGCTGAGGAGAAGCAGCTGGACTTCGACTCACTAAGGCGCTTTGCAGACAACAAGGAGCAGGCAGACAGGAACACTGCCTCCTCGCACGCACTGCTAAAAGAGCTGGCTGCCCAGGAGGCGAAACTAAGGGCTTTTGTTCCCGTGTCCGCATATGGCACCCGTATTGAGGCAACACTGCCAGGTCACCCCCCGCTCTACGTGCTAGTGGAGACCGATCGAATATACATAAATAAAGGCTCTTAGGTGCTAGTGCTCAACCAAGCTTGTTGATAAAGTATGAAAGCTGGCTGGTGTAGCCTCCCCTGGTGAGGCACAGCATTTCCCCGGAGTCGTCGTTCCGTACCCACCTGAGCATGTTGTCTTGCTTTCCGTTTTGGTGCTTGTACTCTTCCCAGTATTCGTGAGCGGCTGCTAAAGCCTTGCGCTCCAGCTCTTGTAGTTTGTCCTCGCTCATTGCCTTGTATGTTTGTATAAAATAGAATGTACGTTTCCCTGAGTTAATTATGTAACTGTTTCAGGTATTATCAGACAATGTGGCTAATTCGGAAGTGAAACAACTCAAAGTGCTTTCCGTCGTAGGCCACGGTAAACCACGTCAGAATGCTGGTAATTGGCAGAAGTCTCTACTCCTTCCATTGCTGGTACCGAGAAGGGAGTGTCCAGGAAAGTGTGTCGGACATGGAAAAGTTCTTCGGGTCCATAAAGCTCAACCCTTAGCCTACCGGGACACATCTTAGTAGGGCAACAACACCAGCACCTGATAACTTCGTTGCACCTGAAAGTAAGGCACTCAAAGTATTACATACAAAATAATTGATGAGTGCTTCTATACAAATGTAACAAGGGCTTTTTTTCATGTTTAGCAGCTTTCTGAAGAGAACACTGTAGAGTTTAGATCTTGTGCTGCTTTGGATTTCACTGCCAGTGGACTTTATAAATGAATGCCGTCCTATCCAGTAGCGAAGAAAACCCGTAGTTGATGGATTGTTGTATGGGTAATGTTCGTGCCTGTACGACACGCTTATCTCTCAGATAAGGCCCGCTAATACCTTCAAGTGGGATAGAAGAAAAAGCCGAACAACTGTTCTATCATCACAGTTATTCGGCTTTGACAAATAATAAATTAACTGTTTCTACCAAAGCTGGTGCACCGATGGTTTGATGTATTTATCATACACTTGCTGCACACCCTGCATCTGCTCCTCTGAGAGTGCAGGCAGCCCCGAAGCTTTGATGTTAGAGTCAACCTGTTCAGGCCTAGAGGCACCAGGAATAACAGTACTTACTTCTGGGAACATCAGCACCCAGCGTAGCGCCCATGCCGCCAAAGGCTCTTGGCCAGGAAACAGCTGCTTCAGTTCCTCTACCGCTTCCAGTCCTAAATCAAAATCCACTCCAGAGAAAGTCTCTCCTTTATCAAAGGCTTCGCCGTTGCGGTTAAAGTGGCGGTGATCGTCTACACCAAACTGGGTGCTTTTACTCATTTTGCCTGTGAGTAAACCGCTGGCTAATGGCACACGCACAATAATACCGCAGTCATTTTCTTTCGCAGCGGCAAAAAACTTCTCGCTTGGTTTCAGGCGGAACATGTTGTAAATGATCTGCACCGTTGTCACGTTCGGATACTGCATGGCCATCAGCGCTTCGTTCACCATTTCCACGCTTACGCCAAGATGACGTATCTTACCTTGCTCCTTCAGCCTATCAAAGGCTTCAAAGATTTCAGGTCTTTTGTATACTTCCGTCGGCGGGCAATGTAGTTGAACCAGGTCCAGCGTTTCCAGCTTCATGTTTTTAAGACTGGCTTCTACATAGCTTATCAGCTTTTCTGGTGTATAACCCTCACTTGTATGCGGCTGAATTTGCCTGCCGCACTTGGTAGCGATGTAAATTTCTTCGCTTCGGCTTTTTACCACTTTCGCTACAGCTGCCTCGCTTTCTCCATCGCTGTAAACATCAGCTGTATCAATAAAATTGACGCCTTGGTCTATGGCTTTATTGATGATACGCTCTGCGTTTGCCTCATCAAAAGGTTCCCCCCAGCGGCCTCCTACCTGCCAGGTGCCCAATGAAATTTCTGAAATATTGAATCCTGTCTTTCCTAGTTTTCTGTAGTTCATATTATTTTTAATTGTGCGATCACTAATATATAAATCAGTAAACAAATAAACTGTTTACATCAAATCTATTGAGTTTGTTAAACAATCCCAGGGATACAATATGCGAGGCAGTCAGCCTAAGTAGAAAACAAAAAAGCCTTACATAGTGTAAGGCTTTCAATTAATGACTTATATGTTAAAACTAAACGCGTTTTACGTTAACTGCGTTTAGTCCTTTTCTTCCTTCTTGCAGGTCAAAAGTTACCGTGTCATTTTCCTGTATCTCATGCACCAGGCCAGATACGTGTACAAAGTACTCCTGATCTGAATTTGTTTCTTTGATAAACCCGAACCCTTTCAGGTCATTAAAGAATTTTACTGTTCCGTTATTCATGTTGTTTGTTATTATATACCTACTACATATCTGCAGGTATATACGTTCATTATTATTTACGATTTCCAATAAACTAGTTACAAAACCTCTATTGATCACGGCATCATTAGCCTTTCTCGTTAGGCAGCTACCGGGTATACCTTACCCCTTGAACTCTCCTGCACTGCATATGCCTCTTTTCCTAATGTCCGGAGCATCCGGTAATGAGACTTAAGGGCAGAATTGAAAGTGGGGTTTTCCAGATACGGCAAACCAAATTCAAGGGCCGTCTGCCTTACAATAGAAGAAATAGCCGGATAATGAATGTGGCAAACCTTGGGAAAAAGGTGGTGTTCGATCTGCCTGTTCAACCCGCCTAGAAAAAAGCTTGCAAGAGCACTTTTAGGGGCAAAATTGGCAGTTGTACGCATTTGGTGGACAGCCCAGGCCTCTTCCACGTTGCCTTTTTCAGTTGGCACTGGAAAATCGGTACCCTCCACTACATGGGCCAGTTGAAACACTAGACCCATTACGATGCCCTCTGCCAGGTGCATCACCAGAAAGCCTATGGCTGCCTGCCACCAGGCCAGGTTTAGGACCAGCATGGGAACCCCAATGAACACGAAGTAATGCAGAATCTTGTAGAAGAAAAGGTTGAAATACTCCCTCCTTGGATGTTTTGCACTGTGCTGACCTATCTTCTTCTGGAAGAACTTAACATAGTCTTTGCGTAGCACCCATGAAAGGGAGGCAAGACCATAAAGCCAGAACGCGTACAAGTGCTGATAGCGTTGGATTCTGTTCACTTTTTCGCTTTCATCCAGGCGGATAAGCCCGGGAGCCACCTCAATGTCCTCATCATGTCCCGGTATGTTGGTATAGGTATGATGTACAACATTATGTGATATATTCCACAGGTATGGATTTGCACCAATAAGGTAGAAGAAGTAGCTAAGCCCCTTGTTTGCTTTACTACTGCCAGAAAAGGAGCCATGTATGGCATCATGGCAAATGTTGAAACCTATAAACGCAGCGAAAGCACCTAAAGCTGCAGCCGCAATAACCATAGCATAAGAGTTAAGCCATCCTGTAAGGATCAAAGCATAAAGGCTGAAAAAGCCAACCAAGAAGAAAATAGCCTTGGTCCACATCAGTAGGTTACCGTTTTTGGAAATCCCACTTTCCTTGAAGTAGGCATCCACCCGCTTACGTACAGTGGCAAAGAACTCCGACTTATTTGTGTTGATGAATTTTATCTTTTGAGACATGTAAATTTTAAAGGCTGGGAAAAAACAAAAAGGACTGAAATTTATGATTTGAAATTCCAGAGCCCCAGCAACTGCAACAACACGAATCAGAAATGAAGATGACCTGGCCCTGCGGGGCTGTCACGCTGCTACAGAAACAGCTGCTTTATACAAGCTATGCACATGCAAAGCTAGAGAAAATTAATAACTATAATATTCCCCCCTAGAGATGCTAAAAGCGTGCCAGAACATTATCTAAATTCAGCCCCAATTATTTCTTGATCACCCATCCGCTTAACCTTTACAAACAGGCGCCGCCGTTAATGCTACTCATGAGTACCAAGATTGCATTAGGTCGTGTCCCAAGGCCAATGAGAAGCAGCTAAACGCGGGAACATCGTGTTAAAGCAGGTCAAAATATCAGCAGATGTCAGGGATGCCACAAACAGCTACCCTACTCGAGGAAATCTACTTTTATCTGTACTCTTTCATTATCTGAAGGAGTAAGCTGCATCACATCCACAACGTCACTTTCGTTGAAATATTTAGCTATTCCTTTTATAATACCAATGGCTACTCCAGCCATTCTACGCTTAGAGTAATATTCTATGATAAGTTGCCTGCTGCCCTTTTTGATGACCAGCAGTTTAGGAGGATTAGCCCTGCTGTCTTCCCGCCTTACTGCGCCATGCATAGCTTCTTCTGTGTTTAGTAACATGTCGTAGGTGCGCCACTCAGGTTGCAAATATTTATTGTAAAGCATCATCAGGTCAGGTACAATAAACTCCCCATACCCTTCCAGCAACTCGAAAACTGATTGTTCCGTCTTTTCCCCCAATTTGCTGATGATCGCAAAAATCTCATGCGTTGGGTACATCTCCTGTACCAAGTATGCTGTATGCTCCACATTAGACTCCTGCAGCAACTCTACCCAAGTGCTGTGGCCGTATGTGCTTTCCACAAAACGTTTAAGCAGCACGAAGATAGATCCGTGCATGCGATCTTCATTGGGGTATGTTCCCTTCATCAGAAATATCAAAAAGACTCAATCTCTCCAGCTATTAGTTCCCAAACCTGCATTGCGGGACCTTTGTTTGCAGGCTTTGTTACCCAAAGGCCACTTCTGACAAAAGAATAACACCTATGCCTTCAATGGGGATGGGTTTGTGGCTAATTCCTTTTACTTTTTTGTGTGCATCGGTCTTCGCGGTGGCTGCCTATACTGGAAGGAGGCAAAGATATTGACTGCGCATTTACCTTACAACTTTACCGCTGGCAGATGTTGGATTATTTAAATACTGCTAGAGGAGCTAAATTGAATAAAAGCATATAATCACCAGTTTCCTACACAGGTGACAGAACTGAGCATTCTGGAACCATCTGAAAACAATCAGCCTGCTTATCAGTCATAGGCTGGCTATATTTTTATGTCAAAGGCAGCATGACTCAAATTTAGATTTGCAAAGAATAAGCTAAGCGGAAGCCAACCTCTAAGGAACGATACATTCATACCTAACACTAGTATAAAAGGTCACAATCCTAGTTAAATAGGTGCAAGCGAATCCAATGTCGGATGGCGCTTCTGCAAGCCTCTGCATAGGGCAGTGTTTTTGTCGTTCCCTTATGGCAGAAATCAGACATTTTAAAGGAATGGTTGGCTCCTTGTATGGTTACATGCTGAATGTTGGACGGAACCCCCTGCGGGAAAAGATCATGTAAGGCCGCTACTGCATGTTTGGGAGATACTAATGCATCATGCTCACCGAAAACCAGTAAAAGCGGGCGGTTTACAGACCTCAAATATGAGGTTGGCGTAAAGTCCTTTATAACTTTTAGCTGCTTCCAGTTTTCCTTAACAGGCAATAGTGAGGCCAGGAAAAAATCACGGTTTACCATCTTCAGCGCTTTTTGTCGCGCTGCATCCTCCGCAAGTTGCTCCTGGCACATAAGCATGCTGGCATAGTCATTTTGTACCTGCTCCCGCACATTGAAGGTAGGTCCTGCCAGCGAAATCCCTCCTACAAAAGTGTCTGGATAATTGGAAAGGCAAACCTGTGTAATCCAGCCTCCCTGGCTATGACCAACTATGGCAATCCTATCGCTGTCTATAAAAGGTAAAGTCAGTAAATAATCGGCTGCAGCCTTGGCATCTGCTGCCCTGCCCTCAAAATCTGTGGTATACCATCTCCCCTCTGACTCCCCTACCCCCCTTTTGTCAAAGTATAAAATTGCGATGCTGTCCATAGGAAGACTTTGCTCCAGCAGCGCCGCCGTAAAGGACGCATAATGAGCCATTGTAGAGGAACTGCTGGAGCCTACGCAGAAAACAATAGCCGGCACTTTGGATTTCACCTGCTTGGGCACTACAAGTTGCCCCTTCAAGGTGTGCCCACCGCTTTTGAAAGAAACAGGCCTGCGGCTGTAAAGCACTGAGCTGTCCGTGAACTGCTCCACATTACTTATACAAGCCGTTGAGGCAACAACATTTTGGAGGCTAGCCTGAACAAACGCCAGGCAAATCAGGAAAAAGAATTTGTACTTGATCATAAAGGTTATACTTCCTTGAACAGATTGCATATAGTTATCTTCAAAAGGTCTTCTGAAGCTTCAATATTTTAGAAGCAAAGTAAGGCGTATCCTGCACAGCTATTTTTTGCACATCAAAGGTAGACGCATCCAGGTATTGCTCGATGAAAGGAAGGTCAGGCGCATAATAAAATGTCCCTCCTACTTTCATACTCTGCAGTATTTCCATGAAGCGCCGTGCATAGCGTGTGTAATCCCCACCTGCTCTGAGGTGATGGTGCTGGAAGTGGTTCGAGAAACCCAGGTTGCTAATAATGGTCCCCCACCTCTCCGGTACCAGATCAAACTCAAACCAGTCAGACTGAAGAAGATATTCAGTGGGCGTAACATTGCGATCAATGCCATATGCCTCCACGCCCATAGATCTCAACAGTTTTACCAGGAAAGCCTGAGAACCACAGCCTAAATCGAGAACAGGCTCTTGCAACACAGCAAGATTAATGTTCAGGAGCTCCAGTTGAGCTTGTGCCGTATATTCTGCACAAACCACCTCCTGGTCCAGATATGGTTCAGAATTTTTATACAATAGCTTAGCGAAAGGGTTTGATTGTTTAAGCCAGCTCTGCAAGCTACGGTAGTGCTGTTTTGCTATTGCCTCTAGCGCTTCATCCTCAACAGGTACAGGTATCCCTCTGAGCCTGCTAAGTAAGCCTTTGTACAATCGTCTCAACCTTTCCCTGTCAAAGCTATCAAAGTGGTAGAACTGGTTGGCCTGACTGAATGAGGCAATTGCTTTATCAGCCAAATAATCACCTAACGTCTCCTCATCCTTTACGCTCATTTGCTTCAGTGACTGCAGGTTGCTCTTCAAGTAGTCTTTGATAGCCGGAGAAAAGCCAAAGTCGCTGAGGCTTTCATTGCAGAAGACGTTCTTCAATTTATTGTAAAGAAACTGCTGATTAAGGTGTCTCTTTAACTCTTCCATAGTTTCATAGCTTATACTTATACTAAGATACAAATGGCTTTTGTAAATAGTAAATTTTAACAAGCAGTGTCTTCAGACTTTAGCATTTGAGAGGTTTCCGTTAGGCCAACAATACACATCTGCAGAAACTTGTAAATGAAAGAGTTGCAGCCATTGAATTGGAGGAATTATCAAGGGTATATGGGAGATTACTATCCCGCTTATAGCACTATTAACTTGATGCCCATACCGGCAGTTTTAACTTGCGGGTCTTTTAAATTCAGTAGCTTGCCTATTTAGATCATGATTTCAATGGTGAAGGGAATGAACAGAAATGGGTTTTGCCTGTTTATATAAATGTACCGACGCAGCCACTTAAGGTTTACAAGAAACTAGTCGAAAAGGCCTGTGCTGATAAAGAGATCATCCAGCAAGCCTTGTCACTCTAACACATCCTGTAAATCCTGATTCAGACAAGATTTATACTTTAAAACATGGCACAAACACAGGACATTCTCACCCTCGATGACATCAAGCTACTGGTAGATACTTTCTACACCCGTGTAAGAGCTGATAAAATGCTCGGGCCTGTTTTTGAAGAAAGAATTGAAGACAGGTGGCCAAAGCACCTGGATACAATGTACCGCTTTTGGCAAACTGTGCTGTTGGAGCAGTATACTTACCAAGGCAGACCCGGTGCTAAGCACATTACCTTACCAGTGGGCGTTGAGCACTTTGAGCGGTGGCTCGTGCTCTTCTTTACCACTATAGATGAGCTTTTTTCCGGAGAGAAAGCGACAGAGGCAAAGTGGCGGGCAGAGAAAATGGCCGATATGTTCGTCTCAAAGATAGCTTTTTACCAGAAAAACAATGGCAGGGGTATTCTATAAAGACTTAGGGGGGATATACCGCTCCCTCAGTGTCTAATTAAATAACTGCTGAAGGCTTCCTAATATCATAAAGTTTATGCCTCAGCTGCGCAGCAAAGTATACTCGGGGTATATAAAAATGTAGCTTACTGGAAGAAAAAAGGATGTACAGCTACGGCAAGGACTGCACCAGACCATCTACCCCCTCTTAGGGCAACCCTCGCTAGTGTGGTTTGTGGCGGCGGCATATAAGTACTAGATAACATCAACTGTATGCACGTCCTCCCTTCCTTTTCTGGAAGGACGTGCCATGGTACAAGACCTTAGGTTATCCTATGTTTGAGTTTATATTCTAACTTGAGTTAAAAGAGAAGAAAGGAAGGAATAAGATTAATTAGGTTTTGTGGCCTTAAGAGCCAGTCCAACATGACAATCCCCTTCCCTTTGTTGACTACTTTACAGCAGTTCGCTCTATTTCGCGCAGGTTCTCCAGCTTCTTGTTGCGCAGGAAGCCGTTAATATCCTCAAAGTGCTCCCGAATACGCTTGTTACCAAACTCGAACACTTTGGAAGCTAAGCCATCCAGGAAGTCCCTGTCGTGAGACACAAGAATGATTGTTCCATCAAAAGCCTTCAGGGCATCTTTCAGAATTCCCTTTGTTTTAATGTCCAGGTGGTTTGTAGGCTCATCCAGAATCAAGAGATTAACAGGCTGCAGCAGAAGTTTAATCATGGCCAGGCGAGTTTTCTCACCACCAGAAAGCACCTTCACTTTCTTCTCAACCGTTTCGCCACTGAACATGAAAGCACCTAACAGGTCCTTAACCTTTGTGCGAACGTCACCAACTGCTATCTCGTCGATCGTCTGGAACACCGTCAGGCTCTCATCAAGTAGAGAGGCTTGGTTCTGAGCAAAGTACCCAATCATGCTGTTGTGTCCCAGCTGAAGATTTCCGCCATAGTCAATCTCCCCCATAATGGCCTTGATCAGCGTAGACTTACCCTCCCCGTTTTTACCTACAAAAGCTACCTTCTCACCACGGTTGATAGTTAATGAAACGTCCTGAAATACTGTATGGTCTCCATACTTCTTGGTAAGTCTCTCCACAATTACAGGATAATTACCCGAGCGAGGAGCCGGTGGAAACTTAAGGTTAAGCGCAGAGGTATCCACCTCATCCACCTCAATGATTTCCATTTTCTCCAGCATTTTCACCCGTGACTGAACCTGCAGCGTTTTCGAGTAGGTACCCTTGAACCGCTCTATAAAGGCAGTGATTTCTGCTATCTCTTTTTGCTGGTCTTCATACTGCTTTTGCTGTTGCTCACGACGCTCCTGGCGCAGCTGCAGGTATTGGCTATAGTTCACCTTGTAATCGTAAATACGACCCATGGTAACCTCAATGGTACGGTTGGTAATGTTATCGACAAAAGCTTTGTCGTGCGAGATCACCATAACCGCCTTCGCATTGTTCACAAGGAAGTCCTCCAGCCACTGAATCGATTCGATGTCCAGGTGATTGGTAGGCTCATCCAGAAGAATCAGGTCAGGCTGTTGCAACAGTATTTTGGCGAGTTCAATGCGCATGCGCCAGCCACCGCTAAACTCTGTTGTTGGACGGTGGAAATCCTCTCTGGAGAAACCGAGGCCTTTTAATGTCTTTTCAACCTCAGCATCATAGTTTATTTCCTCTACGGAATAATATTTCTCGCTCAGTTCTGATACCTGCTCTATAATGGCATAGTACTCGTCAGACTCATAATCTGTGCGTGTCTCCAGCTCACTATTGAGGTAGTCCATTTGCTTTTTCATATCCAAAATCTTGGAAAAAGCTTTGGAAGCCTCCTCAAACACAGTACAGTCGTCGTCAGTAAGCAGGTGCTGCGGCAGATAAGCAATAACGGCTTCTTTTGGAGCTGAAACTTTCCCTCTGGTAGGCTTATTTACACCGGCAATAACTTTTAACAAGGTAGACTTTCCCGCTCCATTCTTACCCATCAAGGCAATCCGGTCATTTTCGTTAATGTTGAAGGTAACATTGCTAAAGAGCGCTGCTCCATTAAATTCTACCGCAACTGCGTCTACTGAAATCATATGCTTTAAATTAAAGCCGCAAAGATATGGGATATTTCGGTGAAATCTTGAGAAGTTTTGGCAGGTTGTAGTTTTGAACGTTACTAAAATTTTTCTGAAGTTGGGGGATCTACTTTATCCCGATAAATCCTATGCATGAAGCTAGCCATTTCTGGATCTGACCTGACAGGCTGCTGCACATTTATACTTAAATAACATCACCTTGATGGGACTTTTGCTTGAGTTTTATCTTAAACAGGGACTGGGCATAAGCCTGTAAGAATTTACATCCAGTTTGTATACTCAACCACCAAATCACTTCCCTTGTAGATAGTCTTCTTTTTTAGTAAACCCATATATTATTCAGACCATCTTTATTCTGTTATCAGCACTAGTTTATCGCCATCACAAAACCTTGCAAGAGCTTACTATATTTTATCTACCCTGATCCATTTCATTCCTGCTGCCTCGGCTGCCTGTACGCCTGGCTCACCGTCCTCAAAGACAAGGCATTTTTCCGGGGCAACGCCAAGTTGCTCTGCCGCTGCCAGGAAGGGATCGGGGTGAGGTTTACCATGAGGCGTATCGCCAGCACAAACCAGCACCTCCACTAAGTTTGAAATGCCCAAAACTTCCAGTGTCTTCTGAATCATCTTTCTGGAACCTCCAGATACCACACCTATTTTCATACTACCGGCATGCGCCACCAAGTGGTCCACAACAAACTGAACCGGTATTGTATGCGCTATAAACTCATTATAGAAGAGGTCTGACTTTAGCTTCTCGAACGCTATCGGGTCAAACTCGCTGCCATACCTTTTATTTATCTGTTCTACAACGGCTGGGATGGGCAGGCCGGCAAACTCATCTACAATGGCAGGATCAATTTTCACTCCCTTGTCGGCAGCTACCTTTACATAGGTGTCTTTATGCGCCTGCATGTTGTCGGCTAAAGTGCCATCGCAGTCGTACAGGAATGCCTGGTAGTCGTCCTGACTGAGCTGCGTAAGTTTGTGCAGAGCTCTTGCATTCAATGCAGATGTATCTATCTTTTTGTTCATGTTAGCGAATTCTGTTATAAAGATAATTTGATGCCCAATGCCAGGTGGAACACCTTTCCCGGGCTTAAGTACTTTGGGTTTTTTATGTACGAGACAAGGTATTTCCCCAGAGCACCTGTTTCATAGTACAGCCCGAACTTTTCCAGGTGCTTTACCCTTGCAAACTCGACCTCACCTCCCAGGAAGTAGTAGAGATGAAAAGCAGTGGAAAAGCCGTAGTAGCCTTTCGGGTACTTATCACGAGGCTCGAAGGCAAAGTAATCATCTCCGAAGGTATAGCCTAACTGCAGGCCTGTTCTGAGCGGGTGCCAATCTAAAGCCTCGAGTTGCACAGCCTCGAAAGACACATAAGCCAGTTTCAAAGCCGCAGTTACCAGCTGCTCGCCGCCAAAACCTTCCGGCAGGTAACCCACAAAAACATCCGCATCTAGTTTATCCTGCAGAAACTCCTTCCCCACCCCCAGCGACACCAAACCAAGCTCACCGGCAAACTGTGCTTTGATGTGGAAGGCAGAGGAGTCGGTGTGTTGGCTGTACACACTTTCGGTCAGGAAGGAGAGCAGCGCAGCCAGGAGAAATTTATACTTCCAAGTTCTCATATTAGTAATGAATTCTTTTGATGCGGAACCCACCATTCCAGATCTCTACATAAGAAAAGCCCCTGTTGTTGGTGGAAGTTGTAATGTGATAAGTGATGTCGCTTGCCTCTTGCTCTATAGTCTGCCAGTTATGCTCGTGGCCATGCAGGCTAAGATGAACACGGCCACTCTGCTCCAGCGTCTGCTGAAAGGGTATGCTCAGCCTGCTGTCATAGTCACCGCCGAATGGGGACATGTGGGAAACAATGACGGCCTGCTGCCAGTCCGACTCCGGAGTATGGGCAAGCTGAGCCTGTAGCCACGTAATGTCGGGCACTATCCCGTTGAAGTCGTATTCCCTGCCATTGGTATCCAGGAAAATGAATTTGACTTGCCCATAAACGAAACTATAATTCAGGTCGCCGTACATCTGCTGGTATACTTTCTTGCCATTTGCCAGCAGATCATGGTTGCCTATAACCGTCAGGTAGGGGAACCGCAGGTTCTTCATGATGTCATGCACCCACCTGAACTCCTGCGTCATTCCGAAGTCCGAGATATCCCCCTGGTGCATCACAAAGTCTATGTTCTTGAGTTTGTTGGCTGCTTTCACGAACTTCTCTGCACTGTCATAAAAACGCTGCGTATCCCCCATCACAACTATCCGAACGGTATCATCCGGGTTCTGCTGCCGAATCTTCTCCACGTTGCGTGCCGTTAAACCAAGCTCACTGTCGTTAAGCCTGATTTGATTAGGGTGGTACTCAAAAACTTCCTCACAAGCTGTCAGGAATAGAGTGAGGACTAGTAAAAGAAAGGAATGCTTTTTCATTTCTCCAGTATATAAGTGTATGTCAGGTTTAAATAATACTTCTAGACCAGAATTGTTTTCAAGTCTAAGTTCATACCAATAAAACCCGCAGCCCCTTCAAAGCTACGGGCACTATTAAGTATAAAATAATCAACTACTTGATCGCTAAAACCAGTTTGTCTACAGCCTTACTGAATCCTCCTTTTCTGGCAAGAGGCCAATTGAAGAGCAGGATGCCGCAAGAGGCGCACGCGATACCTGCCAGCACATCCAGCACATAGTGATGGGAGGTATAAACTGCAGCAAACCAGACACCTGCTGTGATGATGCCGAACAGGACCTTCGACACTGCTCCTAAGTTGTTTCTGAGCGCGTAGTAGAAAACGATGAGCGGGTAGGCTGAGTGCAGCGAGGGCATGGCAGCAAACACATTAGACCCCTTGGCATACAGCGAGCTGAAGACGGTTATATCGAAGAACTCGTCGAAGCGTACCAAGCCTGCCGTGTTCCCGGGTGTACCTGCGATAAAGTCGAAACCGTGCAGCTGCACATACCAGGGCGGAGCCGCAGGGTAAAGGTAGTACACGACAAAGCCCAGCAGGTTCACGAGCAAAAAGGTAAGCGAGAAGTATACAAACTGCCTCCTGTCCCAGAAGAAAAGGAAGGCAGCAAACGCAAGGGGCACCGGGATCCATGTCAGGTAGAAGGCACCGCTCATCACGTCCAGGAAAGGGTGGCCGTGCTGCAGCCAGAACTCATTTGGCGTAAGCACATCATCTCCTTTTTGAATGCCGAAAACTGCTTTTTCCGCATTGTACAGGTCCTGGATATGTACCGGATTGAACCAGTAGTTCGGGAAAGCCTTCATGTAATCATACAGGATCCAAAAAAAGATGAAAGTGGAGAAGCCCGTGATGAATTTTCGGGTGACGGGCGAGAGAAAGTATAAAAGGTTGGCCAGCCCCACCAGCACCAGTTGGTCGGTTTTGAACCCCACCAGCACGTATGAGAGCAGCAGGTAGCCAACCGACAGTGCCGCCAGAGCCAGCACGCTTCTGCGCGATACACCTTTCCTCTCCCCTGCCGGCGCAGTAGTAACACGCATCCTATCTTTTGTCAAAATCAGATCCAAATATCTTGTCCCATAGGGCAGAACTGACACCGTATCCTTTTGTGTGGTCGGAGTAGTGGTGCAGCATGTGGTGCTTTTTCAATTTTTTCCAGAACTCGCTCTTAAAGTTGAAGTGGTGCAGCGCATAGTGGGAAATGTCGTAGAACAGGTATCCCACCAGGAAAGCCGCAAAGAAGGCATGCAGCGCCCCTCCTGAGAGCAACAGCGAGAAGAGCAGGTATAAAGTCAAGGCCATCGGTATACTGGCCGAAGGGGGCATCACGAGCCGCTTCGCATCGTTCGGGTAGTCGTGGTGCACCCCGTGGAAGATGAAGTGCAGGCGCAGTGCCCACTTGGCCTTTGGCACAAAGTGAAACACGAAGCGGTGCAGCACATACTCTGTGAGGGTCCAGACAAACAGCCCCAGTGCAGCATAGCCAAAAAACGCGGGGATGGATAAGCACTCCACAAACAGGGCGCTCCAGCCCAACAGCAGTATGACCGGCACATAGATGTAAAGCGGCACCGTGTAGTGCACCTTGGAGAGTGCTTCCATCCAGTCAGACTTAAACATCCGCACCGACTCCTGCGAGTTAGAAACAAAGTTCTTCTTCATGCTACAATCAGGGTTTAAAGCGTTCTGTCACCATTTTGCCGGTAGCGGCATCCCTGCCTTTCAGCTCCACATACAGCACATTGGGCACCCAGAAGGTACCGCCCTCAATGCGCACAAAGATGCGGTCCAGCACAGCCTCCCGATTATTGATCTTACAAAGCACATGGTAGGCACCGTCATTACCTTTGCGCAGGTACAGGGCCAGTTTGGAGTAGCACACAAACTTCAGCTCATAGCTGTCTTTCCCCAGCTTCTTTGTATTCAGGCCATAGGCAAACTTACGCTGTATGTAGTTCAGCTCTTTATGCTCTCCTCCTTCGGCATACCTGATCCAGAACGGATGGATGGGCTCATTTTCATCGAGCGAGCCCTGGGCTGTCTTGTTCAGTTCATAAATTACGGTGTTTGCATTCGGGTCGCGCTGAACGTAAAACATCATGCCTTTGGGTACAGGCAAGGAGTCTTGCTTTGCTTCGGTTTTGCTGACTTTGGCAAAGGCGTTTGTGCTGTACAGGCTGCCGCACATGAGCAGCAGCAGCACCAAACAATATATTTTTCTCACTTGGTAATTAGTAAAATCATAAGGTCACCATCTCTTTCTGCTGCATGGCTCTTTTCGCATCCATCAGCCTGTTCACTGCAGTGATATTGGTCAGCACCGCCATCAGCGTAAGAGGCAGCGTAAAAACCGACATGGTCTCAAAAATGTGGAACGGAATGCCTGGCACATAAACCTTGTAATCGTGGCCCACAAAAGAGTAAGTAACACCGCAGGCAATGGCAGACACTCCGATCAGCACCACCCGCTCCGGACGCTGCATCAGGCCGCCCTTGCACTCGACGCCCAGCCCTTCGCCACGCGCCCTGGTGTAGCTCACCATCATGGAGCCTATCAAGGCAATAAAGGCAAACAGGGAGCTGAGTAGGTAATGGTGCGCGATCAGGTAATAGCAGATGCCCATGAACATGATCATCTCGCTGTAGCGGTCCAACACCGAGTCGTACATGGCCCCGAAGGTTGACTTCATGTTGCCCAGCCTGGCCACCTGCCCGTCCAGCATGTCGAACACACCGGCGAAAAGCACCAAGGCACCCGCCCAGCCGACATACTCCAGCTCTCCCCTGTTGCTTGTTTCGCCCCCCCAGATAAAGACAGCCGCCACTCCGATGTTCAGGATCAGGCCTGTGGTGGTAACAGCGTTCGGGGTGAACCCGATCTTAATCAAAAGCCTTACGAAAGGGTTGATAACGGTGTATATCCCCTGCTGCAGCGAGTTGCGTAGTGCCTGCTTGTTCATATACCTGTCCTTAGTTTAGAAGTCAAACTTAAACCTACCCCTTATACCTATATCCGAAACATTCGGATGATTCAGGTATGTGAGGCGTCTCACTACATCTATCCTGAAGAAGTTGAAGATGTTTAGCCTTGTCCGCGTAAGGTAGACAACCAAAAAGCACATAAACCACCTAAAATACTGATTATGTATGTGTTTATCGGAAAACATACTTCTTTTGTATGATGTAGTTATAGAAAAACCCGACTAGCAGAGACATAAAGATCTTAGAGTATATGTAGTTTATCCCTCCATAGTGGGTAATCAGGTAAACGCCTGTGGCATTGAGCAGTAAGCTTCCTTTCCAAACCAAAAAATACTTTATTGCCTGCCTCGGAATGCTTTTGTCTGCGGCTCTAAACACCCAGGTCCTACCCAACATAAAATGCGTTATTCCACCTGAAACTGTGCCCATGACTGTACCGGCTACATACCAGAGGCCGAACAGCTCCACAGCGATGATCGTCACCAGAAAATCGACAGCAGAAGCAGCTATAGAAGCAGCCTGCGCCTTGACGAAGGTGAGCATTAGAGTATCTTGAAATAAAGAAGTGTTTGTAAAACAATGTTTGCGTAAACGCCCGCTACTACGTCGTCCAGCATTACGCCTAAGCCTCCACCTACTTTCTCCAGTCTTCTGATGTAAAGCGGCTTTACGATATCGAAAAACCGAAATAAAACTAAACCAGCAATGAGAGAGCCGGGTGTGACAGGTATAAGCAATAAGCTGATGTACATGCCCGCCACCTCGTCTATCACCACTTTTTTATCGTCTTTGCCCCAGTGCGGCTCCACCTCATCTGCAGACCATACACCCAAGGCTGTTAGTAATACAGTAACTGCAGGCAGCCACCAAACAAGCTGGCTCCCACCAGCCATATGCATTAGGTACAGGCAAAGGCAGGCCATCACAGCGGCTACTGTACCTCCTCCTCTGCCTATATAACCAATGCCCAGGCTGGTGGAAACAAGTTTGTGTACTGTTATCATCTTACTTTCTAAAGCGACTCTACCAGATCCTGATAATAATCCAGGCCCAGGTGCGTGATCAGGTCCTCGCCCATCATGTGGCGCAGTGTGTTCTGCAGTTTTGTCAGCTGCTTAAAGATGTCGTGCTCCGGGCGCAGGCCTTCAGCTGTCTGAGGCGACTTGTAATAGAAAGACATCCACTCCTGGATACCGCTCATGCCCGCGCGCTGCGCCAGGTCTGTGAACAGGGCCAGGTCCAGCACGATAGGCGCTGCCAGGATAGAGTCGCGGCACAGGAAGTTGATCTTGATCTGCATCTGGTAACCCAGCCAGCCGAAGATGTCGATGTTGTCCCAACTCTCCTTGTTATCACCATGAGGAGGATAGTAGTTGATGCGTACTTTGTGGTAGATGTCCCCGTACAGTTCCGGGTTGTCGTCAGGGCGCAGGATATCCTCCAGCACACCTAGCTTCGATACTTCTTTTGTCTTGAAGTTTTCCGGGTCATCCAGTACAAGGCCATCGCGGTTACCCAGAATATTGGAAGAGAACCAGCCTCTGATGCCCAGTGCTCTTGCCTGCAGGCCTGGCGCGAGTATAGTTTTCATCAGCGTTTGTCCTGTCTTAAAATCCTTACCAGAGATGGCCACTCCGTTCTCTTTAGATAGCCCCACAAGGGCAGGAATATCTACTGTAAGGTTAGGAGCCCCGTTAGCAAAAGGAACGCCTATTTTCACGGCGGCATAGGCGTAGATCATACTTGGCGAGATGCGTGGATCGTTGTTGCGCAGACCTTCCTCGAAAGCCTCCACTGTTTGATGTACATCACTTACTTCTGTGTATACTTCCGTAGAACCGCACCACACAATTACCAGGCGGTCGCACTCGTTCGCTTCTTTGAAATTCAGCATGTCCTCCATCAGCGCCTCGGCCAACTCATACTTGGTGGCGGCCTCTTTAACGTTAGTGCCGTCCAGGTTCCTGGCGTAGGCTTTATCGAACACAGCCTTCATCGGCTGGATTGCCTCCAGCTCTGGCTTCAGCGCATGCAGCAGCCCTGGCTCCAGCACTTTCGCGTTTACGGCCGCCTCATACACGTTGTCCTCGTACACATCCCAGCCTCCGAACACGATCTCGTTCAGGTTAGCTAGTGGCACAAAGTCCTTAATCAGCGGATTGCGATTCTCTGTCCGCTTGCCCAGGCGTATGTGCCCCATCTGGGTAAGGGAGCCTATTGGCTGTGAGATACCTTTACGAATAGCCTCTACACCGGCTATAAAAGTGGTGGCCACTGCTCCTAGTCCAGGAATCAGGATACCCAGGCGCCCCTCGGGTTTCTTAATTTGATATTCCATCATATTTACTTATATCAAAAACTACTTTGTTTCTATACTTTATAACCAACTGTTTTCCTTATACCACTGCAGCGTCTGTACCAGCCCTTTTTCTAAGTCATACTCTGGCACATAGCCCATCTCTTTGCTGATCTTTTCGATGCTGCAGTTCCAGTTCTCGGCGGTAAGCTCGTTTAGCTTTTCCTTGTTTAGGGCAGGTACTTTACTTCGACTCGCAAATGCTGCTTCCAGCACCTGGGCAACTACCCTCACCACTATCATCGGCAAATGAAAGCGGACAGCCTTCTTACCCAGCACCCGCTTCGTAATATTAGCCAGCGCATAGCGGTCGTAGCAATTCCCATCAGACAGGTTGTAGGTTACATGGTGTTCCTTCAACCCCAAAGCCTGTATAACTGCCTTTGCCAGGTCCTTTACATAGATAAAGCTAAGCCGCTGCGCCTGCTTGCTGATGTAGGGGTCTAGGCCACTGTTGAGCGTTTTGAAGAGTATGAAAATGTCTTTCTCACGAGGCCCGTATACTGCCGTAGGTCTTAATACCACCAGGGGCAGGCGTTCTATCTCTGAAAGATGTTTCTCTGCCAGAAGCTTGCTCCTGCCGTAGTCTGTCACAGGCTTAGCCATACTTTGCTCATCGATAGGCTTCATGTCCTGGTAGGTAATCGGCCCAAGCGCTGCCAGGCTGCTGAGGAAGACAAATTTTTTGAGCGGGATTTTTGCTCCGGCTGCCGCTTGGCCCAGGGCCTTAGTGTAGCCAGCATTTATTCTTGTGTAAGCCAATGCATTTTTTGCCTTGGTAGTACCTGCCGCATGGATGATGTAGTGATACTGCTTCTCCTCCAGTTCCTCTACCAAAGCCTCGGCATCTGTATAATCGAGCGAGGTGTACTGAATATCAAAAGGCTTTAGGTGTGCCACCTCACTGGATGGCCGCACGGCAGCATGTACCTCCAGGCCAGACTGAAGCGCCGCCTCAATCAGATGGTAGCCTACAAAGCCACTTGCCCCGGTAATCAGTACTCGTTCTTTCATAGTGCCTTTTCGTAAATTCTGTACCTCTTGTAAGGTTTTGCCTCCATGTTCAGCAGCCCCTGGTTCATCAGCACGTTACTTTCAAGCACCCAAGAGGCCTCGGCCATCTGCATGTTCTTCTCCTGGTGCTTTTGCATTGCCGCGCCGTAGAAAACCGCTTCTATGCCCAATTTCCGGTAGCCTTCTATCACGCCCAGGGCAATAATCCTGACAGCGTTGATCTTCTTGCGCTGCAGCAGTAACTTGAATATGCCTGTCGGCAATAGGCGGCCCCTTTTAATTTTTTTCAGAATCTGGTTAACGTCCGGTATGGCCAGCGAGAAACCAACTATCTTTCCTCTATGCTCGGCCACCAGGCAAAAGTCAGGGTCCAGGATCAGCTTCAGGTCTTTAGCCATGTGCTCAAACTCTTTCGGGGTCATGGGTACGAAGCCTGAGTTCTTGTCCCAAGCCGCATTGTATACCTCCCGAAGCTTTTCTGCCTCTTCCTTATACTTTTTCAGGTTGATCGGGCGTATGACGATATCTTTCTTCTCAAGCCTCTTTCTGATTACCTCAGACAGCCTGTAAGGCCTTTCGTTGTAGTTTTTACCCAAAAACTGGTAGGCCAGCAGATCCACTTTTTTCCGGAAGCCGAGCGCCTCAAGCAGCTGTATGTAATAGGCAAAGTTGTAGGGCATCATGGCCATCGGTGAGCTGTCGAAGCCTTCCACCAACAAGCCGCAGGTCTCGTTGGTAGAGAAATTCGCAGGCCCTATGATACTCTTGGCACCCTTGGTCAGCAACCACTGCTGCACCTCCTTGAACAGCATCCCCGCCACCTCACCATCTTCTACGCAGTCAAAAAAACCAAAGAAGCCATCCTGGCAATTGTTAAAGGCATTGTGGTTGTTGTTGAGGATAGCGGCAATTCTGCCCACTACTCTTTGATCCTGGTACGCCAGAAACAGCTGCAGCTCAGAATGCTCGTGGAAAGGGTGCTTGCCTGGGGTTAACAGGTCTTCCTGGGCTATGTAAAGCTCCGGCACATAGTATGGATCATTCCTATACAGCTCATGCGGAAAGTCAATGAAGGCTTTTAGCCGCTGCTTAGTATTAACTGGCAGGACTTGCTTCATAGCTAGGGTTAACTCCGATCAATCTGAATGCATCCGATATTTTGCCAACTGCCTCCTCTATCTGGCTGAAAGTATGGGTGGCCATGATAGAGAGCCTGATAAGGGTGGAGTCTGCAGGCACGGCAGGAGCCACAACCGGGTTTACAAAAATTCCCCTGTCCTGCAGCACCTTTGTCACCTGGAAGGTACGGTCATTGTCTCGCACGTAGATAGGTATGATCGGAGTCTCGGTCGGCCCCAGCTCCAGACCAGCTGCCTCCAGGAGCTCCAGCGCATAATTCGTGTTTGCCCAAAGCTGCGCTATCCGCTCCGGTTCGCTCTGAATCACCTCAAGGGCAGCCAGGGTGCTGGCGACAGATGCAGGCGACATACTGGCGCTAAAGATCAGCGACCGGGCGTGGTGCTTCAGGTACTGAATGGTGTCATGGTCACTGGCGATAAAACCTCCCAACGAGGCCAATGACTTGCTGAACGTGCCCATGATCAGGTCCACCTGGTCGGTAAGGCCGAAGTGGGAGGCGGTACCCGCTCCCCTGTCTCCTATTACCCCAAGCCCGTGTGCGTCATCCACCATGATGCTGCCACCATAGCGCTCTGCCAGCGCTACCAACTCGGGCAGCCTCACAATATCCCCCTCCATGCTGAACACGCCATCCACCACGATCAGCTTGATGGCATCTGCAGGAAGTTTGCTGAGCTTCTGCTCCAGGTCCTGCATGTCGTTGTGCCGGTACTTAAGCACCTTGGAGAAGGAAAGGCGGCTCCCGTCTATGATAGAGGCATGGTTGTACTCGTCCAGGATAATATAATCGTTACGGCCCGTGAGGCTTGAGATAACCCCCAGATTTACCTGATAGCCAGTGCTGAACACGATGGCCGCGTCCTTGCCCACAAACTCAGCGAGCCTGCTTTCCAGCTCCAGGTGTATGTCCAGGGTGCCGTTCAGAAAGCGGGATCCGGCGCAGCCCGTACCGTACAGCTCGATGGCCTTCATGGCAGCCTCCTTGACTTTGGGATGATTCGTAAGTCCCAGATAGGCATTCGACCCGAACATCAGCACCTTCTTTCCCCCGATAATTACTTCCGTGTCCTGCGCAGACTCGATAGACCTGAAGTAAGGGTACGCTCCCTGTGCCTGTGCTCTTTCGGCTGCGTGATATGCAGCACTTTTTTCGCGGGCCAGAATTTTATATTGTAGTATTTTGCCCATCTGTCTTATAAATAAATTGATTTTATACCTAAATTAATAATTTATTATTCCATAAAATAGCAGAATATTAATAATTATTAAATTATTATAAAGCAATGACGTAACAGAAGCTAACTTTGTTATTTCCAGCCTCCTATAATGTTTGTTCCAACACTGCTTGTCCTACACCACATTATAGTAATAGCCTTTATTGTGATTGTCCCTAATCGTGTGATATCTAACAAAAGCATCAAGGAAAAAAAGTCAAACCTGTTAGACCAAATTCGTATTTCGGTCTAAAGTATGGCAAAAAAATTTTAGGCTTTTAAACCTCGCATTGTGATATTATGAAGAACCTCCATTCTACCCTCAAAGTCTGCAAACTTATCCTCTACCAACAAGCCTACCTCGATACCTCTAAACGAGCACACCATAGCAAATGCCAAGGTATCGATATCCTCAGCAGCATATTGCGCAAACTCTCCACTCTCCAGCCCATACCTTAATACTCCCCGTACTAAACTAATCTCCCTTGCCTCAAACCTTCTGTTAAGTTCTAGCAACCGCTGCATATTAGCCTCGATATCACCTCGAATCACCTTAAACAGATTAGCTCTTTCTTTTAATATCTTAAACTTGGTAAGGCTAAAAGTAAACAACTTCTCTTCAGCGGTCTGCACCTTTCCTACTTCCTCTTGCAGGATACGGAAAACCTCGTTCATCTCTTTTGTTACTACTTCGTCAAAGATTTCATCTTTGCTTTTATAGTAATAGTATAGCGTACTTTTTCCCTTTCCTGCCGCTTTGGCAATATCCTCCATAGTGGTTTTAGCCAAGCCATAGTGCCTGAAAAGCTTCTGAGCCTGTTCCAGAATCTCTGCCTTTATACTTTCGTCTTTATCACTCATATCTTATAGACTAAAACCGTTTTTCGGTCCAAAGGTACAATAAGGATTGTCTAATCCACAAAAACTTTCTACTTCCTAAAATTTACGAGACACTGCTCATAAGACACCCCTTCCCTGGTTCGCAGATAAAATACCGACACAGGAACCCACACCTAACATACTTCAACATACTTTGGACGAACCTGTTATCCATAAAAAAACAACTAGTCTAACAAGACCTGTGGCTCCTACTCCACCTTGAGTGCCATGCCTATCGAGGCTTATCTCCATTAATTAAGATGCAGCTGATGCTGCTGGTGAGTTATGGCAACTGATGTTCTTCTTCAGTAACGATAAGCGCATCATCCGTATACATACGCTCAGAAAACAGTATTTAAAATCAATGCCCAATTCAACAAGACAAACTACCACCCATAATTTTTTACGATTTTTAGTTGCCTGCAGTATAACGTTTCTTGCTTTAGCCACCACCCCATCTCATGCCCAGTTGTTGCCTCCACCTGCTGCCGACAGTACAGAGCAGGCTTCAGCACCCGCATGGCCAGAAGACTCTCTTGGCAGGCGCACACCTCGCGGCACTGTGTCAGGATTCATAAAAGCTGTAGCAAGAGAAGACTATGCTAAGGCCGCCAACTTCTTAAGGGTAGACCCATCGCTACAAGAAAACCAGGATGAGACAAAACTGGCACAGGCTTTACAGCGCTTACTGGATCAAAGCGGAACAATATTTCCATACTCTCTCATAAGTAATGACACGGAAGGGAATCAAGAAGACAACCTAGGGCCAAACCTGGAGCGTGTGGGCACAGCCACCGTTAATGGGGAGAGCTTCGATTTGATGCTGGAAAAAGTAGAGGACTCAACTGGTGCTCCTGTCTGGCAGTTTTCTTCTCAAACAGTTAGCAGAATACCGCTTAAGGCCGGAGAAGAGATAAGTACTCCCTTAGTAAATAAACTTTCACCATACGTCTTAGAAGAAAATAAGTGGGGAGGCGTGCCAGTAAGTCATTGGCTGGCTATACTGATTCTCCTGATAGTAGCTTATTTTATAGCCTGGGGTATCACAAGGTTAGTTCTTGTTGTCACACCTATATTTTGGCATAGAGCACGGACTGAGCCCACAGCCGGCATCGTAAAGGCTTTCACCTTACCGCTCAGGATTTGCCTTACCGTCTGGGTTTTTGTTGCAGCCAGCCAGCAGGTAGGCTTATCTATTATCGTTCGCCAGCGGTTCAGCGAAGTTACCTTCATCGTGTTTATGGCTGCAGTGCTACTGCTTCTTTGGCGCCTAATTGATGCTACAACTCAATTTACGGGGAGAAGGCTTGCACACCGGAACAACATGGCAGGAGTATCTGCTGTGCTTTTTGTACGCCGCGCCTTTAAACTAGCTCTTATGGTCATAGGTTGTATCATCTTGCTGGATTCCTTCGGATTTGACGTTACAACAGGTATAGCCGCACTGGGTATTGGTGGTATCGCCCTAGCCTTGGGTGCACAAAAGACAGTAGAGAACTTTGTTGGCAGTGTTACACTTATAGCGGATCAACCCGTACGTGTTGGGGATTTCTGTAAAGTAGGCGACACAGTAGGCACAGTAGAGCAGATAGGTATGCGCTCTACACGCATTCGTACACTCGAGCGTACTATCGTTACCATTCCGAACGGTGAGTTTTCATCTCTCAAGATTGAGAACTATGCGCATCGCGATCGCTTCTGGTTTCATCCAAAGTTCGGCCTGCGCTTCGAGACAAGCCCAGATCAGATGCGGTACCTACTGGTAGAGCTTCGTAAAATATTGTATGCCCACCCAAAAGTGGACCCTGATCCGGCCAGAATACGCTTTACTGAGATTGGAGCTGACTCCCTGAATTTAGAGATTTTTGCCTATGTAAATGCCATCGACTTTAACCAGTTTCTGGAGATACAGGAGGACTTATACCTGCGCATGATGGATGTGATTGAAGAAAGCGGCACCGGTTTCGCCTTCCCTTCGCAGACACTGTACATAGCAAAGGACCAGGGAGTGTCGAAAGACAAAACGACAGAAGCCGAAGAGCAGGTTCGCAAGTGGCGGAAAACAGGCAATATGCAGATTCCTAATTTTACTCCTGAGCATATCAGCAAGCTCAGCAATACAATACCATATCCACCTGAAGGATCAATTATGCGAAGCAAAACCTCTTAGTACGAGCACATACTTATCAGAAGGTAAGTACACGTACCTGATATATATAACACAAGATATTCTTTCGTATACAGGGGGCCATACTGTGAATGTATGGCCCCCTGTATTTTTTACAACTATAGAAATCTAAGCACCAGCTCATTACACCTTTATAGGAGCTAATATAACTTTCGCTCTGAGCCTAAAATTATACTTATCTAACACCGAAAAAAATCTAGAACAATCACTAGAGCGGAATTTTTTATTTTATTAACTTGTTTGCAGCTTAATTTACTGATAACAGCTATAGTACTGCAGCTATCAATATAAATTTACCAAGACCCAACGTACAATTCAACTTTTAGCCAAAATTGATGAAGCCTGACAAGCGCCTTGGTGTATTCGAGAAAATGATCAACACCTCCCTGGACCTCTTTGGGAGTACAGATCAGCACGGCTACATCCAATATGTGAACAATGCTTTCAAAGTAATCTTAGGATATGAAAGTAGAGAAATGCTAGGCAGGCATTTTTACGACTTTATACACCCAGATGATGTCCAAGCAAGTAGCAAAGCCACACAGAAACTACTCAAAAGCAAAGCGAAGATTACACTAAGCAACCGCTATATACATAAAGACGGTCGTGTTGTACATATTGAGTGGGCTGGTGCATGGTCAGAAGACGTTGACCTTATTTGCTTTGTTGGCCGAGACGTGACCGAGCAGAAGGTAGGCCAGCAAAAGCTTTATGAAAAGGAAGAACGCCATAGAGTATTGGTAGAGCATGGTTCCGATATGCTGGCCCTGTTCGATGAAAATGTAGTGTTTACCTATAGCAGTGGTTCCACAGAACGCATTTTGGGCTATACTCATGGGCAGCTGATTGGGGTAAGCGCTTTAGAGCTTATTCACCCCGATGATCTAGACTTTGTACAGCAGAAGCTAGAGCAGGTACTGGCTACAGAGGGACACACCACCATGTCGGACTTCAGGTTTAAGCATGCTAGTGGAGAGTGGAGGCGTCTTGAAACAACCATCAGTAATCAGCTACATAATTCTGCCGTAAGAGCACTGGTTACAAGTTCGCGGGATGTAACTGAGCGATTCGCAAACGAGCAGCGGCTTCTGGAAAGTGAGCAGCGCTTCAAAGCCATGTTTGAGGAAAACCCTGATACTGTTCTTATAGAGGACAAGGACGGCTTTGTGTTAGATGCTAACCATGCAGCAGAGGCTCATATTGGTCTACCTAAATCAGAAATCATACATCGTCACATTACCAACTTCATCCCACCTGATGCAGTGGAAGTATGTATGCATCATCTAAAGGAAGCTTTTAGTGGCAAGATTGTTAAGTTTGTTTTAAAAGCTGACTTTGATGGCTATGGCTATAAAGTGCTTGATATCACTAAGATTCCTGTAAATGTTAATGGTAAGGTGATAGCCGTTCACTCTATCCTGAAGAACATCACGGACATCACTAATTACCAGGATACTTTAAAGGAACATGCCAGAAAACTTACAAACATCTTTGAAAGTATAACTGACGCCTTCTGTACTATCGACAGAAACTGGACATATACTTATGTAAACAGTGAGTTCGAACGGCAGACAAAGCTTAAGAAAGAAAACTTTATAGGCAGAAGCTTTTTTGATATATATCCTGAAGGCACAGACACCGTTTTCTACGATAAGTACCGGCATGCCATGGAAACGGGGAATACAATTCATTTCGATGCCTACTCAGACCAACTTGGTTTGTGGCTTAACGTAAAAGCCTATCCGTCTGAGGATGGCCTGTCCATCTACTTCAGCGATATTACAGAGAAAGTAAAAGCGCAGAAAGAGCTCCAGAAACTGTCACTAGTAGCCAATAACACTACTAATGGTGTTATCATCACTGATTCATCTCGCAGAATTGAATGGGTAAATGAAAGTTTCACAAAGCTTACTGGCTATACTCTGGAGGAAGCCATAGGCAAAAGGCCGTCAGATCTATTACATAGAGAACTGATTGACACACAAAGTTTTGATCTTGTCAAAGAAGACATGCTCCGCGGCAAGCCTGTCTCGTTCGACATACAGAATGTCAAAAAGAATGGGGAGTTAACCTGGCTGTCTGTTCAGATAAATCCTGTGTTTAACGAAAGCAATGAACTTTCTAAGTTCATCACCATTCAAACCGATATCTCTGATAAAAAGAAAGCGGAACAGGAGCTGGAGAAGCTGTCGTTAGTGGCTAGCAAGGTAAACAGTAGTGTTCTTATCTTAGACAAAGAGTTAAAGATAGAATGGGTTAACGACGGCTTTAGCCGACTAACAGGTTATTGCTTTGAGGAGGCGATTGGCAAGGTGCCATTTGAATTGCTGCACAGCAAGGATGCCGATGTTAAACCCTATAAGGTGTTGCGGGAAAAAATGATTACTGGCTTGCCTGCTGAAGTAGAAATCCTCTACCGAAAGAAGACAGGAGAAGACATTTGGGTATCGGTGCAAGTCAATCCAATCTATGATGAAAGCGGCAATCTTTTAAGGTTTGTTAACCTGCAGACAGATATCACAGATAAGGTTAAAGCCAGAAAAGAGCTGGAGAAGCTTTCGCTGGTGGCCAGCAAAACGGATAATGGCGTTATCATTACAGATGCAGAAGGGTTAACAGAATGGGTAAACGAAGGCTTTACAAAAATAACAGGCTATACCCTTCCTGAGATTATGGGCAAGAAACCTGGAGCCTTACTACAAGGCCAGGAAACGGAGGAGAGTACTGTCAAGATGATGAGCGAGAGAATTCAGCAGGGCCTCCACACAAATGCTACGCTCATCAACTACAGAAAATCAGGAGAGAAATTCTGGGTATCAATGGATATCACACCAATATTTGGTGAAGATGGAAAGGTAACGCAATTTATTGCCATTCAGCAGGACGCCACTATGATGAAAGAGGCTGAGGCCAACTTAGTGAAACTTACGCAGGATCTCTATAAGCAAAACAGTGATCTGCTGCAGTTCACCTACATTGTGTCCCATAACTTACGCTCACCGGTTGCGAATGCTTTGGGTCTTACTGGACTGTTGTCTCGGGTTCCCAAAGACTCCCCTCTCTTCGACAAAGCCCTTGATAACCTGAATCAAAGTGTAGTACAGCTAGATGGTGTTCTGCGCGATGTGAGTATGATCTTAAGCATCAGAGACAGCAAAGGCACTTTAGAAAAAGAGCTGATAGATGTAAAAACTGTAATTCAGCAGGCACTATCTTCTTTGGAAGAGCCTCTTAAAAGCTGTGGAGGGACAGTTATTGATAGCATAAGCGAAGGCTTGAATGTAAGAGCAAATAAAGCCTACATTTACAGCATCTTCTATAACCTCCTGTCTAACGCCATCAAGTACAGATCTGATCAGCGCCCACTTGAGGTCCAGATCAGAAGCTTCGGAAATTTTGAGAAAGGTATACTTATCTCTGTTTCTGATAACGGCTCAGGATTTGATTTGAAGCAGGCCAATGACAATGTTTTTAAGCTCTACAAGCGCTTTCACGCGGATAAGAAGGGCAAAGGCATCGGACTGTACCTGGTTAAAACACACTTGGAAGCAATGGGTGGCCATGTGGAAGTAGCCAGCCAAGTTAACAAAGGAACCAGATTTTTGATATACTTACCAAAGGCTTAGTACTAAGTATAATTCAATAAGTAGACTTGCTATGACACCAGCTAATTTACTGCTTAAGCTGAAGAAACAGCTACAGCAGTAACAATTAGTCTATCGCCTAATTTTAGAATGAAACCCTTAATGGATAACACACTGACTTCGCTACAAGACTCAGCTAAAGAAGAAGAAAGAATTGCTAAGCTGTATGGTTATAACATAACAAAAGAGTATGTAAAGTCAGGCACTTTTCAGCATGTTGTAGGTATGGCAGCTCACATATTTAATGTGCCAATAGCCCTGATCAATTTCCAGGATAAGGAACATGCACTTATTGATTCGAGTATAGGCTTGGACGGTTATGATATTGTTGACCGGGATGTAACGCTTTGCTCTCAGGCTATACTTCGGGAAGAAGTAACTGTTTTTAGAAATGCCAAGGAAGAGCCTTGTCTTTCTAACAACCCCTTTGTTCATGGAGATTTTGGGTTGCGCTTTTATGCAGGGGCCCCAATACGCACACTGGAGGGTTACTGTATCGGTGTACTTGGCATCGGCGATACCAAGCCAAGAGATTTTACCACCGAAGATGAAGATGTGCTGGAAGGTTTGGCAGCCATCATTGTTAATGAACTCGAAGAGAACAAGCGCAGAACTGAGGTAGGCTAAACTGTACCTTAACAACTGTCATCAGCAGGAGGCTGTCCGGAAAGGGCAGCCTCTTTTGGTTTATCCGGTTGATTTTGTTTTTTAGGCGGCCAGCTGGAAAACGGCTCTTCTCGGGCTGAAAATGGTAGTCAGCTGGTCCAGCAGGCCGGTATGAGCCGCAGTTGGCTGTTTTAGCTGCTGGGAAAGGCCGGAGGTGCCCCTCTCCAGGGCCTGCCGGAAGGCTTTCACTCCCTTGCGGGCTATTTTGCGCAGGTTGTGGGCCATGGCCGCCAGGCCAAAGTCCACCTCGGCTTTGGCAAGTGTTCTCAATCTAAAGCGGGTGAAGCGGTTGTTGCTCTTCACCTGCCCGAACACAGCCTCGGGCTCAATGGCCCTTCGCTTGCGGTGGCGGATTCCCTCCTCACTCAAGAGCCGCTCCCGTGCCCGGGCCTTTAACTGGCGCAGGCGGTGGTTGACCTCGATCATGCGGTTGCCCCTGCCCTTGAAGCACTGCCCCCGCAGCGGGCAGCCCTCACACCGGCGGGCAGCATAGCGGGTGACAGAGGAGACATGACCTAACTCAGAAGTACGGGTGTACTGGCCCACCCGCTCCAGGCGCTGGCCCATGGGGCAGACAAAGAAGTCCTGCTGCTCATTGTAGTACAGGTGCTGGGCGGATGGAAGATGTCGTTCTTGAACTTGCGCTTCTGCTCTTGATGGAAGTAGCTGTACTTGACGTAGGCCTCTACCTGGTGCTCTTCGAGCCAGGCGTAGTTCTGCTCCGAGCCGTAGCCGGCGTCGGCCACCACTTCTTTTGACTGCCGCTGGTAATGGGCCTGGAACTGCTCCAGGTGCGGGATCAGCGTGGCCGTGTCGCCCGGGCGCTGGTGCAAAGAGAAATTGGTGATCAGCTGGCCCTCGGAGCTGATCTGCACGTTGTAGGCGGGCTTCAGCTGCCCGTTCTTCATGTGGTCTTCTTTCATCCGCATGAAAGTGGCATCCTCGTCTGTTTTGCTATAGCTGTTCCTCTCACCGAGCTTCTCTAGCTGCTCCTCGTATTTTTGTAGTCGCGGCAGGTGCTCTTTCTCCAGTTTCTCCACCTGCTTGCGGGCCTGCTTGTCCAGCTCAGCCACGCGCTCGTTGAGCTGGCGGATCTCCTCTTTCAGGCGCTGGGCGTCCACCTTCTCGGGCGGCTGCTCCTGAGGCGCTTTCCTGTCTTCTTTGATGGCCTGCTTGATGTCCGAGAGCACGGCCTTGATCTTTGTCTCCAGCTTTTGCTTGTTCTTCTCCACTGAGCCCCGCCACACGAAAGTATAGCGATTGGCGGCTGCCTCCAGCTTGGTGCCGTCCACGTACTGGGTCTCCAGGCTCACGTAGCCCAGGCGGTTTAAGAGGCGCACCAGCTCGGCAAACAAGTCCTGGATCTGGTTCTTGAGGCGGCGGGAGCGGAAGTCGTTGATGGTGCGGAAGTCGGGGGTGCTGCCGCCCGAGAGCCATATGAAGTGGATGTTCTCCTCCAATGCCCGGGCGATGCGGCGGCAGGAGTAGATGTTATTGAGGTAGGCGTAGAAGAGCACCTTGAGCAGCATGCGGGGGTGGTAGCTGCTGGTGCCCCCGCCCTTGTAGGTGGCCATAATGCGGTCGATGTTGAGCTCGTCCACCACCCGGTCCACGAGCCGCACCGGGTGGTCTTCCGGGATGCGGTCTCCGATGCGCTGGGGGAAGAGGACCACCTGGTGGCCCGGCTGCTCCTTGAAAACAACGTTGCGCCTTTTCATACTCCCTAAAATAGCAAAAGAGGAGAAAATGAAAAAGGGGCCGCCCTTTTTGGACAGCCCCCTTTTATTTTACATCTCAGCACAATATGAGCCCCTTGGTCACCACTCCACTACAACTGCTTATCACCTCCTGTTCCGTTCACTAAATAGTTGTGGGCAAATCCATACCACATATTGCACAGCATATGTTAAGATGGTACTTTTGGAAGTTAATTTTTAAAATACTATACATGAAACACATTTTTTACCTCTTCTTAATTTTATGTTCAACCCTTATAATGGCAGGATGTGGAGACTCAGACGCTGAAGATACCCCTGCACCTGAAGAGGAGGACCCGGAGTATAGCATAGAGCGTAGCTTTAAAACCCACTACGATATGATCGTGACCATCTCTGGTAGCAAGGGAGTAGTAGTGGACTTTGGCAAAAATGAGCTAGGCACAAACCCTTCTGTATTTAAACTGGGCGACTCTTATTTTAAGGATCTGGTTAAAGTTGGTAAGAACAAGTACCAGGGCAAAGTGGTAAAAAGCACAACAAGGTGGAGCAATTCAGAGCTAAACAATGTACTCCAATCTATAACTTATGTAGATACTGACATTGAGGTAGATGAAAGCGGCATTGATGTTTCTGCACCTAACAGCTGGGACATAATCTGGAATGTAGTTACGTCTCCAACAGGTGGCGGTACTCCGGGTGGATTTCCTGGGGGAGGCACAGGAACAAGCGCATGTCCTGTTGGTAAGTGGGCCACCCCTACTTGTAATGGTAACAAGAGCCTTATTTACTATTTCGGAGCTAATGGCGAAGGCTACTCCGAAAACCCAGATTGCAATGGGATTTGTACCTCTATGATTTTCCGTTTTAAGTATACTGTAAGTGGCAACAAGATCACGTACAATTTTACAAGCACCGATAATGTTACCTGCTATGGCAGCACCTCTAAACCTGCTGTTCCAACAGGCACGCACTCCATAACCTTTACCTGTACGGATAACGGAAATAAGCTAATTACCGAGTATGCCAATATTCAGACAGGAGCCAGAACTACTTCCACTTGGACTAAAGTACAGTAAGATTTGTTTATCGCTACACTCCCCCATCAGCTTTAGGCATAGAAAAGAGGCTTAATAACAAAGCATACATCACTTAAACAAAGCCTGTTTACTTTTGGTGAGCAGGCTTTGTTGTTTCTGCTGGTTTCGATTACAACCATTGTACCGACATAAAGCAAAGCCAATTACGATTAAATGCCAAAGAAAGCCCTGGCACTCATATCTTTGGCAGTATAAGCGTATGTGCAATTTTATCAGGCTCTTAAACGTAAGCTAACAGAAAGGGAGGGAGAAAGCCCTTCCCTTTCTCTTCATCTTAAAAGCCTGGACAGTACCTAGCGGCTGCCCCATCCGCAGGCATGAGTGAGTGTAGGCCCGGAAGATGAATGTTTTTTTTCCACTTAAGCCCCTTTCAGCTATGAAGAATTTACTCTGTCAGAACCTGGGCGCCGATGTGGGCAAAGACGCCCTGGATGTGGTGCGACATCCCTTCACTTTTGTTGGGTTTGATCTTACCCTATGTTCTACCGCCTGCACTTGCCGGCTGTTACCTTTGCTGCAGCAAACATGCCCTGCACCGGGATGTGAACGCAGCTAGTAATATAAGAAATAAGGCGGTCGGGCAGACCGTTTCAGCTTGGGAGATATACGGTCGCAGTAGCCAGGTAGCCCAAGAATCCAACCTGCTTTAGCGGTGGGAATGTCAATTAGCTGTACATGCACCAAAGTTCCACACAGCCTCCCCTTCGGAAAACTATCTGCAGCGCTTTCCGAGTGAAAGGCTAATCATTTTGCTAAAAACATCGTAAAGCAACACCCGAAAGCATATCCTTACACCCTTAAGAATAAAACAACATGAATTATGTTTTTCAGGACTGGGAGGCAAACAAAGGTAATTTGAAAGGTCGCCTGGTGATGGTGCTGTTTCGCCTTGCCCGTCCCGCTTCTAAAAGTAAATTACTTAGGATAATATGGCTTCCGTACCTAGCTTTTTACAAGCTGTTTGTAGAATGGTTTTTATGCATTGAGCTGCCCCACTGGACCACAGTAGGCAAGAACTTCTACCTGGGCCATGGCCATGCCTTGGTAGTAAATGGCTGCTCTGTTATAGGAAACAATTGCTTTATCAGGCACTCCACCACCATTGGCAATATCCGCAAAGAAGACGGCAGCTATTCAGGTTCACCCATTATCGGTGACAATGTAGAGATAGGCTCTAATGTGTGTATCATTGGCGAAGTACGAGTTGGAAACAATGTAAGGATCGGTGCAGGATCTGTTGTGGTAAAAGATATTCCGGACGACTCTATTGCTGTGGGAAACCCTGCCCGTGTGATCAAAACCCTAAGACCTGTTGACCAAGTGTTGCAACCTGAGCCGGAGGTGCTACTCTAAGCTGCTGAACAACCAAAGCCATAGCAATGTGGTACAACTGTAGTAATTATTTACCACAATTGCATCACAGAAGCTATGGAACAATACAACGAGCTAAACAAACAATACATCAACGGCGAATGGATAGACGGTAGCGAGGACAATTTTATTGAGAACCTGAACCCCTACGATGAATCACTGCTGAATAAATTTAAGGGTGCCAGCCAACAAGATGTGGACCGGGCATTTCAGGTAGCTAAGGATAAAAGCAAAGCCTGGGCCGACGAAAACCCAAACGTAAAGCGCGGCATCCTGCTTAAAGCCGCAAACCTGCTGCGGGAAAGACAAATGGAAGTAACAGATTGGCTTGTAAAAGAAGTTGGCAGCACTCAGTTGAAGGCTACTGTTGAAATAGACCAGACCTATGATATGCTGGTAGAAGCAGCTTCCTTCCCTACCCGCATGCGAGGTATGATTACACCTTCTACAGTGCCCGGGAAAGAAAACTATGTTTTCAGAAAGCCCCTTGGGGTTGTGGGAATAATCAGTCCCTGGAACTTCCCGTTATACTTGTCGATGCGCTCTGTAGCGCCTGCCATTGCTTTGGGTAACTGTATCGTTGTAAAGCCCGCTTCACAATCTCCGGTAACAGGTGGTACTTTACTGGCAAAGCTCTTCGAAGAGGCGGGCTTACCTGCCGGCGTGTTTAACGTCGTGGTTGGTAAATCCAGCGTAATCGGCGACTATTTTACAGGTCATCCCGCCTCTAAGCTAATATCATTTACCGGTTCTACTCCTGTAGGAAAAGGTATAGGCCGCATTGCTGGTGAAGGCTTAAAGAAATTGGCGCTGGAGCTGGGTGGTAATAATGCCTTCATCATACTCGACGATGCCGATGTAGACCGTGCAGTGGATGCTGCCATATTTGGCAGATTTATGCACCAGGCCCAGATCTGTATGTCCACCAACAGGATTCTGACACATGAAAGCCTGGCTGAGGAGTTTACACAGAAGTTTGTGGCTAAAGCTAAACAGCTTAAAACCGGTGACCCGCGCAACAAGGATACTATTGTAGGTCCTCTAATCGATAATAAAGCAGCGAAGCGCGTGGTAGACCTGGTACAGCGTACGATTGATGCCGGAGCCAAACTTGAAACTGGTGGAAAAGCTGACGGAAATGTAGTAGAGCCAACCGTTTTAACTGGCGTGACCAAAGACATGCCTATTTTTAAAGAGGAGGTATTTGGGCCCGCAGTGGGCATCATCACCTTCAAGAACGATGAGGAAGCTATTGAGCTGGCTAATGCAACAGAGTTTGGACTCAGCGGCGCACTACATACTCAGGATCTGCTCAGGGGGCTGCAGGTAGCTCGAAATGTAGAAACAGGTATGATACATATTAATGACCAGAGTGTGAACGATGAGCCACAAACGCCATTTGGTGGCGAAAAATCATCCGGTGTTGGTCGCTTCGGCGACGACTTTATAATAGATGAAATGACAACTGTGCAGTGGGTTAGTGTACAGGCAAAACCTAGAGACTACCCTACCGCTTAGATCATACAAAGAGACCTGCCTCGGTTTGAGGCAGGTCTTTTTGTATTCAGTTACATTATTATGTTAATAATAATATACTTTGTTCTTTAGAAAAATTACGAAGCAACCGTTGCAGCTAACATAAAATAAAGCCTCTCCAACTTATCATCAACGGGAAAGCTTTCGCCCAGACCTTACTAATCAGCTTTAGCTAGTACTTTCTCGTATGCTCGTCTTGGGCTTCCCCTAAAGTATACCTCTCCGCAATAGACATAGCCCAACTTTTCAAAAGTATTTATCATGGCCATATTATCAAAGTTAGTATCTGCTTTGATGCTGTAGATGTTGTTGCTGCGGGCAAAGTCTTCTATAAACCCGAAGATTTTTTTGGCCAAACCTTTCCCCAGGTGCTTTTCTGAAATAGCTACTCGATGAACTACTACAAAGTCATCATTCGTTAACCACTTCCCTTCTATCCTGGCATACTCAGGTTCGTCATTTATCATTACTGCGCTATAGCCAATAATTGTGTCTCCTTCGGTTAAGACAAAGCCAACTCCATCTTCAATGTCTTTTCTGACTGCTTCCGGGTTAGGATAGCCGTCTTGCCACTGGTTACTGCCATCCTCTTTTCTGCGAATTATGGCTTGCTGCAGAATTTCTCAAATTTGTGATTGCTCTGATAGAGTGGCTTACCTAAAATTGAATTCCATTGATTAAATATGAAAGGCCACAGAAGAACTGGTCGTGTGGCCTTGTTTAGTAAGCGCGGCGTTAAGCTTCTGTTTAGCCCAAAGGCTAAACAGAAGGGGCCAAAAATAAAAAGCGGAAACCGCATGGGCAACGCTCCGCTCTGATTACAAGAAAAAGAATTAAAAAACCTGATGATGGTGAAGTAAATAAAAGTTTACTTATTTGTGAGACACAATAAGATACTGGAAAAAGTACAGCTTTCGGACATTCAGTACATGGAAGGGATGCAGAACTACGTGCAGTTATATACGACCACCCGTAAATTAATTGTGCACCTGACCTTCAAAAGCCTGGAGCAAAGTTTGCCGGCACAGCAATATATCCGCTGCCACAAATCTTACATCATCAACCTGAACCATGTACAGGCACTGAGTTGTAAAAAAGTTATTGTTGGGGGCACATACTTACCTGTTGGCCGCAGTCAGCGCCAGGCACTTATGGAGCACATCGGCAGTAAACTGCTTTCCTGAGCAAGTATATTATGAAGTGGTGTAGCAACTTTCATCCTTGAAGTCGGTATAAAACCTGCTGCACTTCGTCCATAAAACGCTGCAGTACGTCAAATAACAAAAGCTACAAGCTTGGTAGTGCTTTCAGGGTGATAAGCACTGCCCTAACTTTGTAGCCCATAATAAACAAGTTCTTTACCCACAATGCTTTCTACGTTTTTTATACTTCTATTACTCCTGAATACCACCCTCATCGGCACACTGGAAAGTGTAGATTTGGAAACACTGCAGCTGATCAACAACAACAGGCTTACCACACTGGACATAATGCTGTATGGCATTACTGCAACGGCCTACTTTATCTGTGCCCTGGCTCCCGTTTTCCTGTACCTGATTGGCTATCTAAGAAAGGAAATCAGACTAAAACTGAAAGCCTGCCAGTGCATGTTTACTCTCGGCCTTACTACCGTATTAGTTGCCGCACTAAAGTATAGCATCGACCGTACCAGGCCTTTCATTTCCAGCGACATGGTAGAGCAGATCGCCAGTGCAGGCAGTCCATCTTTTCCCTCAGGGCACACAGCGCTAACTTTTGCCACTGCAACAGCCATTATACTTATGTTTAAGAACGCATTGCTGAGAGGGCTTGTTTTGACCTGGGCATTAGTGGTAGGATACTCCAGGTTAGCTTTGGGAGTGCACTACCCAAGCGATGTATTGGCCTCTGTTGTAATAGCTACAACCAGTGCAGCCGCTGCAAACTATATCTTTCTGCAGTACCAGAATCAACTATATCCTCTACTTATCTCAAAAAGAAACACATAATATCCTTACATTACCTGTGCAGAGCAGGCCTTTTCAAATGTTACTCAAATGTTACTCAAATGTTCTGAAGACATAAGGTAATTACCAGGCTTTGAGAAATATCCTGCTGGCTAAGGATAAAGCTCTTCAACACTTCAGCATCACTTAAAATGAAGAATACGAATTCGGCTACCCTTATGGAGCCTGAGAAAAAACATACTACGCCGCCTGCAGCGCGGGAGGCATTTACCAAGTACCAGGCCTTTGTTATCGCTGTACTAGCTATCCTCCAGTTCACCATCATCCTGGACTTTATGGTGCTGTCCCCGCTCGGGGCGCAGCTGATTCAGGAGCTATCGGTTACCCCACGACAGTTCGGTTGGGTGGTGTCTGCTTATGCTTTCAGTGCAGGTGCATCAGGCTTGTTGGCCGCTGGGTTTGCCGACAAATTTGACCGAAAGAAGTTGCTGCTTTTCTTCTATGCTGGCTTCACACTTGGCACCTTGTTCTGTGGGCTCGCCCCCGACTATGAATACCTTTTGATCGCCCGTATTGTAACCGGATTGTTCGGTGGCGTAATTGGCTCCATCTCTTTCGCAATCATCACAGATCTTTTTCCGATGCACATGCGCGGTCGTGTGATGGGCTTTGTGCAGATGGCTTTTGCTGTGAGCCAGGTGCTGGGAATTCCGCTGAGCCTTTACCTTGCCAGCGCCTGGGGCTGGCACTCCCCTTTTCTACTGATAGTGGGTATAAGTGTACTAGTAGGCGTGGCGATAGCTGTTGTGATGAAGCCTATAAAAGCACACCTGCAGCTGCAGTCGAACCGTAGTGCCTTTAGCCATTTGGCAGGTGTAGTGTCTACACCTCATTACCTGAAAGGCTTTGCCGCTATTACCTTACTTGCTACAGGAGGCTTTATGCTGATGCCTTTTGCCAGTGCGTTTACCGTCTACAACCTCGGTATAAGCTTGGATGATCTGCCTATGATCTACATGGTAACCGGTGTATGCGCCATGGTAGCCGGTCCTGTGGCTGGCAAGCTGAGCGATCAGTTTGGGAAGTATAAACTGTTTGTGTGGGGCTCAGTGCTGTCGATAGTAGTAATTGCCATATACTGTAACCTGGGTATTACTCCGCTTTGGCTGGTATTAGTAATCAATGTCTTCATGTTTATAGGCGTTACTTCTCGCATGGTAGCTGGCTCTGCTCTTATGACAGCCATACCGGAGCCAGCAGACCGTGGTGCTTACATGAGCATACAGTCTTCAGTACAACAAATTTCAGGTGGACTTGCTTCTGCTTTGGCTGGGGTGATTGTAGTACAAACCAGCAGCGGTAAGCTGGAGCATTATGATATACTTGGTTATGTAGTTGTGCTAGCCACCGTTATCACCATCGGCATGATGTACATTATAGACAAAGCTGTGAAACAAAAGGAAAGGCTTGCTACTGCCGCAGCCGCTGAAGCAGATGTTTAGCCGGAATTCGATCCTGTAATTTGTAAAGCGTATTAGTCAGCAGCTACATAAGTATAAATCAAGTAGCTGCTGAATTATTCTTAACTCCTATACTTTCAGGGTGACTTCAATGTCTTTTATTCTCGCTCAAAAGGCTGCGGGACTTCACCATCCTGATAAATTCTGCTCTATACCTTTCTTTATCTGCCCCCTGTGCTCCTTGAGCTAGTTCGAGCACCTGTGCATAGGTAGCAATACCCTTGAACTCAGAATTTCGAAGCAGCATACCAAAGGCAGCTACTGCAGCAGAGAATCTAAAATTATCAGAGCTTGCGCTCTCTACTATCGGCTTACTCGACACTGTAGAAGTAATAAGTTTACTGGCCCCTCCTTCTGGTGATTTATAGCGCAGCTTTAGTGTCAGAAGCTCATCAGAGGCAGCGGCGTTTTTATTCAGCTCTACATCCTGGTATTTCAAGTCATCTACTGTACCGACAGCCGTTGTAGTGCCTTTGGCACTGGCAGGCACAATCTCGTATAGTGCGGTTACTGTATGCCCCGAGCCCAGCTCACCAGCATCTTTTTTATCGTCGTTAAAGTCCTCTGCCTGCAGCGTGCGGTTTTCATAACCGATCAAGCGATAGGCTTTTACATGTACTGGATTAAATTCCAGCTGCAGTTTTACGTCTTTGGCAATGGTAAAAAGTGTGCCGCCAAACTCATTTACAAACACTTTCTTTGCCTCCAGTATATTATCTACATAGGCATAATTTCCGTTGCCCTTGTCCGCTAGTTGTTCCATGCGTGAGTCCTTTAGATTGCCAGTGCCAAATCCCAGCACGGTCAGGGCAATACCTGTCTCGCGTTTTTTCTCGATCAGGCGTTCCAACTCACTGTCGCTGCTTACACCCACATTAAAATCCCCGTCTGTGGCAAGTATAACCCTGTTGTTACCTCCATCCATATACTGCTCCTGCGCCACTTTGTAGGCCAGGTTTATACCTGCACCTCCTGCCGTAGAGCCACCAGCCTCCAGCATCTCGATGGCTTCCATTATTTTGTCTTTGCTGTTTCCTGTGGTGGGTGGTAATACCAGTCCTGCTGCGCCTGCATATACTACAATGGCTACTTTATCCTGCGGCCGCAGCTGGTCTACAAGCAGTTTGAAGCCAGCCTTCACAAGGGGAAGCTTTTCAGGCATGCTCATGGAGCCAGACACATCAATCAGGAATACTAGGTTAGAGGGCGGCAGATTATCAGTAGGAATATCCTTACCCTGCAACCCGATGTGCAGCAGTTGGTTTTCCCTGTTCCAGGGACAAACAGAGAGCTCTGTTGTAACAGAAAAAGGCGCATCACCTGTCGGCTGCAGATAATCATAACTGAAGTAGTTGACCATTTCCTCTATGCGGACTGCATCCACTGGCGGAAGCTGCCCATTGCTCAGGTAGCGACGCACGTTGCTGTAGGAAGCTTTATCAACGTCGATTGAGAAGGTAGAAAGCGGGTTCTTCTTCGCACTCTGGAAGGTACTTTCCTGAATGTAATTATAGTTTTCAGTATTATGTGGCAACATTACCTCGTTATACAAAACAGCTGCCGTATGCTTTTGCACCTGTACCCCTGTCACCTTTCCTTCCAAAGCGGAGTTGCCACGGATACTTATTTTCCGTTGCTGTCCATAGCCTGTAACAACAACCTCCTCCAGCGCTTTGGTATCTGGCTTTAAAAGCACATCTATTACCTGCTGTTTCCCTACTTTAATCTCTTCCCGCTCATAGCCTATAAACGAGAAGATAAGTATAGCCTTTTCATTCGGTATGCTTATACTATACTTCCCGTACTGATCTGTAGCTGCTCCTTTATTTGTTCCTTTTAGCACTACCGATACCCCTGGCAGCACCTTATCCGAGCCTGCATCACGAACAGTTCCGGTAATGACTCTTTCCTGTGCCTCGGCACGCAGCCCCGCAAACAGGAGGACCAACAGCAATGTGTAAATTATTCTTTTCATGGCTTTATGTTTATCCGTTTCCTTTATGATGCAGCGCATCCACTTATTCCATAAAAAGAATCCGATTTTTTTATGCTTATTTTTTCCTTTCTTTAAGAAACAGATGTTTCACCATGTTCCCCATTTTCCTAAAGCTGTTTTCTAACCCAAAGCCACCCCCGGATGACCTGGAGCTGGTGCGCCGTTACAGGCAAACGGGAGACATGGCACACTTAGGAGAGCTCTTTCAGCGGCATACGGAGATGGTGTACCTGGTATGCCTGAAATACCTAAGGGATGAGGAGGAAAGCAAAGACACTACCATGCAGCTGTTTGAGCAGCTGGCAACTACCCTCCTAAAGCACGAGATCTCCAATTTTAAAAGCTGGCTACACGTTACTGCAAAGAATTACTGTCTGATGCAGCTGCGGGCTAACAAGGAGCAGGAAAAAGTTAAGCTGGAAGAATTAGACCTGCCTCTTATGGAAAATACCTCTCTGCTTCATCTTATAGAGGCAGAGACTCATGAACAGGACGAATTAGCTGTAACCGAAGGCTTGAAAACCTTGCCTCCCGAGCAGCGGCAGTGCCTGGAGTTATTTTACCTGCAAGAAAAGAGTTATAAAGAAATTGCCACTCTTACTGGCTGCGAGCTTAGCAAAGTGAAGAGCTATATACAGAACGGAAAGAGAAACCTGAAGATTTACATGGAGAAAAACCATGCCGCTAGATAAGCTAAACATATTGACTGAGGAAGGTGGTCACCCTTCGCTGGAACTGTTGCGGCAGTACCATGAAGATGCATTGGCACACTCTCAAAGCCATCAGGTCGAGAAGCACCTGCTGCACTGCGACCTGTGCAGCGATATCTTAGAGGGTATGGCCATGTCTGAGGCAGAAAGCACGAAGGCTGCCGTAGCGGATATTCATGTTCGCCTGGATGCAAAGCTAAACCAGGAAAAAAAGCGCAGCGGTGTTCCAGCTTGGCAAATAGCTGCTGCAGTACTGCTAATGATTTGTACTGCTTCTGTCGTACTTTTCTACAACTACAGAAATCTACAGCAGGAACAAAACATAGTTTCCACAGGTCAGGAAATAAATAAGGCTATGGTGTCTCCACAGCCTCCTTCAGCCCCAAGTATAGGAGCAGTAGACTCGGTTAAACTACCTGACACGCTAAGTATAGCGATTGCAATGCCTTCCGAAAAGAAGCTGAAGCGCGCTGTACCTGTGGTTGTACATGATTCAGCGGATGAAACAGCAATAGTATGTGATTTACCGGCAGAAGACCTGGTTTTCGAGGATGAAGAAGAAATTCATAAACAGACTCAGGAAATACTTGCAGGTATTGATGCACCATCTCCATCACGTTCAACTCCTACTGCCGTATCCGATCCTTTCGTGACAGAGGCAGCTCCTGTGAGGTTAAATAGCCTTGCTGAAACAGCGCCGGAGAGCACGAATGTATCCATGGCCCTGCAAGGCAAAGCAGCGGGAATTACTATCAGGGGTATGAGCACCTTGAAAAAAGGGGCCAATGCCAATGTAGTACAAGGCCGGGTATTGTCAGAAGATGGGCAGCCACTGCCAGGAGTAGCCGTGCGGATAAAAGGCACTAATACAGGCACAGTAACTGACGGGAATGGCACTTATACTTTGCCTCTAACAGGAGGAAAACCAACACTCCTCTTCAGCTTTATCGGATACGAAACAGCAGAAAAAGGTATTGCCGCATACAATGTCCCTGTTGAAGTAACCATGACTCCCGATAACAAAGCACTTAGCGAGGTAGTAGTAACTGGATATGGTGTATCAAAATCAGGCAAAGCTCCAACTGTAGTATCTGCTAAACCTGCTATGGGCTGGAAATCTTACAATAAGTATCTGCGAGAAAACCTACGTGTGCCAGCTAACAGTGAATTCAAAAAAGGTACAGTAAAGGTTGGCTTCACGGTTAAAGCCTCTGGCGGCATTAGCCAGGTGCGCGTACTAAAAAGCCTCTGCGCCGCTTGCGACACAGAGGCCATAAGATTGGTAACAGAAGGACCAGCCTGGACACCTGCTACGCAGGGAGGCTTGCCTGTAGAGCAGCAGGTGAAGGTCTCGGTGCGGTTTCGAAGATAGGCTTTAGGCAGAGTTGCGCTCAGCGTTGATGATACCGAACGAACAACGCACTACCAGCTTTTCGTACACCTGCTTGGCCTGCGCATCCTGTTCCTGCTCTTCGATGTTCCGGATATTGGCTAATGCATACTGCTGTATTGTTATCAGTGGTAATTCAATACGCTGACGCATGTTGATAGACAGCTCGTCCAGCGGCTTGTCTGCCATTAGCCTGTCGGCATCGGCCAGCATCAGCACATACTTCCTGGTGCGCTCAAATTCTTCGTAAATCAATTTCCACAATTGGCCATACTTCGGGTGATCCGCCAGGTAGGCAGTTACCGGGAAGAAGCACTTCTTCATAGCCATCTCGCAATTATCCAGCAGGGTTTTGAAGAAAAGTGAGCTCTTGTAAAGCTGCTGCAGCTTTGGCCAGTCACCTTTTTCATACAGAGCCTCCAACGCTTTGCCCACACCATAGTAGCCTGGCAAGTTCTGCTTTAGTTGGCTCCAGGAGCCTACATATGGCACAGCGCGCAGATCATCCAGGTTCAGTTTTCCGGCCTTACGTTTAGACGGACGGCTACCAATGTTGGCTTCGCCATAGTACCGCAGCGGGCTTACATAATTAAGATACTCCAGGAAATCCGGGTGGTTCTTCAGCTCCGTGTAAGCCTCAAAGCTTACCTCTGCCAGTTCCTGGACCAGTAGGTCTTCTTCTTCGGTTATGGTTGACTTTTTACGGTTGAACAAAGTGTTACTGATGCCCGCGAACATCATCTGCTCCAGGTTAAACTGAGCCGCGTCAACAGAGCCGAAATTAGAGCTTACCGTCTGCCCTTGTATCGTTAGCTGAATTTCCTTGTTCGCAATATTGCTGCCCATAGAGGCATAGAACTGTTGCGTTTTACCTCCTCCGCGTGCCGGTGGGCCTCCCCTGCCATCAAAGAAAATTACTTCTACCCCATACTCCCGGCTTACCTGGGTTAGTGCTTCTTTTGCTTTATAGATACTCCAGTTTGCCATTAGGTACCCACCATCTTTAGTGCCATCAGAGAAGCCTAACATGATCGTCTGCGTATTATCACGGCGGCTTAAGTGTTCTCTGTATGCCTTGTTCTCATACAGTTCGCGCATTACGTCTGCTGCATTGCGCAGGTCAGTAATCGTTTCGAAGAGCGGTACGATGTCAACACTTACCTCTTCCGCTTGCCAGCCACCCAGCCTAAAAAGGGTGTATACTTCCTGCACATTCAGGGCACTTGTGCAGTGGCTGATGATGTAGCGATGGCAACCTTCTTCACCGTTAAGCTCCTGTATGGTTTTGATAGCGGCAACAGTGCGCATTGTATCCTGCAGCAGCTCATCGTTTTCAAATATCTCAGGCTCTATACTTTGCTGTACTTCTGCCAGAGCGCTTATCTTTTGCCCATCTGATAATTGACTGTAATCACTCGGCAGCAGGTCTGTCAACAGGGCCAGCTCCTCATAAAGATGCATGTGCACCGAAGAGTCCTGTCGTATGTCCAGCGAAGCGAAGAACAAGCCGAAAAGCTCAACCTTCGTAATCAATGCCTCGACTTGGCCCAGGAATAAGCTATTATGCTCCTCGATCAGGAGGCGCTTGATCTCATTTAGCACATCAAGAATATCTTCCTGCTTCAGGTCCAGGGTGTGCTCAGGCACAAACAAATGGTTATACAGTCTGCTTTCCAAATCCCTTACAATACCTTCAACGCCCTTGAAAGTAAGACGGCGCTTTAACCGGCGCACATCTTCGTAATAGGCTTTCAGAATCGCTCCCCTTAAGGCATCAGCCACCTGTAGTGTGGTGTCTGCCTTCACAAAAGGATTGCCATCTCTGTCCCCTCCAGGCCAGAAACCCATCCTGATCATCTTAGAGGCCACGCGAACGGCATCCGGGAACTGACCAGCCAGGTAAGAAATAACATTGCCAGCGGCACGGTAAAAGACATTCTCCAGGAACCAGATAAGGCTGACCGCCTCTTCGTATGGGGTGGGCTTCTCCTTTTTGAAGAAAGGCGTTTTACCTAACTGCCTCAGGTAAGAGTGTACCAGAGAGGTATTATCTACCTCCAAAGCTTCAGAAAGATCGTTGATGATACCCAATACATTGCTCGGATAAAACTGAGTAGGATGCGCTGTCAGCACCATCCGTACGGCAAAGTCTTTCAACTTATCGGCTAACTGCTCCTGCGCTTTCTCCTGAATAACCGAAGCGCTCAGCTGCTTTATGGTCCCCACTCCATGCATGTCATGGGTATCGCGGAAAGCAGCTTCTTCTAAGGCATCAAACAGTACTACCTGGCGTTCTGCATATTGTACAAAACGGAATAACAGGTCATGCTGCTCCTGCTCTGTACGATAGTTAGTATACTGTTCAAAGAAGCTACGTATTATCTCACTTGGGCTCAACTGCCGCTGAAATCCTTCTTCACAATGCAACACAAGCAGCGAGAGCATAACGCCGGTTTTCTCCACCCGGTGGAAAGGAAGAGAAGAAAATAAACTGTTGTACATCTCATACCGCGTACCAACCAGGTTGCGGAATGCTTCCAGTGTGGTATCGGTTCGCATAGTAGTAGGAATGGTCATAGGCTCTCGTAAATTGATATATTCATTTTAATATAGGCAAAATGTTGCAGACAATGCAAGGTTACCAGACATTTACTCTAAAACTCGCAGTGAGCGTTGCAACATTGATCCCTGAAAGCACCTCTAAATCATACTCTCACTTCCGGGGTGTACACTTACGCAAGCCTGGTCGCTGTAGCGTCTCCAGTGCTATATGCAGACAATCACGGAGGCTATCAGCGCTTGTTACTTCACCCGGAAAATATATTTTACTTATATTTATTGCCTAAAAACGATTGAACATGCTAAAAGGCTTAATAATATCTCTAACCGTTACAACGGGCTATTTATTCACCACTGCTCCTACTACACAACCTGACTCCCTGGCTGAAAGCTTGAAAAGGGGCAAGCAAGTATACGCAGCGAACTGCCAGAGTTGCCATATGGAGACAGGAGAAGGTGTACCTGGTGTATTCCCGCCACTTGCTAAATCAGAGAACCTGATGAAAGACCCAAAGAGGGCCATCAATGCTGTGGTACATGGGGTATCTGGTGAGATTACAGTAAATGGGCAGAAGTATAACATGGATATGCCGGCCCAAAGCCACCTGTCTGATGAGGAAGTTGCTGACGTAGTAAATTACATCCAGAATAACTGGGGCAATAAAGCCAAAGCGGTAACTCCTGCCCAGGTAAAAGCAGCACGCAAACAGCAATAATTTAGACCTACAAACCACAGCAGGCGTGCACAGTTAGTGAGCGTCTGCTGAAACACTTGATCATGCAGCACTGGGAGCTACTGTTTTTCTTTTTTGTAATAGCTTTTGTGTATGCTTCTGTAGGCTTTGGTGGTGGCTCCAGCTATCTTGCAATTCTGGCCTTATACACGCTGCCCTTTAAGGAGATCAGGTTAATTGCGCTGATTTGCAATATCATCGTGGTAACCGGAGGAACTATCCTTTTCATCCGGAACAACCATATAAACTGGAAAAAGGTTATTCCCCTGGTGCTGGTAAGTATTCCAATGGCCTTTCTGGGTGCGAGGGTCAGGATTGAACAGCATACTTTCTATGTGCTATTAGGGTGCAGCCTGATTGCAGCAGCCGTATTGATGTGGGCAAAGAAGAGGGCCAATTACGAAAGTATAGCACCTGGTGAGGAGCAGAAAAGCTATACCAGAGACGGACTTTTAGGTGGGATTATAGGCTTTTTATCTGGCATGTTGGGAATTGGGGGCGGCATCTTTCTCTCCCCTATCTTAAACCTGACAAAGTGGGACACAGCTAAAAGGATTGCTGCCACAGCAAGTATTTTTATACTTGTAAACTCATTGGCTGGCATTGCAGGGCAACTTTCTCAACTCCTGCCCGCTATAGACTACACCCGCATTTTGCTACTGGGCATGGCCGTGTTGGCCGGAGGGCAGTTAGGCTCCCGCGTAGCTATTGTAAAATTTAACCCGCTGCTGATCCGTCGAATCACGGCAGCACTCATTTTTGTGGCAGGAGTTGAAGTGCTTTACAAACACCTGCCCTGGATTAATTAGATTACCATGAAGATAAACGTATTGGCATTCGGTATCGCTAAGGACATTTTTGGTGGGGCTGCAACAGATGTAGAGCTAGCAGAAAAGGCCACCGTTACCGAACTACGCACTTCGCTTGAGGCGCAATACCCACGGCTAAAACAGCTGGCCTCGTATATGGTTGCTGTTAACAACGAATATGCCACTGCTGATGCCGTGCTGCAGCAGCGCGATGAAGTGGCTATTATTCCACCGGTAAGCGGCGGTTAAGTATCTGGCGATGATAGATATCAAATTAACGGAAGAGCAACTCGACATACCTGCCTCTATCAACTGGGTAATGGCACCAGACTGTGGCGGCATTGATGTTTTTATCGGTACAGTACGTAATGCCACCAAAGGCAAGAGAGTGCTGCACCTGGAGTTTGAAGCCTACAGACAAATGGCACTGAACGAGATGCAGAAAATTACAGACCAGGCGATGGAAAAATGGCCGGTGCAGAAAGTGCTTCTACATCACAGGACAGGCGTGCTGGAAGTAGGTGAAGTACCCGTTGTAATTGCTGTAGCAGCTGCACACAGAGATGCGGCTTTTGATGCCTGCCGCTACATTATCGATACCTTAAAACAAACTGTACCCATCTGGAAGAGAGAGATTTTCGAAGATGGAGAAGTTTGGGTGGCTGCCCACCCTTAAGTATACTACAGCTGCTCCAGCCAGGCTTTCAGGCCACCGTCTAAGGATATCATCTGCCGGTTGGGATAGCGCTTCTGCAGGCGTTTAACAGCCTCTGCACTTCGTTTTCCGGAGGCACAGTAAAATACCACTGGTTTTTCTGTAGTTAGATGAAACTCCTCATCAAGCTCAGCAAGAGGAATATGCTCCCCTCCTATATCAAAGGCTTCCCGCTCCGCAAGGCTTCTAACATCTACCAACTCGTAAAGCTCCGCCTCCAGCCCCTGCTGTAACTCTTCAGGGGAGACAGTAGGTACTTCCTCTGTTTGAGACAGGCTAGTTATACTTGTTTTTGTTACTGCACCGATTTTGATGATGCGGCTTAGCATGGTCTGGGCATCCACCAACAGCATTTTGCCAGCCAGCACGTCTCCTGTTTTCGTAATATACTTGATCACCTCGTTGGCCTGCATACAGCCTATCATACCGGCTAAGGTAGGAATCACGCCACCCTCCGTACAGTTAGGCACCTGTGAGGCATCTACTTCCGGGTACACATCCCTGTAGTTCGGGGAGAAACTCCCCTGCTGCTTTACGTTCCACACTGCTACCTGCCCCTCAAACTGGTAAATGGCTCCGTACACCAAAGGCTTGCCTGCCAATACACAGGCATCGTTCAGCAGGTATTTGGCATCAAAATTATCGGTGCCATCCAGCACCAGGTCGTACTCCTGCAAAAGCTCCATCACGTTGGCAGAGGTTACTTTAAGTACATGTGGCACCAACTTTATGCCCGGGTTTTGCCTTTGCAGCTTTTCGCAGGCAACTAAAGCCTTCATCTGCCCTATCTCTTCAGGCGTAAAGAGTACCTGGCGGTGCAGATTGCCTACAGAAACCGTATCGAAATCAGCTATACCCAAGGTACCCACGCCTGCCGCAGCAAGGTACTGCGCAGCCGGGCATCCCAAGCCTCCTGTGCCCACAATCAGCACACGAGCATTTTGAAGCAGATCCTGGGTTCCTTCATCAAAGCCAGGCAGAGCCATCTGGCAACTGTACCGTAACAAGTCAGGCTGCATCAGGATAAGGTCTTTTTCTCTTGTAAAATCTGCTCCACTCGCTCCAGCTCTTCAGGCGTATTCACGTTTGCCAGCGCCTCCGGCTCAAATGCCTTGATCATGCTAATGTCGCTGTTGCGCAGCACCTTTCTAGGGCAAGTATAGCCTTGCGACAGGAACGACAGCAGCACGGGATAACTCTTGGGTTCCCAAATGGTGATCAGGGGCTCCGGGAAACCATCGTGCGGACTTTCGAAAGTAGTGGCAATGGAAGAGCTGTCTCTGCGGTTTACCAGTTGCTGAAGTGTAGCCTTATTTAGCAAAGGCAGGTCACAGGCCATTACCAGCCAGGCAGCATCAGGCTGTTCCCGGAAGGCTGAAAGTATAGCTCCGTATGGCCCTAAACCAGTAAAGGTATCAGGCAAAGCTTTATAGTTTGTATCAAGCTCTGCCTGCTGCTCTGCACGGCAGGAGATGAAAACTTCTTCGGTAAACTCCTGTAACAGGTCAGCCATAAAATACCGCTGCTCTTTTCCGTGCCACTGCATGGCGCCCTTGTCCTGGCCCATACGTAAGCTCTGCCCGCCTGCTAAAACAAGGCCATTGAGCTTTGGTCTAGCTTGAGATAACTGCCCTTGAAAGAAGTTAATAATCTTATCCGTTTCGCTAAGACCGAGTATAGAAATGCGCTGCCAGTCAGGAATTGCTTCCTTAACGAAGTCAAAAACTTCAGTGGCCGTATCAGCCAGTAAGAATAACTGCACGTTAGTGAGCTGCGAGAGCCTTTTCTGCAGGGATGACTCCTTGGCAGGATCTATCACCACCACCTGCGCCTTGGCCTGCTCATGGTTTCCGTTTACCAGCACCAGGTCCATATCAGAGAAAAACTGGCGGAACTGGAAGTGGTTCAGCTCTTTGTTAAGGTCAAACTGATGGTATTGAATTTGATCGGTGTACGCTGTCACAGCACCAGCTGCTAAGCGTCCGGGTAATGTTTCCGCAGCATCTGAATGAGCATGTGAGGCATCAACATAAGCACACTTGTAAGCAGGCGATAAAGCCTCAATTACGGCATCAGCCAACGATTTGATTGCGCCACAGGGAGTACCTACAATGGCCCATTCGTTTCTGGCAAAGTTACCGTATGCTGGCCGGGTAATGATGCTATGTTTCTTATGATCTTTTAAAGTCACGCTTTCCTCCTGTCTTTTCTATCAGCTTCGTTTCCTTAATTACAATGTCATGGCTCAGTGCCTTGCACATATCATATACCGTCAGGGCCGCAACCGATGCACCCACCAGTGCCTCCATTTCTATACCTGTTTTGGCTGTGATGCTGGCCGTGCAGTCTATCACTACCTCCTGTTGCTCATTCAATTGGATGTTGATGTTGCAGTTATCCATACCGATCGGATGGCATAAAGGGATCAGGTCGCCTGTCTTTTTAGCCGCCATGATGCCGGCAATAATAGCTGTTTGGAAGACGGATCCTTTCTTGGTTTGTATGTCTCCTTCCGATAGCTTCTCCAAAACCTCGGATGGCAAGGACACAATGCTTCTGGCAGTGGCAGTACGGTGGGTTGCCTGCTTCCCTCCCACATCTACCATGGTGGCCTGCCCTTTATCGTTCAGGTGTGAAAAATCACTCATATGTTTTAAAAATTGGTACTAGCTGTACCTTTATTCATCTCCATCAATGTAGGCGCTTTGTGCACCTCCATAAAATAATTTATACTAAAACAGTGGTTTAAACGGCCATATACGGTATACCTCCCCTGCCTTAAAAGTAGTCTTCTCTAACGGAAGCTCCATGAAAGCATCCGCCTCCACCAGGTTTGCAAAGTCGCCGGAGCCATTTCCTTCGAATGGCGTGGCAAGCAGTTGACCTGTTGCGCTGATACTGATACTGACTTGCAAGAAATACTGCAGCGAAGGAATAAAATTAAAGTCTCTGCTCAAAGAAGCGTATACTTTAGAATCAACATCCAATCCGATACATGCTTTAAGCCAAGGTACAAAGTAGCGGTGCAGGCACATGAATGTGGAAACAGGATTACCTGGCAAGGCAAAGACTACAACGCCATTGGCGTGCTTGCCAAACCAAAATGGCTTACCCGGCCGTTGCTGCACCTTATGAAAGTGCTTTTTTACCAGCAGCTCCTCGAGTACCTGTGGTATGTAATCGAACTTACCCATGGAGATGCCTCCGCTCAGGATAATTACATCATACTGCTCCAGACACTGTGTTAAACGCTCACGAATAGCGGTTACCTCATCAGGAATGTGCAGCAGGTCTGCATGCAGTTTATACTTCTGTAGAGCAGCCTGTATCGTGTAGCTGTTTGATCGCCGGATCTGGTAAGGCAAAGGTTGCTGATCTATATCCACCAACTCATCGCCGGTGGAAATTATTACAACCTTCGGCAGCGTTTTCACTCTCAACTCTGTTGCTCCTACCGATGCAGCAAGTCCAACAAGGGCAGCGTCAATCAACTTATTAGCCGGGGCCACTACTTCTCCTTCCTTCTTGTCTTTGCCCTGCACGTGCAGGTTCTGCCCACGCACAATCTCTTCAGCCAGAACAGTGGCTTTTCCACCTGCTATCTCCAGGTCCTCATAGCGAACAACAGTATCAGCCGATGCAGGTAGAGCGGCCCCTGTCATAATCTCTATGCAGCTTTCTGTGCCTGGTAATTCCAAGGGTTTGTCACCTGCTGCCTGTGTGCCATCTATGCTGAAAGAACGAAGGCCGTTTTCAAAAGCCGCATACTTGATAGCAATACCATCCATGGCAACTCTGTTGAAAGGAGGCAGGTCTCTGTCTGCCTTCAGGTCTATAGCCAACACCCTTCCCAGCGCCTGATCGAGTGGTACTCTTTCAATCCTGTAGTTCCTGGCCTGTGCCTGAATCAGCGCTTCCGCTTCTTCAACTCGGATCATGTGGTTCTGCAATTTACTATCCTCCTATAGTTGCCATAGAGGCATTTAGTACTGTCAGGTTCGAAACACTCTTTTCTGCTTCCCAGCCGTCTCTTTCTTTCTGGCTAATGGCACTTTGCAATGCGGTCACCAATTCCTGTTCATCGCTACCCGCTCGCATCAGGTCCTTTACATTCACCACCGCATTACCATACAGGCAGGTCTTCAATTCCCCCTGCGGCGTAAGCCGAATGCGATTGCAAGACCCGCAAAATGAGCGGGTGTATGCAGCGATAACTCCTACACTGCCTTTGTGCCCAGGAACTTGGTAGTTATAAGAAGTAGAGTATGGCGGGTCTGGCAGTTTATGAATGCCAGGATACTTGTCTTTGATGGTGTGCATGATCTGCACATGGTCCCAGGCCAGTTTTGTATGGTGCGCACCTCCTCCGTTGAAAGGCATCTCCTCAATAAACCGGACACTGACAGGCATATCTTTTGTCAGCTCCACAAGGGGCAGAATATCATCAGTGTTCTTACCCTCCATTACAACAGCATTTATTTTTACTTCGATGCCATATTGAAGCAAGGCCTCCAGGGCTTCCATCACCCGCGGTAGCTCATCGCGTCGGGTGATGGCAAAGAAGCGATCTCTATCTAAAGTATCGAGACTAAGATTTACGGAGGTAACTCCTATTCTTTTGAGATCAGGAACGAATGGGGCAGTCAGAACGCCATTGGTGGTAAGGGTTAGCTGTTGTAAGCCATTCAGCTTAGAGAGGTCTGTGAGAAAGGACATAAAGCCTTTCCTTACAAAGGGCTCCCCACCTGTAATACGGACCTTTTCGATGCCAGCCTTCACCAATACGGAACTGATGTGCAGCATCTCTTCATAGCTCATCAGCTCCTTTCTGGAGAGCCAATCAAGTCCCTGCTCCGGCATACAATAAAAGCAACGCAGATTACACCTGTCGGTAACCGCCAGTCTTAAGTAATTGATCCTCCTCCCGAATTTGTCTACCAACATGATCCTGTTTTGCTTTCTGATTGAAGGGTTTCCAAAGTGCAACATACCACTGTACTCATACCTCCACCAATAGTTGCTCCTAAAGATGAAAGCACATCTCCTTGCAGATCGTTTGATTCCACAAGGAGATGTGCCCAATGATTATACTATCAATACTTAAGCGTTCTTCAGCTCTGGTTGTTCAAAGAAAGGCTGATTTCTTAAGCGTTTACCTGTAGCTTTATAAATGGCATTGGCCACTGCACCTCCTGTCGGAGGCAATGCAGGCTCGCCCAAACCAGTTGGGACTATGCCATTGTTTACAAAGTGTACATCCACTTCAGGTATCTCTTTTATGCGGATCAGGCGGTAGTTGTTGAAGTTGCTCTGCTCCGGTGCCCCATCCTTGAAGGTCATGTTGCTGTACATAGCATGTCCGAAGCCATCTATCACACCACCTCTTACCTGCTGGTACGCACCGCTCAGGTTAACCACAATACCACAGTCAGCAGCTGCATGAATTTTCTCTACAACCGGCTTACCGTTTTTCATCGCCACATCTGCCACCTGGGCTACATACGACCTGTGTGAGAAGTATACGCTAAAGCCTTGAGCTACCTTGTTGTTTTTGCCCCAACCAGATTTCTCAACAGCCAGGTCAATCACGCCTTTCATGCGGTCGATATCATACTTAATGGCACCCACAGGTGACTTTTTAGCTTTGTCAAGCAACTCTAACCTGAACTGCACCGGGTCTTTTTTAGCAGCCTGCGCTACTTCATCTAAAAACGCCTGCTCAGCAAAGGCAAGGAAGTTAGTAATAGGTGCTCGCCAAGGTCCCGTCGTAATTGGAGACTTATGCTCCACAGACTCGATCAGCAGGTGCTCTACTGCACCAGAAGGGAAGTTATCTTCTCTGGTAGGATTACCTGAGTTTATACCTGCGCCACGCAACTTATACCCGATCATGTTGCCTTTCTTATCCAGAGCAGCTTCGAAGCGATAACGTACTGCAGGGCGATACGTACCGCCTGTCATGTCATCTTCACGGGTCCAGATTACTTTTACCGGCGCCTTAATCATACTGGAAAGCTCTGCAGCTTCCAACACATAATCAGCACTCAGACGACGGCCAAAGCCACCACCCAGTCTTGTTAAATCAAGTGTGATCTTTTCAGGAGCAATATCCAGAAGCTTTGCCACCATGCCACGCGCCATTTCTGGAGTTTGCGTAGGTCCGGCCAGCTCCACACCATCCGGGCGCACATGCGCAAAGAAGTTCATCGGCTCCATCGGGCTATGCGAAAGGAACGGGCACTGATACTCGCTTTTAACGACTTTTGCCGCCTTTTTGAAAGCAGCATCCACGTCGCCATCCTTACGACGTACCGTAGCTTCAGGGCTGTTCAGCAATTCTTTGAATATACGGTCATGATCAGAAGAGCTTTCCAACGCTCCCTCCTGCTCATAATCGATCTTCAATGCTTTGCGGGCTTTATTTACCTGCCAGGTTGATTTACCAACTACAGCCACATTGTTTTTGAAGGTAACCACATCCACTATACCCGGCATTGCTTTCGCTGCAGCTGCATCAACAGACTTCACTTTTAATCCGAAAGCTTTCGGCCGCTGAATCATGGCAAACAGCATTCCTTCTTTATAAAAGTCCATACCGTAGAGCGGCTGTCCTGTGATCATCTCCCGGTTGTCCACGTTACGGATCTCCTTACCAATAAGCTTAAAGTCTTTAACATCCTTTAGCTTAACATCTTGTGGTACAGGAATTTTAGATGCCTCATTAGCCAATTCGCCATAGCTCAGCTTACGGCCACTGGCCTGGTGCACCACCATTCCGTTGTCTGTTGCCAACGTACTGGCTGCTACGTTCCAGCGTTTGGCGGCAGCCTCTATCATCATTTGTCTTGCTGTAGCACCTGCTTTGCGGAGACGCTCCCAGGAGTGCGGTACGGCACCACTACCACCAGTTACCTGGCGCTCAAACTTGTTTGTATCCAGTGGAGCCTGTACGACTTTTACTTTTGTCCAGTCCGCATCCAACTCCTCAGCCACTATCATCGGGAAAGAAGTCTTAATGTTCTGGCCTAGTTCCGGGTTAGGTGATAGAATGGTAATAACATCATCCGGGGAGATAGACAAGTAGCTGTTGAAATCTATGTTACCACTGGCCGCAGCTGCATCATCAAACACCTCAATGGCGGAAGCAACAGAACTCGTCCAGCTAAACCCCAGGAATAGGCCGCCACCAGCCGTGGCAGCGAGCTTCATAAAGGTTCGTCTGCTATTGTTAGGTATTTCTGACATGGCTATTTCAGTTTAGTGGAGGCTAATGCAACAGCTTCTCTAATGCGGTGGTAAGTACCACAACGGCAGATGTTACCGTTCATCGCATTATCTATTTCTTCGGCAGAAGGGTTCGGGTTTTTATTCAGAAGCGCAGTGGCAGACATGATTTGCCCTGCCTGGCAATAACCGCACTGGGCCACATCCACCTCATCCCATGCCTGTTGCACCGGGTGCAGCTCATCTCCTTTAGCAAGTCCTTCTATAGTTGTTACAGCAGCATTGCCAACAGCCGATACCGGATATACACACGAGCGCATGGCATTACCGTTTACATGCACTGTACAGGCGCCACATTGCGCTATTCCGCATCCGTACTTGGTACCCACCAGCCCCAGGCTATCGCGCAGCACCCAAAGTAGCGGGGTATCTGGCTCTACATCGGCCTCATAGCTTCGGCCATTGATTTGCAGCTTAAAAATCGCCATTGATTCTATTTCTAATGTTTGAACTCTTAAGATAGCAAAAAACTATTATTTTATACTTAAAGATAGCGATCTGAAGTAAAATTTGCCTTACTGACCACCTCGAATTAGCGAAGCATAATCTTCTACTGTGTCAATGTCAATCGTACCAAGGGGAAAGGAAATAGGTACTGCATCAATGCGGTGTCTCATGATTATTTTCTTAGCTCCCTCCTGCCCCTGCAGCGAAAGTAGCTCCTTAAAATACTTCCTGTCAAAAAGTACAGGCGTACCTAAAGTCTCTGCATAAGCGCTTGCCACTATTCCCTTGCCACTTTGCTGCTTTGCCAGCATCATTTCATGCAGCAACTGCTCCTCTACAAAAGGTTGATCACAAACCATAAACATACAGCTTTCAACCTCCGGCTCTACTGCAAGCACTTTTTCAAGTCCACAGCGGATAGAAGAAGCCATGCCTTCCTCCCATGCTTCATTCTGCACCGAGAAAATGGATTTGCTCAAGTCATCTGGCAAGGCACCTGATGTATTGGCGCTAAGCACAACAATAACCCGAGTACAAAGAGAACGATTGGCTGTATGGATAGCACGTTGCAAAAGGGTTTTTCCCTCGTATAACAGGTTCTGCTTTGGCTTGCCTAGCCGTGTGGAGGCGCCTGCAGCTAGCAGTACCAGACCTGTTTTAGGATACCGAGGTGATTCCATAAATATTAAATACCACAGCTAAAGCTTCCTCTGATGCTTCTTCCTGTGTTACCAGCAGCTTGTTCTTTGAAATCTCCCAGCACCTCCTTTTTGATCACAGCTTCTTCGCGGGGATGTATGACGCCCGGCTTGTCTCTTAAAGAAGCTCCTGCTTTTTTAGAGAGCACAGCTTTAATTTCAGCAATGATAGAGAGAGCGATTTCTTCAGATGTCTCAGCACCTATATCAAGACCGGTTGGGCCAAAAACGCCTGCCAGTTCTTCAGCGCTATACTTTATACCTTCTTCCTGCAGTTCTGCCAGCATGCGCTCCAGTTTTTTCTTCGGGCCTAGCGAACCGATGTAAGGCAAGCGCAAAGGCAGTAACTGCCGCAGCATAGCCAGGTCGTAGTTGTAGTTGTGCGTCATGAGCACAAACACAGTTTGCGCATCTAGCTGCAATTTCGGCAGAGCCTGTTCAGGCTTGGCAACCAAAACGCGCTGTGCAGCCGGAAAGCGCTCTGCAGTAGCATAGCTCGAACGACCATCTACCACTGTTACCTGCCAGCCAAGTATGGCGGCTATGTTTGTTAAAGGTATAGCGTCGTTGCCGGCTCCAGCCACCACAAGTGCAACCGCAGGCTTCAGCAGCTCCACAAAACCTGTAAGAGCGCTCTTTTCTGAAATGTACGTTTTAGTTATGGATGTGCGATTTTGCAGCACTTTCCGGGCATCTGCAAGCAGCGCCTTCACGATCGATTCATCTGAGCAGTTACCCTGCACCCCTTCCTCCGTTACAAAAAGACAGGTACCCGGCTGCTCTGCAGAGCGATGTTCCAGCGAAAAAAGGGTAACAAGTACAGCCGTTTGCCGGCTGCTCAGAAATGACTTAAAAAAAGTGATAGGATTAGCAGGACCTTCCGGGTTGATTGGCTCTATCAGGATTTGAATGATACCGTTACAGCCCAGACCGACACCCAGCTTGGCATCATCCTCATCTGTTGTATCATAGGTTACAAGCATAGTTTTCTGCTCATACATTACCCGACGGGCTTTACGCAGTGCATCTCCCTCCAGGCAACCACCACTGATGGCACCTGTCAACTGTCCGTCTTCCCTTACAAGCATACGTGCTCCCGGCCTTCTGTAAGAGGAGCCTTCCACGTGCACCACTGTTGCCAGCGCCGTTTGCATGTTTGCCTGCTGGGCCTCCTCAAAAGCACGTACAATATCCCGCAATTCCTTCATTACTATCTTACTTTTACAAAAGGGAATAGATCTGTATCAGGCCCTAAGATACAAATATCCTCGTTTCAGAGGAACATTTTTAAAAAGCGAGTAAGAGCTCCTTCCATACAAAAAGCATGGTTAAAGCTTCTACTCGCCTCTGTTTTACAGTAGCTTATCCAGTGTTATAGGAAGTTCCCGCACGCGCTTGCCAGTGGCATGAAACACAGCATTAGCAATAGCCGGAGCAACACTCACAATACCTATCTCACCCAGCCCTTTTGCCCCAAGCGGGTTAACAATATCGTCTTTTTCCTCTACAAAGATTACTTCAATCTCGTGCACATCAGCGTTTACAGGTACATGGTATTTGTCCAGGTCGTGGTTCATAAAGCGCCCCAGGTTGTTATCCATTACCGTCTCCTCTTCCATAGCTGCACCAATACCCCATACAACCCCCCCCAATATCTGGCTGCGTGCTGTTTTAGGATTGATAATACGGCCACCTGCAATGGCACTTACCACGCGTGTTACTTTCACAGTACCTAAGTCCTCGTCCACTTTCACCTCCACAAAGGTAGCCGAGTGTGCATACGGCGAGTACTTTTGCTGTTCTTCAGAAGGCTCATTCTTTACTTCCTGTTCCATGGAGTTGCCTGGGTTTTGCTTTAAAGCATCTGCTATAGAGACTGATTTTGTTGGGTCTGCATTCAGGCTTATCTGCCCATCTGCAAACGACACATCTTCCAGCTGAGCGCCTGCCAACGGTGAGTTTGCCACCTGCTTTGCTAACTCGAAGAGCTTTCCCCGTACCTTGTCGCAAACAGCTTTTACAGCCGACCCTACTGAAGACACTGTCCAGGAGCCACCTTCCAGCGGCGACATAGGCAAAGACGAGTCTCCCAATTGAAAGGTGACATTCTCTAGCGGTAGCCCCACTGTCTCAGCAGCAATCTGTGTCATTACAGTGTAGGTACCTGTTCCGATGTCAGCTGTAGCAGAACTCACCGTCAGTTTGCCATCCGTAGTAAGTACGGCTTTTGCGGCGGCTGGCTTTTGAGTCGCCTCCCAAGCGCCCTGAGCAAAGCCCCAGCCAATCAGGTTGCGTTCTTCTTTCATCGACCGCGGCTCAAGGCTTCGCTTAGCCCACCCGAACTTTTCTGCTCCCTGTCGGTAACACTCGCGCAGCTCTTTACTGGAGAAAGGCTTGTCTCCGTTCTGATCTTTTTCAGAGTAATTCTTTATGCGAAACTCCAGTGGGTCAACACCCGCTTTATAGGCCATTTCATCCATGGCACACTCCAGGGCATAAATACCTGTGGTTCCGCCCGGTGCTCTCATGTCCAGAGGCGTGTATACGTCTAGTGCCACCAGCTTATGACTAAGCTTTACGTTATCGCACTTATAGAGAACGCCAGGCCATATCACCACATCTTCGCTGTAGTCCTCGAACTTGGAAGTTTCAGCAAAAGCATGCTGGTGTATGGCCTCTAACTTTCCATCCGCAGAGGCTCCCACAGAAAACCGCTGCAAGGTTTTAGGCCGATGCCCAAATGAAAACATCTGCTGCCGTGTAAGCACCACCCTCACAGAACGCTTCAACTCCCGCGCCGCCAACACAGCCAGAAAGAGCTGGTACTGCGGGCGCAGCCCAGAGCCAAATGCTCCCCCGACAAAAGGAGAGATAACCTGTACGTCTTCCTTCGGAACACCGAATGCAGTGGAAATGTACTGTTGACTGTTTTGCACCCCCTGGATTTTGTCGTAAATTGTCAGTTTGCCATCATCTCCCCACACCGCTGTTGAAGCATGCATCTCCATTGGGTTATGATGCTCACTCGGATGGGCATACTCCTCTTCCAGTTTCAGGTCCGCACTTGCCAACGCTTCATCAGGGTTTCCCCACGGATCTGAAGGGGGCGTGGATTTATACTCGCTGGGCACATACGCTTTGTCAAGGTTTGCGTCAAAATCTGTATCAAACGGGCTTTCCTCATAGGCTACCTCTACCAGCATGGCTGCGTAACGTGCCAACTCAAAAGTATCGGCTACAACCAAAGCAATGGGCTGCATGCTGAACTGAATTTCATTGCTGTAAAGCGGGCGGAACGGAGCGCCCGGCGGTGAATCCTTATCCTGATAGTTCTCATCAAACCACACATAGGCAGGGCGGTTCTCGTGGGAGAACACCTCATGTACCCCCTCAAGCGCCAGTGCCTTGCTGGTATCTATGCTTTTTATCTTTCCTCTGGCTATAGCACTGCTCACCACAAACCCATACAAAAGTCCTGGGGCTGTAAACTCGGCGGCATACTTTGCTTCACCTGTTACTTTAGCTCTGCCATCTACACGGTTGGATGGTTGTCCTATCTGAGTTGTTTTCATGATTTTGCCTCCATTTCCACAGCTTGCTCCAATGCCCTTACAATAGCACGCTTGGCCAGCTCTATTTTAAAATCGTTATGCCCGTATCCTTTTGCTCCTTCCAGGTAAGCTTCGGCTACTTTCCTGAAATTTTCAGCCGTTGCTCTTTGGCCCTGTAGTGTTGCCTCAGCCTCTGGTATGCGCCAGGGTTTATGCGCCACACCACCCAAGGCAATACGAGCCTGCCGTATGGTATCCCCGTCCAGTTCGAGTGCAGCTGCTACCGATACAAGAGCAAAAGCGTAGGAAGCACGATCACGCAGCTTGAGGTAAGTATAATGACTCCTAAAACCATTCGCCGGTAAATCGATGGAGGTAATAATCTCGTCTTCTTTCAGGTTTGTTTCAATGTGCGGCGTGTCTCCGGGCAACCGATGAAAATCACCCATTGGGATAGTTCGCTCACCGTCTTTACCCGTCACGTTGATGGTGGCCTGTAAGGCAGCAAGAGCCACAGCCATATCAGAAGGATAGGTGGCAATGCAGTACTCGCTTGTGCCAAGTATAGCCAGGTCGCGGTTATAGCCGTTTATGGCAGAACAACCGGAACCGGGTTCCCGCTTGTTACAAGGTGTGTCGGTGTCGTAAAAGTAGTAGCAACGGGTGCGCTGCAGCATGTTACCACCGTTTGTTGCCATATTGCGCAGCTGCCCCGTGGCACCTGCAAGTATGGCGTGCGATAGCAAGGGATATCGCTTCTCTACCTGCTCGTTATAGGCTGTGTCTGCGTTGGTGGCCAATGCTCCAAGCCGCAGGCCACCCTCCTCCGTATCTTCGATTGATTTTAAGGCAATGTGTGTGATGTCCACCAGGTGCTCCGGGTGCATCACGTCGATTTTCATGAGGTCCAGCAGGTTGGTGCCTCCCGCTATAAACTTGCTGTTTTGGTGGCTGGTAAGCTCTTGAACAGCTGTTTCTACATCGTTGGCTTGTGCAAAAGTAAATGGTCTCATTGGGCTGCACTCCTTTCCAGTGCTTCCTGCACTACTTTAACAATATTCACATAAGCACCACATCGGCACACATTTCCACTCATCAGGTCGCGAATATCATCCAGGGTCTTTGCCTTGCCTTCATTAACAAGGCCTATTGCGGAGCAAATCTGCCCTGGCGTACAATACCCACACTGGAACGCATCGTGATCTATAAAAGCCTGCTGCACGGGGTGCAGTTCTCCGTCTTTGGCCAAGCCTTCTATCGTAGTGATTTCCTTGTCCTGCTGCATCACTGCAAGGGTCAGGCAGGAGTTGATTCGTTTGCCGTCCACGAGCACAGTACAGGCACCGCACTGCCCATGGTCGCAGCCCTTCTTAGTGCCGGTTAGCTGCAGGTGCTCTCGCAGTGCATCTAGTAAGGAGGTCCAGGAAGCCAGCTCTAGCTGCTTTTTCTCTCCGTTTACCTGAAGTGTAACAGTATGTTTAGCAGGTAATGAAGCGGGGGAATTTTCCATAGCTTTACATTGAAGTTTCTAAGCGTAGTCCAGGTGTAAGTCACCTGAACGCCATTTAAGCAAAAGATGACTTACACTACGCACGCCTACAGCAGGTAGTTAACTTTTAGCTTACCTTCCTCCTTTTTACGGAAACGCCCACACTTAAAGAGAAAATAAAAAGAGTCGCTCCTGAAGCATGGGAGCGATTCTTTGATAAATTGTTACAACTCAAAAATACAGCTTTATACATTACCCTAGTCAAAGCGAAGGTTTGTAACAGGGTTGGCCGTTGCAGCTTTAATGGCTTGGTAACTGATGGTAACAAAAGCTACAATCGCCGCCACTATACCTGCTACTAAAAAGGCCCATAAGGGTATGGAGATGCGGTAGGCAAAGTCTTGCAGCCAGCCGTTCATGGCGTACCAGGCCAGCGGGAAGGCAACGAGGGCAGCCACTATCACCAGGCGCAAAAACTCCTTGGCAAGCAGGGCAACTATGGTTGTGGTATCTGCTCCGAGCACCTTGCGGATACCAATCTCTTTCTTTCTGCGTTCAGCAGCATAGGCAGCCAAGCCAAATAAGCCCATGCAGGCAACAAAAATGGCGATGCTGGTAAATATCCAGAGCAAGGTCCTCAGTTTATCCTCCGCCTTATACATAGTGGCAAAGTTGTCGTCCATAAAGATGTACTCGATCGGGTAGTCCGGAGAAAACTTACTCCATACTTCACCAACACCTTTGATGGTAGCAGTCACATCTTCGCCCGTTATCTTCACAGCTACCTTCCAGTTAGCACTCGGAAAAATCTGCAGCACAGTTGGCTCTACCTTATCATACAGGCTCTTGACGTGGAAATCTTTTACTACCCCAATGATCTTACCATCCTTCATAGAGTCCGGGTTTACATCATTCCATATGCCCCATCTCAAGGGCTGCCCCAGTGCCTTTTCCGGTGTGCCATAGCCTAGCTCCCTAACAGCCGTTTCGTTGATCATGAAGGCATGGTCTGCATCTGTTTTGTGCTCCTTAGAGAAAGGCCTTCCAGCCAGTACCTTTACATCCAGCGTGTTAATGTAGTCATAGTCTACCATCAGCTGCGTAACGGAATGGTGCACCTGCTCCCCGTTCTTCGGCACAATAATTCCGTCGCCAGCTGTCGCATCGCCCGGAAACCCGTAGCCAACGGAGACATTCTTTACGCCCGGCACCTGCTTTAACTCGTTCTTGAATGTCTCAAAGTTCTCAAACATGTTTTCTCCCCGCATCTGGAAGAACATAATCTGCTCTTTGTTAAAGCCAAGGTCTTTGCCATGCAGGTAAGACACCTGCTTGTACACCACCACGGCACAGATGATCAGGAAAATAGAAAGAGCAAACTGCACAACGATCAGCCCATGGCGCAACCACTGTATCTTGCCGACGCTGCTATCTACCACTACCGCACTTTTCAGGACCTTAACAGGCTTATAGCCTGACAGCACCAGCGCCGGGTACAGCCCCGCCAGCACACCAACCACCAGCGTTAGGGCTAACATAAGCAGCAGAAGAGACGGATCAGTGAATATATTAAAGCTCATGCTTTTATCTGTGAAGGCATTGAGCGAAGGCAATAGTAGCGAGGTAAGTGCTGCCGAGAAAATAACACTGATGAGTGTGAGCAACACCGTCTCGCCCAGGAACTGCAGCACCAGCTGGCTTTTGCTGGCTCCTACGGCCTTGCGTACGCCCACTTCTTTTGCTCGCTGCGCTGACTTTGCCGTGGCCAGGTTCACAAAATTGAAACAGGCTATGAGTAGAATAAACAGGGCAATCATGCTGAGCGCCTTCACATACACAATATTCCCCCTGATTGACTGGTCAAACTTAAAGCTGGCCGAGTACAGGTATACTTCTTTCAGGGGTTGCAGCACAGGTATATAGTAGTAAGGCTGGTTTGACTCTGGGTCTACCTGCTTGTCTACAATGCTTTTCAGCTTTGCCTCTGTCAGTTTTGGGTCTGCTCCCTCTTTCAGCTTCACATAAGTATAAAACTGCAGCCAACTCCACTTCTTCATACGTTCGGCAGGCAGCTCGGCGGCAACCATTGGCAGCACGAAGTTCACCGGCAGGTGAAATTTGTCGGGTGTAGCAAACACCCCCCTTACCAGGTAAGGCAGCTTGTTGACACTCACCTTCTGGCCAACTGGGTTAACATCTCCGAAAGCCCTTTTGGAAAATTCGTCTGAGATAACAATCGAAGAAGGATCATCTAAAGCTTTATCAGGTGAACCGTAAACAAAGGGCAGTTGAAACACCTCAAAAAACTCCGGATCAGTGTAAAAGCGGCCTTTTTCATAGACTCTTTTGTCGCCGGCCTCCATCAGGTTATTGGCATCGAACTGTAGCATAAGTATACGTACTACTGTCTCCACCTCCGGAAAGCTCTCCTTCATAGTGGTTGCGTACATAGGGGGCGTAACCGCCACCAGCCCGGCCTCCTTTGCCGATACATCGTTATAGACACGGTACACCTGGTCCCCTTCTGGCAAAGACTTATCATACTGCAGTTCGTCATATACAAACAGGCCGATGAGCAAACAGGCTGTTAACCCCAGCGCCAGGCCTGCAATATTAATGAAGGTAAAGCCCTTGTGCCTAAAGAGGTTCCGATAGGCAGCATTAAAGTAGTTTCGTAGCATAGTCTTATTCATTTACACTGTTCTGATAAGAAGTAGGCAGTTGTGCGCTCTTGAAGCATTCCCTTCCCTGCCTCAAGAATAATCAGAACAGATGCCAAAAACGTATATTATTGATTTACAACCATATTACAAATAGTAACAGGTGTAGGTCGTGCATTTTCGCGCAACAAGTGTGCGATTTCGCACGCCCCGGCACTAGTCGATTGGCAGTATAGCTTCAGGTTCAGTTACTTGTGTTAGTGGCACAATTATAGTTTATTTAGCTGCAATAGTTTATTATCGGTATATGCAGTTAAAAAAGGCTTCTGTACTTGTTGTAGATGATGACACTGATGTGCTCACCGCTGTCCGCCTGTTGCTACGGCCACAGGTGCAAGAGATTGTTACAGAGAAAAACCCGGAGAATATCCCTTCTTTGTTGGCGCGCCACACTTTCGATGTGATTCTGCTGGACATGAACTTTGTCAGCTCCATAAACACTGGCAACGAAGGCTTTTTCTGGCTCCAAAAGATCAAACAGCTCAAATCCGATGCCGCAGTGGTGATGATCACAGCCTATGGGGATATAGACCTGGCCATACGCTCTTTAAAAGAAGGTGCTTCTGATTTTGTGGTTAAGCCTTGGCATAATGATAAATTAATCAACACCTTAACCGATATTATCAGCAGGAAAGGTAAAACTGCGAAGGCTGAGTTTTCAACCGAAAGCCCTTCTGTTTTCGGCACAGAGTTACTGGGCGAGTCGGAGGCTATGCAGGATATATTCTTTAAGATAAAGAAGGTAGCGCCTACAGATGCCAACATACTGATTTTGGGAGAGAACGGCACAGGAAAAGAACTGATAGCCAAAGCCATACACCAGCATTCTTTGCGTGCCAGCAAACCATATGTGAAAGTAGATGTTGGCGCCCTGACAGAGTCGCTTTTCGAGAGCGAGCTGTTTGGCCATAAAAAAGGCGCTTTTACCGATGCCCGTGAAGACCGCACCGGCCGGTTCGAGGCCGCCAACACAGGCACTATCTTCCTCGACGAGATTGGCAACATTTCGCTGCACCAGCAGTCTAAGCTGCTTAGCGTATTACAGAACCGGCAGGTTATACCAGTTGGAGCCAACGAACCTGCGTCTATAGACGTCCGGTTACTGTGCGCCACCAACGTTTCACTTGCCGATCTTGCCAATGAAGCACGCTTCCGGAAAGACCTTATTTACAGGATCAATACAGTTGAGATTGTAGTACCCCCACTACGTAAGCGGGGCAGCGACATAACCCTACTTGCAAGGCACTTTGCCACTTTGTACGCCAACAAGTACATGAAAACTAGTCCGCAGTTCTCAAGGTCCGCCTTAGACAAGCTAAGCAACTACCACTTTCCGGGCAATGTGCGGGAGTTGCAGTATGCTATAGAGCGGGCAGTGATTATGGCAGATGGAGAGGTGCTGCAAGCGGAAGATATCCTGTTCTCTCCTATTGAGTCTGCTCCGGCTGGAGAAGCAGCAACACAGCAAACAAACCTGGAGGAGCTGGAGAAAGCAACCATTAACAGGGTTTTGGAAAAGCATGCCGGCAACCTAACCCGTGCAGCAAAAGAGCTAGGCATCACCCGCACAGCACTGTACAGACGGCTAGGCAAGTATGGACTTTAAACGAATGGAGTGGCGGCTCTTGCTCCGGGTGGGACTTCTGCTCTTTACCCTAAGTACACCAGCCCTGGTAATTATACAAGGGTGGGCAGAACTGCTCGTCTTTCTCGTGCCCATCATACTTTACCTGGTAGTAGATCTTATACGCTTTCTTAGGCAGGCGCAGGAAGAGCTAAACCAGTTTATAGAATCAGTACACTACCGCGATTTCTCCAGGTTTTTTAACGAAAGAACTGCCTCAGCTGAACTGTTGAGCCTGCGCAGGGGATTCAATGAGATTAATACTACCATCAAGTCCATCAACAGGGAAAAGGAAATAGAGCATCAGCATATGCAGAAAATCCTGGAACTGGTAAACACGGGCATCATTACCTTTAACCAGGATAGCGGCGACGTTTTGATGATGAACGAAGCTCTAAAGCAGCTGCTGCACGTGCCTTTCATGAAATCCATACATGCCTTGCAAAAAAGGGACAGAGAGCTGTATACTGAAGTTTTGGAACTGCAACCCGGAAGTACCAAAATAGCCACGGCCCACACTACTCATTTTGAGAAAAGCACGTTTAAAGTGTTTCTTTCGGCCACAGCTTTCCAGAGCGACGGGCAAAAGTATAAGCTGGTTGCTTTTCAGAACGTGAGTGAGGCGCTGGATGAAACCGAGTCCAAGGCCTGGGAAAAGCTGCTGAACGTAATGACGCATGAGATCATGAACTCGGTAGCCCCTATCTCTTCCTTGGCCAGCACTTTGAAAGAGCGCCTGCACGAAAGTATAAACCACGGCGCTACCCCCGAAGACATGGAGGACCTGGAAGTTGGTATCAGCACCATAAAGCGCCGGAGCGATGGCTTGCTAAAGTTTGCCGCCACCTACCGCAACCTTAGTAAAATAACGAAGCTCAACCTGGAGAGCGTCTACATTAAAGACATCTTTGCCAACCTGCACCGCCTCATGCAGCCTACGCTGGCACAGAAAAACATTACGCTCGACATAACACTGAAAGACCCACACCTATCCCTGCAGGCCGATACGAACCTGTTGGACCAGGCCCTTATAAACTTGCTGGTAAACGCCATTGAAGCCGTGAAGGAACGTCCTGATCCCACCATTGTCCTATCTGCTTACATTGCCACAGACGGCAAGAAAGTGATCAAAGTAACAGACAACGGAATAGGCATGCCGAAGGAGATACAGGAAAAAATCTACATCCCTTTCTTCAGCACCCGCAAGCAAGGGAGCGGTATTGGCCTCAGCCTTTGCAAACAGATAGTTATGCTGCATGGCGGCACTATACAGGTACAGTCAGAAGAAGGTGTGGGCACAGCATTTCTGCTGCGGTTCAGTTAGCGCTTCAGAAAGAGTATAGAACGACCCTAGCCACCTAGCCTGGCTGCTCCTGCCTTCTCCGTATTATTACTGATAAGTAAGTACTCAATACTTATTTTTGCACCCTTACAATCTTTTCAGCTTACTGCCACTGTCAGGAAGAAACGGCTTACGTATAAAACTATAGCCTTCTTCTTCCGCTTCCACCTTCTTGTGCCTTTTGTACTTTAATTATATGGAGGGCCAGACAAATAGACTGAAGTAAAAAATACTATGAAAATTCTTGAGCTCAAAATAATGCGTGGGCCAAATTACTGGTCCATTAAGCATCCTAAGATAATTGTGCTTAAACTGGACCTGGAGGACCTGCAGCATACCTTAACCAATGAAGTGCCGAACCTGGCGCAGAAACTACAGAAACTGTTTCCTAACATATATAAACACCGCTCCTCTGCTGGCACGGAGGGAGGCTTTATAAGACTTGTAAACGAAGGCACCACCTTCAGTAAGGTAGTGCAGCACATTGCCCTGGAACTGCAAACAATGGCTGGTATGGACAGCGGCTATGGCAGGCGCTATGCCTCCAGCCAACCAGGTGTAGATTTTGTGGCATTCTCTTACCAGCAGGAACGGGCGGGAGAGTATGCTGCCGAGGCAGCTGTACGCATTACCGACTCCCTGGCAAGAGGTGAAAGAGTCAGTGTAATACAGGATATAGCGAAGCTGCACCAAATCAGGGAAGATGAATATTTCGGACCAAGCACAGAAGCCATTGTGCAGGAAGCAGTAAACCGGAACATCCCTTACATACAGAACAGGCAAAGCGGCCACATACAATTAGGCTACGGGGTTAACCAAAAGCGCATACAGGCTGCCATGAGCAGCAATACCTCCTGTTTTGCCGTGGAAAATGCCGGAGATAAGAACATCACAAAGCTCATTCTGGAGGAGGCCGGTATTCCGGTGCCTCAGGGAAGAATAGTGTACAGCACCCGCGAGTTGGAAGATGCCATAGACGAGCTGGATTATCCGATTGTAACAAAGCCACTGAACGGCAACCAGGGGAAAGGAGCCAGCATTAACATCCAGAACTGGAAAGATGCACTGAAAGGCTTTGCAGAGGCACAGCGCTATTCAGAAGCTGTCATGGTAGAGCAGTTTATACAAGGCTCTGACTACAGAATGCTTGTGATTGATGGTAAGTTTATAGCTGCCGCCAAACGCACGCCAGCCATGGTTACTGGCGATGGCACCTCCACCATACGGCAGCTGGTAAATCAGGTAAACAAAGATCCAAGGCGCGGGGTAGGTCACGAAAAGGCACTGACACACATTAAGATAGACAAGATCTCACGAGCAATCCTGCGCGAAAAAGGTCTTAACCTCCAATCTGTACTTCCGGCTGGTGAGGTGCTTTACCTGAAAAGAACAGCTAACTTAAGTACAGGTGGTACCGCTACCGATGTAACCGATATTGTGGACCCTTACAATATCCTGATGGCCGAGCGAATTGCAGGTATTATAGGTCTTGATATTTGTGGTATAGACGTCATGACCTCAGATATAGCTATTCCACTGCCCGAAACAAGGGGCGCCGTGATAGAAGTGAACGCGGCACCTGGTCTGCGCATGCACATCTCCCCTACCGAAGGACTTCCTCGGAACGTAGCGGAGCCAATCATTAACATGCTGTTTCCGTTCGGATGCCCTGCCCGCATACCCATTGTAGCCATAACAGGAACTAACGGTAAAACTACCACCACCCGCTTAATAGCGCACATACTCAGCTTTAAAGGGTATAAAGTAGGTTATACTACCACCGATGGCATCTACATACAAGGCAGAAAGATTATCAAAGGCGACACCACCGGCTCCTATAGCAGTGAGTTCGTGCTGAAAGACCCTACCGTGAATTATGCAGTGCTGGAGTGCGCGCGTGGCGGTATGTTACGCTCTGGCCTGGCTTTTACCCAATGTGATGTGGGTGTGGTGATGAACGTGTCGGAAGACCATCTTGGCTTAGGCGACATTAACACCGTGGAAGACATGGCCAGGGTAAAAGGCATCATCCCGAAAACGGTGTGCTCAGACGGCTATGCCATTCTGAATGCAGATGATGAGCTGGTATATGGCATGGCAGCCGGACTGCGCTGCAAGGTAGCTTTCTTTAGTCTTGACGAGTCGAACCCACGCATTATTGAGCATATTTCGAAAGGCGGACTTGCTGCTGTTCTGGAAGACGGATACATCTCTATCTTCAAGAACACCTACAAAATAAGGGTAGACCGTGTGGCAGACATACCGCTTACCTTCGGTGGCAAAGCCAGGTTCAACATCTACAACGTATTGGCCTCTACCCTGGCAGCCTATGTATCGCATATGGAGATTAACGAGATCAAGACGGCGCTACGCACGTTCATTCCTTCTCCTGACACTACTCCAGGCCGAATGAACCTGTTTAAGCTACCTAAGGCTGAGGTTCTGGTTGACTATGCCCACAACATTGCTGCCATGCAAGCCATCAGCGACTTCATCAGTAACACAGGGGCGCATACTAAAATCGGCATCATAGCAGGTATAGGCGACCGCCGCGATGAAGACACAAGAGAGGTAGGACGAATTGCCGCTTCCGTATTCGACAAAATCATCATAAGGCAGGATAAAGACCTTCGCGGACGCAGTGGCGAGGAAATCAACCATCTGCTCAAAGAGGGCATCTTCAGTGTAAAACCAGATATGGAGCCCCTGGAAATAAGCCAGGAAACGCGAGCCTTAGCTTATGCCCTGGAATATGCCCCTGAAGGCTCCTTTATTGCGCTTTTTGCTGAAGACATACCGGAGGCAGTAAAGCTGATAGAGAATTTCAGGGTGATTCAGCACCGCAAAACAACTACTGAGCAATAGCGAGCAAACACTAGCGGAGAAATACAGTGTAATTAAGGCCGCTCTGCTATAACTTTGAACATCTGCCTGTGGTACAAGTTAACCACGGGCAGATGTTCAACTATAACTCCTGATGAAGAAAGGCATAAAAGTCTCCCTATACTTAATAATCTTTTTTTCACTACTGGCCACAGCAGGCGGTTGCTCTTTCCTGAGGCTTTCGCCGCAGTTTGGTGCCGCAGCCAAGGGTGATCGGCTCCAGGCCATCAAAACCTCACCCAACTATAGGCAAGGGGAGTTCAAGAACCCAGTCGAAACCAACATGGATATTGGCTTCAAGGGATACGTTGAGATGATCTCTTCCCGACTTTTTGGAAGCGATGAAAACCTGCGACCCGACTGGGAACTTCCTGTTCAGGCCATTGATAGTAGTAGGATTTCTGCCAAACAGGATACAGCTACTGTCATAACCTGGCTTGGGCATTCGGCTTTTTTGGTACAGATAGACGGTAAACGTCTGCTGCTGGACCCGATGATGGGTAACCGAGCCTCTCCTATCAGCTTTATGGGGCCAGAGCGTTTCTCTGCCCTCCCTATTTCTGTTGAAGAGTTGCCTGCCATAGATGCCGTGCTCATCTCCCACGACCATTACGACCACCTGGACTACGGTTCGATTAAAAAGCTAAACGAAAAGACAAAGCATTTTTACGTAGCCCTGGGCGTTGGCGCGCACCTGGAAAGTTGGGGTATACCAGCTAACAAAATAACAGAGATGGACTGGTGGCAGGAAACCTCTTTTAAAGGACTGACTTTTGCTGCTACTCCTTCCCGCCATTTCTCCGGCCGCGGCCTTACCGATAGAATGAAAACCCTTTGGACATCGTGGGTGATTTTGGGAAAGAAAGACCGAATTTACTTTAGTGGTGATTCCGGCTACTTTGATGGCTTTGCAGAAATTGGCAACAAGTATGGCCCCTTCGACATCACCTTGATGGAGTGTGGGCAGTACGACGAACTTTGGCCAAACATACACATGATGCCGGAACAAACGGTACAGGCACACCTGGACCTTAAAGGCAAACTACTCATGCCCATCCACTGGGGCGCCTTCGCCCTTGCCATGCATAGCTGGACTGATCCTATTGAGCGGGTAACAGAGCGGGCGCAGGAACTTAAAGTACCTATTACGACGCCGCGCATAGGTCAGCCCATTATTCTGCACCAACGTGCACCAGGGGAAGTCTGGTGGCGCAGAGGGCAGAATATAGCATACTAGGTTTGCTTTTCGAAAAGAGTTAATACCGCTCCATACTAGCGTAGCTACTTTTCTTTCAAAGCCTTACAAGCTTTATTCTTTCATTTCTGGCCCCTACCTCCAGGCCGCGAGGGCTCGTCCTGGAGGTAGGGGCCCTCGTTAAGGGTATCGCGCTGCTTTCGCTTCCCTTGCTCCAGCGTCGCAATGCCTTTCAGGCACCGGAACCTCTCGGGGCGCTCAACCCAAGGACTGGGATCAGGCTCGACAGCCCCAGCCTTTGCTCACTTCCCCTTTGAAGGGGCATAGGGGGATGTTTATCGTTCCCAAAGATTCCCCTCCTTGAAGGGCTTAGGGGTGGGTTCACCAGAATAGCCTTATCAACAGTGCATTTCTTTGATTGATGGCAGTTACTAAGCTTCCCACCTTACAAAAAAACAGCAGAAGCTACTAGATCACCCCCTCCCCAACATGTCATCTCAGAAAGCCCTATAATAAAAACAAGCAGCCACTCCTTCTGGAATAGCTGCTAACAAAATAATCACGGTTGATATATTATGATAACTAAAGACAAGAGTCCTCACCACCTCTTCCGGTATGTGCTGACAGGGTAAAGGCGGTTGTCTTCCAGGCTTAGAACATATGGTGCCCCGTGCCAATGTATGACTGGCACAATCTCGGCTGGTTGGTTGCTGTTGTGGGTTGGTATGTATACCATGGCGTTGCCGACGTACGTTACATCCTTCAGCCCAAACCGTGCAGATACATAAGCCTCAAAAGTGGCCTTCTCCTCTGGGGTCGAGGTAAAGCCAATCTCGTTTGTGGTAAGGCCATCTGAAACATCCTCCCGTAGGTACACAATCTGGGAGTAGGTATTGATCGAGATCTCGGGTAACCCTAGTCGCGGCACCTCCACGTTGGCTTCGGTAGTATCCATATAAGCCCGGTGGCTGGTCTGCCGGTTTAGGGTACGAGCAGTTTTCACTTCCTTCCTGTCGCTTCTGAACGGGCCTATAACCAGGGTTCTACCCATTACATCAGGCTTCGGAGTTGGCTGCGGGGGCTGAGAAGGTCGTGGCGGCGGAGGTACAGAAACCTGCACCTGTGGCTCCTGATGGGCATCCATGATGGCCGTGAAAGCGCTCAGAAAATGATCCGTATGCTGCACATGAAACAGCTCCAACTCATGCCCCCGGCTTCGGGCTGCCAGGTACGTATGAATGCGCTTCGTCTTCTCATACACGGCCTGCAGCTTAGGTGCATGAGCCGTGTTCCTGAACCTGTTATAAAGCTCCTGCAATGCCACCAGCCTTTGGTTCGACTCCTGCATATAAGGCACATCCTTCACTTCCATCCCGTCGGGGCTACCAACAACTTTCCTGTTACCGGCAGCTCCATTCAGCCCGAAAAGAGAGCGCAAAAGCTGTATCATTTAGAGAGTATTTTTTTCAGATGCTGCGTTTCTATCTCCACCTGCACGGCATCAGATGCCTTCAGGTCTTCGTAAAAGCCGTCCAGCTTTTGCAGGTAAAGGTCCAGAACCGCCTCCTGCTCCTGTGTCAGCAGGTGTTTTGGTGTATCGCGTTTACCGCTTTCTACCTTCATCATTCTGCCTCAATCTTTTTCGATTTGCTAAAGGTGCCAATAATCTTGCTGTTAAGCTCTTCCTGTACCTGAGCCAGCTCTTTTACAGCTTCTGCCCGCTTGCGGCTTCCCTCTTCCGATATCTTCACCACGGCATCCAGCGTCTCCACCATGTCGCGGTTTACTTTCTTCAGGGTCTCCACATCTACAATGCCGCGCTCGTTCTCTTTAGCTGCATTTACCACGTTGGTTTTAAGCAGCTGCGAGTTTTTCAGGAGCATCTCGTTGGTGGTGTCGGTTACTTTTTTCTGGATTTCCAGTGCCTTACGCTGCTTTTCCAGCCCCAGGGCAATGGCTACCTGCTGGCGCCAAACCGGAATTACCGTTACAATGGAGTTCTGAATCTTCTGGGCCAGCACATCGTTGGTGGTCTGGATCATCCGTATCTGCGGCATCGACTGCGTGGCAATGGTGTGGGAAAGAGTAAGGTCGTGTACTTTCTTTTCGAGCCGCTCCTTAAAAGCCACCAAGTCGCTGAGGCGCTGCACCACCAGCTCATCCTGGTTGCTGCTCTCCACCTCTTCCTGTAGCTTTGGTATCAGCTCGTTCTCAATCTCCTCTATCTTCAGTTTACCTGCGGCAATAACGGCACGCACTTCGTGGATGTACTCCACGGCTTGCTTAAACATCACCTCCAGGCTGGTTGAATCTTTCAGTATACTCTGGCGTGTTTTCTCCAGCTTAATCACCACATCGTCCACGTTATCAGAGATGCTGTTGTACTGTATAGCCAGGCGTTTGGAGCGGTCTTCCAACTTCTTGCCGAAGGGAAGTCGAGACAGGAAGCTACGTTTCCCTTCCTCATCTATCTTAATCATGTTGATCTGCTTCAGCAGCTCATTAATGGCAGCACCGGCATCACCGGAGTCTTTGGCTTTTACCTTCGCCAGCAGCTCATTAGAGTAGTGGCCCAGCTTACGCTGTGTCTCCACCCCAAAATTAGTGAGCGTCTCAGGTTTTTCCGGATCAATGGATTTGGAGAGATCCTGCGCTCTCTGCTGCTCCAGTTCCTTTTCGTCGGTGATAGCGATGTTGGGTTTTTCCATGGCTTTAGGCTTCGAAATGATGTTTATCAAGGGTGTTTAATTGGCTAAGGTGCTTGCGGGTTCTATTATGGCTCTCGGTAGTATCGTACCACTCTATTTCACTGTGTGGCAGATACTCGCCCAATAATTCCCGCACCTCCCGCAGCAGGGCCTCTCCTTTCTTGGTCCTGAACTCGGGGTTCTTGTAAAAAGCGCTGAGGTATTCTACCTTCACCTGGCCAGCCTGTGTAACTGCCAGTTCCTTTACCTCCACCACCAGCTCCGACGACTGGTTATGATCTGTAACAACAGTGCGGTACACACCCTTATTACCTTCCTGCAGCACGGCAACACATGCCTCCCGTGCTGCTTTTATGGCTTTGCGAAGGCGAAAGTTCGGTTTTATGTAATACCCAAACACATAGCCCAGCACCGCCCCTATAACGAACGTCCAGAAGATTAACATATACGATTGTACTATTTTTTAGCTACATTGACTTTATACTTCCCTATACGGGGATTGAGTGTGGGTAGACGAATTCAATTCCTGAAGTTCTGCGTAATCATCAACTGGCCCGGGCGGCCCTTCATAACGCCTATTCCAACACGGCCATAGCGCTTCTGCAGAATGTTAGCACGGTGGCCGGGAGAGTTCATAAGCCCTTCATGCGCAACAGATAATGTAGGCGCCAGCGCCAGGTTCTCCCCTGATACCAGAAAAGGGATACCTGCCTGTCTTATTCTATCACCTGCATCGGTCCCTTCAGGAGAGTAGTGCGAAAAGTACCCCCGCCTGAACATGTCCGTACTGTGCTGCCGGGCAACGCTTCGGAGTGCTGTATCTGCTTTGAGAGGCTTAAGTCCATTGGCTATACGTTCCTCGTTTATCAACTCCAGCATTTGTGCCTCCAGTTCTGGCTGCGGAACAGGATGCTCCACTTTATAAGGTAGCTCAATTGTTTCCTCTGCCCCTGGCTCTACGGTCAGGTTGTTCAGGGTGCGTTGCACAGCTTCTTCGAACACAGGGGCCAGAGCAGTCTCGGCACGGTTGGCATAAGCCGCAAAACGACTCGCTATACTACTTTGGTGCGCGCTTTCATCAACAGCATCCGGCAGCGGAATTGCCAGCAGCAATACAGCTACGATGGCCACGGTAACAGCACCGTTCAACAGGCCGGGTATAAGCCCCAGCACCTGGTTAAACTTATGGGTATGTGCGTCTAAGGGAATCTTTTTTAGCAGCAACCACTCCAGGTAATGCAGCAGCACATTGGCCAGCAGCACGATAATAAAAAACGACACGGGCAACAACCATACTTCATCCCAGTCCACCAGCGAACCTAACAAATCCGCCATGTTTGGGTAAAACCGAAAGCCAAGCAGCAGGCAACTAACCCACCTGACCAGGTCCAGCAGGCCAAGTATAAAACCACGTCTCCAGCCTGTTACAGCACTGGAAACTATTATCAGGAGTAGCAGGACATCAACAAGATTGGGCATAACACGAGAATAGAAGCTTCTTCATACTTCCCGTTTACGATTAAATGCCAAAGAAAGCCCTGGCACTCATATCTTTGGCAGTATAAGCGTATGTGCAATTTTATCAGGCTCTTAAACGTAAGCTAACAGAAAGGGAGGGAGAAAGCCCTTCCCTTTCTCTTCATCTTAAAAGCCTGGACAGTACCTAGCGGCTGCCCCATCCGCAGGCATGAGTGAGTGTAGGCCCGGAAGATGAATGTTTTTTGTCCACTTTAGTCCCTTTCAGCTATGAAGAATTTACTCTGTCAGAACCTGGGCGCCGATGTGGGCAAAGACGCCCTGGATGTGGTGCGACATCCCTTCACTTTTGCTGGGTTCGATCTTACCCTATGTTCTACCGCCTGCACTTGCCGGCTGTTACCTTTGCTGCAGCAAACATGCCCTGCACCGGGATGCGTCAGCAGCTAGTAATATAAGAAATAAGGCGGTCGGGCAGACCGTTTCAGCTTGGGAGGTATACGGTCGCAGTAGCCAGGTAGCCCAGGAATCCAACCTGCTTTAGCGGTGGGAATGTCAAGAATTTTCAGAAACAGGTTTGATGGATAGGGTTGTGCTTGCTTAGTGCAGGCAGATGTTCTTCTACTATTTTGCTGCTTGCTTATTATAAGGGATGTACCCTTGCCAGTACCAAGGCGTGTAGGAGTCGCCAATAGTAGATTTGAGCAGTTCTTTGAATATACTCTCGGCATTATCAGAGTTGCTCATGATGATGACACCAGCGCCAGTCTCCGGGAAAATAATGGAATAGTGTTGAAAGCCGTCTCCGTGGCCTTCTTTAAAAGCGCCAACCCCGTGCGGCGATCGCAATAGCCCCCACCCCAACCCGTAGCTTAGGGCAATGGCATCATTGGCAGTGGTGTCGCGCTGGCTCAAGGGGCCGAACTGCTTCACAGAACGGATCCTGATCTGGGGACTAAACATTTCATGGGTGGTGGCAGGCGTTAATATCTTGTGTTGCAGCACAGCCTGTGTAAACAAAGTATAATCATCGGGGGTGGTTTCGAGGGTGCTGGCAGAACGAGCCTCGTTGTCTTTGTCTTTCTGGTACAGTTTCCCGTTTGCTTTATGGCCCAGTGCATAATCCTGCTCAAAGCGCGGCTGCCAAGTATAGGAAGACTGCGTCATGCCGGCTGGCACAAAAACTTTTTGCTGCATCAGCTCATCCAGCGTTTTACCCGTTAGCTTCTCCAGCACCACCTGCAGGTATACCAGCCCCTCGCCTGAGTAGCTATACCTTGTTCCGGGTTTAAATTTTACCCGGAGTTTCTGGTCAGGCTCAACCCAACGCCAGTTCGGAAAACCCGACGTATGGGCCAGGCACATGCGGGCCGTGATGTTGCGGTAAAGGCTATCATTTTTCAGCGCGCTGTAATCGTCGTGCCATTTGGTTTGAGGGGTATACGTATAGATTGGTTTAGGTAAATACTCCTGCAGCGGCTTGTCCAGGTCAAGCACCTCCTCCTCTACCAGCTTCATCACGAGCACCGCAAATACTGCTTTACTCAGCGAGGCACCATACAGGTTGGTGCTGGTTTTTAGTGGTTCCTTTGTTTGGAAACTCTTATACCCAAAAGCCTTTTTATACATGGGCTGGTTCTTGTTGAAAATGGTCACAGCCAGCCCTTGTACCTGTGCCTTCTGCATCAGCTGGTTTATCTTTTGGTCCAGGGCTTTAGCAGTTGTTTTGCTGCCGTCGAGCCTTGTGATGGTTTGGGCTTGGGTGATCAGAGGGAGGATGGCTAGGAAGAGGACGTATAAATATTTCATAATTCCTGGACTAAGAGGGACTTTATTGCTTTACGTAAAATAGGCAGGCAGATTTTATTGTACCTCGGAATTGATTTGATTATATCAACCAAACCAAGGAATCAACAAATTTACGTTATTGGTGACGGATGAGCTGGAGGTGCATTATTCTTGGCTATCATGGTACCGGCTGAAAAATTGCTTGTATATTTACCCATTCAGGCTCCATGAACTATGAAAAAACTGCTTGCTGCTGTAAGCTTCTGTTTTCTTATCGCCATCCCCACATTACTTGCTCAAACTCCAACTCATAAGAAGGCAGCTGAGCGTAAGGCCGCTGTTGTGAAGGCGCGTATGATCCAAGCACTTGGTGGCCAGCAAGCACTCCGGCAGATTGACTTCATGACCTATACCCTGACGCGGGAAGCTTACCGGGAGAAGGACACGGTCCGGGTGTCGCAGCACTGGTATGTGCACCTGCGCCAACCGCACATTGTGCGCCTGGATGTGGCAGGGACTGACACAACGGTGGTGGGCACTACAATTAGTCATCCTGCCCTATCGGAGCAGGAAAACAAAACGATCCATGATGCACTCAGACGATCCGTCTTTTTCAATTTCCTATACTTGCTCAATGCTCCTGAGGCGCGCTATACCTACCTGGGCACGTACCTATACAAAGGCCAACAACTCGACATTGTCCGGGTACATAATAGCCAGTCCCCGGACATGCGCCTCGACATGTTCGTAAACACAAAAGGTGAAGTGATCACGTCTTCTTCGCCTACCCCTGAAACAGGTGCCTACGAGCGCTTCGGGGATGAGTATGACTTTGTAAAAGTGTCTGATAAACTCGTTTTCCCGGTACGCTACCGTGTGGTCCAAAACAACAAGGTAATTGCGGAAGGTATCTTCAGCGACATGGCTTTTAACGCACTCTCCCCTTTTTGGCAGAAACAACTGAACAAATATCAAATCAGGCCACAGATCCAGCACTAAGTTTTCAGTGCCCGTAACGGATGTGTCCGGATCAGGGCGTAAACAGCGGCTTGATTCCTTAATACAGCAACTAAAAACAAAACCATCAGAAAACAGCAATACTAAGCAGGCGGCCTCGTGCCGCTACTTCCCGTACATTAGCATTATGCTTCAAGAGCTGAGACAATTTATCAGGAGTAACGACTTTGTAAAAGCACTAGTGATCATGTTTGGCGCTGCTGTGCCTGTTGCACTGGGGGTATGGCTCGGGCAGGTGCCTTACTTTTTGAGTATTACCATTGGGGCAGTGCTGGCATCGGGGAGCGACGTGCCGGGCAGCAGACAGCATAAAACCATAGGTATACTTGTTTCTGCGGCCATTGCCATGCTAGCCAGTATGGCCATTAACTTGGCCTCAGGTAGTCTGTACCTGCTGCTTCCGGTGCTGGCGGTGCTGGTGTTTTTCATTTCCTTTATCTCGGTTTACGGCTTTCGTGCTTCCCTGGTATCCTTTGCAGGGCTGATGGCCATTGTACTAAGCTTCGTACACGCGCATACCGGTGCCGACATTTTTATACATGGCTTGCTGATTGGACTAGGTGGCCTGTGGGCGCTGCTGCTTTCGGTTATTTTCCATTCGCTGCTGCAAAGGCGGCAAATCGAAAACCTTATTATTGACTGCTTACGGCAAACAGCCTACTACATACAGCTGCGCGGCAAACTGGCTACGGAGAGCCAGGACCAGGAGGCCCTGCAGAAAGAGCTCTACAACCTGCAGGTGAAGCTAAACGAGATACACGAGTCTTTGCGGGAGATTCTCCTACACGAAAGGCAAAGAACCGGCACCTCCAACTACCACCGCAAGCAACTCCTGATCTTTATCGAACTGATCGACATACTGGAGTTATCGCTTGCCAACCCGGCCAACTACGAGCGCGCAAGAGAGCTGTTCGGGCATTCGGTCAGGGTTTTACTGCCGTTCCTTAAACTGGTTTTTGAGCTGTCGGCCAAGCTGGATAACGTGGCTGATAGTATGCAAAGGGGCTATGCTTTATCAGCGGAGAAAGACCTGGAGCCCTTGCTGGAAAAGTGCCGCCAAAGCATCCGGCAGTATGTGGAAGAACTGAAGCTGCCCCAGGCCCGGGAGGGTGCGCTGCTGCTCCACAACCTGCTGGATTATGAAGAAAAGCTGCTGCAAAAGATAACCTCTATCGAGCGGGTGCACCAGGACCTGGAGGGCCAGCAAAGCATTGGCTTGCAAAGCAGGGAGAGGCAGCGGTTTATTACCCAGCAGGATTATGATGTGCGGATCTTGAAGGAGAATTTCTCGCCTCAATCGCCCATTTTTAAACATGCTGCCCGGCTTACGATCGCCATGCTGTCAGGCTATTTACTGGGCATCATTTTCCCGATACAGAACGCCTATTGGATACTGCTCACGATTGTAGTGATTATGCGGCCTGGCTATTCCCTTACCAAAGAACGGGCGAAGCACAGGCTGTACGGTACCCTGCTAGGTGCCGTGATAGCAGGCTTGGTGGTATTCCTGGTGCAGAATACCTACTTGTATGGCATCCTGGCTTTGGTATCTCTTATACTTTCCTTCGCTTTTATTCAGAAAAACTACCGCACCTCCTCTATCTTCGTTACCACCGGCATTATCTTTATCTACGCCCTCATCACCCCCAATGCCTTCAGTGCGATCCAGTTCAGGGTGATTGATACGCTGACAGGGGCTGCCATTGCCATGGGAGCTATTTCCTTTTTGTGGCCATCGTGGGAATCTTTAAGTATAAAAGGGAGTATTGTGAAGGCCCTGAACGCCAACCGCAACTACCTGGCCGAGATAGCCAGCTATAACCAGCACAAAACACAAAATACCACGGCTTATAAGCTCGCCCGGAAAGAAGCTTTCCTGCAGATGGGCAACCTGAACGCTGCTTTCCAGCGGATGAGCCAGGAGCCGAAATCCACGCAGCAGCACCTGATGGAGATCTACGAAATTGTTGGCCTGAACCATACCTTTCTGGCTGCTGCGGCTGCGCTGGGTACTTTTATCCGGGACAACAACGCAGAGGCCGCCTCAGATTACTTCAACCTGATCATAAAATCGATAGACGCTAACCTGGCGCAAGCCCTGCAAGCACTGCAACAGGAGGTGCAGGCAGAGAAAGTGGCAAAAGAGGAGTTGGTAGAGGCTTACAGACATCTGGAGGGCAGGTATAACGCACTTGTTGCCGTACGCAACCGTCAGTTGGACGGAGCAGCTTATAAACCCATTGCCCCCGGCTTTTTAAAAAACCTGAAGGAGGCCCGCCTTATTTCTGATCAGCTAAAATGGCTGCATACCATTTCCGGTAACCTGAAGCAGGCGGTAGAAGAGCTGGAGTAGTTCAGTTAAACTGGTAGGCAGCTCAGCTTTACTCCCAGCAACTCTTTCCAGTACAGGAAGATCATCGGAAAACTGGCCCGGATCTAGATCCAGAACGGCAGAATACGCAGCAAGGGTATAACAAAGCACTGCAATACAGACGGCAAACGCGTAGCAGGCGAAACGGACTTCCAGGTATTGCAACGGGAGATACAGGAAGAATTGACCGTAAACCTGGTGAAAGAAAGTATGAGGTATACCGGCCTGTTCCGGGCGCAGGTCGACAGCCACCCTGAGGCGATGCAGGTATAGACAACCTGCTATCAGGGCGAGTACACGGGCACCATAGCTGCCTCTGCTGAACTTGATGCGATAGTATGGCTATCTTATACCGATAGGGCGCTTATTTCTCCGGACGATCAGCTTATCTTTGGCCGGCTGAAGGAGCGTAAATGCATTCGGCAACATTTCACGTACAAACGTCAAAGCCAGTACACCATGACAAAGCAAGCACAATACACCAGCATCGCCAGTGCCGCCTTTAATGAATACCTCGACAACCAGATAGACCTTCCTGTTTTGATTTCACGGCTAAGGGAAATTGAGCTGCAGGTAATGCACGATGATGACGAGGAAGAAGAAACTGATAAAGTCCTGTGGTTCCGTTTCTTTGAAGGCGATCCGCTGGAAACCAGCATCAGCGATATAGAGAAAGACTTGAGCGACCCTGTCCACCCCAACAGCCGCATCCTGTTGCAAGGCATAGCCCTGGGCCTGGAAGCAGGAGAACTGCAAGTGCATTACTCCTGACAGAAACAGGTACAGCTATTGTGCTGAAGGAGGATAAAACAGCCAACAGAGCTAAATAGTTACATCTAAATGATTCAACTACAGACTATCTGTTAAGAATTGACGTACCTTTAGCTAAACTATTAATCCCCTTACTCATGGCAAAGTCTAAAGACGCAAAAAAGGATGTAAAGAAAAAGCCGGCTAAAACTGAAAAGGAGAAAAAGGCCGCTAAACTGGAAAAGAAAAAGAACAGCTACGACTAAGCACCAATAGCCTCTCTACCGCTCAGGAAGAGTACTATATTGCTTAGAGATCAAAAGCGGAAGCAGCAAGGACATACTTGCTGCTTCCGCTTTTTTATTGCCGAGTCTTCTGACGCTCAATGTATCGTTTATAGACTACCGTTTGCTGGCTTTGCAGTTTCAGCTATCCGGGTGCACCCACCCTTAAGCCCTCCAAGGAGGGGAATTTGTTCAGCCGACGATTACACCCCTCTGACCTACGGACGCAAGTTTCGACTCTCATCTCACTTGACCTCAAGGAGACAGTTGAAGAACAGCGGCTATCAAATCTGATCCCAGTCCTTGGGTTGAGCGCCTCGAGAGGTTCCGGTGCCTGAAAGGCATTGCGACGCAGGAGCAAAGGAAGTGAAAGCAGCGTGATACCCAAGGACGAGGCCCCGCGGCCTGGAGCGCTCCAAAGCAGGAGATGAAACAAGCAGGTTGTAAAGCTGAGGCTGATCTGTAGCTAGAGAGTACAACTTGTATCGAGTTGCACACAGGCACATGCGAAAGCTAGCGCCATGTAAAGGCTATAGAAGTATAGCCAAAGCAAGTATAAGCGCTTGTACGTACCAGTAAACCCACAAGCAGAAAACAGCTAAAATACGTCCCCTCCTGTTATTAGACGGAAGGTCCTACCGGTGCTGCTCATACTTATTGGCTGGCAATACGGCTTGCAGCGTCTCCAGTTCTTCTGGCTTAAGCGGTGCTGCCTTAGCGGCCAACAGTGCATCTTCTAGCTGTGCATTAGTCCGGATGCCGAGTACGGCAGAAGTGATAGCCGGGTGCTGCAGCACAAACCGGACAGCAGTTCCAGAGGCTTCATGCGTGTTTCCTGCTACTGCCTGCACTGCATCGGCAGCCTTTTGCACTTCCTCTGAAGTATAATTTAGATAGGACTTGACAGGCTTACCAGCTAAAAGCCCCTGTGCCAGCCCCCCACGTGCCAGCACACCTATTTTGTGCTGCTGTAGCAGGTCCAGGGCTGCCTCTTCCGGCCGACGGTCCAGCAGGCTATACTGCATCATTACACTCACTATACCGGAACGGTTCACATACTCCCGTATCACGTTGGGGCGGATAGAGGAAATGCCGTAGTTCCGAATTTTACCCTGCTGCTTAAGTAGTTCGAAGGCTTCTATAGTTTCGTCTATCGGGTCATCAATGGTGCCGCCATGCAACTGGTACAGGTCAATATAATCTGTTTGCAGTCGCTGCAGGCTCGCCTCCACTGCTTCCAGTATATATGCTTTGGTAGGGTTCCAATCCCAGCCGCTGCCATCGGGTCGCCACTGGTTTCCAACTTTGGTAGCCAGTACTACTTGATCACGCATGCCACGAAAAGCCTTGCCCACTGTTACCTCATTCTCCCCTTTGTCGTATAAATCAGCCGTATCAAAAAAGTTGATGCCCTGGTCGAGCGCCCTGTGCAGTAAGCCTGCGTTTTCGTTGTGGCTGCCTTGCAGCGACATACATCCAAAGCTTACTTCACTTACATTCAGGTCAGATTTTCCCAGCTGGTTATACTTCATGGTTACAGGTAAATGTGGTTTTTGCTAATTTAAAAGTATAAACTGGATCCGGAGCAGTTTGTTTTACTTGCCTTCGGTATGTTGTACCTGCCACTACTGCAGCTGGTAAACATCTTCTGAAATGCTGTTAACACATCTAAGTTCTGCTAAAACAGGTTCGCCATAACAAGGCTCTCACCAAAACATAGTATATTAGCTTTATAATACCCTAAAACAACGCAACAAACCAAACAACCTTACTACATGAGCCAGTTAGTCATTAACACCCTAGAAGAGCTTACCCAATACGAAGGAAAGGAAATGGGTGTATCTGATTATCACACCATTACGCAGGAGCAGATAAGCAAATTTGCCGACGCCACCCTTGACCACCAGTGGATTCACCTGGATGCGGAACGCGCAAAAACAGAGACTCCTTTCGGGGCCACTATCGCTCATGGCTACCTTACGGTATCGCTGCTGCCTTACCTCTGGACACAAATTGCCTCTATCCGTAACCTGAAAATGCAGGTGAATTACGAAATCGAAAGCCTTCGCTTTAACCAGGCTGTAACGGTAAACAGCCGCGTGCGCCTGCGTGCCAAGCTCCTGTCAGTAAAAAACCTGCGCGGTATTGCCAAAGCGAGCCTGGAAGTAACCCTGGAAATCGAAGACAGCAAAAAGCCGGCTTTCACAGGCATCATCACCTTCCTGTACCACTTCAACGACTAAGAAGGATTAGCGTCACCTTCTAAACTGGCACCTATGCACGATTACCAAAACCAGCCGATTTACCGCAAGGGGGAAGAAATTTACCACCTTACGTCGTGCATTGTGGGGCTGGTGCCTGAGGAGGACGAGTTGCTGCAGCACCTGCGCAAGCTTATGCTGGAGGACGCAGCTACCCTTAACGTAAAAGTAGCAGGAGCCTTAAGTGCCGATCTCTATGATATGCAGATGGAGAGTGCCGTGCTGATACGGAAAGCTGCCCGCGACCTGATTACAAACTGTACTGCTTTGGAGCTCTACGGCTTTGAGGACATCTCTTACCTTCCGTTACTGCGCCGGGCTATCGAAGAGTACCGGGTACTCTTTTTGGAGTGGATCACCAGCTTTAACCCCTGGAACTATATCTGGGACGACTGGGGCTTGTTTAACCCTCCCGGTGCCAGCAAAGATGAGCCGGATGAAATTTAACAAACAATACTTACTGCCGCAGCGCATTTAGCCACACCAAGCCTTAACAGCAGGTAAGCTAAATGCGCTGCGGCACGTATAGTGTTTTTGGCTGACTAAAACTTACTCGTGCAGCCACAGGTTGTGCAGGCAGATTTACCTGCCTGGGGAGAAGCCTGTACACTACCGCTTTACCACATCAATGACTACAACAAATACCTCTACTGCCGAACCACCATTAACCCGCTCCACTCTTTGGCTTATGACCATTGCATCCGGAATGGTGGTGGCAAACAACTATTACAACCAGCCCTTGCTGGGCAAAATTGCCAATACTTTCCAAGTTTCAGAGGCTAGTGCCGGTACGGTAGCCATGCTGGCACAGGTCGGCTATGCCATCGGCTTATTGTTCATCATCCCTTTGGGTGATATGCTGCGGCGCAAGCGCCTGATCATGGTTGATTTTGTGCTGATCATGCTGTCTTTGCTGCTGGCTGCCTTCTCCCCTAACATTTATACTCTGATGGTGGCCAGTCTGCTGATCGGGGCCTCTTCGGTGGTGCCCCAACTGTTTGTGCCCATGGCGGCACACCTGGCAAAACCAGAGGAGCGTGGAAAAGCAGTAGGTATCGTTATGAGTGGTTTGCTGATAGGCGTATTGCTTTCGCGTACTGTCAGTGGTTTTGTGGGGGAGCATCTGGGGTGGCGGGCAATGTTTTTGATTGCTACAGGGCTGATGTTTGTGTTGTGGATTGTCATTTACTTTCTGCTTCCGGAAGTGCACCCGCAGTTTAAGGGCAACTATAAGAGCCTGATGAAGTCGCTGGTACACCTGTTCCGAACCGAGCCGATGCTTCGCCTGGCTTCTGTGCGTGGCGCACTGGCTTTCGCCTGCTTCGGCGGCTTCTGGACAACGCTTGTGTTCCTGCTCGAAGGGCCTCCTTTCTATGCAGGGAGCGATGTTGCTGGCGCATTTGGCCTGGTAGGTGCAGGCGGTGCTGTTATGGCCTCGGTAACTGGCAAGCTGAGCGACAAGTATGACACCCGGTACATACAGGCAGCTACACTTGCCATGGTTATCATCTCCTATATTGTGTTCGGTTTCTTTAGCTATAGTATTGCGGGGCTGGTGATAGGCGTTATACTGCTGGACCTTGGCTTGCAGGGTTCTCATATCTCGAACCAAACCCTCATCTTTTCGCTTAATCCTGAGGCTCGCAACCGCCTGAATACGGTATACATGTTTACCTACTTTATGGGAGGCGCTACCGGAACGATTCTTGCCAGCCAGGCTTGGCAGCTATGGCGCTGGAACGGCGTGGTGTTAGTCGGCTTGGTGTTTTCATCTCTGGCTCTGGCCGTACACCTGCTCTTTTCAGGCAAAGTACACAAAGCCTCATAACAAGAGCCTGTGGGTTGGCTATACCTGTAAGGCAAGCAGCCAAACACATCCGAGGCTTTAAAACCTCTTGATCACAAAACTCGGATCCAGTAACTGAGCTTTACACCTTGTCCCGATGCTATTCAGCTTTAACAGCAGACATGCCACTACTGCTGGTTTACTTGTATACATGAACAAGTCCTCTGGAAAAGGCAGAAATTCGTACTTCAGTAATACAGTGTCTATCACCAAAAATCGCTACCATGGAAAACCCGAACCTCGAAAACTGGGACGAAGAGCGCTATAAGGAACTCAACACCTACTTCCGTATCAAAATAGAGCTCATGCTACGCACTAACCCGCACCTGCTGGCGCAGCAGCAAGAGAGTACGCTGCACCTCCGCGAGCTTGTGGCCGAGTTCAACGAAGGCGATAAAGAGCGTTGGGACGAGTTTATGCGACTGGACAAGCTAAAGCTAGAGGCAGACATGTGGGACCACCTCCACGGCAAAGGCACCCGTTACCGCCCTGGCCTCGGCTTCACCAACCCTGAGGACGATACTACCTGGTAAACTTTTATCCCTCAAAGCTATACTTTGCATCGCTCCAGAATTCATCCAGGGCAATAATGCGGGGCTTTAGGAATGAAATGAGCGCTGGCCAGTCGTCTTTGTTGAAAACACTAACAGGGGAGATCTCCTTGTAAATGCGGCTTACTACCCTGCCAGACTCATCAGACATGTGCAGCATCCACTCCCACTCTTCGCCAAGAGCCTCGTGCAGCATCGTTTTGTGCTCTAAAAACTGATCGTACACCAGCTCCTGCATCTCCGTGTCTGGATGCGATAATTCTATGGCGATGTACCCGCGTTTATTGTCGGCATTCATCCGGAAGTACACATCTTTAACACCGGTTTTATAGTTAAGCCAGTTTACCTTCCAACCCTCTGCTGAAAGCTGTGGCGATAGGTATTGACCAAAAGTAGTCCAGAAATGCTGGCGTATCTGGGAAGCTTGTTCGCGGGTATACATGCTGCAAAATTAGCCATTTTAAAGCTATTATAACGACAAAGCAGCAAATGCGGCTACTTGTATGGGCAACTCTTTTGCTTGAGTTAACCCCACTAGATACTATAATTGGCAGTATAACCTGCACTTTGAAACATCAGACTTGCCTAAAAAGAAGAGGCAAGCCATCAGGGGCTTGCCTCTTTCCTTGTGAGAGAAGCTATATCTTTTATCGCTGAAGGATCAACTTAACGGTCTTTACTTCGTCTGGTGTAGCTATTCGGGTAAAGTATATACCTCCAGGTAATTCTGCTCCATCTACCTCAATGGCTACCACTTCGCCTGTGCTTACTGTGCCTTGCTTCAACTCTTTTACCAGGGCGCCTTTCATATCATACAGGGCTGCACTATAAGAGCCTGCCTGCATGGCGGCAAACGTAACTGTTGCTTTGTCGCGGAATGGGTTCGGGTAAGCTATCACTCCCTCCAGTTCGTCTTCTAGCTGCAGACCCGATGTAAGCGAAGCAAACAGCGGATGGGTAGTGTTGTAAATGATGATCTGACCAATCTTGATGTGAGGCAAGGTCTGGTAGAGGTCGGCAACAGGTGATTTAGTACCTTCGGTATCATATACCATCTGGTTTCTGCTGTCCCATATCTGTATGCGCATCCTGTCCTCCGGATCATTAATTCCATCACCGCCGCCATCCAACACGGTTGCCAGGAAGCTGTATCCTGATTTGCCATCTAAAGTACCTGTGCCCTTCCAAGCTGCATGGTTCTCGTTTACTACCAGCCAATCATAGCTGGTGCTGTGAAAACGATTCTGGTTGTTAAGCAGGAAAACAGTTGCTCCCACTGGTTTCTTGGAAGAGGCGTTAGGGTAACGAACAGAGAAGGCAAAGGTAGTTTCGCGGTTGCCCTGCACATAAGGTAATGCTACCTCCTCGTGCTCCAGCTGGCCAGCTCCAGCTACAGCCCCTGCCATAGGGTCGTAGATAATCATCTGCTGCTTATAGTTATCAGATAGGGCGCTGAAGTTACTTTCATCAAAGTTTAAGCCGATGGTGTAGATGCCAGCCTCCTGGTATCGATGCTCCCCTGTAATCCGGTCGGTACCAAAAGCCGTGTAGGATATAGTAGGGCTGCTGCCGTCTCCCCAGGTCCAACGGATACCTGTATCTTCTGTGAGAATATAATCATTGAAGTCGGCAGTGGTTCTTACCTGCTCCCCTACCCGCATAGAGTATGGTGGCAGGTACAGCTGCACGTTTAGCGGCGTTGTCGCCTTGTCTGCCGCCCCGAACTTGTATAGGATAATGTGCTCATAACTTGGCTGGCTATCTGCTGGCGTTGTAGAAGCAGCTACAAACAGGTTACCCTCGGCATCAAAGCTGATGGACCGCCCATACGTATAGCTTTCGGGGTAAGGCTCATACACGTTCTCCCATACCTGCTCTCCATCCATGTTGTAGAGGATAGACACCAGCACAGGTTGCTGCTGGTACACAGGCGGTACAAACCAGGCAGGCGGCACATTGAAAACAGCGGCGTGTGCAGTAAGTGCTATATTCCCATCTGCCGAGATATCTACATCTGCAGGTGCCAGCTCGTGTATGGTAGCACCATCATAACGGTTAAACGTGTGGTACCATTGCTTCTGCCCGTCTACGCTCACCTTTGTGAGGAAGTAATCTGCTGTTTGCCTGTACTTCGCCTCAAGCCCAAGTACAACTACTTCTTCAGAATCAGCAAAGGCTACGTCCAGCACCCGCGACTCGTCTGTATTGCCTATCATCTGCTGCCACTTTACAGCTCCCTGGCTATCGGTGCGCATCAGCACAACGTTAAAATCAGTGGTATTAAGTGGGCTACTAATCTCTGAGAGCACCAGAATATCCCCGGATGCGGTAACATGCACATGAGTTGGCATATCGTTGCTATATACCGTCTGCATGCGGAAACCGTAGGTTTTGTCCATCAGTAGCTCTCCATTGTCACGGTGCATAGTTAACAGGTGCAGGTTGCCCCGCTCCTGCATTTGCGCATAAGTGGTACCGGCTGCCACTACATCTTCAGACTGGTTGAGTGTGATTGTATTCACTGTTTCACCGCTGGTGGCACGGCTCCAGGCGGTATTTCCGTTAGGCTGCAGCTTTGCCACAATCCCGATACTGGTACCTTCGTGCATGCCTTTGCCCGCTACAAATACCTCCTGCGCTTCATTCACAACAAGGTCGTTACTGCGTGTAAAAATGTAGCTGTCAGAGGTAAAAGTCCTGGACCACATCCCTTCCCCGGCTGGAGATACCTTAGACAGAATGGCGCCAGCATTTTCAAAGTTCTGTGTCAGGTTAGTAAGCACATAGCTGTTGCCGTTTGCATCCACCCGAAGCTTTACAGGGCTTTCCTGCAATTCTGGGTTAGGCTGTTGCGGCACTATCTGCCACAGCAGACTGCCATCTCCGCTGTACTTGTACAAGACCATGCGCGAGTCGGTAGATGAACTATAGGTCTGGGCAAGCAGCAGCAGGTTTCCTTCATGATCGGTCTCGGAAGAAATGACGCGCTTATAGGCACCTGTCTCCTGGCCGAATGGCGGCGTTTGCCATAAGAGCTCGTACTGTGCGCTTGCCAACAAAGGGCACAAGAGGAGCAATAGTAATAAGGTAGTCTGGCGGTTAAAACGAGTGGTAACTGTGTATTGTCTGGACATAGTAAGCTTGTCCGGATACTGGTTTGGTAAACTGTGTTTCATAGCTATAATAGTGTGGGTAAAAAAACATACGAGGTGCGTTAAGAGGCATTAGCTCCCGCTCTAAAGCGAGGTGCGCTCAGGTACAAAAGCAAAGTCATTGATGATGGTTAAACAGTATATTTAGTTTATACTTTTCTAGCAGCAGATTGTTCTTTATTTAACTTAAAAGATCTTGTAATGCACCTGTTAAGTGTCTCTGTTTAAACTTCAGAAAGCGCTTTATCTTTCGGGGCTGACAGGAACTGCTGTATGCTTTTGTAGATGCTGACGGGGAAAGCTGCCGCTACCACTGAATTTTGTAATAACTTTTTAAACAATATCTGCGATTAACGATTATCATTATGGCTGTGCAGCAGCGCTATATTGTACATTGTTAAATTAAGATATAAAGCTGCAACTGCATTTCATTTTAGAACAATTTTGCCTAAATTCGCTTTAATTAAGACACAACAACGGACATAAAAGCTAATACACATGTCAGAATTCGCTGAAATAATTTTAGAAGGTAAATCTTACCAAATGCCTGTAGTGGAAGGCTCGGAGAATGAAAAAGCAATAGACATCGCTTCTCTGCGCGCCCAGTCAGGTTATATTACCCTTGACTCTGGATATAAAAACACAGGCGCTACTACCAGTGCTATCACTTTCCTGGATGGTGAGCAAGGTATTCTGCGCTACAGAGGCTATCCAATTGAGCAGCTAGCCGAAAAATCTAACTTTATTGAGGTAGCTTACCTTCTGATCTATGGCTCTTTGCCAACAGAGCAGGAGCTGCAGGACTTCAGCGATAGAATCAGACGCCACACACTCGTTAACGAGGACATGCGCAAAATTCTTGATGGCTTCCCGTCTACTTCTCACCCAATGGGTATCTTGTCTGCCCTTATCAGCTCTCTGACAGCTTTCTACCCAGAGTCGCTTAACCCGAACCAGTCTCAAGAAGAAGTAGATCTTTCTATCATTCGTTTATTGGCGAAAATCTCTACCATAGCTGCCTGGTCTTATAAGAATTCTATCGGCCACCCGGTTAACTATCCTAAGAACAAACTGGATTACTGCTCGAACTTCCTGCACATGATGTTCGCTTATCCAACTGAGGACTATGAGATCAATCCGGTTGTAGTAGATGCCCTGAACAAACTTCTGATTCTGCATGCTGACCACGAGCAAAACTGCTCTACTTCTACAGTACGTCTGGTAGGTTCTGCCAATGCTAGCCTTTATTCTTCTGTATCTGCCGGTATCAGCGCCCTTTGGGGTCCGTTGCACGGTGGTGCCAACCAGGCCGTAATCGAAATGCTGGAGGCTATCAAAGCTGACGGTGGCGACTCTAAGAAGTATATCGAGAAGGCTAAGGACAAAGACGATCCTTTCCGTTTGATGGGCTTCGGTCACCGTGTGTACAAAAACTTCGATCCGCGTGCCAAGATCATCAAGAAAGCCGCTGACGAGGTTCTGACTGCACTTGGCATCAACGACCCAATCCTGACAATTGCAAAAGAGCTGGAAGAAGCTGCCTTGAACGATCCGTATTTCGTTGAGCGTAAGCTGTATCCTAATGTAGACTTCTACTCAGGCATTATCTACCGTGCTATCGGCATCCCGACTGACATGTTCACCGTGATGTTTGCTCTTGGCCGTCTGCCAGGCTGGATTGCACAGTGGAAAGAGATGCGCGAGAACAAGGAGCCAATCGGCCGTCCGCGCCAGGTGTATACTGGTGCTACTGAGCGCGACTACGTTTCAATCGAGAAGCGTTAATTCCACACAAAATATAAAACAAGAAAGGCTGACCATCGTGGTCAGCCTTTCTTGTTTTAACTGCACTTCCTAAAGGAGGCACTCCTGTAGCGTATAGCGTAATCTTTCTTTTCTTAGAACATAAAAAGCAGTGGTAGACTACGTAGAATGATCTGCCACTGCTTTTTTAGCACTAATCAAACAAGTTGGCCTTTACTTATCCAGTACCAGCTTTACTGTTTGTGTACCCTGTTCAGTAACTATCCGGGCAAAGTATAGCCCGGCTGTGAGGCTTGTTCCGTCAACCTCTACTTCCCTCCTCTCGGCCCTTGCTTGTTCACCATGTAAGAGCACTTTTACCAGGCTGCCCTTTGCATCGTAAAGCGACACCTGGTAAGCGCCTGTAGGAATGCTAAATTCAAGTACAGCTTTCTCTGAAAAAGGATTTGGATACACCTTTACCTCTTCACCAGAAAGTGGCTCCACAGCCCTCTGCTGCGATAAAGCCAGCGTTTGCTTATGCTGATTGATGATTACCTGCCCTCCTGCTATACTTGGTCCAACTTCAGACATATCATAAATATCTGGTCCTGTACTGTAGTTATCGTATAAAACGCTACCTGTCATACTGTCCCAGATACGAATGCGCAGCCTGTCATCAGGATCATGAGCACCTCGGCCTCCAGCATCTGCCGCAGAAGCTATAAACTTATACTTGCCTTTTCCATTAAGGCTGCCTTCCCCATGCCATACGGCCTGGTCGCCACGTACTACGAGCCAATCTATACTAGTGCTTAAAAAGACTCTGGAACCAAACAGCAGTAGTGTCTGGCCTGTTGGAGTTGAAGCCTTACTGTTTCGGTACCTTACATTAAAAGCAAACAAATCACGTCCAGCCAGTGAGCTGGTTGGCTGAACTGTGCTGCTGAGCCACCCTGCCCCTCTGACAGTACCTGCCCCAGGATCATATATTACGGTCCACTGCTGGTAGTCATCCTGCTCTGGCATCAGGCAACTCTCAGAAAAATCTAGTCCCACCCGAAAGATACCAGCTTGTGTATAAGTATGCTCCCCGGTGATGCGCGATGTACCAAAGGCTGTGTAAGAAACCGAAGGGCTGCTGCCATCTCCCCAGACCCAGCGAATACCTGTATCCTCAGTAAGTATAAAATCACCAAAGTCGGCTGTGGTTCGTACTTGCTGCCCAACCTGCATAGGGTGAGGCGGAAGATACAGTTGCACATGAACAGGTGTATTACAATCAGCTGGCAAGCTATACTTCAAAACAGTCAGCTCACTAGTAGGGGATCCTGCAACAAGCCTTTGAGCGCCTGCCAGGTATAAACTACCTGCATTATCAAGAGCCAAGGCTCTGTTTGCTTCAAGGTTTGTTTGTCCAAAGTCTTCACTGTATACCTCGTTTCCCTGCTGGTCATACTGTAGCAAAACACTACCCTCTCCAATACCACCTGGCGAAGGCGAATAAGCACCTGTTACAGCCAGACCACCTGACGGAAGCGCTATCCAGGCTCCGCCATAACTGCTATATCCTACAGGCTGATCAAAAGTATGATTCCAAAGTAACTCACCTTCTGAATTGTACTTGGCAACTACAAAGCTCATGTAGCCGGTACGCAGCTGTGAAGAAGACATCATAAACAAACCCTCATCCGGCCCCAGCATTGCATCCGCAAAGTAGTCCCGGTTCTCGAAAGAACTTACTTGCTCCCACAGCACATCTCCTTCGGAGGATAATTTGATCGCTAATAAACTTGTATGACCGATATTTAAGGCCATTACCTGGCCTGCCAAGTATATGTTTCCAGTGGCATCAGCAAGCAATTTATTTACCTCGTAGTGCGCGCGACGGTCAGGATGTCCGTACTTTTTGCGAAATTCTTCTGCACCTGTCTCAGCGTTAATTTTTAACAGTCTGATTACTCTGATGCTGCCGTTTTCCTGCTCAGTACCTGCCAGATATATTTCCCCACCGGCACCTATAGCCAAAGGCTGGTGATTGAAAAGTGCTGTACCTAAAGTATATGTTTTCTGCCATACTTGCTCCCCTTCCTCGTTCAGTTTCAATAAAGCTGCTTCATCGTCGGCCGAGCGACCTGCTACATACAGATTACCGCCTGTATCGCTGGCAAAGCTTTTTGGTGATAAGCCGAGCTCCTGCAAATTGAACTGCCAGAGTAACTCTCCTGCAGCAGAGAACTTTGATACTGTAGTGCCAAGCACGTATGCATCACCGTTCTGGTCCAGAAGCAAGTCCATGACGTTTCCATCCAAATGCTCTTGCCATACAACCTCTCCCTCAGTGCTTAGCTTTGTCAGCCTTCGATCTTCGAAGCCAACAGCGTTAATGCCACTGCTAAGTATAACCAGTTGATTATCCGGTCCTGCTTTCATCTTTACATTACCTCCGGCCTGCCGATAGGTATGCATCCACTCCCGCTCCAGCTGCGCATAACCCTGGAAGCAAATAAAGAAAGAAAAAACTGTAGTGAAGATAAGTCTAAGGCATGAAAAGCTGCGTTTTGTAGCAGCGGTACCCTTGTATAAGTGTTTCATAGCTGTATTATATTTATAATGTAATAAGCACAGATAACGGCCTACCTCTACAGTAAGGCGCTTATAAGGGTGAATCGTATAAATGTATCAGGACAGGATTGGATTGAACTTACTACTATTTTACTGAATAAAGAGCAGGAAGTTGCAGCCTTTCTGTTAGCAAAAAGTTAAGGAAGCAGATAGCAAGACGCAGAAGTGAGAAATTACAGCAGTTAATAGCACATGAATGTTTTTAAACACGCCGTACTAAATTGCACTAGTGCTGTAGAAGCCCCTGCTCCTGCCAGCGCATCCGGTAAGCATTCATGGCTGTTTTACCCAATTTGCTGATAAGCCTGTAATTGACCACGGCTCCAATAGGTGCCCCAATGAAAGGTATCATCTGAGCCATTTTAGCAAGGTCAATATAGTCTCGGTACTCCTGCTGCAGACTGCGCCAATCAAACTCATTGATATCTTCAGGTAAAAACAGCTTCTGCGTTTCCCAGTCAGCTATGTGCAGGTAAATCTTGCGGCGGTGCTCCTGAGAGCTAAAGGCTAGCTCAAAAATGTGCAGCAAGTACACACGCTCCCGGTAATCTTTAACATCATAGCCGTAGAAAGCAGCAATATCATAAAGGAGCTTCAGTTTGAGCCCTAGTAATAGCGGAAAGTCTACGAAACCCAGCAGTATACCTCCGGCACCGGTTACACCACCCTCCGCTGCAGCTGCCTGCTGGTAATACTTTATCCGCTCACGTACCATTGCCTCCCGCACATCCAGAGGTGCTTCCAGCAGTGGCTTTGGAGAAACAAAACCTGCCCCAAACAGCACACCCCGAATCATCTGCTTTATAGCAGTCGTGATGGCTTGGTGTACCTTCTCCGGGATATAACTGTTTAACTTAACCTGTGCCTTGCGTGCAAATTCGTTAAACACGCTTGGGTTGCGCAGCATCTCGTGCTGCCACCTACGCAGTTCATACTCTGCCTGTATTTCATAAAGTGTAGGCATGGCGGTTCTCTTTGTAAGCTTTTTGATTATACGTTCAGTGTTTGTAAAACTGGTTGATTCGTTCTACAGCGCTCAAAGTATAAGCTGCAAAAAACAAAAGCCAGCTTCTGCTGGCTTTTATGTTGATTAGTTCTGATTTGCTGGCTGCTGATCCTGCTCCTGCAACTGTTGCTGTTGCTCCTGGGCTTCCTCGGCTGCTTTGCGTTGTTCCTTGTCCCTTCTTCTAAAGAAGCCTCTTAGCAGGAAGTTACTCTGTAGCGCTTCCATATTTTCATCGAACTTACGTGAACTGGTTTCCAGGTTCTGCATGGTGCGCTGCAACTGGTTTGCAAACTGCTGGTCATTGAGCAGGACCCCAACAGCGTTATTCTCAGCGTTGAACTTGCCGCTTGCCTGCTCCAGGTTTTGCGCCATCTGCGTTGCCGACTGTGTGGCCTGCTCCAGCTGTGCCATGGACTGCTCCAACTGGTTGAAAACAGTAGTATCAGTTAACAATTCATTAGCCAGGCTACCCTGCGTGTTCAATTTGCTTGTAAAGCGGCTTAGGTCGCGGGAGGCGCGTACTGCGTTTTGAGAAGTGCTCTCCAGGCTAGCTACCATACTCTTAAAGTCCTGAGCCAGGGTAGAGTCCGTTAAAAGACTACCAACTGTACCTTTACCTTGAACCAGGCGCTCGCTGATCTCACTGAAATTGCCGGTGATTGTAGCCAGGTTCTTGTTGTTCTCCTGAAGCGTCTTCATGATATCGTCGGTATTAAGGTTAGCTTCAGAAGCTAGCATATTGCCATCCTGTACAGGTTGTGCAGCTGGCGTACCACCAAAAATCTCGATGATCTTGTTACCAATTAAACTCTCGGAGCTGATGCGTGCCTTGGAGTTCTGGCGGATGTACTTCTGAGTCTCCTGATCAATATTCATCCTTACCCGAACCTGTGATTCACCATAGAATTCAATGGCTTTAACCGTACCTATCTTCACGCCGGAAAACCACACGTTGTTTCCGACCTTCAGGCCCTCTACATCATCGAAAACAGTGCTAACAGAAATGCTCTCAATAAATCGCTTTTGCTGGCCACCCAGCGTAAGTACACCCACCACAAAAATGATGATGGCAGCCAGGACAAATATCCCAACCATGATAGAACGTTTATTCTCTGCAGTATTCATTCGTTATTTCACAAAGTTGTAGTCATAAAACATCTTAACCCGCTCATCGTTGCTGCTAAACACCTCTTCAAAGGTACCCTGCTGCTGGAACTGTCCATCGAGCAGCATAACCATACGATCTCCAACTGAGCGGGCACAGGTAAGATCATGTGTAATGATGATGGCTGAAGTATTAAAGCGGCTCTGTACCTCATTTATCAGGCCATTGATCTCCATACAGGTAATTGGGTCGAGTCCGGCTGTAGGCTCATCATAAAGCATAATATCAGGCTTTAGTATAAGTGTACGGGCAATACCGATACGCTTGCGCTGCCCCCCGGAAAGCTCCGATGGCATTTGGTTGATAGATTGCTCCAACCCTACGGCATCCAGCACAAAGTGAATCAGTTGGTCACGCTCGGCTCTGCCCATAGACTTCTCGTGGCGGATAAGCGGAAACTCCAGGTTTTCCCGCACCGTCATACTATCATATAGGGCACTGTTCTGAAAGGAGAATCCCACTTTCAGGCGCAACCGGTCCAGCTCTTTTGAAGAGAGTTTATCGACCTGCTTGCCGAGCACCTTCACCATCCCTTCGTCAGGGCTCAGCAGTCCTGAGATGATCTTGATCAAAACCGATTTACCTGTACCGGAACGTCCCAACACCACCAGGTTCTCGCCCTGGTATAGATCGAGGTCCACACCTTTCAGCACGTCAAAGTCATCGAACGATTTCATAAGCCCTCGTATCTCGATAACTTTGTTCTCCCTGTTTATATTTGGGTTTATCTTTTTCATAGTTCCTGCTTAAAGAGCTCTGATGGCATTGATGATTTGCAGCGCCAGAAGCTCTTCTATAAATACCATAAACATGGCCGTAACCACTGAGGAGTTCGCAGCCTTACCCACGCCCTCGGTACCTTTGGAGGAATTGTAGCCTTTATAACTACCTACCATGCCTATAGTAAAACCAAATATGAACGACTTTATGATAGACGAAAAAATGTCCAGAAAGGTGATGGCATCGAACACTTGGGTGATATAGGTAGAGAAGCTGGTCAGCTCATTCTGGCTCACATTCAGATAAGCTCCCATCAATGCAACTAACATAGTGTACATGGTGAGCGCCGGAATCATGAATGTAGTAGCCAGCACCCGGGTTACCACCAGGAAATTAAAAGGATTCGTGGCCGAAACCTCCATCGCATCTATCTGCTCTGTTACGCGCATCGACCCCAGCTCTGCACCAATATTTGAACCCACACGGCCTGCAGCGATAAGTGCTGTAACCAGTGGTGCCAGTGCACGCACAATGGCTATAGATACCAGCGATGGCAGCCAGGAGGCAGCACCAAACTCTGCCAGCGAAGGCCTCGATTGGTTGGTAAAAACAATACCTATGATGAAACCAGTCAATGATATCAGGGGAAGCGACCTTACTCCTACCTCATAGCATTGGCGTACAATCTCTCTGAACTCGTAAGGCGGGACAAAAACCTCTTTGAAAAAGCGGACGTGGAAAACGTAAATATTATAAAGCTCCAGAAAAAGCCGGTCGAGCCTGCGGGTAAGGAAATACCTGCGCTTTCTTCCGGGTTCTGTATTATTGTCTTGTATTTCCATCAAGCGTCTGTGTTCAGAATTTCGGCAAACTTATTAAGTATAAGCTTACATTTAGCTAAATTAAGTAATTTAAATATAGTTAAAGACAAATTGCGTTTCTTTCCGAATAGCAATTATACCTATACGCCATTTGCGGCAGACAGTGTTTAAATTAATACTAGTTAATATTTATTATCCTGATTGTCTGCACTTAAGCTTAACACGACATTTGCATCCTTGCAGAGGCTTATTGCTTGTTATAACACTGTTATTAATATAGCAAGCAACCCTAAGAAGAACATCTGATACGCCAGTTATGCTATATAATGAATGGTAAGATCTGGTGCAGCGGGTGAAGTGTAGAGTTACAGAAGCATGCAACCGACTATCCTGAAGTACAAATCTCCGTAAAACAGCAACAGCTAACTTGACAAGCGGTGGCTAATTAGCTATACTTAACCACACATTAAATAAAACTATGCCAAAAATCCTGATCATAGACGACGAGAGGGCGATCCGAAGCACCCTTAAGGAGATCCTCGAGTTCGAAAATTATACTGTAGACGAGGCCGAAGATGGAGAAAAAGGCTTGCAGTTGTTAGGCAAAGCAAAGTACGACGTGGTGCTTTGCGACATCAAAATGCCTGGTATGGACGGTATTGAGGTGCTGGAGAAAGCCATGGAAATAACTCCTGATTCGCCTTTTATTATGATATCTGCCCACGGCACAATAGATACGGCCGTGGAGGCCACCAAAAAAGGCGCCTACGATTTCCTGCAGAAGCCACCGGACCTGAACCGCTTATTGGTTACTGTACGCAACGCCCTGGACAAATCGAACCTGGTTACGGAGACCAAGATCCTGAAGAAGAAGATCTCCAAGACCTATGAAATGGTTGGCTCCTCTCCTGCCCTAGACCGTGTGAAGCAGGCTATAGAGAAAGTAGCTCCTACGGATGCCCGTGTTTTGATTACCGGCCCTAACGGCTCAGGTAAAGAGTTGGTGGCACGCGCCATACACGAGCACAGCAACCGCAGCAATGGTCCTCTTGTAGAGGTAAACTGTGCAGCCATACCTAGTGAGCTCATCGAAAGTGAGCTGTTCGGGCATGAAAAGGGCTCCTTTACCTCTGCGGTGAAACAGCGCATTGGTAAGTTCGAGCAGGCCAACGGCGGTACTCTCTTTCTGGATGAGGTAGGCGACATGAGCCTGTCTGCACAGGCAAAGGTGCTGCGTGCGCTACAGGAGCACAAGATCACGCGTGTAGGTGGCGACAAGGATATTCAGGTGGATGTGCGCGTGGTGGCGGCAACCAACAAGAACCTGCTCGAGGAGATTGAGAACAAGAACTTCCGGGAAGACTTGTACCACCGCTTAGGTGTGATACTTATACACGTACCACCGCTGAACGATCGCCGGGAGGATATACCCGATCTGGTACAGAAGTTCCTGAACGATATCGCCAACGACTACGGTAATAAACCAAAAACAATTACGCCGGAGGCACTGGAATACTTGCAAGGACTTGACTGGCGCGGTAACGTGCGGGAACTACGTAACGTGGTAGAGCGCCTGGTAATCATGAGTGGTTCTGAAATAACCGTAGAGGATGCCGAAGCTTATGCTCGACCAGTTGTAGCATAATAACAGAACGTGCAGCGGCACATCTTAATTTGCTGCTACTGTGTTTAACATGTTCATCCTGAAGAGCTCTTATACTTCATCCGGCGTAAGGGTTGTTCAGGATGTTCTTTTATAAGCTTTAATGCTAAGTGACGGGAGGCCTTTATAAAGCAAAAACGGCTATTTCTGACCTACGCTCCTACTTCCGTTTTAATCTGCAGCAATTTTTATACTTCTCTCCGCTTCCACACGGACATGTTTCATTGCGCCCGATGCGTTTACCATAAGGGTTTAGCAGCTTTTTAAAATTTAGTCGGAATCTCCTTTTCGGGTTTTGGGAGAATACTTTGGTAAGCAGTTCATATAGCTTTGGGTGCTTTTCTGCCAGTTGGTCCGGCTTTTCAAAGAAGTATTCTGTTACTACAGCAAAGAATTCGGCCTCACTGGTGGCTCCGTAGCTGTCGATATCTGACTGCCCCTTCTGGATCTTCTGTATTTTGCGGTACATTAACTCCTGCCATGGCTGCACAAGTTCATCCGGAAGGTAAGCGGCAGGTGTACCATCTATCTCCCCATCAGCCTGGTCCAAGATGTGTGCGAACTCATGGATACCCACATTCTTCCTGTCAGCCATGTCATTGAAGCCACGCTCCAGAGCAGGCTTAGAAAGGGTAACATAGTGGTCGTTTTGGAACGGATTAACACGGCCCAGCACCTCACTTACAGCCTCACTTTTCTCGTTTTTATACTTCTGTATACTGCCTGGAAAGACTAGTACTTCGCCAAGGTTTCGATACTCCCAGTCGCGGAAGCCGAAGATAGGAATAATGGCACTGGAGGCCACCAGCACTTTTGTCAGATCGTCGATTTCGACATCAATACCAGTAATGCGCTTCTCCGACAAAAACAACTGCAGCATTTTCTCAAAGCGCTGTTTATCCTCGTCTGCCTTTAGGGTATGGTAAAAGCCCACTCGGTCTTGCAATATTTTACGCCATTCAGCAGGAAAGTCAGCAAGCAGCACCTTTTTGCGGAGCCTCTTCTGGCGAGTAGCCCATCTGTAGAAAAACAGTACAGTAGCTACTACAAAAACAATAAAAGCGATATAACCCATGGGCAACTTAAACGGCCGATCAGCAGAAAGGTGCTATCAACTTACTAATAAATTACAGCCACGGATATCGGAATTGTCGAAACGGCCCAACACCTCAAAACTACCATCAGGATGTAAACGGCCTATATCTTTGGTCTCGATAAAAGCACAGGAGTCTACATTAGCCAGATCAATAACATTGATGCCACCACTACGCAGGTTGGTACTCAGGTCGAAAGGGTCGTTCAGGTCGCGCAGCAAGATGCGCATTGTATAGCCAGACCAAAAAATTCCCTCTCCTTTAGAATAGCCCTGCGAGAGCAGTTCTGTCATGCCGTACTCAGAGTGTATAGCAGGCACACCTAGTCTTTTTTTTAGCTGCGCATGTAGCTCTTCGCGTATCATTTCCCTGCGTCGGCCTTTCATGCCTCCTGTTTCCATCACCACCACATCAGAGAAGTCCTGCTGCCCCTGCAGTTCTTCAGCCAAGTCAAGTAAGGCGTAGGAAACACCGATCAGGAGTACTTTTTTACCCCGACTTTTGGCTTGCCGCAATGCCTGTAGCAGTTGTGCATGGTTGTGCAGGTAAAATCCTTCCTCTTGCTGCGCTGTCTTCCTGATGAAATGGTCAACCATCGCCACCAGCGAGGATCCTCCCTGCTCCAGGTACGAAGGCAGTAGCGCCAATACTACATAGTCCTGCAATGGGCCGTAGAAGCTTTCGAAGATTCGCTCCGACACCTGTTGGTAGAAGCTAAGGCTTGATACAAAGTGGCGGCTGCGGGTTTGCTGGGTGGTACCACTGCTATAGAAAACAGCTTCCGGCTCAAACGCTCCAGTTACCACCTCCTGCTCCTTAAAAAACTCGATAGGCAGGTATGGTATTTGTTCCAATGCCTGTACTTCTTCTGGATTTACATGCAAGTTCTGCAGGTATTGCCGGTAAACCGGGTTATTTGATGCCTGGAAACGGAACAACGCTAAAGCCGTAGAAGTAAAGTCGAAAAGCTCCTGCTGGCTAAGTACGCTGAGGTGGTGGGTTTTAAAATCCATTGAATACAACAAATCCTATATTTACTGCGTTTGATTTAGTAAATTTAGCTTCATTTTCTGATAGTCCACATGAAAAACCTGCTAAAGTATAGCACCGCCGTGCTGGTGCTTGCACTCACCCTGGGCGGTTGCCGCGAAGAGCCGAACTATAGCGATGTGCCCGAGATTACGTTCGACCGGGTAGAGCAGTATACCTATACCAAGAACAGAGTTGTGTTCGACTCCTTGGTCATAGCAGTAGACTACCAGGACGGAGATGGCGACCTGGGGCTTAGCCGTGGCGAAGGCGGCTCGCAGACCGGACCAGACTTCGAGCCTCCTTTTAACCCTGGCTCCCAATACTACGACAACTTTATCGTAAACATGCAGGTAAAGCGGGGCAATACCTACGAGCCTCGACCTGTTAACTTCAACGGGCGCTTTCCTAGGTTATCCAGTGACGAAAAGCAGGAAGCGCTGGAAGGTGAAATACGTTACACCATCACCAGCTTTACCACAGAAAGTTACCCTTTCCGGGACACGATCCGTTTTGAAGTATTTATCTACGACCGTGCCCTAAACAAGAGCAATGTAGTATATACGGATGATATTATTCTATACCAGGGCCAATAAATATAGCTCAAGGTACAGACAGAAACAGAAAGCCCCGGCAGTTCAGACTACCGGGGCTTTCTGTTTCTGTGTTTTATACTTAACTCAAGTTGCGATTAAATACATTTATTGATGGTGTAAGCAAAGAGGAATAGGACAATCTTTAGCAGAAATCCTTGCGGAGTCACGGCGTGGATCGTTCGGGGAAAGGCCGCCTCTATCTCACTGAAAGTTGTCTCTATTCTCTTCCTCATCACCGCTTTTATATAGTCCATCGCCGGGCTGTCTTTCCGCTTGCTGTTGCTTTTCCGCTGAGTAAGCAGGCTGACCTGCTCGCATTCGGCCAGCAGGTCCTCCACCTCATAATTGGTGTAGGCGCTGTCCCCGTACAGGCTGCTTTCCGGCGGCAGGTCCAGGTGCATGGCCTGCAGGGCTCTGCCATCGTGCACGCTTCCCGCCACGATAAAGTAACTCACCGGCAGGCCCCCGGCAGTTGCGATGACCTCCACCTTGAAGCCGTAGAAATACTCCCTTTTAGAGACATTGTAGCCCCTGTAGGCCTCACCCTCCAGCAGTCTGCACCGGTTAATGCGAATATTGCGGCACACGGCCACCGGGAAGCTGTCTATCACATACTCGCCAGTGGTGTTGAGCTGCTTGAGGCAGTCCCCCAGGGCCAGGAAGATGGCCGCGATCGTTCCGCCCAGTCGGTGCAGCATCCGGTTAAAGTTGCTCTTGTGCGGCATCCGGCACTTCTGGTGCTGCTGCATGTAGCCGCTGGCCGCAGACAGGTTGCCGCCAAAGTAGCGGGCCGACACCAGGGCCGTTGTGATTATCTCCGCATCGCTGGCCTTGCGCTTGGCCGCCGCTTTTTTGCCCGCTATTTGCAGGTAATCATCAACAAAACAGTAAATTGCAATAGTGAAGTCATTCATGGCAAGTAAGGAAGTAAGTGTGGTTACTTTTTCCTTAACAAGCCTGAGTGGCTTCATCGTTTACATGCCAATGCTAAATCGCAACTTGGGTTACTTAATAGATCTTCGGATAAGCTTTTGGATCAGCCTCGTGCATCATCTCGTACACCGTCTCGAACACATCTTCTGAGTTAGGTTTAGAGAAGTAGTCACCATCAGAAGAGTATGCCGGGCGGTGCGGCTGCGCCGACAGGCACTGTGGCTTAGAGTCAAGCCATCTCCAGGCTCCCTGCTCATCCACTACCTGCTGCATCATGTAAGCAGAGGCTCCACCAGGTACATCCTCGTCTGCAAACAGTACTCGGTTTGTCTTACGGATAGAGTCTGTGATCATGTGCTCAATATCGAATGGCAATAGCGTCTGTACGTCTATCACCTCTGCCGAAATACCGAACTCTTCCAACTGCTTGGCAGCTTCCATCACAATGCGGCACATAGAACCATAGGTAACGATCGTGATATCAGTTCCTTCCTTCAGCACCTCTGGCCTGCCAAGCGGAAGTGTAAATTCACCAATGTTGCTCGGGATGCGCTCCTTCAGGCGGTATCCGTTAAGGCACTCAATAATCAATGCCGGTTCATCCGATTTAAGCAAAGCATTGTAGAAGCCTGCTGCCTGTGTCATGTTACGTGGCACCAGTACATGCATTCCTCTTATGCTGTGCAAGATCATACCGATCGGAGAACCTGAGTGCCAGATACCCTCCAGACGGTGACCACGCGTACGCACGATCAGCGGCGCTTTTTGCCCTCCTTTGGTACGGTACTGTAGCGAAGCCAAGTCATCAGAAAGAGTCTGAATAGCATACAGCAGGTAATCTAGGTACTGGATCTCGGTGATAGGACGCAGACCACGCAATGCAGCTCCAATACCTTGCCCTATAATGGTACACTCACGAATTCCGGTATCAGTTATGCGTAACTCGCCATATTTTTCCTGCAGACCAGCAAAGGCCTGGTTCACGTCTCCGATAAAACCAACGTCTTCGCCAATGGCAAATACACGTGGATCGCGGGAAAGCATAGCATCAAAACAAGCCTGGAGTACTTCACGCCCATCCACTACAGGCGAGTTCTCCTCATACTCCGCTTTCACCTCCTCTACCTGCAGCACTGCCTCTTCAGATTGGCTGTACAAGTATGAGTTATAGCGGTCGGCATTCTCACCCATCACCTGCTCTAACCATCCAATAAGGTCACGCTTTGCCTGGTTATTTTCGTCGCGTACATAACGTAGTGCTTTGCGAACGGCTCTAACAGCATCGCTACGGATAGGGTTAGCAGTTTTGCGCAATTCCTCAGCAATAGTGGCTATTTCTGTGATATGGTCACTGTCATTGGCAAGAGCATCCAGGAGGCGCAGTGCCTCTTCATGATCGACCTTGATAGAGCTGGCAAACTCATTCCAGGCATTGGCACGGGCTGTTTTTACAGCATCCTTCGCTTCCGCCTCTATCTGATCGAGCTGCTCTACTGTGGCAACACCTGTTCCCAGTATCCACTCCCTCATTTTCTTAAGGCAGTCGTACTCAGCTTCCCACTCCAGGCGCTCTTTAGACTTGTAACGCTCATGAGAACCGGAAGTAGAGTGTCCTTGCGGCTGGGTCATCTCCTCAACATGTATCAGCACAGGCACATGCTGCTCGCGGCAAACACGCACCGCTGCTTCGTAAGTCTCGCAAAGGGCAGTATAATCCCAGCCTTTAACTTTGAAGATTTCGTAGCCTTGCCCCTCCTGCGTATTACGCTGGAAGCCTGCCAAGATCTCAGATATGCTTCCTTTTGTGGTTTGATACTCGGCCGGTACTGAAATACCATAGGCATCATCCCATACAGATACCAGCATTGGCACCTGAAGTACTCCGGCAGCGTTAATGGCCTCAAAAAACATTCCCTCCGAGGTTGAAGCATTACCGATGGTACCAAAGGCTACTTCGTTGCCGTTCACGGAGAACTCCTTCATGCCCTGCAGCGCCTGGTTCTGGCGGTACAGTTTAGAAGCATAAGCCAAGCCCACCAGACGGGGCATCTGAGCCGCTGTAGGCGAGATATCGGAACTGGAGTTTTTCTGCTCCATCAGGTTCTTCCATTTGCCCTCGTCATCCAAAAGGCGCGTACCAAAGTGACCGTTCATGGCCCGGCCGGCAGTAGAAGGCTCAGCCTCCACATCGGTATGGGCATATAACTGCGCAAAATATTGCTGTAGCGTCAGCTCCCCGATAGCAAACATAAAGGTTTGGTCGCGGTAGTAGCCGGATCGGAAGTCACCGTTCTGAAAGAACTTAGCCATGGCCAGCTGCGCCACCTCTTTACCATCACCGAAAATACCGAACTTGGCCTTACCCATAAATACCTCTTTTCGTCCGGCAAGGCTAGCTTGGCGGCTTTCCCAGGCAATGCGGTAGTCGTTCAGTATTTCTTCGGAGGTTAGTCTCTGAGTTATAGATGCTTCAGCAGTTTGCATGTTGTCTCAATTAAACCAAAAGTGTTTTTTTACTTTCAAAAGTACAGAAGATTCGCCTAAATTCAAATTTGGCAGCCTGTTGCATATAGGTCAAACTGATGGAAACCCATTGTTTGAAAAAAGAAATTTGTATATTTGTTTTGCACTGAAAGTAACAAAACCTAAAGTGCAATTTTCTGCTTGCCTTATTTATGAAAAGAAAGCTATTTCTATTAACGCTGTTGTGTTTTATATTTGCGTGCTACACAGCTAAGGCACAGGGAAAACTGATCTTTGAAAAGGAAACCCATGACTTTGGCACAATAGCTGAAGGCACCCAGGCAACATATGTGTTCAAGGTAAAAAACGTGGGAACCGAACCAGTGGTTATACCTTCGGTGGAAGCATCTTGCGGATGCACGACCCCTACCTGGACAAAAGAGCCGATCTTGCCTGGTAAAATTGGCTCAATAACAGCAGTTTATAATTCTGCAGGCCGGCCGGGCCCGTTTCACAAAAGCATCACCTTAACCTCAAACAATTCAGAGTCTCAGAGGCATGTATTGTACATAAAAGGTATGGTTGAAGCGAAAGATGCAAAAACAGTAGTCACTCCGGAACAAAAGGCGCTTTCGCCGCGTTTGGCTGTCGGAACCACAAGCTACCACTTCGGAAAACTTGAAAAAGGACAAAAATCGGTAGCTAAATTCCTGATACGTAACACAGGTCGGAACCCTCTTATAATACAAGGTGTTAAGAGTGCATGTAATTGCGTAACGTACCGAACTTCGGTAGCAGAAATAAAAGCCGGCGAGGTTGCAACTTTGGAACTAAGGTATGCTCCCACGGTGTTAAAAGAGCAAAACGAGGTAGTTACCGTTCTTTCGAATGATTTAATAATGCCAGCCCTCAGGCTCACGCTTAAGGCAGATGTAGTAGAAGGCAAGGCATCTAAAGATATGTTAAGGGAAGGCGAACAGCCGACACCTTTCAGATAGTTTTTTTCATAGTTTTATTTTGTACTAATGGCAGTGATCTTATCGCTGCCTTTTTTCATTTTGTACCATCCTGTAAACTGTGTCTCCCTCCCCCATTATTGCACTGTTTTACCACAATTACCCCTTCTATATCAAAGGCTTGCACACCTACATTTGAGAAGTATTTTATTTATGTAAACTAATGGTATCTTTGCGCAGCTAAATCGAAAACTTGTTACTTTTTAAACTGATCGAAACATGATAATTGGTGTTCCGAAGGAGATCAAGAATAATGAAAACCGTGTAGGTGTAACTCCTGCCGGTGTGATTGAATTGGTGCGCAATGGCCACACCGTATATGTACAGTCTACTGCCGGTGAAGGCAGCGGCTTTATGGACGATGATTATGCTGCAGCTGGTGCTACTATTCTTCCGACTATTGAGGAAGTTTATGGCATTGCCGAGATGATCATCAAAGTTAAAGAGCCAATTGAGTCTGAGTACAACCTGATCAAGGAAGACCAGTTGCTGTTCACATACTTCCACTTCGCGTCTTACGAGCCGTTAACACACGCCATGATTAAGCAAAAGGCGGTATGCTTGGCTTACGAAACAGTGGAGAAAGCAGACAGAAGCCTGCCTCTTCTGGTTCCAATGTCTGAAGTTGCTGGCCGTATGTCGGTACAGGAAGGTGCTAAATACCTGGAGAAGCCACTGAAAGGTCGTGGTATTCTATTGGGTGGCGTACCAGGTGTTCGCCCTGCTAAGGTAATGATCCTTGGTGGTGGTGTGGTTGGTACTAACGCTGCTAAAATGGCTGCCGGTATGGGTGCTGACGTTACTATTCTGGATAACAACCTGCAGCGCCTGCGCTACCTGGATGATATCATGCCAGCTAACGTGAACACCTTCATGTCGAACGAGTATAACATCCGTGAGCTGCTGCCTACGCACGACCTGATCATCGGTGCTGTACTTATCCCAGGCGCAAAAGCTCCTCACCTGATTACCAGAGACATGCTAAAAGAAATGCGTCCAGGTACTGTACTTGTAGACGTAGCTGTTGACCAGGGTGGATGTATCGAAACATGTAAGCCTACAACTCACGAAGACCCAACTTACGTGATCGACGACGTAGTTCACTACTGCGTGGCTAACATGCCAGGTGCTGTACCTTACACTTCTACATTGGCGCTTACTAACGCAACATTGCCATACGCGCTACAACTAGCGAACAAAGGCTGGAAGAAAGCATGTACTGATAGCGCAGAATTGCTTAAAGGCCTGAACGTAGTACAGGGTAAAGTAGTGTATCAAGGTGTTGCTGAGGCTTTTGGTCTGGAGTTTGTTCCTGCTGAGAACGTACTGTAGCAACTGACGTTAGGATAAATAAGGGCGCCTTTTTGACATTGTCAGAAAGGCGCCCTTATTTTTGCCCTATAATAGGAAGTAGTTGTCTGACTGCCGAGCCTACGGAGCTTGAACCGTAGCCCTTTACCAAAATCACATGCCTCTGTTGCTGCACAAACTGGCAAGGGCATTTACTATAAAGAACTCTGATGTTCGATACAGCTTTTAAATTAATGCTGCGCCGCCTGGGACTACTGCTTGTGGTTTACCTTCTGCTTCGCGTAGTATTCTTTGCTTTCAACTACCATGAATTTGCAGGTGCCAATGCAGGTCAGGTGCTGCTTTCCTTTGTGCATGGCTTACGTTTTGATGTTGCAGCTATAGCCATCATTAACGGGCTATTTATCTTTTTTTCGCTTCTACCAGTAGGCAACACATTGCACCCAACTTACCAAAAGGTGCTCAAGTGGCTGTTTATACTTACTAATGTACCTTTTATTGCACTGGCTGTAGTAGATGTGGAGTTCTTTAAGTTTATTGGCCGCCGCACCAGCAATGAGCTTTTATCTATCACCGGAGACATCACAGAGCAGATAGGGCAACTACTCGGCTACTATTGGTACCTGGCGCTTGGCTTCCTGCTCCTCACCTATGCCTTTATAAAAGTTTATCCTAAAGCGCCTACTGCCGCCGCTCCACAACCTGCCGTGTGGCTACGGAGTCTGCGCCTGCTGGTAATTGCGGGGCTGGTTGTACTGGGTATACGTGGTGGCCTTCAACTAAAACCTTTGCGCCCTAGCCATGCATTCGTACAGGAGCCTGCTGCTTTAGGTCATCTTACCCTTAACAGCCCCTTTACTTTTATAAAAGGAATAGGCAAGACTACGCTGGAGAAGAAGAACTACTTCGGCACAGACGAGGAGTTACTTGCTGCGCTGCAGTTTAACCCTCAAAAGCATAAGCAACAAACGGAGGAGTTTCAGAAAGAGAATGTTGTTATAGTCATACTAGAGAGCTTTGCTGCGGAGTATGTAGGCGCGCTTAACAATGGGAAAGGCTATACTCCTTTTCTGGACTCCTTGGCAAGTGAAGGGTTAATGTTCCAAAACGCTTTTGCGAATGGGCGTAAATCCATTGAGTCACTGCCTTCTATACTTGCTGGTGTTCCTTCGCTTATGCCAGAGCCTTTCATTACCTCGCCTTACCAGGCCAACAGGCTGTATGGCTTAGGAACCTTGTTACGAGATGCGGGGTATCAAACGGCTATGTTTCATGGGGCTGCCAACGGCTCTATGGGCTTTAACGACTTTGCTAAACGAGCAGGTATCGAGACATATTATGGACTTGATGAATACCCTAGTGACCTACGACAACAGGATTATGACGGGCAGTGGGGAATATTTGATGAACCGTATCTACAGTATGCTTCCAGAGAGCTGACCAATTTGGATCAGCCGTTTATGGCTACGCTGTTTACACTGAGCTCTCACCAACCTTATACCATACCTGAGCAGCACAGAGGCCGTTTTCCTAAAGGCGAGCTGGAGATACATGAGTCGATAGGCTATGCAGATTACGCCCTGCGCCAATTCTTTAAGTCAGCCTCTAAACAACCTTGGTACCAGAATACGCTTTTTGTTCTTACTGCAGACCATACTCAAAAGAGTGTAGATCCAGCCTATCAGAATGAATTGGGTCACTTCCGTGTTCCGCTCCTGCTGTTTCACCCCAGCAAGAAGCTTGATAGCTTGAATGCCAATAAAATCGCCCAGCATGCAGATATTCCTGCTACAGTAGTCGATTACCTCAACCTGCCAACAGATAAGCTCTTACCTTTTGGTAACTCGTTGCTGGATACTTCGGGTACCGGACAGGCCATCTTCTTCAATGGGAATGCTTACGTACTGGTAAAACAAAACGTGGTGGCTGAACTGAAACAGGACGATCAACTGCAGTTTTACAGCTTCCCAGAACTTGCCCCTGCTCCCTCCCCTGCTCCTCAGGCAGGCCAGTTACTTAAGGCACAAATTCAGTACTTCCGTAATAGCCTGGTTGATAACCGGCTATACTTTTGGACTGAGTAGGAAACAATACTGTTGATAGTGACCTGTTCGACCAAAATGATTGATAACTATTTATTTACATATGCAGGCACCTCTGTTAATGGCTCATACTTGCGGGTCTCAAAATCTACCTGCCAGCAATAGTGCTGTAAGCCATTCGTAATAACTACATAGCGCGCCCTAAGTGTTTGATTGTATACCGAAACCTGCTTCACCACCTCCTGCGTAATGGGTACATGAGCTGCCTTGCACTCCACTAGCAGGTGTGCTTGGCCTTGGGTATCGTAAATGCACAGGTCGGTGCGTTTCTGCAGTTTATTATAGCTGGTGCCTCGCTCTATGCTGATCAGGCTTTTGGGGTAACCCAATGTGTTAATTAGGAAGTGCACGAAATGCTGCCGCACCCACTCTTCCGGCGTCAGAACTACGTTTTTACGGCGAAGTATGTCAAAAATAAGATAATTAGCGCCGGATTTCGTAACTTTGTAGTCAAATGGCGGTAAGTTGAGTGCATCCATGCTGCAATTTAGCCATTTTTCCTACGCTTCCGCCCCAGTAGCTCCTGCTGCCAAGGCGGTTTTTTTGTACCCATAAAGTAAATAAATCATGAAAACCAAAGAAGAAATTGTAAGCGACTGGCTACCCCGCTACACCGGTGTGCCGCTTGATGAGTTTGGAGAGTACATCCTGCTCACTAACTTTATAAACTATGTACGCATGTTTGCAGATCGCTTTGGTGTAGAGATCAATGGTCTTGATAAGCCAATGCAAACGGCTACAGCCAATAATATCACGATTGTAAACTTCGGTATGGGTAGTGCCATGGCTGCAACAGTTATGGACTTGCTGTCTGCCATCAAGCCAAAGGCAGCCCTGTTCCTTGGTAAATGCGGTGGTCTGAAGAAGAAGACGCAGATTGGTGACTTAATCCTTCCAATTGCTGCCATTCGCGGCGAAGGTACTTCAGACGACTACCTTCCACCAGAAATTCCGGCTCTGCCTTCATTCCGTCTGCAGCGTGCTGTCTCTTCTATGATCAAGAAGCACGAGATGGACTACTGGACAGGCACCGTTTATACTACTAACCGCCGCGTGTGGGAACACGATGAGGAATTTAAAGAGTACCTGCGCCAGATCAGAGCAATGGGTGTGGATATGGAGACAGCTACCATCTTCACAGTTGGCTTCATCAATGAGATTCCTCACGGAGCACTACTGCTGGTGTCGGACAACCCAATGATACCGGAAGGTGTTAAAACATCTGAAAGTGATAAATTAGTAACCTCCAACTATGTAGAGAAGCACCTGAGCATCGGTATCGACTCTCTGCTGGAGCTAATTAACTCTGGTGAATCTGTTAAGCACATGCGCTTCGAATAAGTAATAACATGACCAAATCTCTACGCACCCTTACAGCTGCCATACTTCTTGGCGGCGCATTTTTAGGTAGCTGCACTGGTACACAAACTGGCTCTGAGGCTGCTGACCTGATCGTTTACAACGGCAACGTGTACACTGTTAACGATAACTTTGACAAAGCCGAGGCCTTTGCCGTGAAGGACGGAAAGATAATAGCTGTAGGCACTACAGATGAGATCCGCGGAAAGTATAAGGCTTCTGAGGAACTGAATGCAGAAGGCAAGACCATATACCCTGGCCTGATCGATGCACACGCCCACTTCTACCGCTATGGGCTGTCTCTGGTTTCTGCAGACTTAGTGGATACAGAGTCTTTCAAGGAAGTAGTACAGAAGGTAACAGAGCAGCGCGAGAAGTATCCGAACACGGAGTGGATAACCGGCCGTGGCTGGGATCAGAACGACTGGGCCGTTAAGGAGTTCCCTACCAAGGATACCCTTGACCTGCTCTTTCCTGACACCCCGGTTATACTTACACGCATCGATGGTCATGCTGCCCTGGCAAACCAGAAGGCACTGGATCTGGCTGGCATTACTCCACAAACCAAAATGGTAGGTGGACTGGTAGAGGTTGAAAATGGTAAAATGACCGGTATTTTGGTTGATAATGCTATCGACCTGGTATCGAACAAAATACCGGCACCAACCGATGCTGAGAACCGCGAAGCCTTTAAGAATGCTGAAGCCAACACTTTTGCAGTAGGCCTAACGACTGTAGACGATGCTGGTTTGGACAAGGCTACAGTTGACCTGATAGATGATATGCATCAAAAAGGTGAATTGCAGATGCGTGTTTATGCCATGCTGAATCCTACAAAGGAGAACCAGGATCATTACTTTAAGAATGGCCCGTACAAAACAGACAGATTGAATGTGCGCTCGTTCAAGATCTATTCTGATGGTGCACTTGGCTCCAGAGGTGCGAGCTTACTCAAGCCTTATACAGACAAGCATAACCACTATGGCTTCCTGCTTGCTTCAGAACAGGAGTTCCGTGACCTGGCGAAGTTAATGAATGAGCACGGTTTCCAGATGAACACGCATGCTATTGGTGATTCTGCCAACCGCCTGCTGCTCGACATATACGGAAACGTGCTAGGTGGTAAAAACAATAAGCGTTGGCGTATTGAGCACTCGCAAATCATCAACCCAGCCGATATGGCTAAGTTTGGGAAGTATAGCATTGTACCGTCAGTACAGCCGACACATGCCACTTCTGATATGTACTGGGCTGGCGAAAGACTGGGCAATGAGCGTATCAGGCATGCTTACCCATTCAAGGAACTGCTACAGCAAAACGGTTACATTCCGTTAGGCACAGACTTCCCTGTTGAAAGTATAAATCCTTTCTTTACCTTTCATGCAGCAGTAGCACGACAAGATGCTAAAAACTGGCCTGAGGGTGGTTTCCAAATAGAAAATGCCTTGAGCCGTGAAGAAGCCTTAAGAGGTATGACGATTTGGGCTGCAAAATCGAATTTTGAAGAGGAGGAGAAAGGAAGTATAGAGCCAGGTAAGTTTGCAGACTTTATACTTGTTGACCGTGACCTGATGACAGTTGAACTGGATAAAGTTCGTGACACCCAAGTATTAAGCACTTACCTGAATGGTAAGCAGGTTTACAAGAAGTAAGAGAGTATCTTAAGAGATATCAAACAAAAAAGTCCGCTGAGGTTTGTACTTCAGCGGACTTTTTTGTTCTGCCAGTCATCAAGCTTATGCCCCACTGGCAAGAGCAGGTGTTTCTGACTGAGCTATAAATTTGCTCTTCCCTCTCATCAGGAAAAGAAAGAGTAGCCCTAAAATAAAAAAGATAATAAGCGCCAGAATGCTGTTTCGCATGGAGCCAGTAAGCTGTGTGATCAATCCATAGGCTAACGTTCCCAGTACGATGGATACTTTCTCGGTCACATCATAAAAACTAAAGTATGATGCGTGGTCTATTGTATTGGCAGGTATAAGCTTAGAATAAGTTGAGCGCGACAAAGACTGAATTCCTCCCATTACCGAACCTACTACGGCTGCCAAAGCATAAAACTGAAGTTCGCCATGCGTGAAGTAGGCGCCAATGCAAATGCCAATCCAGATGCAGACCGCTATAATCAGTGCCACGATGTTGCCATACTTACCAGAAAGCCTGGCAAAGGCATAAGCTCCGGCTATGGCAACCAATTGTATGATCAAGATAGTAACAATGAGGACCTCGCTTGGCAGGCGCAACTCCACCTCGCCAAAAATAGCCGCCAGGTACATTACCGTCTGCACCCCCATATTGTAGAAGAAATATGCTAGCAGGAATCGTTTCAGAAGCGGCAGGTCTTTCACCTGCTCCAGCACATGCTTTAGTTCTTTGAAACCATTCAAAATCCAGCTGCCCTGTGGTTTACGCTGATACACATTGCCAGGCAGATGGAAGAATGTGTATTGAGCAAAACCAAACCACCAGATACCTGTGCTTAGAAAAGCAATACGGGGTGGCAGCGAGGTATTATCGGCAGCTATTCCAAACCATTCTGGTTTCATAATCATCATCAGATTGAACACCAGCAGAATCACACTCCCTACATAACCCATCGAAAACCCCTTGGCGCTTAACCGATCATACTGATCTTGTGTAGCAATCTCAGGTAGGTAGGCGTTATAAAACACAATACTACCACTAAAGCCAATAGTGGCCAGCACAAACAAAATAACAGAGAGCGTAAAGGTTTCGGCAGTAAAGAAGTATAAGCCCGCACAGGATAATGACCCTAAATAGCAAAAGAGCTTCAGGAACATCTTCTTTCTCCCACTGTAGTCGGCAACTGCGGTGAGAAAGGGGCTAAGAAAAGCTATGATGAGAAAGGCAGCCGAAATAGCATAAGTAAAGAGCACGGAGCTATCTAGCTCAAAACCCAGAAAATCTACTGTAGAAGTACCATCTGGTTTTCTGGATACGGCACTAAAGTATATCGGAAAGATAGTAGACGTTATAACCAGTGAATAAACGGAGTTAGCCCAGTCGTAGAAGCACCAAGCCCTGGTAACGGTCGGATTATTCTTTTGCATCCCGAAAAGTAAGAAAAAACTACTAGGTGTAACTGATATCTTCGAACAACTCAGGAGCTACCGCCTAACCTGTTGCTGCTCCAGCAACTGCAACGCCAATTCCCACAAGTGCTCGTAAGGCACTACCTCTACTTCTGTAAATGCATCTCCAGGCAGCGGAGTAACCTGCAATTTCTCGAACAGCTTCTCTGCCTGCTCCCGCACCACCTCCGGCTCTACTTTTGTGAGAGCCAGGTGCAGAAGTCGCATAAACAACCGTGGACGTTCAGCCTTCTCCCCTTTCAAGTATTTATGTGTATACTTACGCACCCTCTCCGCCTGCACATCCAAATCATCTATTATACCCTCTGACAGCTTCTCCAAAACATCAAGCACCAGCAAGGCTAGGTTGAAGCCTGATTTATCTTTTGATAGTATGGGTAGTTGGGTAACAATTGCTCCCGGAATAGCCTGTTTATTATCAGAAGAAACAAACTTCAGCATAAAGCTCAAATATCTTCTATATAACTCCCAGCGTTCTAGGCCAATATCTGGAAGCTTAGTAATGAAGTCACCGTAAGTTACCTCAGATAAAAGTTTTCCTGTATGTACATATTTCTTACTGTGTAAAGTAAGCAACACATAGTTTTCCATATAAGCGTACCAGTTCGCAGAGTAAGTCTGAAAATGCGACAGACTTTTCTCCGCCAGGGTTAACCCTTGATTATACTGACGGCTCTGCAATAATGCATATACATTTATGTAGGCACTGTAAGCCTTATTAAACCACTTAGAGTTTACTTTCTTTGCCTGAACAAGCTTTTCGGCGTTTGCAACTTCTTCAGCAATTTCAGTATAGCGCCCCGCCTGCTCCAGATAGGCGATACGCAAAATGTGGAGGTAGGAGAATATCATAGACGACCCTGACTTCTCCCAATAAGAAGTAATATCTTTAATAATTTCAGGATATTCTGAGAATATTTTTGCTCTTTCAGACGTTTTACCCCTAGTTAGTAACATTGTCTGGTCATACAAGGCTACTGCTTTACGCTCGTAATCTTGAATTTCATAAAGTTTAATAAGCTCATTATGGCAAATAGTATATTCGTTAGTGTTAGACAAACTTTGAAAGACGCGTCTTTTACCCTCTAGTGCTTTGATCTTCATTTCAGTGTTCTCAAACTCATTTGCTATGGCTAAGGCCTGATCAAACACTTTAAGTGATAATTTTATTTCAGAAAATAGTAAAAGAGCTTGCGCTTCTGTCAAAAGCGTCAAACACTTGTAAGTTGAAGTATAACCTGTCCTCTGTCTGCTAGGTGGAATTTCCATAAAATGCAAGTAGTTAATAAGCTTCTTCCGAAAGCGTGATTTTAGCATCCGGTATCCGCTTACTTGCTTACTGTCGCCATAAAGAGTCCGTGCAATTTCCTCCTCTGAGTATTCTCTATCTTCCTTTAAAAGATGATATAATTTAGTTTCCAACACATCAGCATCTTGTAAGTTTAATAGAGGATTGGTGCTTGGGCCATTTTCCTCTATGACCCTTACAAGTCGTCGCAGGTCCTTCATATAATATAACTACTTAGTTGTAGTGCTCTTTAAGAATGTTCAATATTTGATTCCATAAATGCTCATAAGGCACTATCTCAATCTCAGCAAAAGCATCACCCGGTGTAGGTGCATCCACCAACTTCTGATAAAGCTTCTGACCTTTACTACTACAAATTTTTAGTTCATAATCCTCTGTAACAATCAAGATCAACAATTTCAAAAATATTTTACTACGAAGACTAAAAGTATCTTTCAAATGTGTTAAAATATATTTCTTGAGGGATTCTATTCTGTATAAAAGAGCTTCTGTATCTTTTTTGTGTAAGTAAAAAATGAATTGAAGGATAAGAATCGCAACATTAAACCCTTGCTTGTCTTTGCTATACTCCGGCAAGGAAAGTAAAAAGGGGTTTTTCTTTGAAAGGCTACCACTCGTATCACCTGCCATCAGCAAATAATAAGCTTCATAAAGGTTCCACCTTTCTTTAGCAGAAGCAGAAAGCCTATTAATGCTAACGCTATTTGAAACTCGGTGTAAAAGGTTTAACGCCAACTCATAATTTGCACTGTGCAGAGCCAAGAGAAAATAGTTCTCTAAATAGGCAAACCAATTCGGAGAGTTTTCTTTAAAATCTGGTAGAAACTCAGACGCATACCGAAGACCTTGTTCCAGCTTCTTTGCTCTTAGATGCGCATATACAAGCTCAAACTTGTTAAAAGTTCTGTTGAACCTAGTTATATTAATTTTACCGGCAGAGATTTTTTGCTCGGAATCTAACGTCAAATCTACAATGGCATCAAAGTCACCAATCATTTCACTGTAGATAATGTTAGCCTTATAATATGAGTAGAAAGCTTCGAAAGAGTCTGTTAAACAATAAATATCATATAGCCTTGCGATACTACTACTAAAATTGGCCATATGTTTTCGTCTTAGCTTTACCGACCTCTTTCCATCCAACTTTATAGTTTGGTAAAGGCTTACTGCTTCACGCTCATACAGCTTTTTTTTAAGAAGCTTGGTTAGCTCATTAGTGCATTTCTGAAACTCTTTAAAGTTGCCACTCTCAGTATGACACTCTAGTTCTAGCTCAAGTGCATCAATCAAAAAATTTGTAAACTCATACTTTAAAGCTATTTTCCTTACCTTAGAAGTATTACTTAATACCAAATCAAGCTCGTATAGCCTTGACAGCGTATGTGCATGATGAAGAAGCTTTAAACATTCAAGTTCGGCCTGATACACTTTACCTATTTTCAACCTGTCATAGTCAACAAAGAAAAGGTTGTTATAAAGCCTCTTCTTCAACCTAACTTTCAGCATTTTGTATCGAACATCGTTAGGGTTGGAGCCGTAAAGAGCTTTGGAAGCTATATAATCATCAGTATATATATTATTCAATGCATTCTGGTAGAGTTTTGATTCCTTACCTTTACTAAGCTCAAATAAGCTTCTGGTACTACTAAAATTAGCATGACTGTTCAAAGTCGCTAATACCCTTATTTCTTCCATTCAAACTTTAAACTACTATAATAAAAATACAAAAAGTTAAAGTTACCTTCTTACAAACTTTTCCTTTACTGCAGGTGTATCTGGAGCTAATTTTACATATATAAAAAAATATACTCAGATTCTTCACAGGCTAATGTTACTTTTGATTACAACTATTTAAATTGAATCAGTTGCTATACAAAATTAACCAGTCCTTTATTAATAACTGTAAAATTATAATAGTAAATTCTATAGTTACTTTCTTTATAAGACATTCCTTTTTTGGTCATACTCAAAACACCAACTTTGCTACAGAAAAAACAATAAACCCTAAAAGACCCAAACAATGATATCTATCTTAATTTCCCTACTTCTGAACCTAGTAAATCTTGGAGCTAATACACAAGCTAACAATACCACTAGCAACAAGAGCACTTCGACTGAAGAGACTCAAACTATAACAACTTTTGGTGGCGCAACAACTTGGACTGATATATCAGAATAATATTTTTCCCTAACTTGCCCTAGAAACTTTTAGCCAAGGGTAAGTACATGAGAAAAATTAGTTTAGCACTTGTTTGCTACTTCTTACTGTTTTTTACATTCTGTAGCCAGCCGGAGCGTGCACCTGAAGAGGTGCGTGTACGATTGGCAACTGACCCGGAAACGCTGAGCCCTGTAAGCTATAGCAACGCCGGTGCTTTACAGATAATAAACCTGCTGTTTCAGAGCCTACTGAGCGCTGATCTGGCGACAAATGAGATAAAGCCTTTTCTGGCTGAATCCATGCCTACCATTGAGCGCCAGGATTCCATTACGCTCTTCACCTATGAGATTAGAGAAGAAGCTGAATGGACCAATGGCTCACCTGTAACAGCTGAAGATGTAGCCTTTACGCTAAAAGTGGCTAAAGCTCCTTTGCTAAACAACGAAGGGCTAAAACCGCAACTGGAGTTCATCCGAGACATCAGGATTGATGCAGCTAACCCGCGTCGCTTCACATTTGTTTGCGCCGGGTATGCGCCGGAAATGGAGTTGCTTACTGGTGACTTCTTTATTCTTCCGGCTTATCTTTTCGACCCTGAAAACCTACTGCAACATATACAGGTTGCTGATTTAAGCAAGGAGCACTCTAAGCTTGAAAACGACGAGAAGCTGAAAGCATTTGCAGCAAAGTTTAACTCTCCTGAATACGGGCGAGATCCAAATCTATTACAAGGAAGCGGGGGCTATACCTTGGAGAACTGGGAAAACGGAAAAAACCTGACGCTGACGCGCAAAAAAGACTGGTGGGGGAATAACACATCTAACACACAACATCTGACAGCCAATCCACAGCGCGTCAGCTTCCAGGTTATACCAGACATTACTACGGCACTTCTTGCTCTTAAGAACCGACAGCTAGATGTTTTGGAAGGTATACCTGCAGCTGAGTTTGACCAACTAAAACAGCAGGAAGCCTTTCTGAAAGATTATGCTTTACATACACCGGATGCATATGAATTCATCTACGCCGGTATTAACACACGCTCGCCTAAGTTTTCAGACAAACTAACACGCCAGGCTATAGCACATCTGCTCGACGCTAAAAGTGTTATGAAAGCTTCGCACCATAACTACGCCAAGCTTACGGCTGGTCTTATCCCTCCTTCTGTTTCTGAATATTATCATAAGGAACTGGCTCCTTACAGCTTTAACATAGAGAAGGCTGCAACTCTTTTAAAAACCGCAGGCTGGTCGCGTGAAGCTGATGGCTGGTACAAGACCATCCATGGCAAAAGGGAGCAACTTAGCATAGAGGCAATCTATCGCGCCGGAAGCTCCAGCCACGAAAATGCTGCCATCATACTGCAGCAAAACGCAGCAAAGCTAAACATTCCTGTACAGGTTCAGGGTATGGAGGGTAGTTTGCTTGCCAGCAAGTCAAAGCAGCACGAGTTTGAAATTTTCTACCGCTCCCTTTCAGGCAATCCTTTTGCCTTCAACTTTAAGCCGTTGCTACATACAGGTTATGCTGGTGTCGGAGGAATTAACTACACAGGTTTCGGCACGGCTGAAAGCGATAGCATTCTAAACCAGATTAGCACGACTGTCACCTCCAAGGCTGAGATGGCTAATCTGCTTAAACGCCTGCAGGAAATCATGCACGAAGAAGCCGCTTTTATACCGATGTACTATATTAAAGAGCGTGTAGCTATCCATCGCCGCTTTACAAACACTAAGGTTTCCGGCCTTTCTCCAAACTACGATGTTAGTGCTTTTACGCTAAAAGAAGAAGAGTAAGCTTCTATGTTCGTGCACCTGCTCAGGAAACTTTTACTGGCTATACCTGCCCTTTGGATAATTGGTACGCTGGTGTTTTTGCTGAGCAGGATGTTACCTGGTTCTTTTGGACAGGATCGTATACTTGATTTGGAAGGCAGCTTTTATAGCAAGAGCAGCCAAGGTAGCCGTGAGGCTGCCTACAAGGCATATCTACAGAAAACGGGGCAACATCTGCCCCTCTTCTATTTCAGCATCTCCCCTTCTGTAGTACCTGACACGCTAAGTTTGATTTTTCCGGAGCAAAGGCAAGAACAGCTCCGACAGCTAGCCTATAAATATGGCAATTGGCCTGTTGTAGTTAAATTCAATGTGCAGGCGCGACAGCTGGAGCAATCATTTAAAGAGCATAAAACTCCAGAGATAGAGCTGCTCCTTCAGACCTTAGGCCATTCTTCAGACTTGGAGCAACTGCGGCATGCCTGCAGCAATTTACAGCGCTTGGCTACGAATACAGCAGTAAGTGATAAAGCCGGTCGCGTTGCCTATACCTTGGAAGCACTAGTAGAGAAGCAGCAAAGATTCGCTTATCTACTACCCGACCTGAATTGGCATGGGCCTGAAAACCAATACCACCGCTGGCTTACTGCAGCTATTGCAGGTGATTTTGGAACATCATACCGCACCGGAAGATCAGTACTGGAGATGATTGGGGAAAGCATTGGCAATACGCTACTGCTGCTCTTAGGTAGTATGCTAATAACCTTGGCGCTGTCCCTCGAGCTTAGCATTCAAATGGTGAAAGGATCAATGCGGTGGCTACGCAACATAACGATGCCTTTACTTTTCCTGATCGACAGCATGCCAACGCTGATTATAGCAATGCTTTTGCTGGTATTACTGGCAAACCCAGACTTTTTACAGCTCTTCCCTGTTTACGGCATGGGCTACTATACTTCTGAAAGTTTACCATTTTGGCAACAGCTATTCCAGCAGCTACAGTTCATGGCCTTGCCGCTGGTTGTCATGGTTCTTGCTAACCTGCCATACATCACGAACCAGCTCTACTCATCTCTGCATGCAGCTATGTTGGCTGATTATTCTCGAACAGCGCGCGCAAAAGGCTTATCGGAAAACAAGGTAATCAGACAACACGCTTTGCGCAACGCCCTGTTGCCACTTATTACGCTTGTATCAGACTTTCTTCCAGCACTTGTCAGCGGTTCTATTCTTATAGAAACCATTTTTGCAATCCCAGGTATTGGCCGCCTTCTTATTGACTCGGTCCTATCCAAAGATTACCCGGTTCTAATTGCAATTGTGCTTGTGGTGCTAATAGTTAGGATTGTAGCCTATGCATTAGCTGATTTGGCTTATGCCTGGGCAGACCCACGACTTAAACAGAAGTTAGTATGAAACAGGTATGGATAAGTATAAAACAACTTTGGAGAGACAAGTTCGGGTTTAGACTGGCTCTAGCTTACCTGATGTTACTTTTGCTTCTGGTGATAATACTGCCTTGGCTTCCCCTGCCTTACAACCCTAACCACCTCGATGTGCAACATGCTTATTTGGCACCTTTTACTGAAAGGGCAATGGCTGCAGGACATCCTTTGGGCACCGACAGCCTGGGCAGAGATTTACTAGCAAACTTACTGTATGGAGCCCGCACAGCATTTTTAGTAAGCTTTCCAGTGATGTTACTTACCACACTCCTTGGCGTAACGTTGGGCACAGTCGCGGGTTTTCTAGGAGATAGAGGCCTTGTTTTACCAAGCCACAGGCTGATTTTATACTTAGTAGGAGTCGTAGCTCTACTGTATTATGGCCTGTACCTTCCCTTTCAAGTTTACCAGCTGGAGCTTAGCGTTACCTACGCAGGCATATCTTCTGGCTTCTTAGCAGGCCTATTACTACTGTTGTGGGGGCTACTAGAAGTAATAAGGCGGTGGTTTACTTTCTTACAAGCGCCCTTCCGGCTTCCTGTTGATATGATCGTTATGCGAACGACAGAGGCAATTACCAGCATCCCACGATTTGTACTGATACTCGTGCTGGCTTCTTTTATACCTCCATCCCTGCCACTGCTCATGTTATTGCTGGTTCTTAGCGACTGGCCATCTTCAGCGAGACTTGCCAGGGCCGAAATGTTGCGCATCAAGCAACTTCCATACTTTGAGGCGGCCCAAAGCATCGGCAACAAACCATTTCAACTAGTGTGGCGACACGCCTTACCAAACCTGGCTGGTCCCGTGCTTGTTGCTTTTACATTTGGTTTAGGAGGACTGTTGGCTTTGGAGTCAACACTGTCATTTCTCAATATTGGTGTGCCTTCCACGCTGGTGAGCTGGGGCAGAACTATCTCCAGCATTCGCAGCAACACCTCTGCCTGGTGGCTTGTTGCGCTGCCTGGAAGTTTCTTAAGCCTGACAGTTCTGGCACTTTATACCTGCAGCTATCATTTCACACAAATTTTCACCACCAGAAGCAGGTAAAAATGTTACTTTTCAGCAGTAATCAATTTAAAACAAACTAACCCTTTCAAGCTACTTATCTCAACATTACTCCTCTATCCATCTACCTTATATAATATATAATAACTTACTTAACAACATGTTACGCTTTAAGATTATTCAACAGAACAACAGAAAAAAGCTAACAAAGAGTAACCCATAGCACTATAAACACTTAATTACACAACCATAAAGCTTAATTAGCCATGTTACTTTCAGGATTTAATATTCCTGTTTCTGAGAATGGGGCATGCTTATACTTGTAGCGTGTTAGAACCCAAAACCCCATCGTCACATGAATTCGACATTAAACCATTCATCCAAGCATTTGGCTGAGTCTTGCCTGGCAAAGGCTGCACTTATGCCATCTAGTGCCACTGTGAAAACTGTTTCGCAATATGATGATCAGCCAGCTGGTTATGCCACAATTGATGGCAACATGGTTACTTACCATGCCGGCTCAAGTGCTGTCAGCAGTGGCTCCGGAATTTTTATCGGAGACTACTTCGTTGGTATCGCAGAAAACTATGAATCAATTAGTATAACACCCTTCGTGCGTTACTAATTACTCCTCAACACCTTATTATACTATTTCTCCCTAAAAACCCTTTGATTTTTTGTTAGATTTTGTTGGTTGTTTGTGTTTAGATTAAGCAATTAGCCCTGTAGCCCCCCCTACAGGGCTTTTGTTGTAATTAGGAGCAATGCTTAAGATCCTGCTTTCGTCTGCCGCGATACCATGTTACTTTAGGCCTGTTTTAGCTTATCTTTAAATACCTTCCTGAACTTATCTAGTTTTGGCCTGATAACGAAGCTACAATAAGGTTCATGCCCGTGTGTGTTGTAGTAGTTCAGGTGATAGTTTTCAGCTGGATAAAATGTTTCCAGCGGCTCAATAGTAGTAACTATAGGATCTGCGTAGGCCCCGGAAGCATCTAAGTCCTGCTTATACTTCTCAGCTAGCTTCTTTTGCTCTTCGTTGTGGTAAAATATAATTGAGCGATATTGTGTCCCCACATCGTTACCCTGCCTGTTCAGCGTAGTAGGGTCATGTGTCTTCCAAAATACCTCTAGCAGTTCCTCATAATTCACCTTCTCCGGGTCGTACGTAATCTGAAGCACCTCTGCATGCCCTGTTGTACCAGAACAAACCTGTTTATAGGTTGGGTTTTCTATATGGCCACCAGCATAACCTGGCATTACCTTCTCGACCCCACCTAATTGCTGAAACACTGCTTCTGTACACCAAAAGCAACCGTTGCCAAATGTAGCTGTATTCATGTTTTTCTCAATTACTTAAACCTTACTTGCACATAGTCTATCGCGTAACAACACTTTGCTAACTGCCCCTTTTTTATGTCAATCACCCTTAACGTGTTGTTATCCCGCTCAGTTTTCGCTGCTACAACAGGGCACCAAGCTTAATGTTCATTGGTGAGAATTCAAGTACAGATTCTAAAACTCGATAAGACCAACCCAAGGTTGAACATTAAATATTAATTATATATATTGTACTAACAAAGAGACAGTACGGGTAGGGAATGTGGGGCAGAAGTGAAAAAACGCCAATCGTAATACAGCTATGAATTACAATTCCTCCAGTTGCCCCTCCCATTCTGGTAAGTCATACACAGAACAAGCCTGTTTCACTACTGGACTTGCTCCAGCTGCCTACACCAGAACATTCTCAGATAATGTTAGATATCAATAGGTAAAGCTTTCGTATTCCGAATCAACCCTGAACCTCTTCTAAATTGGGCAGCCTGAACAGGCTCTCTCTACAGGCTTCATAGACGCCCACTACTAGCGCAACTCTTATGGCAAACTACCTACTTAGAAAATATCTGCTGCTTTTCTGCCTTAGCTGGTGTCTTATTTTGTTGGCAGGTCTGCTGATGAAAGCAGAAGCAACTCACTTAAGGGCAGGCGATATTATTGCCAAGCGCGATACAACAGCCAATCCAAATCCGCGCCGCTTCTTCTTTAAGATGGTTATTTACAAGGATATGGGATCTATACAAGAGGACCCAGAGGTAATCATCTCTAACGGAGATGGTTCTACACAACTTGTGAAGCGCTTCAGCATTAGGTCTATTGGCAATGAGACTGAAAGGGAGGTATTTTACTGGGAGCACACATACCCTGCCGAAGGTTCATATGTTATTTCCTGTAACATAGAGGAGCGCAATGCAGGCATATTGAACATCGCCCCACCTACAGATCAGGTTAGTTTCTTTATCTCTACTACCATTAATATCAATGTCTTCCACGGGTTTAACAGTACACCAGTTTTTACTGTAGCACCAATCGATCTGGCTGCTGTCGGTCGCCCTTACGTGCACAACCCAGGTGCCTACGACCCCGACGGAGACAGTTTGGTGTTCAAGATGCGTGTGCCTCAGCAGGTGAATGCTGCAGGTCGAGTAGACAACGTTCCAGGTTATAAGCTACCCCACCTAGTTACATCCTGCCAAAACTCCGATGCCTCTGGCACTTCTTACCTGCGCCTTGACCAGAACACGGGACAGCTAGAGTGGAATGCTCCCTGTTTAAAAGGGGAGTATAATCTTGCTTTTGTAGTAGAAGAGTGGCGTGTAGCACCCAACGGAGGCGCCGTGAAGCTGGGTGAAGTAGTGCGCGACATGCAGATAATTGTGAAAGAGACTCAAAACAGACCTCCTGTGCTTCAGCCCAAAGATACCTGCATAGTAGCCGGAACTACCCTTACAGGAACAGTTAGGGCTACCGACCCGGATGGCGACCTGATTACACTTACGGCAGCTGGAAGTGGCATTATCCCACCTGCCATATTTACGGTAACCAGCAGTACTCCAGGAGCATCAACGGGTAGCTTAGTGTGGAACACGACTTGCGAGGATGTGCGTGAGGCGCCTTACCAGGTTGTATTCCGGGCAGAGGATGTGCGCCCTGAGACTGACACGCGCTTAGCTGATCTGCAGCCATGGAATATCCGGGTAGTAGGGCCACCTCCTCAAAATCTTACAGCAACTTCCTCTAGCGGCAACGTTACGCTTAGCTGGGATAAATATACGTGCCAGAATGCCTCCGTGATCAGGATTTACCGCCGTGAAGGGGCTTCCGGCTTTGTGCCCGACGAGTGCCAGACAGGTGTACCTGCCAGCACGGGCTATGTGCTAATTGGAGAAGTTAGCAAAGACAAAACCTCCTTCACAGACAACAACGGAGGAGCTGGTTTACCTGCAGGAGCCGATTACTGTTACATTATCTATGCAGAATTTCCTACACCAGGGCGTGGAGCTAGTCTTGCCTCTGAGGAAGTATGTGTCGTAACAGATCAGGATATCCCTTACCTGACACACGTTACTGTAGACCAAACAGATGCTGCCAATGGCCAGATAACTGTTCGTTGGACCCAGCCACGTCAGGTGGAGCAGCTAAGCCTGCCCTTGGAGTACCGGCTGCTACGTAGACTAGCCCGTGAAGAAGGTAGTACTTTTGTGGAGGTTAAGCGCACCCGCAACATGGCCGACACTACCTGGGTGGACAGTGATCAGAATACTAATGATCAAAGTTACCGCTATCGATTAGAGCTCTACCAATCTTCTCCAGCTGAGGCACAGCCTACTAAACTGCACAGCAGCACTGAGGCTTCTAGCGTTTGGCTGGAGGTGAATCCTGCTAGCGGAGATGAAAAAGCTCTAGAGCTGAACTGGCATTATGATGTACCTTGGAAAAACGAAGTACTCCGCCATTACATCTATCGCAAAATTGACGGCACATTTACCCTTATTGACAGTGTGATGGCTACAGCAAACCAAGGCACTTACACAGATAAGGGCACCTTTGCAGGACTTGGGCTGAACAGAGGACAGAATTACTGCTATTATGTACAAACCGTTGGTACCTACCAACTTTCTGCCACTCCTAGCCCGCTGCTCAACAATAGCCAGGAGGCGTGTGCAGTACTACCCAAACTACTATGTGCACCTGAGCTTCGCCTGGAGAATATAGACTGCGAAGCTTTCCTGCAAACTGCCACGGGGCCGCCTTACCAACATGTACTCCACTGGTCACCTAATCTCAGCCCAGACTGCACAGAAGATATTGCATACTACACTGTATACTACAAAGCCACTATAGATGGAGCTTTTGTTCCACTTGGCACAACTACAGAAACCACTTTTACGCATGTAGGCCTTAACTCCTATGCAGGCTGCTATGTAGTAACGGCCACCGACACACAGGGGCGAGAAAGTAGTTATAGCAACGAAGTATGCCAGGACAACTGTATCTTCTTCATGCTGCCCAACATCATCACCCCTAACAGTGACGGACTTAACGATGAGTTCAAACCAGATAAAAAGACCCGCTTCATCCGGTCTATGAAGTTCAAGGTGTTTAACAGGTGGGGCGTTAAAGTGTATGAGCTCAACGGAAGCAACAGTGATGAGCTGTATATTAATTGGGAAGGAGTAGATAGCAAAGGCAACCGACTGCCTGACGGCATTTACTACTATGAAGTAGAAGTCGGCTTTTATACTTTAGACCCGGCCAAAGAGAACCGAACATATAAAGGCTGGGTTGAGATACTTCGCTAAGAGAAACAAAAGTCAAAAGAGCCGCCCTTTTAGGGGCGGCTCTTTTCTTATATTAACTTAGTTTTACGAGAAAATGCCAAAGAAAGCCCTGGCACTCATATCTTTGGCAGTATAAGCGTATGTTCAATTTTATCAGGCTCTTAAACGTAAGCTAACAGAAAGGGAAGGAGAAAGCCCTTGCACTAGACACTTTGATGATGTCGCCCCCAAGCAAGCCCTTCCCTTTCTCTTCTTCTTAAAAGCCTGGACAGTACCTAGAGGCTGCCCCATCCGCAGGCATGAGTGAGTGTAGGCCCGGAAGATGAATGTTTTTTGTCCACTTTAGTCCCTTTCAGCTATGAAGAATTTACTCTGTCAGAACCTGGGCGTCGATGTGAGCAAAGACGCCCTGGAGGTGGTCCTCTCCACCCTGGACATGGAGCGGCGGGTGAAGGTGAAAGCCTCCCGAAAATTCACCAACACCCCCACAGGCTTCAAGCAGCTGCAGCGCTGGCTGGAGGGCAAGCGCGCAGCGGACGTGGAGCTGCGCCTGCTCATGGAGGCCACGGGCGTGTACTACGAGCAGCTGGCCTGGTTCCTCTACCACGAGGGCTACCAGGTCTCGGTGGTGCTGCCCACCAAGGCCAAGCGCTACCTGCAGGCCCTGGGAAACAAGAGCAAGAACGACAGGATCGATGCCAGGGGCCTGGCGCAGATGGGCCTGGAGCAGCTCCTGGAGCTCTGGCAGCCCTTGTCGAAAAACATCTACCGGCTGCGCCTGCTGACCCGCCAGCTGGAGGACTTCTCCAACCAGCGCACCGTGTGCCTGAACCAGCTCCATGCCCTGCATCACGGTGCGCTGGTGGTCAAGCAGGTAGAGCGAAACCTCCAGAAGCTGGTCGGCACCCTGGACAAGAGCCTCCAGGAGCTGGAGGAGGCTATTGGGGAGCTGCTCTACCAGGATCCGCTGCTGGCTGAGCGGGTGGAGAAGATGCGCTCGGTCAAGGGGGTGGGGCTCAAGACGGTGGCCGTGCTCCTGGCCGAGACCAACGGCTTTGCCACCTTCGAGCGGCAGGGCCAGCTGGTCAGCTACGCCGGCTATGACGTGGTGGAGCACCAGTCGGGCCAGCGCTCGGGCAGAAGCAGAATATCAAAGAAAGGCAACGCCCACATCCGGCGGGCCATGCACCTGCCGGCCTTTACAGTAGTACGTTATAAAGAGCCTGTCTTTACTGCCCTCTACGAACGGCTCGTGAAAAGGGGCAAGACCAAGATGCAGGCGTATGTGGCCGTGCAGCGCAAGCTGCTGGTGCTGCTCTGGACGCTGTGGCGCAAGAATGAAGCCTACGACCCGCAGTATGGGCAGCAGCCGGCCGAACCCAAAAACAACATCCAAATCCAGGAGGCCGGAGCCTCTCTTTCAGGTGTCAGCGCAGCTGACGAAGACGCAATAACGCAGGAAACGCAGCCAGAAACAGCAGAAAAGAAATAGCCCCGGCTCAGGCCAGGGCTACACAAGATGAACTTCCAGTACCAGTCGGCCCGGGAGCTCTCTTTCAGGTAGAGTGAAGATAAGAAACAAGGCGGTCGGGCAGACCGTTTCAGCTCATATCTTTGGCAGTATACCGATAAGTGCAATTTCACCAGGCTCTTATCCGTAAGCTAAGAGAAAGGGAAGGAACAAGTGTGACAGCTAGACACTTTTAAGATGTCGCTCCCAAGGAACCCCTTCCCTTTCTCTTCATCTTGAAAGCCAGCACAGTACCTAGAGGCTGCCCCATCCGCAGGCACGACCTCGTATCAGATGTGAGCGTAGGCCCGGAAGATGAACCTTTTGTCCATTTTAGTCCCTTTCCGCTATGAAAAATTTACTCTGCCAGAATGTGGGAGTTGATGTGAGCAAAGACTCCCTGGAGGTGACCTTCTCCACCCTGGAGATGGACCGGCGGGTGAAGGTAAAAGCCACCCGCAAGTTTGCCAACACCCCAGCTGGGTTTAAACAGCTGCAGCGCTGGCTGGAGAGCAAGCGCGCAGCACAAGTAGAGCTGCGCCTGCTGATGGAAGCCACCGGCGTGTACTACGAGCAGCTGGCCTGGTTTCTCTTCCAGCAGGGCTACCAGGTCTCGGTCGTATTGCCCACCAAGGCCAAGCGCTACCTGCAGGCCCTGGGCCACAGGAGCAAGAACGACAAGATCGACGCCAGAGGCCTGGCCCAAATGGGCCTGGAACAGCTCCTGGAGCTCTGGCAGCCCCTCTCGCCCAACATCTACCAGCTGCGGCTGCTTACCCGCCAGCTGGAGGAGTTTACCAATCAGCGCACCGTGTGCCTTAACCAGCTCCATGCCCTGCACCATGGTGCGCTGGTGGTCAAACAGGTGGAGCGAAACCTTCAAAAGATGGTCCGAGTGCTCGAAAACAGCCTCCAGGAGCTGGAAGAGGCTATTGGGGAGCTGCTCTACCAGGACCCGCTGCTGGCCGAGCGGGTAGACAAGATGCTCTCCATCAAAGGCGTGGGCCTCAAGACGGTGGCCGTGCTGCTGGCTGAGACCAACGGCTTTGCCACCTTCGAGCGGCAGGGGCAGCTGGTCAGCTACGCCGGCTATGACGTGGTGGAGCACCAGTCGGGCCTGCGCGCGGGCAGAACCCGTATCTCTAAGAAGGGCAATGCCCACATCCGGCGGGCCATGCACATGCCGGCCCTGAGCGCGGTGCGCTTCCAGGAGCCCCGGTTTGTGGCTCTCTACGAACGGCTCGTGAAAAGGGGCAAGACCAAGATGCAGGCCTATGTGGCCGTACAGCGCAAGCTGCTGGTGCTGCTCTGGACGCTGTGGCGCAAGAATGAAGCCTATGATCCACGTTATGGGCAGCAGCCAGCGGAACCCAAAAATAACATCCAAATCCAGGAGGCCGGAGCCTCTCTTTCAGGTGTCAGCGCAGCTGACAAAGACGCAATAACGCAGGAAACGCAGCCAGAAACAGCAGAAAAAGAAATAGCCCCAGCTCAGGCCAGGGCTACGCAAGATGAACTTCCAGTACCAGTCGGCCCGGGAGCTCTCTTTCAGGTAGAGTGAAGATAAGAAACAAATAAGAAAAATGCAACCAAAATCCTTGACTTTGAAGACAGTACCTTGGGAGATATACAAGGACAATGGTTCGGTAGCCCAAGAATCCTACTGCCTTTAGGCGTGGGAGTGTCAATAGTCTCCGGTGATGTGGTCCCAAGGATGACCGATATTGTGAAGCAGGCGTTTAGGCTGCACAGAAGCCTTGCTGTTTATCTGCTTGCTCTCGCTCTCCCTATCTTTAGCAGTTTTCTCTCTGGCACTAGCCAGGAGCCGCTCAAATTGCTCCTTGTCAGATGCTGTTCTCATACTACAATATACTAATTTTATTAGAAAACAGCTAACAATATTAGCATTTTTTCACCCTTCGCTTAACCTATTTTATTAGAGGAGCGCCTTAAACACCCTAAAGCTACTGTTGCCGATGCTCCTTTCTTGCTGGAAAACCTTAATGCAGACTACCATTACATAAAAGACAAAGATTAAGTACATTATCTGAAATAGGAAACACGTATAAGACTCTTAAGCAGCAGCAGAGACTTGTAATATTCAGGAGCAGTGACAGGTACATAATATGGAACCCCATCGTTTAAAATATTATTGCGATGTCACTTTAGATGATACTAAGTGGATGCAACTGCTAAAATATGCTTTTCAAACTGCAGATGAGGTGGGATTAGTGCTGTTGCTTATTGGGTCAAAGTTACCTTCAGAAATTGAAGCCTTGACAAAGGATGCTGCTATCGTTAACAGACGTACCAAGAGGCATACCGCCGGGTATAACTTAAGATTAAAGCTAACGGATAAGGTAAAGACCTTTATCCTCTCTGTAAACTACCTTGGCTGGAGATACTATGGACTGCGCGATATTGCGTTTTACAGGAATGGTATAGAGCTCCTGGCTATCATCTCGCCCGATAATCAGGCGATGATCAGGTGTACAGCAGAGCAACGGGAAGAGCTTTCAAAACTAGGCTTCGATTTTCATGTTAGTTGGGATGCCGACTCTGAAGATGAGAAAACCGGCAATTTCTTAGAAACACTACTGGACAAAATAATTGAGATGCTGAAGGGCAAGAAGTAAATAGCTGATAAGGCAATCGCTAGTTCAACAGCTTTGCTAATTTCTAAGACTAATCTATCTGGTGCTTAACAAGTCTAAATTCTCCCCTTAGTCAGCATTTATTCGGAGCCTTTATTTCAATATTTGTCTGCTTTAACATAGCATACCTTCATTGTATGGATCCACCAATCCTGTATGAGTCAAGTTATAGGTGGAAGCTGTGCAGAATATTTTTTTCTGAAGCTATGTTACAAATTGTTAGTGTTGCATCACTACTAATCTAGCTTTACATGCATTTAACAGCATCTGTGCTTGTACCATAGCAAGAATACACCCCAGCTATCATGTTACAAAGCAGCCAGAAAATACCTTGTGTTACACAAAGCAAATGCGGAATTTTGGAATTTGCGTCTAGCCCTTTCCTAAGCTACGAAAACGCTTAAACTACTATGCCCTTTAATGCAAAGCCAGGCTATACCTTCCCCTTAAAAAGGTTTGCTTGCATTTGCTGTATTCCTGGAGAGCAAGCAGCCCGCCCCCCCAAGCGCACGCTGCTTGCTCTTTACTTATCATACTTGAAGTAATGATGCATCAAATGGGCTATTGCTAGTAACTGCACCAGCGGTAGTCATCACAGAAGGAAAATATACCAGATGAACGGACACAAAAAACCTTTTATAAGAAAGTTTTACTTTTGAGAAAGCCAATTGACAGTATCGTGCTTGTCCGTGCAACTTCTGACCTCGCCCCAGAATTGAGCTTCCTGCTTTACCTCGATTACAATTCCCTCCCGTAAAAAATGTCCGATACTATGCATGCTAGTTTTTGGGCTCGTGTACCTGCAAGTGATTTAGCAAAGTTTAGAAGAATATCCTTGTAGTGAAGCTCGGGAATATCTATAACAACACTTCTTGTATCAGCCAGCAAGTATTTGGTGCCGTTAGGCCACATAGCACTTACTATAGCATCCATTGCACAAACTGCCTTCCCAACTGCCTACTCCCTTACATCAGGTTATTCAGCCCTCAGAATATCCGTAACAGGGTCATAGCCAAGTCTGATAACTGAGTTTCCTATAATCATAGAAGCATCTTGCTTTTATATCAGCAACTGTAGGGAAAAAACAACACCAGATACTATTTACTTTACAAGACCGAATTATTTATGTGCTATCACATCAGTTTATATGTGATAACTCCTCAACCAATTGCATACTACAGATCCAAATCTGTGTGTAACACATCTTGCTTCAACCCTCAGCATCCAAAGATGATATAGCAGAAAGGCAGTTCAACAGTATTGCTTCAGCAGGAGCAACCTTAGCCTCTGCCTTATGCGTATTACCCGTGCTTTAAGGTTGTATACAGCCTTTCTTCAAAATACTGGGTAACACCACTTAATCTTGCTACATGCCCGAAACATCTTTTAGACCAGCTTATCAAATTGTTTTTGTAGGCATTAGCCCTACCTCCATAGATTACATGAAGGCATCCTGGCTTCGCCCGGTCAGCAGTGAAGAGTACCGGGAGGGTACACAGGTTTTCTATCAGCAGGCAATGGCACACCATGTGAGCCGGCTCCTGATCGACTCTGTCAGAACAAATGTTCCAGTGGTAGCCGACATGCACTGGACCAGCAACTACATAAATTCACTACAAAACCTGACAGTTAACCGCTTGGCTCGTTTGCTCTCAGATGACATTTTTCATGCACTCTTTGTAGAAAGCGTAGAGGAAGGACTACAGGTGCCAAACCTACAGATTATGTATTTCAGGAACGAACAGGACGCCGTAAAATGGCTTATGTCCGAACCGGAGAAAACGTTAGGCTAGTTACACTTCGGTGTTGGTTATCAATTTATAAGCTGTGTCTCTAGGGATGCCACTCCCCTAACAGTCCACATTTCGTGCTCGTCACTGAAAGTTACAGCCAAACAAAATTGCACCCTTTTTAGCTGCACAAAGTATAAGTAGGTATCACCGGAGAAGGTAACAAGCAATAATGTCAGTGCCCGAAAGCTGGCAAAGACCTTTGCTTATGCCACTAGTCCCCTTCTAGCGGAGTTAAAAGGAACCCGCTGAATTGACTGTAAATCTCGAGGCACGATCACCAGCATTGTACTATTGTGCTTGAAGCCTTCCTGGCAAATTTAAGATAAGACTATGAGCACCCCCTTAACACAAACCTATTTTACCCCTGCACAACTGGATCCCATGGACATGGGTCCTTTCACAGATATCTACCAAAGTATAGCAAACAAAGTGAGTGACACGGAATACCCGTGCGTTGGCGCAAAGGCTGCCTTAAACTCTTCACAGCTCCGGATCGGCATATACGGCAAAATGGCCACAGCGGCAAGTACCGAACAGCTCGGAAGTGACCTGAAGCACTACATAAAAGAGACCTTGGCAGCCAATAGCGAATATATGACCATGATTGCTGTATTTACTGAAGAGGGACCTGCTACTGAACTTGAATTTGAGGAGAAACTGTGGGCACAGCTGCAGCTTCTCCACAACAGCGACGACAACCCTCACCCTTGGGACCCGGATGTAAGCAGCAATCCACAAGACTCAAACTTCAGCTTCAGCTATAATAAAACCGCCTTCTTTGTGGTTGGTCTTCACCCCAACGCCAGTAGAAAAGCCAGGAGATTAGGCTACACTGCAATGGCATTTAACCTGCACCGTCAGTTCGAACAGCTGCGCGAGAAAGGCGTTTACGGGAACATGAAAAAAGTAATTCGTGAGCGGGACGTAGCCTACGATGGCAGTATAAACCCTATGCTAAATGATTTTGGTGAAGGTTTGGAGGCGCCGCAGTACAGCGGGCGCCATGTAGACAGCAGCTGGAAATGTCCATTCCTGGCAGGTAAACTTTAAGTAGTAGTAAGTATAAAAATAGAGATGACAGAAACTATAGCCAAACAAACTGGCGCCGCTCTCAGGCTAAAAAAAGGAGATAAATTAAAAGTAATTGATCCTGAGGGCGAACAGGTAAGCGATATGGTTCTTTTTAACGCTGAGGACAAGCGCGAGAAACTTTCTTCCGGTAAAACGCTTGACTTCGAAGAGACTATCCTCATCACCAAGGGGCATCATCTTTGGAGTAACCGCAGCAACAAAATGATGGAGATACTCGAAGATACCAACGGCCGAAACGACTTCTTACTGGCTCCTTGCAGTCCCGAGACTTTTCAGATCATGTACCAGAACCCAGACTACCACCCCAGCTGCTTTGAGAACCTCCATACAAACCTGGCAAAGTATGGCATAGAGCCTGATGACATTCCCACGGCTTTTAACATCTTCATGAATGTACAGTTTGCACCGGATGGTAAACTATCTGTAGACCCACCTACTAGCCAAGCCGGTGATTATGTGCTGCTGGAGGCCAAGATGGACTTGATTGTAGGGCTTACAGCTTGCTCTGCAGAACAGTCAAACAACTACAGTTTTAAGCCGATACAGTATGAGATAATTCCGGCCCAGGATTAATATAGGTTCGAAAATATAACAACTACTTGCACAGGTGCCGCTAGATTAACGTAATTTACTGGGTAAATGCTTAGCCCTATCTCGGGCGACAGTTTTACAGCAGCATTGTGTGATAACCTCCTTAGACAATAAAGAATGGCCACAGGACTTTTAGCTCTACTTGATGATGTATCTGCACTTGTAAAAGCAAGCGCGGCTAGTTTAGATGACGTACCCACGCAGGTGGCAAAAACCACAGGCAAGGTGTCTGGCATTGTGATAGACGACACTGCAGTAACACCAAAGTATGTGGTGGGATTAGACTCCTCGCGCGAGCTCTCCATCATCTTCCAGATAGCTAAGAAGTCCTTGCTCAACAAGGTACTCATACTGAGCCCCGCGGCCCTGCTCCTGGGTTTCTTTGCCCCTTGGGCTATTACCCCTATCCTGATGCTGGGCGGAGCTTTCCTGTGCTTTGAGGGCTATGAGAAAGTGCACTCTATGTTCAGCAAGTCTCATGATGATACAGGACATGGCACTGGAGAGCAACCTCAGATAATAACTCCGGAAGAACTGGAGAAGGAAAGAGTGAAAGGGGCTATCCGCACCGACCTGATCCTATCGGCTGAGATAGTTGCCATCACTTATTCAACCGTAGCTGGCACACCTTTGTTGAACCAAATTGCTGTAATGCTGGCTGTGGCCATCTTCATTACCATTGCCGTTTATGGTTTTGTGGGCTTGATTGTAAAAGCTGATGACATTGGTATGTACATGGCCAGAGAAGACAATAGCCCACAGCTCAGGGAAGTTGGTCATGGCATCGTTAAGTTCATGCCGGTATTCCTGAAAGTTCTTAGTTATGTTGGTACTGCAGCCATGCTATGGGTAGGAGCCGAAATCATCGCCCACGGCATTCCATTTACAAGCCATGCGCTGCACGACCTGGAGCACGCCCTGGAAAACGTGCCTGCTCTTGCCTGGCTCGCAACGGTGGTAGTAAGCGCCTTGGCGGGCTTAGCTTTAGGAGCACTGATAGAGCGGATTGTAAAAATTGTGCGACGGCTTTTCTAGAACTTCCGACATAAAAGTAAAAGCCGCTCCAGTTAAACTGGAGCGGCTTTTACTTTTAAACCACCTGCAGCTGCTGCATATAAGATGCCCCGACAGGCACCTCGTTTTCTTTGATAGTTACCTGGTGCCGCTCTATTTTATCGATCCTGTTTTTAGCCACGATGTAGGAACGGTGCACACGGACAAATTTATCAGCAGGCAGCGTATCGGTAGCTTCGCTGACTGTCATGCGGGTGAGCAACTTTTTATCCTCCAGCACAAAGGTTACATAGTTACCCGCCGCCTCTAAGTATAAAATCTCTTCATAGTATACTTTCACCTGCTCATAACCCGTCTTCAGGAAAACATAGTCTTTAGCTGGTGCTGATGTGCCGCGTAACTGTGATAACTCGTGAGCCTTATTGCAGGCTTTTATGAACCGCGGCAGCGAGAAAGGTTTCAGCAGGTAATCAATGGCATCGAGCTCAAAGCTGGTAACAGCGTGTTCTGAGTAAGCAGTGGTAAACACCACCATTGGCTTTTTCTGCAGACTAGTCACGAATTCTAACCCTGAAATGTCTGGCATCTTAATATCCAGAAACAGCAGGTCTATAGGTTCGTTTTGCAGGTACTCCATTGCTTTAAAGGCGTCGGTAAAGCAGGCAACCAGTTCCAAGAAGGGCACCTTTGCGGCATGGGACCGCACCACCTCCAACGCCATTGGCTCATCGTCTATTGCTATTGCTCTCATACCTGCATTTATACTTTCTCCTGAAATATACTTAAAACCCACTTATAGTTCGATTGTCAGGTGCACAAAGTACTCCTCCGGCGTTTCTCGGATAATCAACTCATACTTCTCTGGGTACAACAGCTCAAGGCGCTGCTTCACATTCTTCAGCCCCACCCCTGACTTGTCCTTCTCAGGGTCGTTCTCCAACTTTTTGTGCGTGCTGTTGTATACGTCAAAATACAGCTTGTTCTGGTCGCAGTGCAGGCTTATCCGTATCCAAGATTTCTGCTTCAGACTAATGCCATGTTTAAAGGCATTCTCCACAAAGGGGATCAGCAGCATCGGGGCAATATATTTCTGGTCCAGCACCTCTTCTATATTCGTCTCAATCACGATTTCAGGAGAGGCAGATGTGCGCAGCAGCTGCAAGTCGATATAGTTACGCATGTACTCAATCTCGCGGGCCAGCAATATTTTTTGCTGATGATTTTCGTGCAGCATAAAGCGCATCATGTCGCCAAGCATCTGTATTCCTTGTGCCGTGCGCTCACTGTTTTCCTGCAGCGCTGTACCGTAAAGCGTGTTAAGGGCATTAAACAGAAAGTGCGGATTAATCTGCGATCTCAAAAAATCAAGATTGGCTGCAGAACGTCCTAGCTCCTTTTTCAGCACGTATACTTCTTCCTTGCCTTTTTGCTGGCGCTGATATAACATCCAGGTTGCAGGCGCAGTGATAACTAGCTGAAACAGGGCATTGAAAAAGCTAATCCCAAAAGCAGCGTCCTCGTCATGCAGCATTGGAAGCAAAAGTAAAGCAGCAGGCAAGTATGACAGAACAAGTACCAACAGCACCCTTAACTCGTAAGACAGTAAAGGACGTTTTGCTGCAAGCGATTTGGGTATAAGGGAGTAAAAAGAGAAGAAGTATAGCAGTATGGCACAGAGAGATACTATAGTCCAGACTGCTGTTATTTCTTCCCCTACGTCAAACACTACCAGTATAAACACACTCACCAACCACACCATAAAAGCTGTGATCAAATCTTGGGTCACCATTCTATACTTTGATTGTATAGCAACAGAGTTAGATAACAGGTAAAGCCCAAAATATTTGATGAACGTGTAAAAGCCGAATACTAGCAACAACCGCAGGGTATTCTGAAAACTGCTTTGAAAAGTATAATTCCAGAATTCCTGCACGTAATCGTACTTGGTTATGAGATAACCCTTGTAGTAAGTGTCTGTTATGCCTGTTACTACTCCAACGGCTACAAACGCAGCCAGAACAAGCAGGACGTTCAGCCATACAGATTCCCTGTGGATCAGCTTGGGGGCTACCTTAAAATTTAGCAGCAGGAAGGCAAGGTAAACAACGGTAAAGCGCACCAACTGGGGCCAGAAAAAGTGCTCGTAATAATGAAACACTAAATTAGTGTTCTGGAAGTAGAACTCGTTTGGGCTGTAGTCTATGGATAGCGAGAACAGCGAAAAAACGTAGATGGTGGTAGCAGCCCAGAACTCTACCTTATTCCGTTGGATAGGTTCGGCCATGATATTTTTTAGTGCGACATCATTCATAGATTAATAATAAAAGAATGTGTTGATGAAATTTAATAAAAGTGATGAAAGCCAAAAAGTTTGTGATGAATAAGGATTGTTATACTTGCCGCTGAATATCAGCAACTATTTATACATTGAGCCAATGCCAAGTATGAAACATAACCATGCTATACAGCTTTTTCAATGCTACCGAAGCAGACTTCTCCTGCGTCAAAGTACTGTGGAGTAGACATTATGCACATCAGTGTAGATTTTCCAGCACTGTTTGGCGGCAGTAGACTGTCTATGCCGGACAATATTGTTAGACTAATGTTCAGATTTGCCTGTACCCGATTGAGGTAGGTTTTTGCCAAGTTTATAATAGATGATTTCGTAGTTTATTTTGCCTTTCAATCCCACTCACCCACCACTTCTGCTTTTCATAAGACAAGAATAGATAAGCTAAAAAAGGGCATCAATCAAAAGTGATGAAGGGCAGGAAAGATGTGATGAGTAGCAGTATTAGGTTTTTCAGTAAAGCACTTGCTGAACCGAGAGAGGTCACCAAGAGTTAGCATGACCTGCTCTTGCTTTGCCACGCATAAATAAAGGATGGTTAGGTAGCCACAATACTATTGCAAAGGAAGCTCCTGTTGAGGTTGAATTGAGTTTCTTTCTAAGCTATTAGTACAAGAAAAGATAAACTATGGAATCAATGAAGGTTAGCAGGCACCCATGCTAACCTTCATTTTTAAAGTAAGCGCTGGACAACCTGAACAAGATAAGTTTTGGGACCAACAGCTTATAAAAACTGCGGTGATTTGCTTAGGCAGTAACAGAAAAAATGCGCATCTGAACCAGTTTAAGCCAGAGAGTAATAAAGAGCACCTGCTAGCTGTCGAGCTACTGGTAAGCCAGTTTTTAATTAAGGAGTAGTAAGAGGGATAGAGGCGGGAACAACATATGAGGCTAAGACCTAACTATTAGGCAGTAAGCCACTGAGTAGCCTCTTCAACATTCATGAAAGTCTGTATTTCTACCTTAAGCTGTGTCTCCTGCTTTACTTCTTGGATGGCTTGTGCTCTAAGCGAAAGGTCCGGGACTACTCGTGCAAGCTTTCTGACACGAGTTGCTACCAGGGAAACGGCAAAGTTTGTGATGATAGTTTTGTAGCGCTCTTGAGGTATTTCGACAACACCCTTCCTTGTATCAGCAAGCAGGTACTTTATGTCATATAGCCTTAAAGTACTAACAATTGACTCGATAGCATACTCCGCTTCTGCAACCGTATACTCCTTCACATCAGGCCATTCTACATGGAGAACATCTGTTGCGGGATTATAATCAAGTCTTAGTACCGGGTTTTCTATGATCATTAGTGCCTGTTTGCTATTAGCAACGGTGAATTTAAAAAATTCATTCCTTAAGGCAACCTTTATGATTGAATTCCGTACTTGCCTGACTTAACCCGTACAAATACTTATGTTGGCTCACTCCCATCACATTGTTTATTTACCTTGAACAAAAGAGATAATCTTCTGCTGCTGCACCTGGCTCTGGCATGTATTTTACTACCTAACGTGGCTGAAGTCTATATAAGAAACGTCTATTTGTGGAGCCGCCCCATCAACTTGACAACATAAAAAACCGTCTATTTAAGTACACTAGCGAAAACAGGTTACTTCTCCCCTACTTGCAGATATCTCGCTAAAGCCACCTGATGATGAGGAAGGCTTGACACTTTGCTTCTTTGGTCTACTACAGTAAAAAAGCCGCTTCACCTTAAATGGAGCGGCTTTTTATTTCCCCACTATCCCTCCTTCACTTCCAGCCTAACGGCTGCTGCCAGGTAACAATAAGTAAAGCGAGAAGGCTCCGACAGCCATTACCAGGTCGCGTACGGCAACATCGAAGTACTCACCGGTAAGCAGCAGGTTAACAGCAATGCCTACCAGCCACAGGCTTACCACCAGTGCTCCGATTTTTGGTTTAACTAACACCAGCACGCCAGCTATGATCTCAATAATACCTACCATCTTCATAAAAGCGTCTGTACTGAAAGGCAGTATATCTGTCACCACTGGTGCCAAGTATTTATTCCAGTTGGTAAGCAGGTGAGTGAATTTATCGATCCCCGCTACAATTGGAACCAGCCCAAACGTGAACTTTAACAGGTTAGCGGTAGTAGCAAGGCGGTCATAAGCAGGGCGCTCTGCACTATGTGAACTGGTTGTGGTTGATGCGATTGTTTCCATGATCTTACCCTCCTTTTTAATTTGATTCTACCCTTTAGATGGTTGCGCCAAAAAAACGTTACAAATAAATGTAACATTCTGAGAATCACGTCATCTAACAACTATCAATTGTAAAGAGCATGAAGCAAATAACAGCAACCGAAAAAGCAGCGATAACCGATGCAGCAGTGGTAAGCCGTGTACTTGCCGGTGAGGTATCGCTGTATGAGCTGCTGATGCGGCGACACAACCAAAAGCTATACCGGGTAATCAGAAGTTACCTTAAGCAGGAGCAGGAAGTGGAGGATGTGATGCAGGATACTTACCTGAAGGCCTATGAGAAGCTGTATCAGTTTCGCAGCGACGCCCTATTCTCTACCTGGCTCATTCGGATCGGGATCAACAATGCGCTGGCACGGCTGCGTGAACAGAAACGGCTTATAGCCGCACATCTGGTAGACCAGCCAGAGGACTTTTCTTACCTGTTAAACCAGATCACTACCTCTATGAACCCCGAGCAATTAGCAATAAAGCAGGAAGTAAAACAGCTGCTGGAAAAAGCCATCGACAGTATTCCTGGAAAGTACAGGGTCGTTTACATGCTGCACGAAGTGGAGGGCATGCCCATAACGGAAGTTGCTAAGTGCCTAGACCTGTCGGAGAGTAACGTAAAAGTAAGGTTGCACCGGGCAAAACTGATGCTGAAAGAGAGCTTGCTTAAGCTATCTGCTAGTAGGGATGTATTTGAGTTTGGGAACAAGCGATGCGACGCGGTGGTGGCGCACGTACTTAAGGCACTGCCTCCAGATAAGGAAGTATAAAGTTGTATGAAGGCTCCCAGAGGAAAGACAGTGGCCATTGGCGGCAACGAAGACAAGGGTACGGCTCCTACCATTGAGGCTGTTGAACTGAGGCATCCCTCGAACTTTCTTGACCATGGAATCCTCAAGCGCATTTATGACGAGCTATTTGGCCTCGGCACCAGAATTGAGGTTATCACTACGGCCACCCGCTTTCCCGATGAAGTGGGAAAAGTATACACAGATGCCTTTCTAAAGCTTGGGTGTGATAATGTTGGCGTGCTGCCCATCCAGGAACCTGCCGACGCCTGGAAGCGGGAATACTTGGAGCGCCTTTGCAAAACAAACTGCATCATGCTGAGCGGTGGCAATCAGGTGCGACTGCCCCAGATGTTATCGGGTACAGAGGCGCTGTGTGTGGAGAATCTTATACTGCACGTCTTACCAAAAGGCCAGCAGTACCACTTGAATTTCGGCGAATTTACACCTCGCTAAGCAAGCCGCAGTGGTTAAAGACTCCTGCACTGAAAGTATAAAAATAACAGCTGAACCCTACTTCTGCCCTTATCATACACATGCTTTGCTTAAGAGGATGTAGGTGTATGAAGGTCAAGTTAAAAGATGCTAAAATTTTACAAACCCAAGGCAACCATTTAAACAAACGCTCCGTGATGGGAGCGCAAATTCTGGAAAAGTGAGCGGAACAGAAGGCAAAGAGTTGGAAGCAATGCTTCAGGGGTGCCTGAAACAGGACCGTGAGGCACAGAGAAAGCTTTACAAGCATTTCTTCGGCTATGCCATGAGTATTTGTACCCGCTACTCAAAAGACCAGGAAGAAGCAAAGGAAGTGCTCAACGATGGTTTTATGAAGGTGTTTACCCGACTAAAGCAGTACGATACCCAGAAGCCATTTAAATGGTGGCTGCGGCGAGTCATGATCAACACCGCGCTGGACAACTACCGGCATAACCTGAGGAACTACCACCTCCGGAACATTGAGGCAGCAGCACCCACGGCAGACCCTTACGATGTAGTGCAGCAGATCAACTATGAATACCTGATCTCGCTGGTGCAAAAACTATCGCCGGCATATCGAGCGGTGTTTAACCTCTACGTGATAGACGGATACAACCACGAGGAGATTGCGCAGATGCTAGGCACCACCGTCGGCACATCTAAGTCAAACCTTGCCAAAGCAAGAGCCAATTTAAGGGAGGCACTAAAAAAAAGCAGGATTGAAGAGTTTAAGCAATATGTCTGACGAAGAACTTGATGACCTGTTCCGGAAATCAGCCGAGAGGTATGAACCTCCCTTTGACGAGGAGGCCTGGGAGGCTATGGAGCAAAGGCTGGACAGCAGGAGGACTATCTGGGCACGCATGAAGCGCTTTATCCCCCTGCTACTGCTGGCACTGCTGGTAAGCGTGGGGGCATGGTGGCAGCTAGCCAACGAACCTGCTGCCCCATCAGAAAAAATTCGGACCGCTGAAGAAGATACTGCTGGACAAGATACACGCTCCTGGGGGCAAAAAAGCGAAAGTAAGGTTGCTGCATTACCAGAGCTCTCTCCGGAGCCGGTACAGCCGCCAAGCTCGAACAAAGGAACTGTTAATGTAGCCCCTGTGAAAGCTGTTAGCAGCAAGACTCCTGAAGTCATAGCGAAACGAGGTGTGCCGGTGAAACCACTGGTGTCGGTTGCGACAGAGGTGAAGCAGCGAGTACCAAGTATGGCGACAAACGTAGGAGACACGGCAGGTGCTGGTGCGCGCCTGAAGGCGCACCTACCAGACTCGGTCTCGCAGGTGGCGCTACAGAAGGCAGCGCAGCCTGAAGCACCTGATAGCAGCAGCCAAAAGCCGAAAGTGAAAGAACAGGCCTTTCTGAAAAACATCACCCTGTCCCTTGTTCTGGCCCCGGACTTTACAACCGTCAGGTTCCGGGAGCCCGACCAGATAAGCCTGAATGCAGGCCTGCTGGTAAGTGTGCCGCTTAGCAGCCGCTTCAGCCTGGTAACCGGCGTGATTGGTGCCAACAAAGTCTATTATACAGAGGCAAAAGAATATGAGCCCTACCCCGGCTACTGGACTGGTAAATCACTGCCGGATGAAATTGAGGCAACATGCCAGGTACTCGATATTCCTCTAAACCTGCAGTACCTTGTCTGGAAACATGGCAAAAACAAGGTTTACGTGCAGGCAGGTGTCTCCAGCTATCTCATGTTGCACGAGAAGTATACTTATACCTACGAGCACGCGGGGCAGGATACATACAGCAAAAGCTGGGAGATATCGAATCGGAATAGGCATTGGTTTGGCATGCAGAACCTGTCTGTTGGGTATACGCGCAGACTTTCCCCTGCTTTTGTGGTTGGGGCGGAGCCTTTCGTAAAAATCCCACTGTCAAGCATTGGCGAAGGGCAGGTGAAGCTGACAAGCGCAGGCATATTTTTCACGGCAGGCTATACGCTGGACAGATAACAACTCGCTTCCGGAAGCATGATCATACTACCACTATAACACAGCCTGGCCTGTGTTAGGAAGAATCTCTATGACCTTTAATTACACTTTTAAACTTGATTTTTACAGATATGAAAACGCACCGAATTTCTTACGGAATACTGACCACCTTATTGCTTAGCCTGATGCTTGGCCTGGGCGGCTGCAACGATGACGATGACGACGATGCAAACCCAACACCAATGGAAGAGATCGTTATGCTGAAGGATGCTACCCTTAGTGGCACGCAGGAGGTGCCGCCTAACAACTCAGCAGCAACCGGCACCTTTAAGGGGCAATACAATAAGGATACAAAAAGACTGTCCTATACTATAACGTTTGCGGGCATTACCCCCACCGCCATGCACTTCCATAAAGGAGAGGCAGGCATGGCTGGGCCTGTGGTGGTCCCAATCAACCCCGGCTCTAACCCTTACTCCAGTTCAAATCCATTCGAAAGTCCGCTCTCCGGAACAACCCCGGCACTAACGGCAGAACAGGAGGCTGACCTGCTGGCAGGCAACTGGTTTCTAAATGTACATAGCGCTGAATTTCCGGATGGAGAAATCAGGGCCCAAATCACGCAGTAGGCAAGCATTGCCGCCTGACCGTGAAGCTCACTTGCGGCCGGGCGGCATCCCTTTTACCTGTATTGATTCCTACACCTAATAACAGAACATGTATGGCACAAATCCGACCTGTTTATAAAGTAATGCTGGGCCTCCTGATTTCTGTGGCTGCAGCCTGTACCGACGACAACGCAGAAGACCTGATGCCGCAGCCAGCCCGGCAGCAATGCGATACCTCTGCTATTACCTTTTCAGGTTCTGTGGTGCCTATACTTGCCACCAACTGCTACGGCTGCCACACAGCCAGCATAGCCGAGGGTGGAGTTGTGTTGGACGAGTATGAGGGCGTAAAGGAGGAGGCTGACCATGGGCACCTGATAGGCGTGATCACGCATACGCCTGGATTTCCGCCTATGCCGCAGGGCGCCCCTAAACTCACAGACTGCGACATTGAAAAGATACGGAAATGGCTGGAGGCAGGTGCACCGGACAATTAACTTCTGATCATGAAACGGATTATCATACTTATTTGTCCACTGCTCCTCTTCAGCTATGCTGATACGCTGGCACAAGGCAGGTTCTTTACCAAAACCGGCCATATCTGGTTCTTTTCAGACGCTCCCCTGGAAGATATTGAGGCGCATAACCGGAAGGTGGTATCAATTCTTGACATGGGCACGGGAGAGATGGCGTTTTCCGTACCGATGAAGCAATTCCAGTTCCGAAAGTCCCTGATGCAAACCCATTTTAATGAGAACTATGTGGAGTCTGACAAATACCCGAAAGCCACCTTCAAAGGAAAGGTTACTAACATCAAGACTGTTGACCTGAACAAAGAAGCAGCCTATAAGGTGCGGGTGACGGGGGTGCTCAACATCCACGGAAAAGACAAAGCCATAGACACGGTGGGGGTGCTGGAAGTAAAGGCGGGGCAACTGCTCGGCAGATCCACCTTCTCTGTTACACCCCAGGAATTTGATATTAAGATACCACGGCTGGTGCGAAACAATATCGCCAGGCGCATTGACATCACAGTGGATATAGTTTACGAACCATTAAAGGGCAACAGCCTTTAAGCTATGTTTAAAAAGTACTTTCTGATAGGCATAGGCTACTTGATTCTGAATGCGGCACAGGCACAGGATGACTTGCTGGAGGTGGTAGTAAACAGTGACAGCGCTACCACTAACTTGGTAACGGGCACCTTTAAGGCCACACGCCTTGCCAATGGGCATTCCGTAGAAACCAATGGCGAGGGCGAACTGCTTTTTCTTATTTCCCACCGATTTGGCACCCTCAACAGCGGCGCCTACGAATTCTTTGGGCTCGACCAGGCCATTATCCGACTGGGGCTGGAGTATGGCCTTACCGATAGGTTGACCGTAGGCATCGGGCGGAGTTCACTGGAGAAGACCTTCGACGGTTTTCTGAAGTACAAGCTCCTGCAGCAGCAGGAAGGCGCAGGCCGTGTGATGCCCCTAACACTCACAATATTTACCAGCACCGCCGTGCGCTCGCTTAGGTGGCCGGAGGGTGAGCATAACTTTGATTTCGAGCACCGGCTCACCTATACATACCAGGCGCTGCTAGCACGGAAATTTTCAGATCGGCTCTCACTCCAACTCTCCCCTACGCTGGTGCACCGCAACCTGGTGCTCACCCGCACTGAGGAGAACAATGTGTATGCCTTGGGAGTCGGCGGCCGTATCAAGCTCACCAGCAGGACTTCCATTAACGCAGAATATTACTACCTGCTTTCCGACCAGACACGTGAGGATTTCCGAAATGCCCTCTCCTTAGGTTTCGACATTGAGACTGGTGGACACGTGTTCCAGCTCATCCTTACCAACGCACAGGGCATGGTTGAGAAATTCTTCGTGCCACAGAACACGGGCTACTGGTCTAACGGAGACATTTACTTTGGCTTTAACATCTCCCGTGTGTTTGATTTGAAGGAGGAAAAGCAGTGGTAATAGGATAAAGCCCAATCGGCTGGAGGTGCACAACAATATTAGGACACCAGGAAGAAATTAAACCAGCTGAACGAACTGGAAAGACGCGTCGGATAGGCAAAACAAAAAAGCCTCTATACTGCACGTATAGAGGCTTTTTGTGATCCCGTTTGGATTCGAACCAAAGACCTACTGCTTAGAAGGCAGTTGCTCTATCCAGCTGAGCTACGAGACCATCGTTTTAAAGAGAGCTAACGCTCTACCCTTAAACAAAAAATTTCGGAATCTCTTCCGAAATTTTTTAGTCGGGGTGGCAGGATTCGAACCTACGACCTCCACATCCCAAATGTGGCGCGATACCGGGCTACGCTACACCCCGAACTATTTTCGCTTTCGGATTAACAACTTTTCAGCTGCCTTATCTTATTGCGATGCAAAGGTAAGTGAAGTTTTTTTGTTTCGCAAAACCTTTTTTGAAACTTTTTCATCTTCATCTTACAGCGGAGAAGGGGGGATTCGAACCCCCGGTACCCTTACGAGTACGGCAGTTTAGCAAACTGCTGGTTTAAGCCACTCACCCACCTCTCCGTGTGTTTCTCTTACTGCTTAAGAGATTGCAAACATACTACATGAACTTTTACAACGCAATACCTTCCTCGAAAATTCCCGCCAAACAATTTACCTTTCCCGCCAAATAAAAAGCTAACTCACTGATACAGCAGAGCTTGTTTTAGTTAAAAAAAATCAAAAAAATTTTAGCTCCTACACCCTCTCCTATCTTAAACATGTAATGTAGCCTGCCATTTCCTTCTTTCCCACAGAAACTATGCTGATGCTTTACAGCTGAGCATACCAGGTATGGCAGTGTTTAGTATATTTGTAACTGGCAGTTCCGGCTTAATCTTTAGACCAGCGCTAGCCAATCTTTTTTCAATGACCTGGTATCAGACCCTTACTTTGCTGGAGATTTTGTTCGGTGCAATTTTTTTTGTGCTGTACATTGGCTATTTATTGCGCGTACGCAGGGTAGCCCAATTCTTTAAGCAGCGCCCGCACGGGGTGTGGATTAAATTTTTGCTGCGCCACCTTTACCTTCTCCTCTTAGTGATTGCTATACTTGGCCCCTCCTTTGGCGCTATGAAGAAGGAAATTCGTACGATAGGTAAAGACTTATATATTGCCGTTGATCTTTCCAAGTCGATGGACGCTACCGATGTACAACCCTCGCGCCTGGAGAAAGCAAAACGTGAGATACTGCGCCTTATAAGCCGTTTCAATTCGGATCGTATTGGCTTGATCATCTTTTCGGATGAGGCATATGTCCAAAGCCCCCTCACATTTGATCAGAATGCACTGCAGCTGTATACCCAAACACTTCGCACAAGCCTTCTGCCCTACTCAGGCACAAACTATGCACCTGTGATGCGTCTGGCGCTGGAGAAACTGCAGCAAAAGTCAAAGAGCCAGGAAGAGGAACAGAAGGCCCGGGTGCTTGTGCTTATTAGTGATGGCGAAGATTTTGGAGAAGATGTAAGCCAGTTAGCTCATCAGCTTCAGGAAGAAAATATACGTGTGTATACGCTTGGTATTGGCACCACGCAAGGCAGCCGCATACCAGAAGGCAATGGTTATAAGATTGACCATGAAGGAAAAGAGGTACTTACTACCCTCAAGCCAGAACCACTGGTGCAATTAGCTGAGCTTACCGGTGGAGCATACTTTGAAGTAAATGATCGTGTGAGCGAGGTAAGTAAACTAATCAGCTCCATTAATAAAATAGAAGGCGAGCTACGCGAAAGCAAAACCGTTGACGTTACCGCCAACAAGTATGTATACCCTCTGGCACTGGCTCTCTTGCTGATTATACTGGATATTTTGATCACTGTTAAACTTATCCGTATATGAAGGCTGCGCTGTCTCTGGCTATATTGCTCATCAGCATCTTTAGCGGCGGAATTTCGGTTATAACCCGCATAAACCAGCATGCCCAGCAGGCTGCTGTTGCATACAACAGGGCCGATTATATAGAAGCAATCGCCTCTTACGAGTATCTTATTGATGACTTAGAGGTAGAAGATGACCAGCTACGCCTGAACCTTGCGCACTCTTACTATCAGGCTGGTCTCCTGCCACAGGCCACAGCAGCTTACCAGTACCTGGCAGATCACCCTACAGCACGTCTTCGTGCCTTGGCACACCTGCAGTTGGGTAATATCTTTACAAAGCAAAAGAGGTATAAAAGGGCGCTCGCTTTATACAAGCAGTCCTTGGTTATTGAACCGGAAAACGATGCTGCCCGCTACAACTATGAGCTCCTGAAAAAGTACCTGGAACTTCATCCTGAAGTCACAGAACCTGAAAAGCAGAAAGAAAACGTAGCCGAAGATGAACTCCCTAGCGAGCAGGATAGCCTTCAGAGTCCACCTCCAGCCGAGGAAAACCTGGAGCCTAAACCTAAACAAAACCCCGATCCGGAGGGCGAGCAACAGGAAACAGAAACACCTGAACCCGACCAGAATGGGCAGAAACAGCAACAGACAGGAGGCACCAAGGATCAGGAGCAGGGAAGTAAAGAGCGTGAACAAAGTGCCGGAGACACACAAGGAGACGAGCAGGGGCAGCTGCTAAACAGCCTCTTCGACCCTAGTAGGCAACAGCGTCCTCAAAGCTCAGAGCCCCTTTCTGATGAGGATCAGCGTGCTCAGATGCGTCGCGCCAGGTTAAGGCAGGCAAATATTAGCCCTGAAAAAGCTAAAATTCTGCTCGATGCCATGCGAAATGCTGAGCTGCAGTACATACAACAGCTCCCTAAAAAACCAACCCGCCAACCAGACCGCAGCAAACCCGATTGGTAGAAAGCTGCAAAGAATTTTAAGTATGACAGGCGCTCTAGTACCTTGCTGTTTTCTGCCTTGCAGGTGGTGCCATTTACTTCCTCCTACAGGTATTTCGTCTGAATATCCTGCTTAATAGGCTTTGGCAGCTTCTCCTCACTCTTAGTATGATTGATGAATTTTATACCTTTGTAGTTGCTTACAGCACATGCAGTTATAAATGGCATAACCTGTAGGCATAGGCGCCACAAGTTATTAAAGAGAAGATGAAAGAAGAACTACTACGTGTACTTGATGTACTACAACTGGCTGAAAAGCTGAAGTATGAAATGCGCCATAGCTGGCTTTCCAATGGAAGACAGGAAAGCGTAGCAGAACATACCTGGCGCATGTCGCTGATGGTAGTTTTGCTAGAGCCTTACCTGGACCATGAGATTGATGTAGCCCGCACCCTGAAAATGGTGATTGTGCATGACCTTGTAGAAGCCGAGGCTGGAGATGTTCCTGCATTCGAGATAAAAACCGTAGCACAGCGAGAGCTGAAGCGCCAAAAGGAGCTAAAGGCTATTGAAAATCTGCGTGATAAACTAGACAGTGGCATAGGGCAGCATGTGTATGAACTTTGGCACGAGTTCGAGGATAAGCTTACCTACGAAGCACGCGTTGCCAATGCACTTGATAAACTGGAGGTTCAGATACAGCACAACCATGCTGATATGAATACCTGGCTAGAGATTGAGCAGGAGTTTGTTTTCCTGATGGGCCGCCATACTGAATTTGACTCCTGCCTTCAGCAGCTTAAAGAGTTGATTGAAGAAATGGCAGTAAAGAAAATGCAAGCTGCAGGTATAAATGTAGCTGCCGTAAAGGAGCGCATGATATCTAAATTTACTGTTCAGGTGTAACAGCTGCTGTAGCATAAACAATTTGGTTGATCCACTTCTTGGCTGCTAGAATGTGATTTGAGTGTGCTCATTCTAAAAACGCTCTAGCACTTAGTGCCTTCATACCACAGACTTCGCTGCTACAAAATAAGAAGCTTGAAGAGCCGTAGCTATTTGGAAATTCAAATAGCTACGGCTCTTCAAGCTCTAGCACCACAACCTGCTTTTTCTACAATCTCATATCAGGAGCATAGGCAACTTCCAGCACAAAGCCGTTTGGGTCACGAAAATCCACAGTATAATACTGCTCTGTGTATTCCGGCATAGGCTTAGGACCACGTATAATGTCGCCCTGTATTTGCTGTAACCACTCTCCTACTGTGTTCACCATCTCACGAGTATTAGCATGAAAGCAGATGTGGCGAACACCTAAGCTGTCGTGTAGCAACACTGGCACCTCCTTGAAATATATTTCATGAGTTCCGCAGCTGTAGGAGGTCTTTGTTAATTCATACCAGCCTATCATCGGAAAGAGCTGACTGTAAAATGCCAGAGACTCTTCCAGGTTTTTTACCCAAAACTCCAGGTGGCTTATGCCCACGCCATACTTGTATGATACCATTGTGACAGATTTAGTTTTGTCTGCAGTGAATGTTTAGCTTGGTAGTGAAAAGGTGACTTATTAGTACCTTGGTAAATATAAACAATCGGATAAAACTGCACCTGATCCTATAGGTTCCCTCTAGTTACTCGTTTAGACAAATTATACCTATACTTGCTCTATGCAACACGAAGAACATTTTAGAAGGCTGGAGCGTCTGTACCACCAGGCAAAAGTACAGGAACTGTTTGATGGCAGCAGCATTTCAGTTAGCCACAGCCGTGCAGAAATCACATTGCCAGTGCAGGAGAAATATTTCCACGGGGCAAACGCCATACATGGTGCAGTATACTTTAAGCTACTCGACGATGCCTCTTACTTTGCTGTAGCCTCTGTAGTACGCGATGTTTTCATCGTCACCTCCTCGTTTCAACTGAACTTACTGCGGCCAGTTAATAGCGGTTCTGTTAAGGCCATAGGCACTCTCCGATCCCAAAGCAAAAACCTCTTTATAGCCGAGGCCACCTTGTACAACGAGCGTGGCAAGGAGGTAGCCTTCGGTACAGGGCAGTTTGTACGCACCAATCAACCCTTAGAAAGCCTGCAGGGGTACAGCTATCCGTTATAGATGTAGAAAAAGTTAAGTATAAAGAAGAAGCCCCTGTTGTTTGACAGGGGCTTCTTCTTTGTTATTGGGTTAGGAGCTACTGCTTGATAAAGTTTACTGTTTTCACAAAACTCTCTCCTTGTACCCGCAGGACATACTTACCTTTTGGCAAGCCAGACACATCCAGCTTTTCAACATTCCCTCCATATGAGATGGTTTGCATGACTACACGTCCGCCTAGTCCGATTATACTTACCTGGTAAGTATTTTCAGGCAGGGCAGTCATATCAAGGTTAAGAGCGCCTATGGATGGGTTTGGAAACAGCGTGACTAGTGGAGTGGTAACCTCCTGCACATGCACTGCCACAACTTTACTAAACTCATAGTCTCCATCAAAATCAACCTGCTTCAGGCGATAGTACTGGATTCCTGCCGGTGCTTTTCTGTCGCGCAATGAATAACTTTGCTCTACATTACTGTTTCCAGCACCTTTTACCCTTGCTATTTCCTCAAAGCTTCTACCATCGGAGCTACGTTCTACAGCAAAATAATCATTCGTTATCTCTGATGCTGTGGACCATTTTAGCAGCACATCCCTTCCCTGTACTTGGGCTGTGAAAGCAACTAAGGTTACCGGAAGTGGTGTTATTTCGCCTACTTCTCTGTATGCATTGTTATGCACCTGAGGCTCTTCTCCAAAGCTGTCTGAGTCAAACAAATCTATCAAACCATCAGAGTCAGAGTCGTGGTAATGAGTGTTGTTATAAGTCTGAAAATTAAGTACGCGGGTTTGCTCTCCTTCTTGCTCCAGCCACGCAGGCACAGTTTGACCTTCCGCTGGCTCTGGATAGAAGGATGCTGCACTAGAGGAGGCAGTATTTGCTCTTTGTCTGAAGCGCTGTGCTATCTCTAGAAAATCGTCTAAAGACTTTCCATCATTATTGAGATCATGAGCTTCCTCCAAGTCTGTCATCAGATCACCATCGCTATCCATGTCTAAGTAATCAGGAGCACGATCTCCATCTGTATTAACTGGTCTCAAAGCAGTACCACCTGCAGAACTGTCATACGCATCGTCTACACCATTACGATTAATGTCTAGACCATTTGCCATTTTACGCCCAACAGTTGGCTGCGCTTCAATATTGTCCCTGATACCGTCGTTGTCTGAATCTATGTCAAGGTAATCTTTTAAGCCGTCTCCATCCGTATCCGGATTCGTAACCGAATCAGTTAAGCCTGTAACCCTGCCATTCGCATCAGCCGATGTATAATGACCTAAATCTAAACTGAACCCAGTTGAAGGCACTATACCATTGTTAGCCTCTACAGCATCCAAAATACCATCGCCATCGGAGTCCAAATCAAGAGAGTTTGGAATACCATCACCGTCTTTATCACCTTCACCTTCCACTATATCCAGGATGCCGTCGTTATCATCATCCTCATCCAGCCTGTCCAGTACGCCATCCTTATCCGTGTCTCTGTTATACTCTATATCGCACACCGTTTGCACATTAGTTAAATCCCCCGTACTTGCCGTAAAGCCAAAGTAAACTATAGGATTTCCTCCAAAGACGGTATTGATGATATCTGCGGTATACTCCGTTCTTTTTACCCCGTCAAAGAAAACCTCTATTTTATTTAATTCTTTAGTCCAGTTAATTCTAACAGTATGGATTTTACCGTCTTTAACATTAGTTTGGGTGTTACTCATTTGTGCCTGCGTACCTGTCTCAGGGGCATTTTGGTTGCCATTCAGGAAAACAGCAACGTGGTCATAGTCAGGCTCACCTGTGTTTCTATAAGTATCAAACTCTACAACAACAGAGGGAGAAATACCACCAAACCCTAGGGCCTCTCCGTCTCTGCCTTCCGCATACATTGGGTCAGGGGACTGTCGCTGAAAACCAAAAGCGATACCGTCGGCACCAGCCGCATTACTACCGAAATTAGCTGTAAAGCTTATATCAAAAGATTTGTTCAGGTCAACCGGAGTAGTCCGCCATATTTCGCCTTTGCTATTCTGTGCATCTGGGGTTAGTGTGTAACAACTCCCATCAGCAACCGCATCGTTGTTTACCTTGAACTCTTCCGCATAGATAGTTGCTTTTACCTCGGTTCTAGGCCCCTCACAGCCTTGAGCACTCACTGCAGATACCCAGTATGAAGTAGTAGTACTTATACTTTCTGTTGTATAGACTGCACCTGTCTGTTCAATATCAGGGCTACCTCCTGATGCAACCTTATACCAGCGGTAGCTGCCTCCAGTTGGAGTACCAGAAGCTGCCAATGTAACGGGGCCTTCACCCTGGCGTGAGCCGTGTGAAACGGAAGGTGCTGCTGGTGCATTAACAACAAGTGTTATTTCTTCGCTTTGAGTATTATAGGGTAAGCCCAGAAGTCCACTTCTTCTTGTATATAGAACGCTATATCTTTTCCCATTATCTATTGTTTCTGCAGGGAAAGAATAAGTATAGCCTGTTTCTCCATCAATATTAGTAGGGAAAGCTGCACCTGCTGCTCTTTCCTGCCATTGAACACTTTCAGTATTTGCAGGAGGGGTAAAAGTGAAAGTAACTACTGTGCCCGGACAAACTGTACCTGTTGGGGATTGGGTTATTGTCTGGGCAAGTGCAGGAGTAGCAGCAAGACTAACGATTCCTAGAACAAAGCATAACAGAAACACATATGTTTTATATCCAGGACAATTTGAACGATAGTCTTCTTTGGTGTAACATTGTTCTCTGTTAGATGACAATACACAATGTATGAGGGCATCAGAGCTAAAAGTAGAAGGGCGAGAATTAGCTTGTTTAGGCATACTTATATAGTGTTTAGGCAGGTTTTATCAGTACTATTATAGTACACATTTCAAATATAAACACATATATTTAAATAAAAAGAGATTCTAATATTAAATAACAAAAAATATTAGTGAAATTTTATAATCTTTATCCATCGCCTACATTAATCATTCTTGTTCTTTGTATTGTATGATAACAAGTAGATCCGTTTAAACTCATAACATCAATACAAAAAGATCCTGAATCAATCATGATTACAGTTTTTATTGCACAGTTTAAATTGACATATTTCATAAATATATTTACTCATGTTTAAACACTATTTAAAATATTAAACAATCATGTGCAACTTGTAAATTAAGCTCTCTGATGTAGTAGTAACATTTTAGTTACTACTAAAAGAAAGAGGGAGCAGGTAATATACCTGCTCCCTCTCATAAAAATTAAACGTGTAGTAGCTACTAGTCTTCTAGCTCTCTGGCTACCTCTGGTTTGCCAACCAGTTCCAAACCATAATCCTTACCCTTTACAACCGATGGCACACCCTGCTCCATCCAAACCGGAGCCGGGGCTCCTTTCAGGTAATGGTCGAAGAACTGCGACATGCGCATCGAAAGGTCTTTGCGGTTCTTGCGCTGCATCAGGTTGTGCTCCTCCCCATTATACACCAGCATCCAAACAGGCTTGTTCAGACGACGAAGCGCCATAAAGTACTCGATGCCCTGATACCACGGCACAGCGCCGTCGTTGTCGTTATGCATGATCAGTAGTGGTGTCTGCACGCGATCAGCAAAGAACAGGGGCGAATTCTCAATAAACTGCATCGGTTTTTCCCACAGTGTACCACCAATACGGCTCTGTGTGCGCTCATACTGGAACTGTCGGCTCAAACCCGTACCCCAGCGAATACCACCATAGGCACTCGTCATGTTAGACACAGGGGCACCAGCCATGGCTGCTTTAAACAGGTTAGTGCGGGTAACCATATAAGCAATCTGATAGCCGCCCCAGCTCTGGCCCTGCAATGCCATGTTCTTATCATCCACAAATCCCTGCTGCACCAGCATCTGTACACCAGGTATGATGCAATCCATGGCGCTCTCGCCCGGGTAGCCGTTCTGATACACTATATCCGGTACGAACACTAAGTAATCGTTGCTGACAAACAGCGGGATGTTAATAGTAGAGGCGCTTGGAGCAGGTGTACGGTGGGCGTGCATGCGATCCGAAGAACGCTCGTAGAAATACACCATCATTGGGTACTTCTTTGTTGGGTCGAAGTTCTCTGGCTTGTACAACAGCCCTTGTAGCGGTATACCGTCTGTAGACTTCCACTCTACTAGTTCTACTGTTCCCCACTTATACTCTGAAGCCTGTGGGTTAGCATCGGTTAACTGCTGCACATTAGCAAAACTCAGGCTGGAAGCATAAAGGTCGTTGTAGTTGCGGTAGTCTCCACGGCGGAAGGTTACAAGGGTGCTGTTTTTAGCCTTACTTAATGAAGAGTAGGCGTGGTCAGAGCTAACAAGCTTCTCTGGTTTCACCTCTTTATTTAGGTAATCCTTATAGTAGCCATCGGCCTTGGTAGAGAGGTTGAAGCCGCTCAAGTACAGCTCTGCATTGGCAGGAATAAATTTCTGCTCGCTGTCCAGCTTCTCGTAGCGTAGACGCAGGTTATTTTGGCGGCCATACTTATCAGTAAGGTTAACAGCTGCTCTCTTTCCTGCGGGATCTAATTTCCAGATGTCGTGCTGGTCGTATACTAAAAGCAGAGCATCATTCTCTACCCAACCTGCCAATCCATAATCGTCAGGCAATACCGGCATGTCGTTGAACTCCTCATAAAACGGTACCCCTATCTGTTTTGTCAGATTGATATTGTCTCCTCCCCTGGTACTCATAGCATGCCAGCTGCTATCCATTGGTTCATACCAATACACATACTTGCCCATAGGCGACACACGAGGATTGCCCCTGGTGCCTGTCAATATCTGCTTGGTAGTGCCCTTCTTCAGGTCGATGAGGTAAGCATCTTTGCGGGTTGGCGTATCATAACCAATGGTGATTTTATACTTCTCGTCGCTCACACCTAAAGCCACATCACCAGTTTTATAAGCATCCAAGTATACATCGGGCATCTCCAGTGTAGCCAACTGCTGCATACTGCCATTCTTCAAATCATACATAGCCAGGAAGGAGCGCTTCAGTGTGCGATCATTTTGCTTAAGCTGCATCGGCTGAATAAGCGGATCCTTGTAAGTCCATATGTCCAGGCTTACCTTGTCTTCCTCTAGCTGCGTAGTATCTTTCTCGTAGCGCACCGGGCGCGGAAAGGTGCCGAAAAACAGGCGCTTACCATCTTCGGAGAAAGAGAGGTTGCCGTGCTCGCTAACCATCCAGTTCTGCGGCATGCCTTTCGCCAAGGTATCAGCCAGCACTTGGTTCCTGCGTGTTTTGGTGTTCCAGTAGTTCAGGCTGAAATAGCGGATGTCTGCCCCTACAGTATCGGCTGATGCTACGTAGGCCAATTGTTCTCCGGCCTTATCCGCACTTATACCTTTGTAGGTAACTCTACCTGTATCTATAGGCATTTCCTTCATTTCGGCGGTGCTGAAAGCAAAAACACCAGCACGGTGCAGCGAGTCTAGCTCATCCTTCACGAAGTATAGCATGTTGCCCTGCTCTGAGAAGATGTAATCCGTAACACGTGAGAAGCGCTGCTCCTGCCCTGTTCTCAGATTGCGCAGTACCAGCTCTGTGCCTTTGGCGTCTTTGTTTTTCTTTGGTGACTTCTTTTTCGCATCGGCTTTCTTTTCACCTTCTACCGCATCACTCTTTTTATCCTCTTTCTTTTCAGCCAACGGCTTCTCAAGATGATAGGCTACCCAACCACTGCCCTCTTTTGGCAACTTGTAGGATTTTACGCGCGGCACTTTTACCACACTCATATCCTGAAGATTCACTATAGCCAAGGAGTCCTTTGGTAAATCATCGCCCTTCTTCTTTTTCAGTTTCAGAGCCCGTACCTTCTGGTGCTCCGGCTTAATCTGGAAGACGGCAAACTCGTTATCGTTTGTAAAGCTGGCTTTGGAACCACGGTTATACTTGGCAATGGCATTATTTACCATGTTGCGAATGTATAAATCACCGTCTCCCTCCTGAGGATCGATGTTGTAAAGCACATACTTGCCGTTATTAGAGATTTTATCTCCTGCAAGGCCTTTCCAGCTGTCGTATACGTCGTGGGTAAGTGTTTTTTTAGCTGTTTGCTCTTGTGCCTCTGCCTGAAGCAGAGCGGCACTAAAGACAACAGCCAGGCATAAAAGTTTCTTCATTTCGGGTGAAACAGATTGGTTATTAGGTAAGTGAAAAAATCAAAATTAAGCATAATCTGCAAGAGTGCAGCCGCTGAAGGATTAGACTCGTATAGGCGGGTGTGGTTTAAAATTACCTTTAAACCTATGTGTTTAACAACTCCAAAAACATGCGCGTTTTGCCTTCAACACCTATCATAATCACTCCTGATGCTCGACAACTTGTTAGATGATAAGGAGCTGTTTGCAAAGCTAACGCTCGTTTGGTTTTGAGACCAAATCCCTGTAACTTCACAACGTAACCCAACAAAAACATCAAAACTATGCAAGTAAAAGAAGTATATATTATCTCAGCAGTTCGTACTCCAATCGGCTCATTTGGTGGAGCCCTGGCTAGCCTTTCAGCTACACAGCTTGGTGCTGCTGCCATAAAAGGAGCTCTGGAAAAAGCCGGCGTAGATAAAAGCCAGGTGCAGGAAGTGATTATGGGTAACGTAATCTCTGCCAACCTTGGCCAAGCTCCTGCTCGCCAGGCAGCTATCTTTGCCGGATTAGGCCATGAGGTGGAGTGTACTACTGTCAATAAAGTTTGTGCCTCAGGTTCGAAAGCCATCATGTTCGCAGCGCAGGCTATTATGCTGGGCCATAAAGATGTGATAGTGGCAGGCGGTATGGAGAGCATGAGCAATGTGCCTTACTACCTCGAGAAGGCGCGTTTTGGAGCCAAGCTTGGCCACGGCCAGATGACAGACGGCCTGCTGAAAGACGGCCTTTGGGATGTGTACAACGACTTTCATATGGGTAATGCAGCGGAGAACACGGCCAAAGAACTAAAGATCACGCGCGAAATGCAGGATGAGTATGCCATAAGCTCCTACAAAAAAGTAGCTGAGGCTGCAGAGGCTGGTTTGCTGAAGGATGAGATTGTGCCCGTAGAAGTGCCACAGCGCGGTAAAGACCCAATTGTTGTAGCTGAAGACGAAGAGTTTAGAAAAGTTAACTTTGATAAGATACCTGGATTGAAGCCAGTGTTTGATAAAGCTGGTACAGTTACAGCTGCCAATGCCTCCACCCTAAACGACGGTGCTGCTGCAGTGGTACTGATGAGCAAGGAGAAAGCAGAGGAACTGGGTGTGAAGCCGATTGCTAAGATCCGTGGCTTTGCCGATGCGGAGCAGGACCCGATCTGGTTTACCACTACGCCATCGCTGGCTATACCAAAAGCACTGAAACACGCAGGTGTAGATCCATCAGAAGTAGATTTCTATGAGATCAACGAAGCCTTCTCGGTAGTTTCTATTGCCAACAACCAAAAGCTTGGCTTGGAAGGCGGCAAGGTGAATGTTTTCGGAGGAGCCGTATCACTTGGCCACCCGCTGGGAGCCTCTGGTGCCCGTATACTTGCCACACTTTGCAACGTTCTGGATAAAAAAGGAGGTAAGATCGGTGTAACCGGTATCTGCAACGGTGGCGGTGGTGCCTCTTCTATCGTTATCGAGAAACTATAATGTGCCGCCGGGCATATAATTTGCAGGAAGCCTTACGTTGAGCACGTAAGGCTTCTTTTTTATACTTGTACATTTGCATAAAAGTATAAATTTGAATGCTTTAGCTAAACAGCTTGTTCATACACGCAGCAGGTATAGCATTACCACTCAGAACATTTAAAGCATAATCACATAAAATAAGAACATGCGTAAACTCCTCGCCTTACTGTTTCCAGCTTGTCTTGCACAAGGTATGGCCATGGCACAGCAACAGGTTGTCACCTACCACGATGAAGGCTTTACACAAGTAAAGGAAGAGTATTTTATTACGCCGGACTCTGCTATAGTAGGGTATTACAACCGCTACTACCCTACGGGGGAACGTGAGGCACTGGTAAAGTTTGTGGAAGGCAAAAAGGACAGCGTGTACACAGAGTTCTACCCAGGTGGACAGCCAAAGCTTCAGCTCACGTATCATCTTGATGTAAAGCAGGGTCCATTTAAAGCCTATCGCCCCGATGGCAGAGTGTTGCAGGAAGGCTTCTTTGAGAACGATCAACAAAGCAAGCTGTTCAAGATATACTTTCCGGATGGCACCCTACAAAAAGAGACAGAGTTTGTAAACGGGTCTCCGGAGGGAGTGGTGCGTGAGTATTACCCATCTGGTAAGGTAAAATCTGAAATTACCTACCGAAACGGCAAGCAGAATGGATTGGCTAAGACTTACTATTCTAATGGTAATCTCGAAACAGAGGCAAGCTATACCAACGGTATGCTGCAGGGTTCTTACAAAACCTTCTATGACAATGGTCAGGTAGAGACGGAAGTACAGAACGTAGCCGGACAAAAGCAGGGTACCTATAAGAGCTTTTATCGCAGCGGCAAGTTTAGCACTGAGGGGCAGTTCTTAGCCGGCAAAATGCATGGACCAGCCAAGTCATACTATGAAAGCGGTAAGCCGCGAAGCATCATTACCTACAAAAACGGAGAAGTAAGTGGCACAGCACAGTATTTCTACGAGGATGGAAAGTTGAAGGAGGAGATTACAGCTAGCAGCAATGGCACAAATGTCAAAACCCTGCGCTACTATCCATCAGGTAACCTGCAGGCAGAGGAGCAGCTCAAAGACAAGAAGAAGCACGGCAACTGGAAAGAATACTTCAACGCCCCCGGCAAGCAGACCAAGCTCAGCGAAAATTACAACGACGATAAGCTTACAGGCGAACGCCTCACTTACCACGAAAACGGGCAGGTGCAGGAAAAGCATACGTACGAGAAAGGTAAAATTGTAGGTAGCAGCTTCACCTACTACCCATCTGGCAAGCTAAAATCCGAGACAAGTCATAAGGATGGACTGCGCTTCGGCCCTTACAAAGCTTACTTTGAAGATGGCAAAACAGAAGTGCTGGGGCAATTTCGCAATAACCGGGAGACTGGCACCTGGAAGTACCACAACGCTGAAGGTAAAGTGGTGAAAACCCGAGTGTACCGAAATGGCCAGATACAGGAAGAGAAAGAGAAGTAAGTAGTATCTATCCCAAAGAAAAGCCCCACCTTATCTGACATAGGGTGGGGCTTTTTATCTTTTCAGGAAAGAACGTTATTGCGTTACAGGAGCACTCTTCAGCTCACTCTGAAATTTCTTTAGTTGCTTATCAATCTGCTTACGGTCCCCTACCACTACTAAAGTCATATCACTTGGCCGCAGGTACTGTTTTGCTGTCTGCTGTACCTGCTCGGGCGTAACAGCATGTATGTTCTGCACCTGGTTTGTCAGGAAAGTTTCTGGCAGGTCGTGCAGGTCCAGGAAGTTAAGCTGGCTGATGATTCCTCCTGGTGTAGAGTTGCGTAACACAAAGAGTCCGGCCTCATAATTCTTTATTCCTTTCAGTTCCTCTTCTGTTGGGGGCTCTTTTCTCAGCCTCTCTATCTCATACATAATTTCCTTAAGCGAATTGCCCGTGTGTTCAGTGGTTACATCAGCCTGCTGGTACCAGTCCCCCACTTTATACCGTGCAGATAAAGAGCTGTATGGAGAGTACGTATACCCTTTATCCTCTCGGATGTTTCTGGTGATACGTGATCCGAAGGAACCTCCCAATAAGGAGTTGGTAACACGCAAGGCCATATAATCTGGATGTGAGGGGTCTACTACAGGCAACCCCATAACAATGGTAGACTGTGGAGCCGCTGGCCGGTCAATCACAAACATGTTTTTCTTGGTTACAGGTTTGGCAACAGGTATCTGACGAGCAGGTCCTTCCCTCCAGTCGCTTAGTGATGAGGAGATAGCATCTTTCATAGCACTGGCATCAAACTTACCAGCCACGTAAATATTTGTCCGTTGTGCCCCAAACTGCCTCTGGTAGAAATCTCTTACCTGCTCGAGTGTATAAGCATCTATTTCAGCATCGGTAGGCAGGCCACGACCATAAGGATGATCTCCATACAGGGCATTGCTAAATTTCATTTGCGCCTGCGTACCAGGCTGTGCCCGCGCAAGGTTCATCTGCCGCTTAAAGTCATTTTTTACACGCTCCAACTCAGACTCCGGAAAAGCAGGTTCCTTCAGTATATCCGCCATCAGCCTGATCAAATCCGGCCCATATTCTGATAAAACATCGCCACTTATGTACGTCTGGTTAGGTCCAATGCTTATATGTAGTGAGCCACCCATACGTGCTACCTCTTCTGCTATCTGAGATGCATTTCTGGTTGCCGTGCCCTGTTCCATCAGTTTTCCAACTATGTCGGCCAGCCCATTTTCTTTTGGCACCTCGTGTACATTACCCGCCTGCACCACAAGGTTTACTGTAACCTTAGGGATTTCTCCGTAAGGCACCATAGTAGCCTCCAGACCGTTAGGCAATTTAAACTCTTGTTTAGCAGGTAAAGTAAAGTTCTTTGGCTCCCCTCCTTCCGGTGGCGTTTGCTTCTGTGCCAGCACAACATTTGTGCTCATAGCTAGCAACATACTAAGGGATATGGAAAGTATCTTTTTCATGATGATGCTCTTTATATCTGTGCCTGTGGATTTATAAGCAGGATAGTTCGGTTAGTTGGCCGCAGGTATTGGCGTATCGTTTCCTGCATAAGTTCCGGAGTTACCTTTCTGAACTCCTCCTCCAACTGATTGATGCGTGAAGGGTTATCATCAAACAAGGCGAAGGTTGCCAGCAAATCTGCCCTGCCAAAGCCATAAAGCTGACTAACCTGGTCGTATAAAGAGGAACGCATCTTCACCATAGCTAAATCTAGCTGCTCCTGGCTTACACCCTTCTGCTGAAGTTTCGCTATCTCCTGGTCCAGCACGTTGATGATAGAATCTGCCGCCACGTCCTTATCATATACCAGGTCCCCCATCCAAAGCATTGGGCCGTTATAATTGAACATGTTACCCAGGTATGCATTTATGCCACCATTTACTGAACCTGTGTAACCACGCTCCTGAACAAGAGCCTGGTATAGGCGGCTATCTTTCCCCTGCAGCAGAATCTGGTCTAGCAAGCCCATGGCATAATAAGCAGGTGTATTGCGTTCTGGCATGTGGTATGCAAAAGCTAGTGCTGGCTTATTTGCCAGTTTATCATCTTTAGTAAAGCGCTGCTCCTTCTCCTGCCTAGGTTCCGATAAGTCTACTTTCTCCGGTAAGGCAGCAGACGGAATATCTGCAAAATATTGCTGCACCCACTCCTTTGCCTGTGCCGGATCAAAGTCTCCTACCACCACCAGTGCTGCATTGTTAGGTGAGTAATAGGTTTTGAAGAAAGACTGCACATCTTCCAGGTTGGCTGCGTCAAGGTCTTTCAGGTCTCCATAAAAGTTATGTGCATTATACCAGTTCTTATTGGCGTATTGTGGCATATCAAGCCATGGGAAACCTCCATAAGGTTGGTTCAGTACATTTACCTTTACCTCGTTCTTAACTACACCCTGTTGGTTGGTTAAGTTATCCTGTGTGATATTAAGGCCCTTCATACGGTCCGCCTCGGCCCATAGCATTGTTTCCAGTTTATGAGCCGGCACTATCTCGAAGTAATTTGTAAAGTCGAAACGTGTACTGCCGTTCAGGATACCGCCATTCTTCTGAACCAACTGAATAAACTCCATCTTGCCAAGATTTTCGGAGCCCTGAAACATCATATGCTCGAAAAGGTGCGCAAAGCCTGTCCGGTCTTTAGGTTCGATACGAAAGCCTATATTATAATAAACAGCAACTGTTACTACGGGCGCCGTGTGGTCAGGCGAGAGCACTACTTTAAGACCATTGTCGAGCGTGTAGTACTCTACAGGTACCTCAAAAGCAGTAGTGTTAACGGTAGCGGAGTCTGTAGTTGCAGTAGATATCGCTTCTGCTGATGAGGAAGTAATTGTCTTTTGGCTACAAGAGGTTATGAGCAATCCTAAACCTAACAAAAGCATCAGAAGCCGCGGCCTTAGCAGGTTTGCGTTTACATTAGTAACATCCATGGATTCAAACATTTACATTTCGTGTTGTGTTGACTTAATATATAGTACTCTACGATTATCTATAAATTAAATGCAAATAAAAATTCAGTTATTTCATACTACTATAATAACCGCACTTCCATCCCTACTAAAAGCAGCTCTTCATCTATTGATCCTGCACATACTTCTAAACCAAGAAGGCCTTCTTGCTAGTTTGCAAGAAGGCCTTCTTGATAATTTATCAAACAACGGGTACCTTACTTTACCCAATTCTTTCTCTCGTTAAAGTGGTTACAGCCAAACATCGCTCCTGTAATCATCTCAAAACGCTGAGGCTTCATGTCCTCAGGTCCCTCGTGTACCAGTGGTAATACATATTCTGGCTCCATTGCATGCTGCCCAGTTAACTCATCACATACGCCGAAATCCTGGCTCTGCAACTTTACTTTATTTTGATCCTGCTCCCAATGGGTGCAGTGGTTACATGTAGCTTCCATAACTTGTAGCGTTTAATTTAACATAAACAATACTACTTATACTTGCTCATATAAGGGCTTTGTTGCGTAAACACACCATATGCTGCCTAATTTAGAATTAAGCTAAACAAGCTAAGTAAGACTAACAGAAGATGCTCACTTCCTCCTACACTTCTAAAACAAAATGCTTTATATGTTGATGACAAGCAAAATCTTTTACATGATATAATAGTTTGAACACTCAGCTATTACAGCCCTTTTACAGTCAATCCAGTGGCAGGTATACACCTATACGTACCCCATCACGTAAACATTTTAAGTTGGGAGAGGTTGTAACTCCATTATTGCAGTAAATAGATTAAGAACAATAGAACTTACTAATGGAACTAAGAAGATTAGGTAAATCAGACGTAATGGTAACACCTATGGCCTTTGGAGCCTGGGCAATTGGAGGATGGATGTGGGGCGGTGCTGAAGAGCAGGCCGCTATCAGAGCAATAAAAGCGGCTTTCGATGCAGGTATAACCACCATAGACACAGCACCAGTATATGGCTTCGGCCGCAGCGAAGAGTTGGTGGGCAAAGCACTGGAAGGTATACCACGCGAGCAGTACCAAATCTTGACGAAGTTTGGCATGAACTGGCAAACAGAGCAGGGAGAGTACTTCTTCGACTCTGTAGACAATGACGGTAAGCCTTTTAAAATGTATAAATGGGCTTCCAGAGAGAAAATCATGCAAGAGTGTGAAGACAGTCTTCGCCGCCTTAAGACTGATTACATTGATTTGTACCAGATTCACTGGCCTGACGCTACTACGCCTATAAGCGAAACGTTTGAGGCTGTACAGCGCCTTATAGAACAAGGCAAAGTAAGAGCTGCTGGTGTATGCAACTATAATGTAGAGCAGGTATCAGAGGCCTTAGAGACTATTCAATTAGCTTCTAATCAAGTGCCTTACTCCATGATCAACAGAGGTATAGAGCAAGATGTAGTTCCTCAGGCCATTGATAGGGGTTTGGGTATCATACCTTACAGCCCGCTGCAAAGAGGACTGCTAACCGGTAAAATCAAGCCAGGGCATCAGTTCAATGAAGGCGATACGCGTGAAGGTAACCTCTTTTACACTGATGAAAACATTAGCAGAACTCAAACACTACTTGACGAGATTAGACCTATAGCTGAAAAGCATAACGCTACACTTGCACAACTAGTAATCAACTGGACCATCCACAGACCTGGAGTGGCCTGTGTGTTGGTTGGTGCCCGCGATGAGCAACAGGTTGCTGATAATGCTAAAGCTTTAGAGTTCACTTTAACTAGCGAAGAGCTTGATACCATTACTGCTGCTGCAGACAAGTTCACTCCTGCTCCAGTAAGTTAACTTAATAGTCTAGCAAGTATACAACAACAGGGGCTGCAGCTTATTAGCTGCAGCCCCTGTTGTTTATTAGAACCTTATTGAAGGAATGCTCTTGTAAGCTAACAAGAAAAGCTGAATAAGTATAGCAACTAACATAAAACCACTCCTTAGTCTTATATGCCATCAACCAGAGAATCATCTCTGGATAGGGAGGATAATATAGCTTTCAGACTAGCCCTTCCCTTCCCTGGTGGGTGTATAAAAAGGAAAAGGGGCAGCGGGATTGTCTCCTGCTGCCCCTTTGTTGGGGTTGGCGGCCACCTACTCTCCCGGGTGTGACCCCAGTACCATCGGCGCTCCCGGGCTTAACTGCTCTGTTCGGAATGGGAAGAGGTGCTCACCGGGGCCATAGCCACCATTATCGTTGCACGGTTTCTATGCGTGCTCTATGCTTTATGACATGATAAGTGGGGGAGAGAAAAGCAAGGAAATTTACGAGAGCGGCGGGCCAGTGCACCGCACCGGACGCGCCCGGGCAATTAGTACCGCTCGGCTTTGCCATCTCTGACTTTACACCTGCGGCCTATCAACGTCATCGTCTTTGACGGCCCTTCAAGGGAGATCTCATCTTGGGGCGGGTTTCGCACTTAGATGCTTTCAGCGCTTATCCCGTCCGAGCGTAGCTACCCTGCGCTGCGGCTGGCGCCACAACAGGTCCACCAGAGGCTCGTCCAACCCGGTCCTCTCGTACTAAGGTCAGGACCCCTCAAATCTCCTACGCCCACAACAGATAGGGACCGAACTGTCTCACGACGTTCTGAACCCAGCTCGCGTGCCACTTTAATCGGCGAACAGCCGAACCCTTGGGACCTTCTCCAGCCCCAGGACGTGACGAGCCGACATCGAGGTGCCAAACCTCCCCGTCGATATGAGCTCTTGGGGGAGATCAGCCTGTTATCCCCAGAGTACCTTTTATCCTTTGAGCGATGGCCCTTCCATGCGGAACCACCGGATCACTATATCCGCCTTTCGGCCCTGCTCGGCTTGTAGGCCTCACAGTCAAGCTCCCTTATGCTATTGCGCTCTGCGCACGGTTACCAAGCGTGCTGAGGGAACCTTTGAAAGCCTCCGTTACTGTTTTGGAGGCGACCACCCCAGTCAAACTACCCACCAAGCACTGTTCCCCACTTTATGAGGTTAGGCGCCAAGCAACTCAAGGGTTGTATTTCAAGGACGGCTCCACGATGCCTGGCGACACCGCTTCACAGCCTCCAACCTATCCTACACATGAGTTACCCAGCGTCAATGCTAAGCTATAGTAAAGGTTCATGGGGTCTTTCCGTCCCGTTGCGGGTACTCGGCATCTTCACCGAGACTACAATTTCACCGAGCTCACGGCTGAGACAGCGCCCAGATCGTTACACCATTCGTGCAGGTCGGAACTTACCCGACAAGGAATTTCGCTACCTTAGGACCGTTATAGTTACGGCCGCCGTTTACCGGGGCTTCGATTCAGAGCTTCGCCTTAGAGGCTAACCCCCCCTCTTAACCTTCCGGCACCGGGCAGGTGTCAGGCCTTATACTTCATCTCTCGATTTCGCAAAGCCATGTGTTTTTGTTAAACAGTCGCCTGGGCCTTTTCACTGCGGCTTCTCTGGTTGCCCAGAGGAAGCGCCCCTTCTCCCGAAGTTACAGGGCCATTTTGCCGAGTTCCTTGGCCGTGATTCACTCGAGCACCTTAGGATTCTCTCCTCGACCACCTGTGTCGGTTTGCGGTACGGGCGGCCATGCAGTCAAACACTTAGCGGGTTTTCTC